>CALUXW010000004.1 GCA_944324865.1 Candidatus Gastranaerophilales bacterium | reverse complement strand
CTTTATAAATCTAGGTTACAATGTATAAATAACGTAAGTTATTTGCTCAAAACTTTTTATTAAGAACTTATTAAGAAAAATTACTCCAAAATTGACAAAGTGTCTGCTATAGTTTACACTATATTTTTGAAGCAAAAAGTCTAGTTAAGAATGGTAAATAATGAAAGAATTAAAACATACAATAGATTTAGAAAATTATATAGTTAACGACTTAAAAACTGATGAAGATATTAAATTATATCTAAATACAAGTTTAAAAGATTATATTGAAGATGGCGATTTTAATTCTTTTTATCGTGCATTAGAAATTGCCATTAAATCAAGAAGTTCAATTTCAGGTTTTGCAAAGAAAATTGGAATGTCCAGAACTCATTTATACAGTTTATTTAAAAATGAAAAAGAACCTAAATTTTCTACCATTGTAAAAATATTCCATGAATTAGGTTATGAATTAAAAATTGCGTAAATATCCAAATCTCATTGATAATTTGGTCTATCTTAATTTGCAAGCTAAAATAAAATTGCACTTTTTTGCACTTTATTGCACTAGGATTAACTCCAAACACCAAGCTGATTTTAGCCTAATGTGGTTTTTAAATTTACAAATAGAGTGCAAGAAAAGAGTAGTTAAGTGCAAGAAAAGACCGGTACATCTCAATACTAAAAAACAGCCTCAATCGTGCTGTCTGTTTGATTTTTTATTAAATTTTTTCTGTCTCAATGTCCCAGAAACCTATTATTAGGCTAAAATGATTTTTAATTTTTGACTTTGGAGTGCAAAAGAGTGCAAGAATTGAGTACTTGAGTGCAAGAAAAGACCGGTACATCTCAATACTATAAATTAGCCTTAAACTCCTAACAACTCGGTATTTTGCCTATAAAACACATGTCCCAAATGTCCTGTTAAACTATAGCAACCGTTTGAAACGCAGATTGGAACTTGAAAAGCCACTAAAAAAGAGCCTTTTCGGCTCTTGTTGTAAAATCTGGGCCGCAGTGGACTCGAACCACCGACCTCACCCTTATCAGGGGTGCGCTCTAACCACCTGAGCTAGCAGCCCACATATTTAATTTTCATTCGCACACCCCAAGGGGTGCTTATTTGTTTTCGAGGGTTTCACCCTCTAGGCCACCTGAGCTAGCAGCCCACATATTTAATTTTCATTCGCACACCCCAAGGGGTGTTTATTTTGTCTGCACGACGAAACCTTTAACTCTGACCGTGTTTTTAAATTATCACAGACAAATTTTAAAATCAACTACATTTTTTCAGGTGCGCTAACACCTATTAAATCAAGCATTTTTCCAAGCACTATAATAAAACAACGCACAACAGCAAGTCTCTTTTTAGATAATTCTTTATCATCTGATAAGACTCTTGAGTAATTGTAAAAATGATGAAATGCTGTTGCAAGTTCTTGAGAGTATTTACAAAGCAAATATGGTGCTCTCAGTTTCGTTGCTGCTTCAATTATAGTTTTTGACTCTTCAAGTTTTAATACTAATGCTTTTGCAGCTTTCGCAGATTCTTTTTCTTGATTTTCATCAAAAAGTGTTTCTACATTTATATTTTGTTCAACCTTAGACAATTCTTCGATACTAAATAAGGGCGGCAGTTCGGTTTTGCTCTCAATATCCATTCGCTTTTCAACAGCTTTTCTTAATATTGAACATGCTCTGGCATGGGCATATTGAACATAGAAAACAGGGTTTTTATCCGTTTGGCTTTTTGCTAAATCAATATCGAAATCAATAGTTGTATCAATTGAACGCATTAACATCCAAAATCTTGTAGCATCTACACCAACTTCTTCAACAAGTTCGTCTAGCGTAACCATTTTTTTTCTTTTACCCATACGCATTTGTTCGCCGTCTTGAATAATATTAACTAACTGTCCTAACAGTACTTCAAGACAAGAGCTGTCGTATCCTAAAGCATCAATTGCTGCCTTCATTCTTGGAATATAGCCATGATGATCTGCTCCCCAGATGTTAATTAAACGGTTAAAGCCGCGCTCAAGCTTGTTTTTGTGGTATGCAATATCAGCAGTAAGGTATGTATTTGAACCGTCTGATTTTTTAAGCACTCTGTCTTGTGAGTCTGTATAGTCAGAGCTTTTAAACCAAACAGCGCCGTCTTTTTTGTATAATTTACCTTTTTTGTCCAACTCTTGAACACATTTTTCAACTTCGTTGTTTCTATATAAAGATAATTCTGAAAAGAAGCAATCAAAATGAGTTCTAAACTTTTCCAAAAGCTCTTTTTGTAATCTTAGCATGTCTGCTTTTGCAAAATCGCCGTAACTTTCATTTGAATTTGACTCAATATACCTTTTTGCACAGTCAATTAAATATTCGCCGGGGTACAAATCTTCTTCCCACTCAACTTTTTCCCCCTTGAGTTCTTTTACCCTTAATTCAAGCGAGCGAGCAAGTTTGTTAATCTGGTTTCCTGCATCATTGATGTAAAATTCTTGATATACGTCATATCCGCAGTAGTTCATGATGTTAGCTAGAGCACTGCCTAATGCTGCCCAACGTCCGTGTCCTATATGGAAAGGTCCTGTAGGGTTAGCACTGACGTATTCAAGATTAACTTTTTCGCCTTTGCCAATATTTGTCTGTGAAAATTCTTCTTTTTTATCAAGAATTTCTTTAACAATAGAGTTGAGCATTTCTTTTTCAAGTTTAAAATTTATAAACCCTGCAACAGTATTTATACTAAAACCTTTGGGTTGAATAAACTCTGCAATATTTTGTGCAATAGCAGGTGGTGACATCTTTGCATTTCGTGCCAAGGATGATACATTTATTGCATAATCCCCAAATTGAGTATTCTTTGGAATTTCACAAACTGGAAGAAAATCATTTTTTTCAAGACTTCCCAGCTTGTTATTATCTATCGCATTACTAATTGCCCTATGCACTAATTGTGCAAAAAAATCTTTCTTCATCATGCCTTTGATTATATCAAAAAAAATAACATTATTTTCCTTGTAAAGATTTGTGAAGTATAAATTGATTTGTAGCAATTTTTGACAAAAAATATTTTTTTAATAAAATAGATAAGCACAATTAAAAATGGAAAACTTGACATGTCAAGAATTAATGGAATAAACTGTAGCAATACTGCCGGATTAGGCTTGAGCCTGTATACAAAACGCAGTTATGAAGATAACTCTGAAATGTATATAGCAAGCAAGCTTGATAATTTGTACAGGCAAGCTGTTTCAAAAAATACCGGCTTTTTAAGAAGAAGATCGTTGAGGCAAATGGTCGAAGGCAATTATTTAGATAAAGAAGCTTAATTTTTTTTATTGCTTATCTGTCTAACAACTTTGTTTATTTCGCTAAACTTAGCGAGTGCATTTTGCTGTGTGTTTTTTTGATATAAGTCTTTGAATAAAAATTTTGCAGCATTTTCAAATATATTGCCACCTTTTATTTCCAAAGAAATTTTACTTGCCTTGCTTTTAAGAAAGTCAAAAGCAGCCTTTTGTGAGTATATATATTGTTGATAATTGTTTTTGTTTTTAGAATCCTGCATATACCTATATTATGCACTATTTTTATTTTTTTTCGCCATATTTAAGTTGTATTTTTGTGCGTGTTATAATGTTGTTGATTTTATGGAGAAAAAATATGTGGGAATATTCTGATAAAGTAAAAGAGCATTATAAAAATCCAAAAAACGTGGGTTATATAGAAAACGCAGATGCTGTTGGTGAAGCAGGTGCTCTTGCTTGTGGTGATAAACTAAAAATTTATTTAAAAATTGATAATGGTATTATTACCGATGCAAAATTCCAGACTTTTGGATGTGGTTCTGCAGTTGCATCCTCAAGTATATTGACAGAAATGATAATAGGTAAGACTTTGCAGGAAGCAAGAAAAATAACCAATAAAGACATTGCAAATGAATTGGATGGATTACCACCTGAAAAAATGCACTGTTCGGTTATGGGGCATGAAGCTCTGGAAGATGCGTTTAAAAATTATTTTGGTGAAGATAATAAAGAGGGCGAGAAAGTAAATAATGAAAAAATTATTTGCAATTGTTTTGGAGTTAGTGAGGCTGAAATTATAGAAGCAATTAAAAATGGCGCAAAAACCCTTGATGAAATAAAAGAAATTAATTATGCCGGCGGCGGATGTACACGTTGTGTCCCAAATATTAAAATGTTATTGGATAAATATACTAAAAAAGAGACCAATTTGAATCCTGTACAGTTTATTTTAAAAATCAACAAAGTTCTCGAAACAAATGTAGCAGGTGAGCTAGGTAAGGATTCCGGTGGTATAGAACTTGTAAATGTTGAAGGTAAGGATGTTTATGTTAAACTGACAGGCACTTGTTCTTCTTGTAAAAATGCAACATTAACTCTTAAAAATTTTGTCGAAGCACAATTAAGAGAACATGTTGACCCTGAAATTAATGTTATAGAGGTAAAGTAAATGAATCTTGTATATTTGGATAATAATGCTACAACAATGGTTGCAAATGAAGTTTTTGAAGCTATGATTCCATACTTTTCAAAAGAATTTGGAAACCCTTCGAGCATCTATGATTTAGCACATGGTGCAAATGAAGCTGTGAAAGAATCAAGAGAGGTAATAGCGGATTTTTTGGGTGCTGCAAATCCAAAAGAAATAATCTTTACTTCTTGTGGTTCTGAGTCAGCTAACATGGCGATAAAAGGCGTTCTGGATGTTAATAGAAATAAAAAACATATTATAACAACTTGTGTTGAACATCCTTGTGTTTTAAACTTGTATAAAGATTTGGAAAAAAGAGGGTATCGTGTAAGTTGGATAGGTGTTGATTCAAAGGGTGATTTAGATATAGGTGGTTTATTGGAAGCACTTAGTGATGACACTGCAATAGTTTCAGTGATGATGGCAAATAATGAAACTGGTACTATATACCCTGTTGATAAAATAGCACAAGCAGTTAAAATGCGGAATCCCAATACCAAAATCTTTGTTGACGGAGTTCAAGCAGCAGGTAAAATTCCAATTAATTTAAAAGATACTAAAATTGATTTGTTTGGCATTTCCGGGCATAAATTTCATGCACCAAAAGGTATTGGTGCACTTTATGTAAAATCAGGCACTATGCTTTCCCCTTTAATTATTGGTGGGCATCAAGAAAAAGGTAAGCGCGCAGGTACTGAAAATGTACCTTACATTGTGGGTATGGCTGCTGCTGCAAAATTAGCAAAGGATAGTTTAAACGATGAGTTGACGACAGTTAAAAAGCTTAGAGATAAATTAGAAAAAGGTATTTTGGCAAATGTAAAAAATGCTGTTCTTAACTCGAAAAGTGCAAATAGAGTCCCAAATACAACAAACATTGGTTTTCAATATGTTGAGGGTGAATTAATACTCTTGCACTTAAATGATGAAGGTATTTGTGCAAGTTCAGGTTCTGCATGTACTTCTGGTTCATTAGAGCCAAGTCATGTACTTAGGGCACAAGGTGTACCTTTTACATCATTACATGGCAGCATAAGATTTTCCCTAAGCCGTTATACAACCGAAGAACAGATTGATTATACTATTGCAAAAATGCCGATTATTATTGAAAAACTTGTAAAAATTTCACCTTTTCAAAAAGAATTAAAAGAAATCTTTAAATAGCCTAGGTAGTTTTTCTCGACTTACCTAGTTTTTTAACAATAGAACTTCTCATTGCAATCCACAAAACCATTTTTACAGGTATTGCAATGAGTAAAAATACAAAAGATGCAATAATATCATAAAATGTTTTAATTCCGCCAAGAGAATGAATTGCGGAAGATACGTATGAAAAACTTACAATTTTAAGTAATGCTAAAAGCATACAATAGAACATACCGCAAAGGTGGATTGTTAAGACACCTGCTATTGTTGCCAAAATTATATTTTTGAGATTATATTTTTTTTCTAAAATTTTGCCAACCGGAACAACTGCAAAAATATATCCTAAAATGTAACCAAAAAGTCCGCTTTTAATGTAGCTTAATCCTCCACCAAGCGCAAACACGGGCCAGAGAAAAAAACCTATAATAAGATATAAAAGAATAGTTAAAAAACCAAAAACAGGCCCTAAAATTGCAGCAATAAATAAAACTACAGGTATTTGAGGCACATAAGGATTTGAAACATTTTTTAAGACAAAATTACCAGTTTCATCGAGCATGGGAAATAAATGTGAAACGTTTATTTGTGTAAAAGTTGCAACTATTATAAAAAGCAAGCATAATAAGCAAACTACAATTGTGCCTACACTGAGCGGTATTTTTTCCCCCCTGTATATGAACTCATATAGCTGTTCTTTATATCTTTTATTCATTTTAAAATTACATCTCCGATTTTTTCTTTTAATTTTTCATAGCGTTTTTTATAACTTTCGCTGAATATATTTTCACTCCACATAATTAATGCATCTTCATTATTATTTTGATAGTATTTTTTTCTCACTCCTAATGATTTAAAACCAAAAACTTCGTAAAGCTTTATCGCACCTTCGTTTGAAACTCTTACTTCAAGCGTTAGATATTTAATTTTTTCCTTGTAGCACTCATCAAGCGCGTATAAAAGCAAAGATTTTGCGACTCCTTTTCTTCTGAAGTCAGGATGCACAGCAAGATTTGTAATATGAGCTTCATCAATTATTTTCCATAGCCCCATGTATCCTGCCAAGTTTTTATTTTGACTGTAGGCACAATTGTATGATGAGATACGATTATCAATTTCTGCAACGAAAGATTCTCTGCTCCAATGATGCTCTCCATAGGCAAGTTTTTCAATTTTCATAACTTCGTCCAATGAAGATATGGTCATTTTTTCAATTTTAAATTTATCCATATGGTATATTTTAGCACAACAAATCAGGCGCATGCAAAGCGCCTTAAATTTGCTTAAATATGCTTAAAGTTGAGTACTTATATAAAATGGAGTATGTTCAACGCTTAAGTTTTTATCATCCAAAATACCACGATTTAATTGGGTATATGATGTGTCTTTCGAATTGAAACATTTCTTTAAAAAATCATAAGCAACTTTAGGATCGCAACTTTCACCGCAAGTAAATAAATCTACTGCCGCATAGCCTAATTCCGGCCAAGTGTGGATTGCAAGATGACTTTCCGAGATTATAACTACGCCTGATACACCATGTGGGGCAAAAAGGTGAAAGCACTTATTAACAATAGTAGCACCACATTCAAGTGCGGCTTCTACCATATATTTTTCTACCAGCTTCGGATTGTTTAAAACATTAGGGTCACATTCAAAAAATTCGGCAAGTATGTGTCTGCCAAGATAGCGTGTGTGAGTTTTAAGTGTTTGCTCACGTGCTTCAAGAGTTGTTATCGCCAATTCATATTCCTCCTGATATTTTTTAAGTACTTACTTTATTATGCTAGTTAATATTACAACATAAGAAAAAAACACACAAGTAATTTTTTTATTTACTTTTTTTAATTTTATTTTAACATTCTTTTACAATTTTTCTTTGTCCGATTAAACTATTTTGTAATAAAATTATTTCTATGAGTAAAATTCTTGTAATAGATGATGATGAATCAATTTGTGAGTTGATAAAAATTAACCTAGAACTTGCCGGACATAATTGTAAATATTGTACCGATCCTGTTAAGGGTTACGCTTTAATAAAACAAGACACACCCGATCTTTTAATTTTGGATGTTATGATGGGTGAGCTTGATGGGTATTCCCTTGCGCTTAAAATAAGGCAAAATGAAGATATAAAAAATATCCCGATAATTATGCTCACTGCTTTGGGTGAGTTGCAAGATAAATTAAAAGGGTTTAATTCGGGAGTAGATGATTACTTAACCAAGCCGTTTGAAGTGGACGAGTTAAAGGCAAGAGTGTTGGCACTTTTAAACCGTTCAGGTCTTGTCGCTCAATCTTTAAGATTTAAAGAAGTTTTGACTTTAGGTGATATTACATTAATACCGGAAAGTTACAGTGTAAAAATATTGGATAAAATTGCTAAGTTAACACCTATTGAATTTGAAATTTTAAATGTTTTAATGCAACATCATGATGAGATGGTGTCATCAAAAGTTTTATTAAAAGAGGTTTGGGGTTATCAGGGTGATGAAGATATAGATACAATAAGGGTTCATATAAGACACCTTCGTTCGAAAATAGATAAAATTTCTGATATTAAAAATAAATACATTGAGACAATATACGGCGGGGGATACAGATTAATTCCGACAGGCGTAAAATCTAAAAATAAAGTGAACGGATAGAAATGTTTAAAAAGTTAAAAAATATACAACTTGCTATTTTAGGCTTGTCGCTCATTATTCTTTTTTGTGTGAGTTTTCAAAACTATAAATACGCACAAATAGAACGTATTAACGAAATATCCTCTAATTCTTATATTAATAATGAAAAAGCAAGTCCAAAAGATCTTTTTCTTGAAAGTTGGTTGCTTGTAAAACAAAGTTATGCAGAGCCACATTTAAATGATCAAAATTGGCATAGGTGGAAAAGAAGATATATAAACAAAATAACTGATATTGATGATGCATATGTTGCTATAAACACCATGCTTGCAAGTTTGGACGATCCTTATTCCAGGCTTTTGTCTAAAGAAGAATTTTTGGAGCAAAATAATTCTATAGAATCTAAAATGTATGGTATTGGTGTAAATATAGCTTCAGTGGCAGGAAAAATATATATTGTGAATGTTATAAAGGGCTCTCCTGCTGATTCTTCAGGATTAAAACAGGGCGATATGCTTGTGAGTGTGGATAATCATCAGATAAAAGGAAAATCTATATTTCAGGTTGCCCAGTATATTAAAGGTGCGCTAAACGAAACGGTTACTCTTGTTATTCTTAGGGAGGGGCAAAAGCTTACAAAAAAAATTAAACGTGCTGAAATTAAAGTAAAAACAGTTGAGTGTGCAAAGCTTGATAAAGATACAGGTTACATACATATTATAAGTTTTATAGGAAATGATACTCCTTTGGAATTTATAAATGCGCTTAATAAAGTAAAAGACACAAAGGGACTAATCTTAGATCTGCGTGGAAATACAGGAGGTCTGTTTCAAAATGCCGTATTCGTGTCTAATCTTTTTCTGAAAAGTGGCGATATAGTTAGCGTAATAGGAAGGGACGGATTAAGTAATTCTTATAAAGTACAAACCGGCGAATTCGTATACGACAAGCCGCTTGTGGTTCTTGTTGACAGTGATAGTGCTTCTGCATCCGAAATTGTTTCAGGTGCACTTAAGGATAATAATCGGGCAAAAATAGTGGGCACGAAAACTTTTGGTAAAGGGGTTGTACAAAAAATATATGCTTTACCTAATCAAATGGGGATGAATTTAACTATTGCCAAATATTTGACACCTAGTGGCACAGATATTAACGAAAAAGGCATAGAGCCTGATTATGAAGTCACTTTTACCCGTGATGACGTTAATAAAAATTTTGACAGACAGCTTGAATTTGCAAAAAATCTTATTGCAAAACAAATTAAATAGCAATTTTTAATACTGTTTTGTTTTGTTTATAAAGTAGTGCTGTGGAGTGTTGAAATGATTTCAAAAGTTTCTTTTTCTAAACATATAAATAAATTTTCCTCGAAAAATCAGTATTTTGGGTTTAATAGTTTGGAAAGATGTCCAAAAGTTGACACCGTTAGTTTTGGTTCTATGTCTAATTCTATACAGGCTCAAGACGGTTCTTTGCCTAAAGATGTGGCTGAACTGCTTGATAATAAAGTATTTAAGTTTCAGGATGATAATGGCGAAGTTTTCAAAGGTACTTTAAAAGATTACCTTAAAGATTCTGTTATTGGATATAGAGATATAAGTCCGTATATGTCTTTTATACATAATACTCAATGTAAGGAAACGGCTAACGAAATTATAAGAAAGGGTCTTGATTGGACAAAGACAAACCGTATGAAGTGTGGTCCGGGTACTTATTTTACAACGTCTTATGGTGCAGGCAGTGAATTTGGTTCAGGCAGTGTACCTGTTGAAGGTGTTTATATTGGAAATAAAAACAAATTTTGTGTTTTCAAACCTTGCTTTTATGAAGCTGTCACAAGCAATAAGGATTTAATTTCTTCTGTTAATAAATTATTGGGTGGAAATAAAGAAAAACTTGCAGACGAATATGTTAATAAATATTGCCATGATTATTTACAATATGACATGGGTTTGGATTTTATCTATGCTGGTGCCGGTAGAGGCGTAGGCGCATTTGTAGTATTGAATGATAAATGTATGAGTATGCAAAGGCATTAAATTCTTGAAAAGACTTCTAATTCTAATGAATCTTTGCACTTAATGGGATTAAAATAAGCGCAAGAAGCAACCATAGCAGCATTATCGGTGCAATACTTCATTTTTGGTGCATATGTTTTATAATTTTCCTCATTTAATGCAAAAAGTTTTCTCCTAAGCTCGGAATTTGCCGCAACTCCGCCTGCACATACAATTGTTTTGCAGTTAAATTTATCTGCCCAATTAAGTGTTTTTTTGATTAATGTGTCTGAAACTCTTTCTTGAAAACTTGCGCAAATATCTTTTATTGGTATTTCAGTATTTTTAAAACTTTGCGTTAATCTTAAAAGGGCTGTTTTAAGTCCCGAAAAGCTAAACTCATCTAGTGTGACTTTTGCCTCAGGCAATTTAAAGGCAAAGGGATTACCTTCTTGAGCCAGCTTATCAAGCATAATTCCGCCAGGATATGCCAAACCCATTAATCGTGCAACTTTGTCGTAGACTTCACCTATGGCATCATCAATAGTTGATGCTACAATAGTTTGCTTGTCAAAATCTTCTACATAAATTATTTGCGTATGTCCACCGGAAACAAGTAGGCAAATGAAAGGCGGCATTAAGTCGGATTCTATAAAATTTGCGCAAACGTGTGCCTGTAGATGGTTTACCCCAATATACGGCTTATCATGTACAAGAGATAGTGTTTTAGCTGCATTTAAACCGACTAAGAGGCATCCTACAAGCCCTGGTCCAACAGTTGATGCAAAGGCATCTATTTCTTTGGGTGAAATCTTTGCTTGTTCAAATGTTTCTTTTATGACAGGCCCTATTGATTCGAGATGTTCCCTTGCTGCTACTTCAGGTACAACACCACCAAATTTTTGATGTGTTTTAATTTGTGAAAAAACAACGTTAGAAAGCACTTGTCGTCCATCTTTTACAATTGCGCAAGCGGTTTCATCGCAACTTGATTCTATGGCAAATATAAGCATAAAATTATTACCATTGTAATATTATCCTTTTTTGGTATAATAATATTACCATGAAAAAAAGATTTTTAAGTTTATTTTTTTCATTTTTTAGTGTTTTAACCATTGTTTATACACAAGCTGTGAGTGCCTATACTCTTGAAGATGCTACATCTTTGTACAACCTTGGTATTGATTTTTATTCTCAAAATCAAGTTCAAAAATCAATGGAATATTTTAAAAAGGCTATTTCTATCGATCCTAAGTTTTATGAAGCATATTATAATCTTGCGCAAATACAAGCTTCTTACGGTTATCTTGATTCTGCTATAAAAAGCTATGAAAAAGTTGTACAACTAAAACCTGATGATTACGAGAGTGTATACGAGTTGGCCCGTCTGCTTTATAAGAGAGGATATTTGAGTAAAGCAATTTCTTATTTGGATAAAATTCCTTTAAATGAGGATATTTATACACAAGTTTTAACCTTAGAAAATAAAATTAAAAAAAGGCAAGCAGAGCTGATTGCTGCTCAAAAACAAAAAGAACAAGAACAAGTACAGTTACAAAATAAAATTGATGAAACAACACCTGTTAATGATACACAGTTCAAAAGTAATGTTGTTGTCAATCTCAAAGCTCCTTCGGGTGTAGCAGCAGATTCTCAGGGAAATGTCTATGCTGCGAGTTTTTCGGAAAATAAAGTTTATAGAATATCTCCTGACGGCACAAAAAGCGTATATGTAGAATCCGTAAATCTAGGTGGTCCGGTTGGTATAGTTATAGATGAGTTTGACAATTTATATATTGCAAATTATACAAAAAACAATATTTTAAAAGTTACATCAAGTGGTGTGATTAGTGAATTTGCAAAGCTGAAAAAGCCATATTGTATAGCTATTGACAGAGTTAAGAAAAATTTAATTGTTTCTGAACAGGATAGTAATAATATTTTAAAGTTTGAGCTTTAATTTACTATGAATTTATTGAGTTCATTTATTGTTTCTTCAAGTTGTTTATTTGTTGTTACATCTTTTTTAATTTTGTCATAGCTGTAAAGAACAGTTGTGTGATTTTTGTTAAATGCTTCACCTATTTCAGGCAGGCTCATTTGTGTAATTTCCCGACAAAGATACATTGCAAGTCTTCTTGCGTTTGCAATATCTTTTGAACGAGAACAAGAAAGTATATCTTCTTTTTTAACTCCTAAAAATTTTGCAGTTTTTTCAATAATATCTTGTGGAGTAATTTTTTTATTGCTTGTATTTAAATTTAATATTTTTTGGGCAAGTTCAACATTTGCTTCAACTCCTTGAATAGATGCGTATGCACTTAATTTATTGTATGCACCTTCAAGTTCTCTTATATTTTTATTGTAAGTTTTTGCAAGAAGAATTGCGACATCATCATTAATTTCAAAATTT
Source organism: Candidatus Gastranaerophilales bacterium (assembly GCA_944324865.1). Lineage (GTDB taxonomy): Bacteria > Cyanobacteriota > Vampirovibrionia > Gastranaerophilales > Gastranaerophilaceae > Galligastranaerophilus. The sequence goes on along the minus strand of CALUXW010000004.1, from coordinate 67,981 downwards.
GAGCGTTTTGCATGTTTTTTTATAATTTCAAATCTTGTATTTAAGTCGGGGATTTGTATTTCAACATTTAAACCCCATTCATACCTACTTTTTAATCTATCCGGAGTGCATACGAGCGATGAGGGCGGTCTGTCTGAAGCAAAAACTATTTGTTTCCCGGCATGAAATAAAACATCAAAAATACTGAAAATTTCTTCTTCTGTTCTTTGTTTCCCTTCGGCAAATTGAATATCATCAAGCAAAAGTACATCTATGTTTCTGTATTGATCTCGCAGTTTTTTCATTTTTGAATTTCTTTCAGCAAGGACAATACCTGATTCTGTTAGTTGGTTTGTGATTTCTTCTGCTTTTGCATACTTTACTTTTAAGGTTGGAAAATTTTTCAAAATCTCATGACCTATTGCTTGCATTAAGTGTGTTTTGCCAAGACCAACGTTTCCGTATATATAAAGGGGATTATATTTTTGCCCAGGAGCTTGTGCTACCATTTTTGCTACGTTAAATGCAAAGTTTGAATTTTCGCCACATACAAAATTATTAAAAGTATATTTTAAATTTAGTCCGCAAAAAGAGTGCATTTGTTTTAAATTGTCTATTTGCTCTTGCACAAGCGCATGTTCTTTTGTTTGTTTTGGTACTCTTTTTTTTACTGGTTGAGTGTCATCAAGGATAATTCTTACAGTTCTTTTAAGCGAGGTAACTTTTTGGAGTGCTTCTTCTATTTCATTTAAATATTTTTGTGTTAAAACTTGAATCCCAAAACTCTGGTTGCTTTTCATTAAGAAAATTCCATTAGAAGGATTTTCATACAATGGTAATGCAGGCTCAAGATTATTAAGCCATGTGTGTGCTATCTCTGGTATATTAATTTTTATCTCGTCGATAACTTTTTGCCAAGTTTCAAGCTCTTGCTGTTTCAAAACTGCTCCTTGAAATTTTAATATGCAGCCATTCCTAAAATTTGTAATTATTTTACTATAAACATTTCATGTAGTAAAATTAAAAAATGAAAAATATTTTTGATTATTCAGTTTTATTTGATTTTTTTAGAAATACTTATGCTGATTTATCATACAAAAATCCTCTTAAAAATGCGCCGATGCCCTTAAGATATTTTTTTGAGCTTACTTATAGGTGTAATTTAAACTGTCCTTATTGTTATGTTGGTTTAAATCGCAATCAAGATGAATTAACTTGTGATGAGTGGTTTAAAATAATCGAACAAATCCCGTTTTATTCTTTCGTTACCTTAGTTGGAGGAGAGCCTCTTTTAAGGAGTGATTTCAAAGAAATTTTGTTTAAATGTTCTAAGAAAACCTTGGGTAAAATGAATGTTGTCACAAATGGTATTTTAATTAATGACGATATAATTGATGCCTTTATTAAATCAAAAATGTTGCTTTTGTCTGTTTCTCTTGATGGTTGGGGTCAGACTCATGATAAAAATCGAGCTTCTGATGGAATTTTTAATAAGATTAAAAATAATTTAGACAATTTAAATGATAGGAAAAAGCGTCCTTTGATTGATATTAAAACTATAGTTCTTGAAAATAATATCGAAGATATTTTGAAGCTCTATGAATATTGTACAAAATCAGGTTTTGAGTTCTTGAGTATATCTTTTTTAAGAAACAATAATCTAAAACAAAACTCAGTATTAAGGGAAGAGTTTACAAGTGAATTTTATGAAACAAATTATCCGATAGGGCAATATTTTAATCTTGACGAATTTGAGAAAATTTTAAAAGAAATATACAAGATTAAAAAATACTCAAAAACCCAAATACGTTTTTCGCCAAAATTCGAAGGTGGAGGTTTTGAAAATGAGATGAAAAAAATTAGAGATTTTTTTACCAAAAAAAACAATCTTTTACCAAAGGATATTTATCATCCTTGTAAATACCCTTTTTCTAACATGATGATAAATCCTCAAGGAGATGTTTATCCTTGTCTTTCTTTAAAAATCGGTAATATTAAAGACAAAAAAATAATTGAAGTGTATAATGAAGCAAAGTTTAAATGCTTTAGAAATAATTTGAAGTACTCAAAAACTTTCACATCTTGTCAGATGTGTTGCGAATTGAAAGTTAAAGATTAAGGAGAAATAAATGCAAAGAGCCTTAAAAAATATTTTTACAGTCTTAATTCTTGTTTTTGTGTTGATAATGCCCATTGAGGCTAAAGAATACGTTAGCCAAAAATTAAAAAATGGACAAAGTGTTATTGTAAAACAAGTTTCAAATAATCCGACAGTTACAATTAATACTTGGATTAAAACGGGCTCTATTAACGAAAGTGATAAAAACTCAGGAGTTGCACACTTTTTGGAACATTTATTTTTTAAGGGAACTGAGAAAAATCCTGCAGGAACTTTTGAAAGAGTACTGGAAAGTAAAGGTGCAATTACAAATGCTGCTACAAGTAAAGACTTTACACATTACTATATTACAATACCCTCTAAGGATTTTGATCTAGCATTGTCTTTACATGCAGATATGCTTTTGAACCCTTTGATACCAAGAAAAGAATTGGAAAAAGAAAGACTGGTCGTACTAGAAGAAATTTCAAAAGGCAAAGATAGTCCTACAAGTGTAATGTGGGAAAATCTTTTTAATCTTATTTATTCTTCACAAGAGCCAAAACATCCCTATTACAGGCCAGTTATAGGTAAAAAAGAAGTGATTGAAACAATCACAAGAGAAGAAATACTTGACTTTTATAACAAGTTTTATTTGCCCGTAAATATGACAACAGTTATTGTAGGAGATGTTGATCCTGATGAAGCTGTAAAAAAGGTTGAAAAATATTTTGAAACAGGTCAAACAGCGGAGTATATTGAACCTGTTTACCCTAAAATTCACCCGATAGACAAAATTTTAAGCGTAAATGAAGAAATGGACGTTAATCAGACTTATATGACACTAGCCTTTCGTGCTCCTAAATTCAAGAACGATAAAGATACATATTCTCTTGATGTTTTGGCCACAATTTTGGGTGATTCAAAAAGTTCAAGGCTTAATCAAGTTTTGAAAGAACAAAAGCATCTTGTATATTCAATAAGCGCATCTAATTCATCTTTTATGGATGATGGACTTTTTACGATAAGTGCAACTTTTGATCCTAAAAATTTTGATGAAGTAAAAAATGAAATATTTAATGAGATAAAAAAAATTCAAAATGGCGAACTAACTGATGCTGACATAAAAAAAGCTAAAAATATGATAAAAACCGACACTTACTATTCTCGTGAATCTATTTCGAATATATCTGATGAGCTTGGTTATTTAACCATGTTTTGGGGTTCAAGTGCATATTATGATAATTATTTAAATAACATTGATAAGGTTACAAGAAAAAATGTTATTGCTGCAGCAAAAAAATATTTGATTTTATCGAAATATGCACTGTCTACCGTTACTCCAAAAGGCGAGAATATAAAAGAAATAGCACAAATTGCGGCGGCTGCAAAATTGCCAGTTGAGTTAAAAGCAGTTGAGCAAAGCAAGGGGGCTGTTAAATACCTGTTGCCAAACGGAGCACAGTTAATAATCAAAAAAAATAATTCAAATTCAATAATTGCTATTGATATTGAAGCAAAAGGTTCAAAAATTTTTGAAAAAATTCCGACAACCGGTATGCTTGCTGCATCTGTTGCAAAACAAGGTACAAAAAAATATTCTAATGCCGAATTTGCAAACTTGCTTGATGAAAAGGGTATAAAGCTTGCCCTATCATCCGGTTCTGATGTCTTTTCAATTTCTATGCAAACAACACAAAATGAATTGGATGAAGCATTAGATGTTTTGAATGAAGTAGTAAATAATCCTGTTTTTTCTGCCTCTGAGACAGAAAAAATTAAAAATTTGCGAATTGCGGATTTAAAAAAAGTACAGGATAATGCTTTATCGATAGGACTTGATGAATTTAAAAAAGTTGCATTTAATCACAGTTATTATGGGCAGGATTCCAAATTTCTTTTAAATAAAATATCTGCAGTAACCCCTGAGGATATAAAAGACTATTATTTGCAAATTTTAAATCCTCAAAATCTTGTAATATCAATTGTTGGCGATGTCAATGAAGATGAAATAGCTCAAAAGATGAATGATATTTTTAAAAAAAATACAGGTAAAAAGATTAATTATATGGAAGAAAAAATTAATGTTTTTACCCCTCAAAAAAATATTGACTTGACTTTTGTGAAACCTGAAACACAGACTGCTTGGGTATTTGTTGGCTATAAAACTTGTCCAATATATAATGAAAAAGATATTGCAACCTTAAAAGTAATAAATGCAATTTTAGGGGAAGGTATGAGTTCAAGGCTTTTTCAAAATTTAAGAGAGCAAAAGGGGTTGGCATATTCTGTTGGTTCAACAATTTTGCAGAATATTTTGGATGGAAGTTTTGTGACTTACATTGGTACAAATAATAAAAGTACTGAAATTGCGAAAAAAAGTATGCTTGATGAGATCAATCTTCTTAAAAAAGAATATGTTACTCAAAAAGAACTTCAAGAGGCAAAAGATAAAATCTTGGGGAATATTATTATTTCTCTTGAAACCAATATGGATGATGCATCACTTTTGGGATATTATGCAATTAGTGAGCGTAGTATAGATTACCTTGAAAGGTATAAAAAGTTAATAAATGATGTCACTCAAAATGATATTTTGGAAATCGCAAATAAATATTTCTCAAAACCATATATATCTGTTATTGTAAAGGGTAGTGAATCTGTGATAAAATAATAAAATAATGTATGGATTCAATTTTGAGCTGGACGATTTCCAAAAAGAGGCAATCGAACATATTAAAAATGGTAAAAGTGTAGTTGTGTGTGCTCCAACAGGTGCGGGTAAAACATGTATTGCTCAAAGTGCAATACATTTGGCATTGCAAAACGGTACAAGAATTTTTTATACAACCCCTCTAAAAGCTCTTTCAAATCAAAAATATTTTGATTTTTCAAGACAATACGGTGAAGATAATGTTGGGCTTCTGACAGGTGATACCACTATTAATCGTGAAGCACAAATTGTTGTAATGACAACTGAAGTTTTTAGAAATATGCTTTATGGTACAACTTTTGGAACTTTAAAAGACAATCTAAAGGATGTCAAATATGTTGTACTTGATGAGGTTCATTATATGAACGACCAACAGCGTGGTACCGTTTGGGAGGAAAGTATTATTTATTGCCCTACAAATATACAGATAATTGCCCTTAGTGCAACGGTTCAAAATTCTCAACAATTAACAAATTGGATTAATACGGTGCATTCCGGTACAGAACATGTGTTTACTGATTTTCGCCCTGTCCCTTTAAGATTTTACTATTACGACAGTTCTAAACCTGATACTGTCTTACCTCTTTTAACACCAGAAGGTAAATTAAATAAAAAAATTAGGCCTGAGAGTAAATATAAATATTTTAACAAGAAAGCCACTTTAAAAAATCCTGTTGCATCAATTACTTTAGCATTAAAAGAAAAAAATATGTTGCCTGCGATTTATTTTACTTTTTCACGTAAAAAATGTGATGAAAATGCACAGAAATGCTCAACTTTAGAGCTATTAAATAAAGAAGAAGAAATAAAGATAAATAAACTTGTTGATGAATACATTAAAGAAAATCCATACTTAGAAAATAATCCTCAACTTAATCTTATTAAAAAAGGCGTGGCTTCTCATCATGCTGGACTTTTACCCGGTTGGAAAGTACTTGTGGAAAAACTTTTTCAACAGGGGTTAATAAAAATGGTTTTTGCAACTGAAACTCTTGCGGCAGGAATTAATATGCCTGCTCGTACTACCGTTATTAGTTCAATTTCTAAGAGAACTGATGAGGGTCATAGAATGCTGAGTGCAAATGAATTTTTGCAAATGTCTGGTAGAGCGGGACGCCGTGGCATGGATGAAATAGGCTATGTTGTAATTGTCGGTACTCCTTTTCAGACTCCGGAGGAAGTTGCAACCCTTGCCACATCAGATGCTAATCCTCTTGAAAGCAAATTTTCTCCTTGTTATTCTATGGTTTTAAATCTCTTGCAGAGATTTAGTCTTAGTGAGGCTAAAGAACTTATATTAAAAACTTTTGGATACTATTCTTCTTCTGATAGAATTTCGCCATTGCTTGCACAGATGGAGGACTACAATAATATTATTAATGCCGCAAAAAGTTATAAGTGTCACTTAGGCTTAAAAAATGAGGATTTTATAGAGTATAACAAACTTAAAAACATCTATGTTGAAACGCGAACAATTTTCAAAACTCTTAAGCGGCAAGCACACAAATCAGGAAAAAAGGATGCACCTGAAGTTGCAGAGTTTGGTAGAAAGTCTAAAGAACTTTTTAGAAAAATTGAACATTTTGGTTGTGATAGTTGCAAACTGTATAAAAAACATAAAAAAGAACTTGAGCTTTTGGCACGCTATGAAAAAAAAGCTCGCCAACTAAAGAAAGAAATTGAGTTTCAAAAGGATGTGTATTGGCAAAAATTCCTTGCACACAAAAATATTTTGGAACAAACAGGAAATCTTGCAGATGATTTTCCTACAGACAGAGGCAAGGTTACAATGGTGCTTAGAACAGAAAATGAGCTTTACCTTTCAGAGGTTATTTTAAGTGGTTTGTTGAACGATTTAAATCCTGCTGAGCTGGCTTCTGTTATATGTGCTTTGGCATGCGAAGAAATGCGCGCAAAAGATGAGTGCGTGACAAATCCGCCATGTCAAAAAGTGCGTAAGGTTTTGGGAAAAATAAAGGATATAAAGAGAAAAATATATATTTTGGAACGTGATAATAAAATTGAAAATCCCATGAATTTACATTCACATTTTTGTTCTTTTATTGAGTTTTGGGTAAATTCTGATAATGAAGAAGTTTCATCAATTAATACATGGGATGAAATGTTCAAAGACAGCGAATTTTCGCAAGGCGACGTAGTACGAGCATTTAAACGCACTATTGATATTTTGCGTCAAATAACAATTATTGAAGGTTTAAAACCCGAGTTGATTGAAAATGCTAAAAGAGCAATTCGATCAATAAACAGAGAGCCTGTGAATGTTGATTAATTACTCAACAGTTACGGATTTTGCAAGATTTCTGGGCTGATCTACATCTTTGCCAAGATATTCTGCTATATAATATGCTAAAAGTTGCAATATAATTATGTTTAAGGCTGGTGATAATGTATCTGAAATATCAGGAATTAATAAAACATCATCAAATAATTCTTTATGTTTTTTGTCTATATAGTTTGAAACCCCTATTAATTTAGCCTGACGTGCCTTTGCTTCCTCACAATTTGACATTACTTTATCATAAACTATTCCTTTATTTAATATTGCAAGTACGGGCATTGTTTCATCAAGCATTGCAATTGGCCCATGTTTAAGCTCTCCTGCGCTGTATCCGGTAGCATTAATATAACTTATTTCCTTTAGTTTTAAGGCTCCTTCAAGTGCTGTTGGGAAATTTATTCCACGCGCTATAAAGATAAAATCTTTGTAACTCGAGTATTTTTTTGCAACTGCCTTGATGTTTTCGGTGCTATTTGTAATGGATTCTATTTTGTTTGGCAATTCAAGCATTTCTTGTTTTAGGGAGATTATCTCTCTATCAGTTGTACTTTTTTCATTAATAATTTGTGTTATATATATTGTAAGCAGATATAATGATAAAAGTTGAGCTGTGTAAGATTTTGTAGCAGCAACAGAGACTTCGATACCTGCATTTACAGGTAACAAGCTGTCTGCCAGGCGAGCCATTGTGCTATCAGGACGATTAGTAATAATTAAAACATGGGATCCTTTTTGTTTTACCTGTTTTATTGCGGTTATCGTATCAGCTGTTTCACCTGATTGAGAGATGCCTATTACAAGAGTATTTTTATCTGCTATTGTATCTCTATATATATATTCACTGGATGCCTCAACATCGGTTGGAATTTTTGTAAATTTTTCAAAAATATATTTTCCTACAAGTCCTGCATGTAAAGATGTGCCACAAGCTATAATTTGTATTCTGTTAATATTTTTTAAATCACTTATGTCTAATTTTACATCTTCCAATATTATTGGAGATTTTGCATCTTTTAGTTTTCCACTTAGAACATTTCTTGCAACATCACTTTGCTCATGGATTTCTTTGAGCATATAATGTTTAAAGCCCATTTTGGATAATGCAACAGGTTCAAAGGGTAGCATTTCAACTTTGTTTTCAAGAATATTTCCTTCTAAATTGGTAATTTTAATGGAATCTTTTTTAATTTCTGCTACCTGATTGTCATTTAAATAAATTGCTTTTTTTGTATATTCTATAATAGCTGGTATGTCACTTGCAATAAAATTTTCACCTTCACCTACGCCAATAATTAGTGGAGCATTTTTTCTTGCAACCACAATTTTATCTTGCAAAGTTTTATGCATGGCGCAAAAAGCATAAGCACCCTGAATTTTTTTTACAGCATTTGTCATTGCTTTTAATAAGTCTTTACATTTTGAAAATTCATGCGCTATTAAGTGTGCCGCAACTTCAGAGTCAGTTTGTGATTTAAATTCGCAGCCATACTTTTCAAGTTCAGTTTTTAATTCTTTATAATTTTCAATAATACCATTATGTACTACAACAAGGCTGCCACAGTTACAAGTGTGCGGATGAGCATTTAGCTCTGTCGGGAGCCCATGTGTTGCCCAACGAATGTGACCTATGCCCATAGTTGATTTGTTGCAAATATTTTGTTGTGTGTTTAATACCTCGCGCAAATTATTTAGTTTGCCCGGAGCTTTAAAAATTTCAATTTTATTTTTTGTCATAAGTGCAACGCCTGATGAATCGTAGCCTCTGTATTCAAGATAAGAAAGCCCTTTTAATAAAACCTCACTTGCTTTTTTATTACCTACATACCCTACTATTCCGCACATAAAACAATTCCTTTAGTTTGTAATTTAGCTATTTTATTACACAAAAATTTTTCAATCAAATTAAGATTTCATAAAGAGTTTTTTTAATTCCTCAGGTTTAAAAATTCCACACTCTGTTATAATGCCTGTTATAAGTTCGTTTGGAGTTACATCAAAACTTGGATTAATTACTTTTACTCCCTCGGCACAGATTTTTTTACCGTTGATTGTTGTAACTTCTTCTTCATCTCTTAATTCAATGGGTATGTCATCTCCTGTTTTAATTGACATATCAATAGTTGATTTTGGTGCTGCAATGTAGAAAGGTATATTATGGTATTTTGCAGCTATTGCAACAGTATATGTTCCAATTTTGTTTGCACTATCTCCATTTGCGGCAATTCTATCTGCACCTGTTATAACAACATCAATCATCCCTTTTTTCATAAAGTATGAGCACATACCATCAGTGATAAGTGTCACGGGTATGTTGTCTTTGACAAGTTCAAAAGTTGTGATTCTGGCACCTTGTTGTCTTGGGCGAGTTTCGTCCGCAAAAACCTGAACTGTATTATCTTTTGCATAGGCACTTCTTACAACTCCCAGTGCTGTTCCATAGCCAACTGTTGCAAGTGCCCCGGCATTACAATGTGTAAGAATTGTTGCCCCTTTTGGTACGATTTGTGCACCAAAATCACCAATTTTTTTATTAATTTCAATATCTTCATTTTCAAGCTTTATTGCATTTTGAATCAGTGCTTGTGTTATTTTTTCTTTTGTACCGCCTTTTTCTACTATTTTCAGTTGTTCGTTTAGTGCCCAGCTTAAATTAACGGCAGTGGGCCTGGATGAGTTTATGTAATGTATTCCTTTTTTTAACTCTTCGATAAAATTTTCTTTTTTATTTTTTAGTAGTTCTATTGCACACAGGGCTGCTCCATGGGCTCCTGAAATTCCTATAGCAGGTGCACCTCTTACTATCATTGTTTTAATTGCATTATACATTTGTTCGGTTGTTTTTATATCAATTTTTTTATATTCATAGGGAATTAAAGTTTGATCAACCATTCTTGAAATGCCATCAAGTTCACCTGTTTTAATCCATTCGACCGTTTTAATTTTAGAATGAAATTCGTTCATTTTTTATCCTTTACTCAATATTTATGTCTATTTCTTCAATATCGTCAGGTTTTTTGTCAAATTGTGAAAGCAGAAATATTGCCCCCATACCGCTTGTGGCATTTGTAAGTGCTACAAGAATTCCTATTGTAACAACTATAACAAGAAAAAGCCAAAAAGTATCAAAGCTGACAATGTAGGGTAAGCCGTATGAATAATAGGAAGATTTTATTGCATGGATTAAAAGTACAAGGGGCGTAAATATTGCAAAATATGCAATTGTTGAACAAAATCCTATCATTGCTCCAAGTGCTGCACCTTGTTGACTTTCAAGAAATCCTATTTCATTTCTTGATTTCATAAAAAATATAACTGCAGGTGCACATAAAAGTCCAAGGGCAAAAGCCACAAGACCTATTAAAAAATTGATAATACCGACGATGGCAAGAGCTGCGCCCAAAATAAGTGCATAAAAAGCTGCTTTTTTTACTATCAGTGTGTTCATGTAATCTCCCTGTTTTTAATTTCCATATTTCTGGCATGACAAATGCCTATTGCAATTGAGTCTATTGTATCATCGAGTTTTGTAGCAGGATTTAACTCAATATATTTTTCAACCATAAACTTTACTTCATCTTTAGTTGCTCTACCATGACCCGTCAGTACTTGTTTTACCACTATTGGTGTATATTCGCCAATTTCTATGCCTGACTCTTCAAGTGCTGCAAGAATTACACCGCGTGCTTGTGCAACCGGGATAATTGTTTTTTGGTTTTTAAAAAAGAAAAGTTGTTCTATGGCGGCACTTTGAGGATTAAAGGTTGCGCAAATATGTCTTATGTCATGATAAATTTCTGCTAGTCTTTTTTGATGAGCAAGGTTTTTATTTGTTTGTATAGAACCGCAAGAGATAAGCTTGTAGTGGTCATCTTGTGCTTCTATAATACTATATCCGGTTATTCCAATGCCCGGGTCTATTCCTAAAATCCTCATAAAATAATTATATTATGAAATAAACTTGACGGGTAAATATTTAATAAAAGTATATATAAAATAAAATGCGATTTGATTTTCAAATCGCATAAGTCAAGAAAGGAATGGTTAGACTATTAACATTAGTCATTATTACATAAAAAAATATACTATGCAAATTTCTTAATATATTGTAACGTATGTTAAACAAATTGTTGTGTATAAATTTATTCAATAGATAAAAAATATATACATGTCTGGACAAAAATTTTTTTTAGGTGTAAAATATTTAAGCTTTAATAAAAGAAGGTACTTTACATGTTAGAAACTCTATTTGAATTATTGCGACGTAGTTTTTTTAAGTTTGCTGAGGCTCGTGTTTACGTTCGTATTGATTAAATAAAATTAAATATGAAATCAAAGAGCCACATTTAACTGTGGCTTTTTTAGTTTAAAAATGTAAAATATATTTTTAAATTCAGCAAAAAAAATTTTTATTTGTGTTATAAAAAAGTGAAGGAAAATATATGAAAAATATGCGATACACTTTACAAATTAATAAAAGGGTTCAAGAATTTATGAACCTTATTTGGGGTCTATAATAATTTGTAAGAGGGAAGAATGTCGAATTTAAGCATTGCAACAAAATTTATACAACAATTAAGTAAAAATGGTGATTCTGTCATACCCATAGCTGCAAAAGATACATTGAGTAATTGCGCTATTACTTATATTTATGACAAACAGGCTTCAAAGGAGGATGGAAAAGAAAGAGCAATTGAAGAATTTGGAACGGAAGTAGTGTGGATTGCTGGAATTCCCTTGTTGAAAAAGCTTTTTAATAATACTGTTTATAAGTTTTTTAACGCAGATTCTTCTTTTGATACAAGAAATTTGCGCAAAGATGCAAATGGAAAACTTCATAGGTTAGAAACTCTTTTGCATAATGTAAAAGATCCAATACAAAAGCAGACTCTTAGCAATATTTTAAATAATGAAAATGTGCAAAAATTATATAAAAAACTACATATATCAAGATTTATTTTTACAACAGGAATACCACTTGCTGCATTAGCCGGCTTAATTGTTTATAAGCAAAAATCAACACAAAAGGATTTGGAACAAAAATTTATAAAAAAAATAGAGCTGCAAAATGCAGTAAATAATGATATTGCTTCTAAACCTGCCTTTGGCAAGTTTGATACAAGTAAAAAAAATATTTCTTTTAAAGGTAACCCACTTGCTTCATTTTTAGCAAGTTATATGTACAATCCTGTTAAAAATATGCAAATTTTGGATGGTGGAATTACGACAACAAGATTAGCACTTGCAAGAAAGGGTGAAAGATTTGAAGTCGGTTTTAAAGAACTCTTCCAAATAGCTTTAATATATTTTCTTGCTACTCCTATCCAAAATGGGCTTGAATTCTTAGGTAATAAGTTTTTTAAGGCTCCAATTAAAAACGAATACAGCCTTTTAAGTCATAAAAATCTTAAAGAATTTTTAAATACACCAGGCTTGAAAGAATCGATTGACAGTTTCATAGATATAAAAAATCCGGATGAAGTCTTAAAATATATATTTAATAATGAAAATAGCACACTCGTTGAAATGCTTAAAATTTCAGGTAAAATACCTTTGCAAAAAGGTAAAAATATATCAAATGCACTTGGTTATATCAACACCAAAGATGTGCAGATAAGTGCAAGGAATATAAGAGATTTGTTTGAGGGAATGAGTAAATCAAAAAATGTAGACAAATTTCTTTCAAAAACAAAAAATTTAAAAGGTGTTTCAGTAATAGTGAACATTTTAATAGGCGCTACGGCAATTGGTGTGTTTCAACCAATGTTAAATATTGTTCTCAGAAAGAAGAAAAACAATGGTGAAACAACAAATCCTGCTATTAAAAAATTAGAAACTGAAATGGCTCAAAAATTTGCATTTAAGGGTTAAACCTCGATAAAAAGCTTTCTGCCTACAATGTTTGGTTTTCCATTGTAGTATCCTGCGAAGTAGCCCCCGCTTACCGGTGTATTTTTTCCATAGTTTTCTGATGAGTTAAAAGTCGAACCCAAAAAAGGATTTTGGTCTTGTGCAAAAGGATTATAGCTTTTTTTTGTGTTTACGGCACTACTTTGAGTTGTTTGTATTGATTTTGTTATCATTGATACAAGATTTGTCAGCATTTTATTCCTTTCACAATTTATCCATGATATATATAATATTTTTTATTTAAAAGTCTATACTTATAATAGCGAATTTTTAGTTAAAAAATAAAATGTTTGGTTTAAAAATCATCTGTTTGATTGGTATTTTCATTGCGAAAAACTCTTTTTAAAAAAAATCTGTTAAATTTGACAAATTCATGATAATATTTTATTAAATAGTTTAAACAGGGTTTGCCTGTTTAAAATGGATATATATAAGAGGTACAGAACAATTAACTACATTATTTATATAGCAGTTGCAGTTTTGACAATAGCCCTGGTAGTTTCTGTAATTTTAAACGTAAGACAAAAAACAAAACTCGAAGTATTTGGCGAAAATGAAAAAAAACTGCAAAAAGAATTTGAAGAAAAAGAAAGTTTCTTGAAAAAAGAAGCTATGATTGCTGCAAAAGAACAACTTCATTTTGAGCGTCAAAAATTTGATGATGAAGTGCGTGAAAGACGTTCTGAAATTAATCGTCTTGAAAGTTCTTTAATGAAAAAAGAGGAACAGCTCGAAGACAGAGTTCAAAAAAATGTTGATAAAGAGCATGAACTTAATAAAAAGTATGATGAATTGCTTGATAAAGAAGATTATTTGGCGGAAATAGTTGCAAAACAACTATCTGAACTTGAGCGTGTTGCACAAATGTCACGAGAAGAAGCTAAAAATATGCTTTTAGAACAACTTAAAGTGGAGCTTGCGCAGGAGCAAGTTCAGCTTATTCGTGAAAATGAACAAAAAATCAAAGAAGCTGCTGATGAAAAGTCAAGGGAAATTCTTTCGCAAGTTATGCAAAGATGTGCAATTGAACAAGTAATAGAATCAACAGTTTCTGTCGTTTCTCTTCCTTCCGATGAAATGAAAGGAAGAATAATAGGTCGTGAAGGTAGAAACATTAGAACCTTGGAAACTTTAACAGGCGTAGATTTAATTATTGATGACACGCCGGAGGCTGTTGTACTTTCTTCTTTTGATCCAATAAGGCGTGAAATTGCCAGATTGACAATTGAAAAATTAATTGCAGACGGTAGAATTCACCCTGTTAGAATTGAAGAAGTTTATGAAAAATCTACAAAAGAAATTGAAAATAAAATGAAACAAGAAGGTGAGCGCGCTGCGCATGACCTTGGAATTATGAACCTTAACAAAGAGCTTACCAAGACTCTTGGACGCTTATATTATAGAACAAGCTACGGTCAAAATGTGCTCAAACATTCGATTGAAGTAGCGCAAATTGCAGGTATGCTTGCATCAGAACTTGGTGCAGATGCAAATCAGGCAAAGCGTGCAGGCTTATTGCATGATATTGGTAAAGCTGTTGATCAAGAGCAGGAGGGCACTCATATATCATTGGGTGTTGAACTTGCTAGGAGATACGGTGAAAAAGAAGAAATCGTACATGCAATAGAAGCTCATCATGATGATGTTCCAGCACACACTTTGGTTGCTGCACTGGTAAAAATTGCAGATACTGTAAGTGCAGGTAGACCTGGTGCAAGGAGAGATACGCTTGAAATCTATATTAAACGCCTTAAAAAGCTTGAAGAAATTGCAAGTAGTTATGAAGGTATAAGACAGTCCTTTGCGGTTCAGGCAGGTCGTGAAGTTAGGGTTGTAGTTCAGCCCAATGTATTTGACGACGCGGCAAGTGCTAAATTAGCTCGTGACATTGCAAAACGCATTGAGGATGAACTTGAGTATCCCGGACAAATTAGGGTAACTGTTGTCAGGGAAGCCAGAGTTACTGAAATTGCAAAGTAGGAAATGTCTAAAGATTTTAAATTACTCTTTCTTGGTGATATAGTTGGTCGCCCGGGGCGGAATATAGTCAACGATTTTTTAAGTGAAGTAAAATCAAGGTATGATTTTGTAATTGCGAATGCTGAAAATGCTTCTCATGGTTTTGGTTTGACTAAAAAAAATCATGATGAGTTATTGCAAATGGGAATAAATTGTCTTACCTCCGGAAACCATATTTGGGATAAAAAGGACATATTTGCATATATAGATGAATCAGAAGCAATTGTTCGTCCATATAATTATCCGGATGCACAAGGGCATGGTTATAGAATATTCGATAAAATAATAGTTATAAATATGCTTGGCAGAACATTTATGCCGCCTATTGACTGTCCTTTTAAAGCATTGGAGGAACTTACATGTAAGTTAAAATGTGAGTGTGATTTTGATAATAAAATTTCATTTTTAGATTTTCATGCTGAAGCAACTGCTGAAAAAATTTGTTTTGCAAAATTTGCACAAAGTCTTGGTATAAAAGCAGTTATTGGAACTCATACTCATGTTCAAACATCTGATGAAAAAATTATCAATTCAAGTTGTGCTTACCTTACTGATGTTGGTTTTTGCGGCTCATCCCATGGTGTGATTGGTATGGATTATCAAAGTTCGCTAAAACGTCTTACAACATCTATTCCTGCACGTTTTGATGTAGATGAGTCGGATTTTTCCCAAATAAACGCCTGTGAAATATTTTTCAATCTCAAAACAGGAGTTGCAAAAAAAATTAAACGAATTAATTTTATTAGTGAGGTAAATAAATGATGGGAAGGTAAAAGTGAAAATAGACTTGCACATACATACCACCTACTCTGATGGCGCATATTCTCCTGAGCAGGTGGTTGATACGGCGCTTGAATGTAATCTTGACGTGATAGCTTTGACTGATCATGACAATATTTTGTCGTATAAAATTGCAACTGATTATGTCAAAAATAAGGGGCTTGCTCTTGAAATTATACCCGGAGTTGAGATTAATACTATTTACAAAGGTTATGAAGTTCATATTTTGGGTTATTTTATGGATGAAAATAATCATGATTTTTGTGAACTTTTAAAATGTCAGCAACAGGCTCGTGTTAACCAGACTACAAAAATCGTTGAGTTACTTAATAAAAAGGCCGGCATCAGAGTAAAATATGAAGATATTAAATCTCTTGTTGCTCAAGGAGGTAGTATAGGAAGGCCGCACATTGCCCGCGCAATTGTCAGTGCAGGTGGTGTTTCCAATGTTATGGAGGCATATGCGAAATATATTAACGACTCTTCACCTGTTTATGTTCAAAGGAAAACAGTAAGTCCTCATGATGCTGTAGAAATAATAAACGACTCAGGAGGAATATCTGTTTTTGCTCATCCTATAGATGTTGATATTTCCGAAAAATTAACAAAAGAGCTGGTAAGTTATGGTTTGCGGGGAATAGAAGCATACCACAGAAAACATTCGCCTGCTGTTGTTGAGTATTTTTCAACATTGGCTGAAAAATACGGTTTAATAATAACGGGCGGTTCTGATTTTCATGCTCCTTCGGTTAATCATGGTGCGATTTTAATGGGTAAAAATTTTGTGCCATCGTGGGTATATGATGAATTGATTAAAGAAAAGAAAAGGATTGAAATGTCAAAATAAAGGCTCAAAAAATATGAGCCTTTTTAAATTGTTACATTTTTGATATTTTTTTCCTGTGCGCTAAAATATTTATGTGGTATTAATTTTTCAGGAATATTATGAAAAAAAGTGAGACAATACAATCGATTATAAAATTTTTAGAACTTGCTTTGAGTGATGATGGATTATCGTTTTTTTACAATATTAAAAAGTCTTTTAACTCTGATGATGACTTATTTTTTGATTTTTTGTTTCATTTTTTGACTATACAAAATGATGGAGTTACACCTGTTGAAAATTCACTTTATGCCCAATTTTGCAAGTATTTTTCTCATATGCTTGAAATACAAAGCGAACAAAAGATTCTTGCTCAAATGGCATGCTATGCAAAATATTATTTAATGCTAAAATTGGAATATATTGAAGATAAAGATTTTGCAAGGAGTATATCTGTAATTAATGCTTATGAAGCCTGGGATGCTTACCCCTTTTTACTAGAGGTGATGGATGATTATGAAAATAAAAGAATCGATTCTCATGCACTTTTAAACATGCTAAATATGGTAGAAGACTTGGCTTTTAAGCGTCTGCAAACAGGTAAAAGCAATAATTTATCTTCGCTTGGAATGCAGATTAATCAAATGTTATACAATTCGCCTAACAAAAAGGAAGCGGGCTAATGGCAGCATTTATAGACAAGGCTAAGGTAAGGGTTATTTCTGGTCGTGGCGGAAATGGTTGTGTAGCATGGCGCAGAGAAAAATTTGTCGATAAAGGTGGTCCTGCAGGCGGTGATGGCGGATGTGGCGGGAGTGTTTATTTTATTGCCGATGAAAATATGTCAACACTTTTGGATTTTTCTTATAAATCAATTTTTCGTGCACAAGATGGAGAAAATGGAAAAAATAAAAATTGCCATGGGCAAGGTGGAAAGGACGTATACTTAAGGGTTCCTGTTGGTGTTGTTATAAGAGATTTAAAAAATGGAAAAATAATTGCAGATTTAGATGAAAATAACAAAATTGTACTTGTGGCAAAAGGTGGTCGGGGAGGTCGTGGTAATGCCAGGTTTGCAACTGCACAAAAGAGAAGTCCTCAGTTTTGTGAGCCTGGTGAGGCTGCCGTTGAGCGCGAACTTGAATTAGAACTTAAATTAATTGCCGATGTTGGATTGCTTGGGATGCCAAATGCGGGAAAATCAAGTCTTATTAGTATTATAAGTTCTGCCAGACCAAAAATTGCTGATTATCCCTTTACAACTTTAACACCAAATTTAGGTGTAGTTAAAAAGCCTGATGGTGACGGTTTTGTTGTTGCGGATATTCCTGGTCTTATCGAGGGTGCATCTGATGGAATTGGCTTAGGATATGAGTTCTTAAGACATATTCAACGTTGCAGATTTTTTTTACATTTGGTTGATTCAAGCCTGGAAAATCCTGTAAATAATTATTTAAAAATAAACGAGGAGCTTAAAAAATATGATTTAGAGCTATTAAAAAGGCATCAAGTGATAGTTTTAAATAAATCTGATATTACAGAGGCTGATAAACTTGAAAGCCTTAAAAATGAATTTAAAAAATATAACAGCGATATTTTTGTTATTTCTGCAGCAACAAAACAAGGGATAAATGAACTTTTAAGTCATATTTATAAACTAGTTAATGAACTTGAACGTCATCAAATAATTGTTGAAGTTGAGCATGATAGTGAGTTTGACAATAATGATGATTCTGAATATTTTATTACAAAACTTAATAAAAATACATATAATATTTCGGGAGGAAAATTAAAAAGACTGGTTGCTGTGACTGATATTAAAAACGTTCAACAAATAAGAAGACTCTCTAATATTATGGATTCAATGGGTGTTTGGACGAAATTGAGAGAGATGGGCATTAACAATGATGACACAGTAATTGTTGAAGGAGTTGAGATGGTGTATACTGAAAATTATTTTTAAAAAAATAGTTTTTTTGTATGATTTTTTACAAAATTTGACGACAAGACAAGTTGAATATATGATAATAAATAATAGGTATATATTTAAATAGTGAATTAGTAGAATAACCAACGGATAGTATCGAGAAAACAATGTTTTTTGAGGACGAAAAGGAAAATTTTGATAATTTAGAAAATCTGGATGATATCGATTTGGATTTAGAAGATGATGTTGACGATGAGTCAATAAGTTGGGATGAACTTTTGAAAGACAGTTCCGTGGATACTGATATTGTTTCAATTTCTCCTAATAAAAATAGTGAAACTAAAGAAACCAAAACAAAAGTCCAAAGTATAAAAAAAGACTCTAAGAAAGTTATTAATAAACAAGAAGACGAACAAGCTATTGAAATTCTTGATGATACTGATGACGAGGAAAACGAGTTACCGGCAAAAAAAGATGCATTCGAGGTTTTTGGTGGTAAGGATGAAAAAGAAGAACTTACCGATGCTGATAATGTTATGGATGATGAAAGCCAAAGTATTCTCAATGAATTAGATAACATGGAGTCGGTCGAAGGTCTTGAAGAAGATGAAGAAGAACAAGAAGAATTTAATATTGGAATAAAACAAGACGAGAAACGTATAAATATACCTGTTATTGCAGGCGCTGTTTTTGCGGCAGTTTTAGTTTTGGGTTCTTTGTTTTTTATTTTCTTGGGACCTAAAAAAGCAAATGTTAATGTATTGCAAGAACAAAACATTGGACAAGAAAATCAAAATACTGTTCAAACAGAGATTCAACAAAAGGCTGAATCTGAAAAAGAAGATCAAATACCGGTAGTTGACGATGATGCTGCAAAAAAACTAAAAGCGGACAAAAAAGTTGTTGTTTCTGTTGAAAGTTCAGGTAGAGTTAATCCTTTCTTACCTACATTTGATGATTTTAATAATAATTATTATGCTGGTATACCTTCTCAAATACTCATGCCGCCTGATAAATATGGCAATGAGCCGGATGCGCAAGATCTTTTAAAAATTGCAGTGTCAGGTATTTTGTTTGATAATGTTAAACCTTCTGCAATTATTACAATAAATGGAATAGATTACTTTGTCCAAAAGGGCGACTTGGTTGACGATTATCTTGTAATGGATATTAACAGACAATTTGTTATTGTTAAAAAAGGCACAAATATTTACAAGGCGGGTGTTGGTGAAAGATTTAGTCAAAACACAGAAATAAGTGGTGCTGCAGTTTACGGTGCCGGTGGCACAAGAAAGTATAAAACTGTATCGGATGATTATACATCTGCCTCTGATGTTGAAATTCATCCCATTGGAGATTAAGTATTAAAAATAATCTAGGAGTAAAAAATATAATGTTTACGCAAAAAACAAAAAGTTTGGTTCAGAAATTCACGGTAGTATTAATGTTGCTTTCCTTTGTTCAAACATCTTGGGCAGGTTTTGAAATGAAATTTGCAACTGAAAATTTTGCTACGGAAAAAATTGCGTATTCAAATTTTGATATACCTGCTAATTATTATGATACTTCTGACAGTGAGTCGAACATACTTAATATAAATAATTACGTTAAGGATAATCATATTACAGATACAATAAATCTCAATGATAATGTAAGAATTACAAATTCAAAAACAAAAATTAATCTTTCATTGAGAGATTCAGACGTAAAACAAGTTTTAAGAATGTTTGCTCAAAAAGCAGGTTTAAATGTTATTTTTCATAATTCTGTAAATGGAAAAGTTACTCTTGATTTGGTAAATGTAACATTAAATGATGCGTTTTTACTGGTTTTACGTTCTGCCGAACTTACATATGTTCTTGATGGAAAAAATATTATTGTTGCATCAAGTTCTCAAGGTTCAAGTTTGAGTTTTTCTAAACAAAATTTAAATATTATCCCGATTAAGTATGAAAGAGCGCAAAATATTGCAGATTTTCTTAACAATAATATATTTGGTTCTAATATTACAGGGTTAACAAATGATAAAATTGTTACATCAAATCCTGCAACTAATGAAATCTTGCTTTTTGGTACACAAAATGATTATGAAGTTGCAAAAAAGATTGCACAAAAATTAGATAGAAAACCTATGATTAATACATTTAAAGTTAATCATACCACACCAAAAGAAATGGCTATGTTGATATGTAGTACTTTTATAGAAGTTAATAAAAAAGTTTCAACAGAAGAAGAAGACGATTTAGCAGATGATGACGACGATGACGATACTGAAGATGATGATGAAGTTAAAAAAGTGAAACTCGGAAGTGGTATTGTTGCTTGTCGTGCAACTGAAGATGTTGTTAAAGGTGACTCTGTACAAGGTCCTGCTTCAACCACTAATCAAGAAAATGCTATTAGAATGTTCAGTTCTGCACCTTTAGCAATTGTTTATTTCCCCGAGCTTGGCACAATTAATGTTAATGGCGGTTCTTATGAACAGGTCAAAATGATAAAAGAATTTATTGAACAAAATGATAAAAAGCAACCTATGGCATATGTTGAAATGTCTGTTGTTGAATTAAATGAGTCAGGTTCTAAGGAATTTGCAAATGAGTGGAGCTTATGGACTCCGTTTATAAGCTTAAGTTTTGATACTTCAAATGGTCTTGCAACTGATGCAAATCACCCAACTTTCTTTATGGGTAGAAGTTATCAAACTAGTTCAAGTACAACAGGCGATGATGGCACAACCACCACAACAAGATATACTGTCGACAAGTACAAGGGTGATTCTACCTTGGTGTATAGGTTGAAGTATTTGGTTCAAAATGGCAAAGGCAGAGTTTTGACTAACCCAAAAATAATGGTTACAAATGGTCAAAAATCTGTTATTGATATGACTGCAGATTATGTTAAAACCGTTAAATCAGAAATGCTTACTACTATTGATAATGCTGGTATTTCAAGAACATATGAAGTTGGCGACGACGAGGGTTTAAAGATAGAATTGTTACCTTTCATCAGTCCAGATGGTTATGTTTCAATGAATATTAAACCTGAATTCGCAACAATAAAAGAAAGAATATACGCTCCTGGCCAGAGTGGTGTAGATGAATTGCAGGCTACTTTGTTACAAAGACGTGATTTATCTTTAAATAATATCAGAATTAAAGATGGTGAAACATTAATTCTTGCAGGTTTAATAAAAGAAAATGAAACACAACAAGTTACTAAAATTCCTATACTAGGTGATTTGCCTTTAGTTGGTGTTTTCTTTAGAACATCTTCTAATCAAAAAACAAAAGAAGAGCTTGTTATTATGATAACACCTCATATTGTTTATTCATCTGATGATATAGCTAATATCAAACCTATAGACTTGTAATTATCAAAAATGACAAACGATTTATTAGATAAACTAATTAAAAAAATAAACTTTGAATATGCTAATAATTTTGAATTAGCAGTGGCAAAGGAGTACTCTTTTGTACCGATAAATGTACAAGGTGATTCTTTCTTTGTTGCTGTATCTCCTGATGCTAATAAAGAAAAGATTATTGAGTATATTAAACCAATTGTGGACAGAAAAGTTGAGTTTATTTTTCTTTCAAAGCAAAACTTTGACACTTTATTTGAAGGTTTTTTAAAGAAATTTTCAAGTACATTTGGTACAGTTTTATCTAATGATACTGCTGATAATCCGTTTGGTGATGTTGCTTTTGGGGATAATAATGATAAAGTAAATAGTACAAGTTTAAAACTTGAAAATGATGATAGCAGCGATGAAGATAACACTCTGGATCTTGATGATGAAGAAGAACTTGATTTAAGTGATGACGATGATGTATTGGATTTTTCTGATGAAGAAGATGAGCAAATTAATGTTACAAAGTCAAACCAACAAATAGATGAATCTAAACCTCAAGTCAATGATATTCAAGACAATGATATAGAAAACCAGAATGTTGCACCGAATGAAAATCAACCTACAAAGAATGATAAAAAAAGCATCTCAAGAGGCGATATTAATTCTGTAGAAGCTCCTTCAACAAAAAAAATCGGGGAGATTTTAATCGAAGAAGGTTTAATTAACGAAAAACAACTAACGATGGCTCTCGCTGAGGCAAAAGTGTTGGGAATTCCCTTGGGTTCAGTTTTGGTTAAAATGGGCTTTATTACAATTAAGGAATTAAAAGAAGCTCTGGGTGCACAAATGGGTGTTCAACTGGCTACTGCTGAGCAACTAAAGGCATTACCTACAGCAATTTCTATTCTTCCGGAAGATTTCGTAAGGGAGAATAAAGTAATACCACTTAGCATGACGGATAAATCGCTTGTTGTTGGTATGGTTGATCCTGGTAATTCTAAAACAATTAATGAAATTGTTTATCAAACAGGGCTAAAACCTACAGTAATAATGGTTACTCATTATGAGTACGAGGCTTTCCTTCAAACCTACTATGAGAATGAGCGTGAAGCAGCAAATAAAATGCTCAAAGAAATAGAAAATGAGCGTGTTGAGGCTGATAATTCAGATTCTCTTTGGGATCAGGTTGAAAGCGAGATTCGTGATACTTCTGGTACGGTTGCAAAATTTGCAAATAAAATAGTAACTTTGGCAATTGACCAAAAGGCTTCAGATATTCATATCGAACCAAGACTTGTTGGGTACATTGTACGTTTTCGTGTCGATGGTACGTTAAGAGAAGTGTTAAAAATTCCTGCAAAGGTTGACTCTGCTGTTGTTTCTCGTTTTAAAGTACTTGCGAGAATGAATATTGCAGAGCATAGGCGTGCACAGGATGGTAATTTCTCTATTAAATATAAAAAAATGCAGCATGATTTCCGTGTAAATACACTTCCTGTCGGAAATAAAGAAAAGATGGTTATCAGGGTTTTAGCTCCTGCCATTACCGATATGAGTAATGATAAGGTTATTTCAATTGATGGCATCTCTCCTGAGGATAAGAAAAAAATCGAATATTTAATTTCTCTGCCAAATGGAATTGTTCTTACTTCAGGTCCTACGGGTTCAGGTAAAACAACTACATTGTATTCTCTTATAAGAACTCTAAATTCTGAAGATGTTAATATAACTACAATTGAAGACCCAATTGAGATTAAAATGGATGGGGTAAATCAATCTGCAGTTAATCCTAAGGCAGGAATTACATTTGCAAATTGTTTAAGAGCTATTTTAAGACAAGACCCAGATATTATTCTCGTTGGTGAAATTCGTGACTTTGAAACTCTTGAAGTTGCAATTTCGGCATCTCTTACAGGTCACCTTGTGTTAAGTACTATACACACAAATTCCGCTGCTGCTACAATTACAAGGTTGATCGAAATGGGTGCAAAGGATTACTTAATTTCCTCCACAGTTACAGGTGTTATAGCCCAAAGGCTTGTTAAAAAACTTTGTCCCGAATGTAAGGAAGCGTACAAACCAACCGTAGAAGAAGCTAGAAAGATTTTGACCGACCCACAGGATATAAAAAGGCTTACAGAATCTACGATTTATAGAGCTTGTGGTTGCCCTTATTGCAATGACACTGGTTATTCTGGTCGTACTGGGGTTTTTGAAATCATGCTCATTAATAAAGAGATGAAAAAAATGATTGCACAGAGAGCTCATGATGTTGAGCTTGAAGATTATGCCATAAAACATGGCATGAAAACTTTAAAAATGTCTTGTGTGGATCATATAATTAATGGTGTTACAACAATTGATGAATTTATAAGAATACTTGGACTTGCAAGAGAACAGTAGAGGATTAAATGCCAACTTTTTCATATACTGCTTTAAAAAATAATAAAGAAATTGTCAAAGGTAAAATTGATGCTATTGATGCGCGATCTGCACGTGATGCTGTTAAAAAAATGGGATTATTGCCCACAAAAATTACTGATGATTCTGCAAGGAGCAGTAGTGATAAAAGTGATAATGCAAAAAAAATTCCTGTTAAAAAAATAAGGACTTTTTCACTAAAGGATAAAATAGAGTTTACTCAAACTTTGCAAATACTTACTTCTACTGGTATTCCTATTATCGAAACTCTTGTTTTCTTGGAGAATAATGCTCAGTCAAAACCAATAAGAAGTGTTGCTCATGAGTTAAGAAGGAATATCATTGTTGGGGGTTTAACATTGGCCGAAACTCTGGAAAGGCATAGGAGAATTTTTGGACGTGTGTATGTTGGTCTTGTAAAAGCCGGGGAAGATTCCGGTGAATTGGATAAAACACTTACACGTATGTTGGAATTACTTAGAAAACAAGATGATATTAAAAGCAAAGTTATTGGAGCATTGATTTATCCTGCTTTTGTAATAGTTTTGGCTTGCATTGTTGTTACCGTCATGCTTGTATTTGTTTTTCCAGCTTTTCAGGAAATGTTTGATAACCTTGGACGCGAGTTGCCATTGATGACTCAAATATGTATGTCTTTAGGTTTATTTATCAGAAAATTTTGGTTTATACCAATTTTTACGGTTGTATTTTTGGCACTAGCAATAAAACATATTTTTTCAAATGATGTTACTAAGCGTCCGGTGGATTCTTTTTTCTTGCAAGTGCCTCTGTTGTCTGATTTGTTGAGATTTTCAAATTATTCAAATTTTCTAGCTGTTTTGCAAGTTGCTTATGAAGCAGGTATACCAATTGTTGATTGTTTATACCTTGCAAATATGACTCTTGATAATTTGGTATTAAAAGATGCAATATTCCAGGCTACATCCAGGGTACAACAGGGTACGCATTTATCTGTTGCATTGCGTGCATCAAATCAAATCCCCAGTATGATGACTTTTATGATTGCAACAGGTGAGCAGTCAGGTAGATTGGGAGAGCTTTTACATCACTGTACTACATTTATTGACCAACGCCTTGATGGCATTATTGACAAGTTTACGAAGCTGGTAGAGCCGGCAATGCTTATATTTATTGGCGCTATTGTCTTATTTTTGGCACTATCTTTGTATATGCCCCTATTTGCCGCTTACGGTTAAAAACAACATCAGAAAAAATTCCCGCTTGGTTCATAGTGAGTGAAATTTAACTTTCTTAAAATGTTTATTTTGTGTTATTATTTAATATGTATAAAATATTTTAAGGAGTTTAAAAATGAGCAGAAGACCAATTATCGCTGGAAACTGGAAAATGCACAATAATCGTGAAGAAAGTGCAAGGCTTGTTTGTGCTATTAAAGAAGCTATACAACATATTGATAAAGATACGCTTCCCGAAGTTGTTGTTGCCCCTGTATTTACTTCTTTGGACACTGTTAGCGAAAATATATGTAAGTGTGGTTGTGGCAGGATTAAACTTGCTGCTCAAAATTGCTACTATGAGCCCAAAGGTGCTTTTACTGGTGAAGTTTCTATTGATATGATTAAAGATTTTGATGCAAAGTTTATTATTATAGGACACTCTGAACGTCGTCAAATTTTTGGCGAATCTGATGAGTTAATTAATAAAAAAGCAAAAGCTATTATAGAAGCAGGATTAACGCCGATTATTTGTTGTGGCGAAACTTTAGAACAGCGTGATTTGGGTGTTACAGATTCACACATCGCATCCCAAATTGTAAAAGCACTAGACGGTGTTAAACCTGATGATATTGCAAATGTTGTAATTGCGTATGAACCTATCTGGGCCATAGGTACTGGCAAAACTTGTGATAGTGCCGAAGCTAATCGTGTAATTAAGGGTATTAGATCTACATTGGCTCAAATTGCAGGAAATGAGAATGCGCAAAAAGTTAGAATATTATATGGTGGTTCGGTAAAACCAGAAACTATTAAAGAACAAATGGCTCAGTCTGACATTGATGGCGCATTAGTTGGTGGCGCAAGTCTAAAAGCTGATAGTTTTGTTGAAATTATAAAAGGTGCTATGTAAAGCTTAAAAAAGGCTCCATATGGAGCCTTTTTTATTTTGTAATTACAAAAACGGCTTCTTCTGTAAAAAAATTGGTTATTGTCCTTATGAGTAGGCCACTTCTGGCTTTTTTTCTTGTTAAATATACTGATTTTTCAATTTTTATTCCTCTTTTTTTACAAAATTCAAAAAAATCATTGATTGTCAGTAAGTGTATATTTGGCGTGTTATACCATTCATACGGTAGCGCACTGCTTTTTGGCATTTTTCCTTTAAAAAATAAATAAAACCTGACTTTCCAATATGCAAAATTTGGAAAACTTACAATTGAGCGTTTCGCTACTCTGAGCATTTCTTCAATCACGTATTCGGTGTTATTTGTAGATTGTAGTGTTTGGTTTAATATGGCATAGTCAAAACTTTTATCAGGGAATTGCTTTAAGCCTTCGTCCAGATTTCCCTGAATAACACTAAGACCTTTCTCTAATGCTTCAATTACACAATTTTCATTAATTTCAACACCTACCCCATTTACTTGTTTTTTATCAATTAACATTTTAAATAACGCACCGGAACCACAGCCTAGGTCCAGTATTTTTGACTTTTCTTTCACAAGTTGTATTATAATTTTGTAATTAAGCATTTTAACCCTTCAAAAAGCTTTCTATTATTTTTGTTTGTTTCTCCCATTCTATTAAAAATGCATCATGTCCGCATGCACTTTTTAATTCTACAAATGAGACTTCCTTATTATTTTTAATTAATGCATCAACCATTATTTTTGCTTGTTCGGTCGAAAAAAGCCAATCAGACGAAAATGAAATTATCAGAAACCTTGAATTTGTTTTCATAAGAGCTTTTTCAAGTGAACCATATTTCCTTGCGGGGTCATAATAATCAACAGCTTTTGTTATATACAGATAACTATTTGCATCAAACCTGTCCACAAATATTCTGCCTTGATATTCAAGGTAGCTTTCTACTTGAAAATCCACACCGAAATCAAATGACGGCTTGTCTTTAAAGTCTCTCCCAAATTTATTATGCATCGCTTCTTCGCAAAGGTATGTAATGTGCCCTACCATTCTTGCTATACTAAGGCCTTGTTCAGGATGTTCACTGTTGTAGTAGTTGCCGTTGTTAAAATTTTTATCCGATATTATAGCATTTCTCCCAACTGCATTAAATGCAATACCTTGTGCAGTTAATCTTGGTGTACAGGCAATTATTATTGTTGATTTTACTAAATCGGGATATTCTATTGACCATTCCAGGGCCTGCATTCCTCCCATAGAACCACCTACCACAATAAGTTTTTTTATGCCAAGATGTTCTATTAATTCCTTTTGTACTTTTACCATGTCGTTTACCGTAATAACAGGAAAGTCGAGAGCATATTCTCTATTCGTATCCGGATTAATTGAAGATGGGCCTGTTGTTCCCTTGCATCCACCTAATACATTTGAGCAAACTACAAAAAATCTTTTAGTATCAAAGGCTTTTCCATCGCCTATCATTGTATCCCACCATCCTGGTTTTTTATCTTGTTCAGAGTGGTAATATGCCGCATGTGCATCAGCTGTCAGTGCATGTAGAATTAATATTGCATTATCTTTTGATTGGTTTAAACTGCCATAAGTTTCATATGCTACTTGTATTTCTTTTAAATTTTTTCCGCATTCCAGTTTAATTGGTTTATCAATTTTAAAATACTTTGTTTCAACAATTATTTTCTTATCCATAACACAAGCATTGTAACATAATCCACTAAAAGTTTATCTTATTGTAAACTTTAGTATAAATTTTGTAAAAAAAGCAAAAGTTTTTCTAAAGTATGCCGATATTAGAAATATAAGAAAACACATATAGGAAAATTATATGGAAAACTTTAGAAACCATAAAAGTGAAGGGCAAGATACGGGTGTTTCAATTTATTCACGTTCAATAAATTTACTTGATGATGACCCTCTTGAGGAAATTTTTGCGCTTAATTTAGGTGATTTTTTAACCGAACATTTAATTAATCCGGAATTAGCACATAAAATTGGCGACAAAGTAAGAGATAAAAATGAAAGTTTAAAAGAACAGCTGCGAGAGCTTGTTTCTATTTATTCTATTGACAATACTCTTTTGCTGCTAGGTTTTAAAAATAACGAAGATTATGTTATTTATAATTCTATTGCAAAGACAATAAAACTTATGCTCTCCCTTGAGGAGTGTAATATTTATTTGTGCAACAAAGGTGAAGAGCTAAAACTCCGTGGCAATAGCGATGATAAAATTGACAATAAGGTAGAAGAATATATTTTAAATTGCCACAAAGAAGAAAAAGACGTCGTATTTGAAAAAGATGATAAGCAGATAAGCGTTTTTCCGATGAAAAATAATTTCGAGTGTATAGGCTCAATTGAGATTGTAAGAAAGTCAGATAAGCCCTTAGAGCAACAATTCGCACAACTTATTAAAATTACGGCAGGTCTATTTGTAACATCTTTAGGATTACAAAAGTTAATAGATGAAGTAAATAGGCTAATTGCACAAAAAATTGTTTCTACATCGGAGTTGCAAAATTTAAGAGCACAATTAACGGCAATTATTGGCGATTTAGGTGATCAGCAGCAAGCTTTTGTTGAAAAACTCGCATATGCCGTGGATTGCAAAGGTAAATACGAGAATAATCATTCTAGGCGCACTGCGGAACTTTCGAAAGAGATATGTCACTATCTCGAGCTTAATGAAAAGACAACAGATTTGATATATTATGCAGGGCTTTTGCAAAATATAGGCAAAATTACTCTTAGTGATGAGTTGTTTTGTAAAAAAGACGAACTTACAAAAGAAGAATGGGAAAAATTGCAAGATCACCCTAATGCAGGTGTAAGTTTGCTTATGAATATTAATTTTATGTCGGAAGTTGTTCCTTATATTCACTATCAACGTGAACGTTGGAATGGTCAAGGTGCACCGGAAGGTCTAAATGGAAATTCCATACCTTTTGGTTCGAGGATTATTTCCGTTGCTGATGCTTATTGTGCATTATTGGAAGAAAGACCGCAAAGAAAAGCTCATAGTCCAAAAGAAGCTATTGAGATTTTAAAAAGTGAAAGTGGCATAAAGTGGGATCCTGTTGTGGTGGATGCACTTGTCAAGCTAAAAACTTAGCATAAGTCAAAGAAGTTAGACTACTCCCTGCAGAAGGGAGTTATTTTTTTCTGTTTTTGTCCCTGTGGGCCGGATAGCCATATACAAAGTAAATAATTATGCCTATTGCTATCCAAGCAGGAAAAAGCATTGAAGATGTTTTTAATGTTTTTAATGAGTATATAATTAAACCTGCACAGAAAACTATTCCAAGTATGGGAAATAATGGTACAAAAGGCACCCTAAATGGTCTTTTTCTGTCAGGATCCGTTTTTCTGAGTATTAAAACAATAATACAAATAATAATAAACGATGTGAATGTTCCAAAATTGCAAAGTTCTGCAGATATATTTAGGTCCATAAACAAGGACCCGATTATAACAACAAAACCACAAATCCAAGTTAATAAATTTGGTATTCTTGTTTTTCTGTTTACAATTCTGAGTGAGCGTGGTAAAAATTTGTCTCGACTCATAGCGTAAAGTATTCTTACTGTTCCAAGTTGATAAACCAGCAATACTGATGTTAATCCCGCAATTGCCCCTGCGGAAATAAAACCTGCAAACCAGTCTTTACCAACATAATGCATTGCATGTGCTATGGGTGCTTGAATATCTATTAATTTAAACGGAACCATTCCTGTTAGAACAAGTGCCACCCCAATATATAATGCTGTACAAATTGCTAGCGTGCCTAAAATACCTATAGGTATGTCTTTTTGCGGATTTTTTGTTTCTTCTGCAGTTGTTGAAATTGCATCAAAACCAATGTATGCAAAGAAAATTAAAAAAGCACCCATAAATACACCTTCAAAACCATTTGGCATAAATGGTGTCCAGTTTTGAGGTTGTACATAATGTGCACCCACTAAAATGAAAGTTGAGATTATGAAAATATTTATTGCAACCATTATACCTGCAAAACGTGTTGATTCTTTTACGCCTTTTATTAAAATTAATGTTAAAAAGACTACAATGAATATTGCAGGCAGATTTATTGCAACAGGAATTTTATCAAATAAAAATGGAATTTTGTCATGGATATCAAGGTCAAACCTATCACACATTATGCTGATTGATCTATAATCATTTCTTAGCCAAATTGGAAAATTTGTAATAAAAGGTGGTAGAATATGTTTAAAACCTTTTAAAAACTGTGCAAAATAACCACTCCAGGCACTTGCTATTGTTATGTTGCCAATTGCATATTCAAGCATCAAAATCCACCCAACGATCCATGCCATAAATTCACCCATGGTGACATATGTGTATGTATATGCAGAACCTGCAATCGGTATCATTGCAGCAATTTCCGAGTAGCACAATGCAGAAAAAATACTTGCAATGGCAGCTAATACCATTGATAATATAATCGCAGGTCCTGCACCTGCACCTTCCGGACCTCCAACAATTGCACTACCTACTATTGTAAAAATACCTGTGCCTACAACCGCACCTATGCCTAAAATTATTAAATCAAATGCACCAAGAGTTTTTTTTAGTTCAGATTTTTTTGCAGTTTCAATAACTTCGTCCGTAGATTTTTTCTCTAGTAAATTATTAATAAAATTTCTATATTTATATTTTAATGCATTATTTTCCATTATTTTCTGTTTTTCTTTGATTTCTATAGCCGTATGTAAAATAAATTAAAATTCCAATTAACAACCAAATAGGAAAAAGTATTCTGGATGTAGTTAGAAATTGCATAGAGTAAACCATTAAACCTCCGCAACAAATTACTCCAAGAATAGGAAAAAAAGGTGAAAATGGCACTTTAAAAGGTCTTTTTCTGTTAGGGTCGGTTTTTCTTAAAATCAAAACTGCAATACATACTATTATAAAAGATGTAAATGTTCCAAAATTACATAGTTCAGCAGCTGTTGAAATGTTTAAAAATATAGTACCTAGCATACATATTATTGCCGTTATAATTGTTATTATATGCGGTGTTTTATATTTTTTGTGAACCGATTTTAAAATTGATGGAAGATAATTATCTCTGCTCATTGCAAATAAAATTCTTGTCCCTGCAAGCATTAATACCAAAAGTACAGAAGTTAACCCTGTTAACGCCCCTAAAGAGATTAGTCCTGCTACCCAGTCTTGTCCTACAAGTCGCATTGCATGGGCTATAGGCGCATGTGTATCTATTTGATTGATTGGTACCATACCTGTAAGTACAAGTCCTACTAAAACATATACTATGGTACAAGTTGCAAGTGATCCGATGATGCCTATGGGAAGGTTTTTTTGCGGATTTTTAGTTTCTTCGGCTGCTGTTGCAATAGCATCAAATCCAATGTAGGCAAAGAAAATAATAAAAGCACCCATAAAAATACCTTCAAAACCGTTTGGTGCAAAAGGTACCCAGTTTTCAGGTTTTATATAAAAGGCGCCTGTGAAAATAAATAATGCAATTACGGCAAGCTTAATTATAACCATTATTCCTGCCATATTGGTTGATTCTTTAATGCCTTTAATTAAAATTGCTGCCATAAATATTGTTATTAGCACTGCAGGCAAATTAAAACAAATGGGAAGTCCTGCAAATGAGGGAATTACTCCAGAGGGGTCTATCCCTTGCTTAGATAATATATTAATTGCGCTTCCATAGTCGTTTACCAACCATACAGGTGGGTTTGTTATTAACTTTGGCAAAAACGGAAAACCCTTTAAAAACTGGATTAAATAGCCTGTCCAAGCACTTGCTACTGCAATATATCCTACTAAATATTCAAGTATTAAAACCCAGCCCACTATCCAGGCAAGAAACTCTCCCATGGTAGCATATGTATATAAATATGCAGAACCTGCGGCGGGTATCATAGAGGCAAATTCGCTGTAACACATCGCTGAAAATACACAAGCAAGTGAAGCTAGAACCATAGACAATACAAGTGCTGGGCCTGCTCCTGCGCTTTCGGGTGAACCTGCGGCTGCTATACCCACAACTGTAAAAATTCCCGAACCTATTATTGCGCCGACACCAAGTATTATAAGGTCGAATGCGCCAAGAGTTTTTTCCAGGCCTCCATTGTTGGCATTTTCAATCATTTCGTCAGGATTTTTTATCTTAAATAGGTTTTTAACAAACTTACTTATTGCTCCGACTTCAAATTTTTCTTCGCACGAGCTGTGCAAATTGTTGTTAATCTCTTTCATCCTTTAAGAATTTTCCAATCTACTTCTTAAGTAAAGGAAAACCTAGGCTCTCCCTTTGTTTTACATATAATTGGGCAACTGCTGCCGCCATTGTTCTTACTCTGTTAATATAATTAACTCTTTCGTCTTTTGAAATAACTCCTCTTGCATCCAATAAATTAAAAGTATGAGAGCATTTCAAAACCCAGTCGTAAGCTGGTAATACAATTCCGGCATCAAGCGAAGAAAATGCCTCCGCTTCAAATAAATCAAACATTTTAAATAATCTTTCGGGAGAAGAATATTCAAAATTATATTTAGATTGTTCTATTTCGTTTTGCAAATAGATATCACCATACTTTAGCTGATTATTCCACATGACATCATAAACAGAATTTACATTTTGTAAATACATTGCAATCCGCTCAAGCCCGTAAGTAATTTCAAGAGCTACAGGTTTAACTTCTATGCCGCCAACCTGTTGAAAGTAGGTAAATTGGGTTATTTCCATACCATCAAGCCAAACTTCCCAGCCAACACCTGCTGCACCAAGAGTTGGGCTTTCCCAATTATCTTCTACAAATCTCACATCATGCTTATATAAATTTATGCCTATTGCTTCAAGTGATTTTAAATAAATGTCTTGTGCATTATCAGGCGATGGTTTTAATATAACTTGATATTGAAAATAATGCCCCAAGCGATTAGGGTTTTCGCCATATCTGGCATCGGTAGGTCGCCTGCAAGGCTCTATCATTGCAACACTATATGGTTCAGGTCCCAGTGATCTTAAAAAAGTGGCAGGATTCATAGTGGAAGCACCCTTTTCTATATCATAAGGTTGTTGGATTATGCAACCATTGTCGGACCAATATTTTGATAAATTTAATGCCAGTTCTTGAAAAGTAATCGTCATAATTTAAATTTTATTACAAGTGTATAATTTACGCAAATAAAAAATAGATAAAGATTTACATTGACCCTTTTTATATGGATTGATATAATTTTAAAATGAATAATGATTTAAAGTTTAAAGTAATCGGTAATAATAATAATGTTTTTCTTATAGAAAACGGAGTTAAAATTCCTTACAAAGAAATCAAGGGATTAAGTTTTGATATAAACGGTAATAACAATATTGTAGAAATTGAATTGCCCTGTAATTTTATTTCTACTTCAATTACGATTTCTGGCGATTCAAATTATCTATCCATAAAATCTACAAAGCATAGATATATCAGACATACAAGTTTTGGTTTGGATAATGGCGCGACAATAAAAGTTGGTAGTGGACTTTCGGTTTATAGAAATCTTAATATTGTTTCTAAAAATAATAAAACTGTTCAAATTGGTGATGAGTGCATGCTTGCACGTGACATAATGATTAGAAATGATGACGGTCATGTTATTTTGGATAAAATCACCGGCGAAGTATTGAATTTACCTGACGACATTTTTATTGGTAATAAAGTTTGGATTGGTATGCGATCAGTAATACTAAAAGGCTCTAAAATTTCAGATGGTTCTGTTGTCGGTGCAATGTCTCTTGTAAATAAAAAGTTTGATGAATCAAATATTTTAATTGCAGGAGTACCGGCAAAAAAAATAAGAGAAAATATTGACTGGGAACGTAATAATTATGCGCAATATATTAGCAAAAAAGGGCCAATGTAAGACCCTTTTTTGCTATGTATTTTTATTATCATAATCTATTCTGCCAATTAATTTATTTAATCTTTTTGCAATGTCTTTAAATTGTTCGATACTTAAACTTTGTGCACCATCTGATGAAGCATGATCCGGGTCATGGTGAACTTCAATCATTAAGCCGCATGCACCAGCTATAAGTGCTGCTTTGCCCATTGGTTCAATAAGATAACGTTTGCCTGTACCATGGGATGGGTCAACGATAATCGGCAAATGTGAGTATTTTCTTATAATTGGCACTGCTGCAATATCTAAAGTGTTTCTTGTAAAGTCATTATCAATTCCTTTAATACCTCTTTCGCAAAGAATAACATTTGGATTTCCGTTGTAAACGACATATTCTGCTGCAAGTAAGAACTCTCTTATTGTTGCAGCAGGTCCCCTTTTAATCATAACAGGTTTATCTATTCTGCCTAATGCTTTTAGCATTTTAAAATTTTGCATGTTTCTTGCGCCTACTTGTAAAATATCGGCATATTTAC
The DNA here is from genome assembly GCA_944324865.1 of Candidatus Gastranaerophilales bacterium. Taxonomy (GTDB): domain Bacteria; phylum Cyanobacteriota; class Vampirovibrionia; order Gastranaerophilales; family Gastranaerophilaceae; genus Galligastranaerophilus. The sequence goes on along the minus strand of CALUXW010000004.1, from coordinate 33,102 downwards.
ATACAAGAGGAATATCCATTGTATCCATAATTTCTGTTACAACAAGTAGACCGGTTTCTTTCCTTGCTTGTGCGAGATATTCTAAACCTTTTTCTTCCAACCCTTGAAAATCGTAAGGTGAAGTTCTGGGTTTAAAAGCACCACCTCTTAAAAATTGACATCCCATCTCTTTAGCTGCTTTTGCAACTTTTAAAAGACCTTCATAATCTTTTTCTACGCTGCATGGACCCGCCATGATAACAGGTCTTTCCAATCCGCCAATTTTAACACCGTTTTTAAATTCAATTATTGTATCTTCTTCCTTTGTGCTTCTTGAAACAAGTTTATAAGGTTCTTGGATAATTTTTGTCTCATGAACACCATCAAAAGCGTTTATACTTGTTGAGTTTAGCTTTGCTTTATCTCCTAAAACGGCTATAACAGTTAAATGCTCACCTCTGTTAATATTAACTCTTAACCCTTTTGATTGAATATAGTCGACAACCTTTTCAATTTGTTTATCTGTTGCCTTGGGCTCCATTACAACAATCATGTTTATACTCCAACTTAGTACTGTAACAAAAAAATATTAAAGCATAAAAATGACATTTATGTGAAATTTTTGTGCTTAATTATGTTTATAAAACTTATTATTTGTTAGTCTTTGTTTTTAGCATCATCAGTGTTGTCATCTGTTTCTTCTTTATTTATTTTATCTTTTTTCTCCGGATGACTGTTTTCAATATTTTGGTGTTTATCTTTATTTATTGTGTTTTCTTTAATTAACTTAACTATTTTCCCTGCAACAGGAACCATAAGTACAGTTATTAAAAACCTTACGGTGAATGAGAATATAGTTAGTGATTTTGCTTTTTCGAAGCGTTTTGCGTAATCTTTAACTTTTATCCTAAATTCTTTTGATCTTAGAATGTCTTCGGTGAGGTCTTCAATACTGTGACCATTTAATTTGTCTGTAATATCCGGTACGGTATTTAATACATTGTCAACAACATTTTTACCTTTTTCAAAGCAAAGTGAGCCTTTTACCCTATCTAGAACAACGTCACTGCCTTTATCAATCAGTGCTGCCATAGTTGATGAAACTGCAGTTACAGTAATATTGTTCACCATAAGAGGCATTTTACGATCTTCTTCAATTTTCTTAGATTTTCTGGTGTTATTTACATAAAAGAATGTAATTGCAAAAGATGCTAAATCCGCCATTCTTGCAGATGGTTTTTTGAAATGACTCAATGTTTCAACAAGTTTTTCGGAAGTATTTGTATTTGCTGCTTTTCCTATAATAGCTGCGATACCATCTATTACTTTGTCATTTGCGCTTTTTCGAATTTTTTTTATTTTGTTTAATATTGTATTTTTTTTAAAGAAGTCACTTATTTTGTGAATAAAAGAGTTGTCTGTAAAAAACTTGTATATTTTTTCCGTAATAGGAAATTTTGATATAAATTTTCTTATTATCGATACATCTCCTGATGTTTCAAGTAATACGTCTGCAAAAGAGTTTTGAATTGATTCTTTTATTGCTTTCTGGATTTCATCAGTATATTTTTCTATTGAGGATGTACCTTTAAAGTTTGTGTTATTTTTATTGTACTGGTTTATGGAAGCTATTTTCATTGTACAATGCCCCCTGTAAATTTTTTAAATACTTGTTCGTTTTTATTTAGAGTTATTTGTTCGCTTTTAATTTGCTCCATAGCTTTTTTTGCAGCTGCTTTTTCAGCTTTTCTTTTGCCAAATAAAACATTAAGTAAATGTGGCATAAACGCTATTGTGATTGCCGCTTTGGTTGGTGTAATACCTAAGTCTGCAACTTTTTTGTAGAAAGTAGAAAATGCATCAGCCAAATCTCCAGCCATTAGCTTTTTGCCATTTTTACTTATCATGACAAAATCATCTCCAAATTCACTAGGATCTATAAGCTTTCTGTATTTTGGTTTTTTAATGTATTTTGGTAAATCTGCAACTACCCTTTTGACACCTTTTGATACGGGAGTGAGGATTAAAGCTGATAGAACAAAACTTGTGACTGCGCCGACAAAATTTTTGGTTGCAGCTACTTGCTTATCTTCCTCTTCAGCACCTGGCATAGCAAGTACGCATATTGGTTTTAAAAGGCCGGCAAGAAATATTGTAATAATATTTTCAAAAAGAGCTTCATTTTCTTTAACAAGAAGCAAAGCTTTATTAAAGAAATCTGAATTGATTATTTTTGAAGTTAAGTTAGTGGGTTTTTTTACATTTTTATATTCTCTTACACCTTCATTTACAAGTTTTTCAATAGTTTTTTGTACTAATTCAGCGGTATCTGTTTTTAAACCTGCAGACCCGCTAAAGTTTATACTTTTAGCGGGTCTGTTGTTATTTTTTACGCTCTCTCTTATTACACCTGTGCTACTACCGTAATATTGTGCATGTTGCTTTATTTTATTCTTCGTGTTAATTGTATGCGGCGAAGAATTAAAATTAAACTTTGATGTTAAATGCTCAATATTCATGGTATTAGTATAAAGTAAAAAAATATTTTTCTTTGCTAGTAGCAAGAAATTGATTTACAGTTCTTAATAATTTACACAAACACTTGCAGGACGGATGTTTAATTTTTTGCAAATGTAGTTTTCTAATTTTTCGACTATAATTTTTTCTAATTTTATATTATATAAAGAATTTATTTCCTTTATAAAGAAGCATGGGCTTGTGATGTTTATTTCGATGACTTTACCGCATATAGTGTCAAGTCCTGCCATTACAACGCCGTCTTGTAATAATTTTTCGCAAACAATATTTTCGATGTTTTTTTCATAATGCGTCAGATTTGTTGATTTTAAATTTTTATCACAATGTTCATTGAATTTAAAATCATCATTTGTTGCTACTTTTTGTACACTGTAGTCAAGAATTTCACCGCATATGAATATAAGCCTTTTGTCGCCTTCTTTTATTTCGGGCAAAAACTCTTGCACCATAACTGTAGTTTTTCCGTTTTCCGTTGCCGTATTTATAATTGTGTTTGTATTTTTATCCCCCTCGTAAAGATAAAATACTCCGCTTGAAAAGCAGCGGTTAAGGGGTTTTATTACAATTTCTTTGTTTTCTTTTAAAAACTCTCTAATTTGTTTTGGGTTTGAAGTTACGGTATTTTTTGGAGAAATAGAAGGAAAATCGTTTATGTATAACTTTTCGTTTTTATTTCTGATTGCATCGGGCGAATTCAAAATAACGGTTTTTTCTTGATTGACCATGCTTAGTATATATGTTGCATTAAGATAATTAATATCAAATGGAGGGTCAGGTCTGAAAAATATTGCATCGAAAGTTTCAAGTGGTATATTTTGAGCATTTATCTGCTTGTACAGTTCATTATTTTTAAAATATGTAGCTGCACAAAAACACCAAGGTGTTGAATTTTTCACATTTAACATATTTTTGGTTGCAACATATACCTTATGTGCACGATTTAAAAATTCAACATTTAACCAAAAATTTGTGACAAGTTTATTGAATTCAAAATATTTAAATTCTAATTCATCTATAATAAAAAGTATTTTCATAATAATATAAATTATATAATAAACAAAACGTACGATTTTAAAATATTTTTTTATATAGTATAATTGCAAGCATGAGTAAATGTCCTTTTAATAATGATCGTTGTAATAATGAGTGTGCTCTATTTATTTCAAAAGATGAGCTTAATGAACTTGTTGTAAACAGACTTAAAGCAATCGGAGTTTTTAATGATACAAACGGAGGAATTTGTTCACTCAAGTCTGTTGCATTGGCACAATCTCGCTACATATTTGAAAATACTACAGTATATAACAAAAATTAAGAAAGAAAATACAATGCATAAAGAAATTTTAATAAAAGAATTGAAAAATAAAATAGCACAACTGCCTGATTGTGACGAAAATTATAGGGCACTTGCGAATATATATGTTGCAGAGGAGGATTATTTTAATGCTCTGTGCGTATATGAAGATTTATTGAAAAAGTTTCCTGATGATTTACAGGCACTTATAAACACTGGTAGTATATATTTTTTTAAAAAAGACTACGAAAAAGCTGTTGAAAATTATTTAAAAGCAAGTAAAATAGAACCGACTTCTTTTGCAGTTAATTATAATCTTGGTAATGTGTATGCCGAAATAGGCAGTTTTCAAAATGCACTTAAATATTATAATATTGCTCTTGAGATTAAGCCTAATACTGCAGATGTTTATAATGCAATAGGTTTTTTGTATCAAGATAACGAGGAATATCAAGAAGCAAGAAGATTTTATCAAAAGGCTATCGATGTTGATTCAACCTGTTCCGAGTATCATATAAATCTTGCAAATGTATATCAAAAAATGGGTGAATTTGAAAGTGCTTGCGAGCACTATAAAATTGCTTATGAATTTGATACATCGGACAAAAAAGCATGTCTTTGTTTGGCTAATTCATATGCATCTTTGGAAAAATTCAAAGATGCAGAAAAGTATTTTGATTTAACAACAAAAATTGATCCTAATTATTATTCGGCTTGGGTATGTAGGGCAATAGCAAAAGCCGACGAAGGTGACCTGGATGAGGCCATGACTTTATTTAAACATGCGATTGAACTTGATGTTTCAAAACCAAACGCTTATTTATTATTGGCAAATATTTTAATAGGACAAAAGCGTTATCAAGAGGCAATTTCTCTTTATGAAAAGGCAACTAAGCTTACAGATAAGAGAACAAAAATATATGTATTGATGGCCAATGCTTATATAATGCTGGAGAATATTCCTGAAGCTGCAAAATACTACAGATTGGCAATTAAAGAAGATCCTGCAAATCTTGAAATCAAACTAATATATACTGATGTTGCAAATAATTTTATATTAAAAAAGGTAAGTTGATATGCGATCAAGCGGGTTTGGTGTTCAAATAACAGAGAGAATAATTTCCTGTCTTTCTTATCTGACTTTCGGTATAGCAGGCGTAGTTTGGATTGTAGTATCTTATATTGCAAAAAATCAAATGTCTTCATTTTGTTCATATAATATTTATCAATCAATATTTTTTTCAATTTTTCTCTATATACTTTCATTATTTTGCTCAATAGTTTCGGGACTTTTAAGTGCTGTACCTTTTTTGGGTAAAATTATAAATGATTTTAGTATATTTTTTGCACAAACTCCAATTTATTTCGGATATACACTTTGGGGTCTTATTATTTTTGTTATTACCTGCTATCTTGCAATTTTTTCTTTTTTAGGGAGATATCCTTATTTACCTTTTATTTCAGATGTTGTTGGTTCAAATTTTAGGAGATAAAAAAATTAAAAAGCTATTTTATACATTATTACTATTTCTATATTCAACTGCTGTTTTTGCTATGGATTCTCCATATTCCTCACCTGAGTTTAGTGAAGTACTTAAACATGATAACTATGAACCAAATTATTTTACCCTTGTTTTTGGTCTTATTATTGTAATTTGTCTGATTTATTTTACTGGCTATTTTTATCAAAAACTTATTGGTGTTAATTCGAAAATAAATAAAAAGACAAATGATTTTAATGATTTGTATAAAGTTGATATTATTTCAACGACATCATTGGGACAAGGAAAATTTATTTATGTGGTTGAAATAAATGGAAAATGTCTTGTATTGGGTGCGACAGAAAATCAAATTAATTTATTGAGGGAATTTGATTTGCAAAATGTTAATAAGGAATAAAAAATGCAGAAGGTTGTTAAAATAGGCAAGTATAATGTTGGTGATTTAAGTCATTGTTTTATAATTGCTGAAATAGGCATAAACCATAACGGAAATATTGAACTTGCAAAAAAGTTAATTAAAATGGCACATGAACTGGGTGCAGATGCAGTTAAATTTCAAAAAAGAACTGTGGAAGTAGTTTACAGTGAGCATGAACTTGCTATGGAGCGCCCCAATCCCTTTGGTAATACGAATGGGGATTTGAAAAGAGGACTTGAATTCGGATATAATGAGTATAAAATTATAGACGAATATTGCAAAAAGCTCTCTATGCTTTGGTTTGCATCATGTTGGGATGAAGCATCAGTAGATTTTATCGAACAATTTAATCCCCCTTGTCACAAGATTTCTTCAGCTTGCCTTACAAATGATAAATTAATTTCTTATATTAAAAGCAAAGGACGACCAATTTTGCTTGCTACAGGTATGAGCACACAGGAACAAATTGATCATGCATTAAGTATTTTGGGTGAGGATAATCTTGTGCTTATGCACTGCACTTCGACTTACCCAAGTTGTGAGTCAGAACTAAATTTAAATGTCATACCTAATTACCTGAAACGTTACAAATGCCCTATTGGGTATAGCGGACATGAAAAGGGTGTATTCCCTTCTGTTTTGGCTGCTTCTATGGGAGCTTGTGCAGTTGAAAGGCATATTACCACAGATAGAACGCTCTGGGGTTCTGATCATCCTGCAAGTCTTGAGCCCGATGGCTTAAGGCGCCTTGTTAGAGATATAAGGTTACTAAATGTGATTAAAGGAGATGGTAAAAAAATTGTTTATGAATCTGAATTACCTATTATAAAGAAATTAAGAAGGAATTAAAAATGTTGGAATTGTCAAAAAATATAAAATTGGTTGCTTCTGATTTTGATGGTGTATTTACGGATGGATCAGTGTATTTGGATGAAGATTTAAAACAAGTCAAAAAAATAAATTTTTCAGATATTATGGGTGTTTCAAGATTATTAAAAGCAGACTTTAAATTTGCGATAATATCAGGAGAAACATCAAATATCTTAAATTATTTTAAAAATAAATTTAGTGTGGATGAAATTCATGGCGGTGTGAGACAAAAAGGCATAGTTTTAACTGAAATTATGCATAAATATTCATTAAATGCTGATGAAGTTTTGTATATTGGCGATGATGTTAATGACATTGCTGCATTTGAGTGTGTAAAATATAAAATTGCACCGCAAAATGCAAATCCGATTTTAAAAATGAGAGCTGATATACAGATTACTAAAAATTTTGGCGGAAATGGAGCGTTTCGTGAAGTTGTTGAAGACCTTTTAAATTCATAGTAAAATTATTGTAATGTTTAAATTTTTTCAAAAATTAGCAAGACAGGTTAATAAGCTTAACTCCTTTGTAAATGATTATAAAAATGTAGGCAAAGAAGTTTCACTACCTTCGCGTGCTTATGTAAATTGGGGAGTTGAACTTGCAGAATCGGGAAAAGAAGCTGAGGCACTAGAAAAATTTAATCTCAGTGCACAGATGGTCAATAAGACACCGGAAGCCTTTGTTAATCTCGGTATAATTTTTGCGAAAAAAGGTGAGTATGAACAGGCCAGTAAATATTTTAGAAAAGCAATTAAAACCGATGAAACATGTGCAAAAGCATGGGCGCTTTTAGCTAGTGCGCAAGGTGAGATGGGCAATAACAAAGAAGCAAAAAAAGCATTTAAAATATCGTTGAAATATGACAAAAGAAGTTTTCAAACATATTTAAATCAAGGCATATTTTTTGCAAAAATTGGTGAAGCTCAAGAAGCATTATATAGTTTTAAAAATGCATATGCCTGTAACCCCAGAGAAGCCCAAAGTGCTTTTTTATCTGGTATTATTTATTCGCAAATGGAAAACTATGAAGATGCAATACAAATGTTTAAGCTTGCGGTTAGTGCATCTCCTTTTCATTCAGAAGCTCTATATCACTTGGCTTATTGTTCTTTTCAGTTAAAAAATTACGAGCTTGCTATTAATTACGCAAAAAAATCGAGAAGTGCAAGCCCCACAAAAATTGAAAATTTTGTTATTATTGCAAAAAGTTATATGGAATTAAAAAACAAGGATGAGTGCTTTAGAACATACGAAGAAGCAAAGAAAGCAGGACTTGTCTCATATCAGCTTTTATATTCAAAAGGAGTTGCTTGTCAGACTTTTGATATGTGGGAAGAGGCAATCTCTGTTTTTAAATCTGCGATCGATTTGGATGAAACAAATTTCCTTGCGCACCATGGGCTAAGTCTTTCTTATTTAAAACTGGAAATGGATGAACAGGCCCAAAATGAACTTAAACGTGTTTTGGAACTTAATCCAAAACATACTGTGTCTATGTACAATCTTGCGCAAATGTACTTAAAAAATGAAATGTATGACGATGCAATAGAATGGTACAAAAAAGCACTAAGTTCAAATGCAAAACTTGTAAATACTTATTTTAATATTGCTAATGCTTACCAGCTTAAAGGAGACAATGAAAAAGCTATTCAATATTGGGAAAAGTCAGTTGAATATGATAATAATAATATTGCAGCACTTATGAATCTTGCTAATATATATTCAAAATTAGGAAATAATGTCCTTGCCCTCAGGAGGGCAAGAAAGGCATATACTATCGATAAAAGTAACCCTGATGTAATTATGACATATGCAACCGTATTAATGAAAGATGGGGATATTTATGATGCAAGAGAAAAATTCGAGGAAGTTTTAAAAATAAATCCCGAATATACAATTGCAAAGTTTGCCTTTATTGAGTGTCTAATTAAGACAAACAAGCCAAAAGAAGGCATGATGGAGCTTGAAAAATTAAGAGATAAATTCTGTGATAAAAAAGAATTTATGTTATTAAATCTGCTTGCGTATTTAAAAATTGACGAAACAGAACATAATAATTATATGGTTGAACAAATAATTGAACTTTGTGATAAAATATTGACTGCATCGGGTGAAGATGCATGGGTGCAAAGTGTTAAAGAAGAATATAAAAAGAAGCAAAGCAACACAAATTGTAAAGGATAAAAATGGGAATTGTAGTTCAAAAATTTGGCGGAACGTCGGTAGCAGATGCAGATAAAATAAAAAATGTGGCAGATGCAGTAATAAATGAGAAGTTAAAAGGTAATAAAGTTATAGTAGTTGTTTCTGCAATGGGACATACAACAGATAATTTAATTAAGTTGTCAAAAGAAATTTCATTAGCCCCGCCAGAGCGTGAAATGGATATGCTTTTATCAACCGGAGAACAGGTTTCAATGTCTTTGCTTGCTATGGCAATCAATGAAAAGGGTCATAAAGCAGTTAGTTTAAATGCAATGCAAGTTGGGATTATAACCGAACCTAACCATTGTAGGGCGAGAATTATTGATATTAAACATCAAAGAGTAAAAAAACATCTTGATAATAATGAAATTGTAATAATAGCCGGTTTTCAAGGTATAACATCAGAAGGCGAAATAACTACACTTGGCAGGGGTGGCTCGGATACTTCTGCTGTGGCGCTTGCTGCTGCATTTAAGGCGGACAGATGCGATATATATTCTGATGTTGAAGGTGTTTACACTACCGATCCGAGAGTTGTACCGACAGCACAAAAATTAAATGTTATATCTTATGAAGAAATGCTTGAATTGGCACGTGTGGGCGCAAATGTTCTGCACCCTCGTTCTGTTGAAACTGCTAAATTATGTGATGTGCCAATGCGTGTGCGTAGCTCTTTTAAGCTTGACGATTTAGGAACATTAATAATAGGAGTAGATAAAATGGAATTACATAAACCTGTTACAGGACTTGCTTGTGATAGTTCTCAAGTCAGGATAGTTATTTGCGATGTTCAAGACAAACCTGGTAATGCCGGAAAACTTTTCAGCTTACTTGCAGATTGTGGTTTAAGTGTGGATATGATTATTCAATCTTATGCAAGGAGCTCAAATAATACAAATGATATTGCCTTTACCATTGATAAAAATGATATTCCAAAATTTGACACTGTCCTGCCCGAAATTAAAAAAATAATGAACCCTAGCAATATTCATTTGGATGAAGATATTGCAAAAGTTTCAATAGTGGGTGCAGGAATGATTGACAGGCCGGGTATTGCAGCAAAAATGTTTGAAACACTTGCTAAATTAGGAATAAATATTAAGATGATTTCAACATCTGAAATAAAAATAAGTTGTTTAGTTGAAAAATGCCATGCAAAAGATGCAATTGTATCGCTATGTAATGTTTTTGAGCTAGACGGTGATGCAGTTGCAGATGTTAAAGGTGATTTACCTGTTTAATGTTTAAATTAATTTGTGGACTAGGAAATTCTGATTTAGAAAATATAAAAGCCCTTGTTAAGCTTTATGCAAAAGCAGGGGCTTGGATGTTTGATGTCTCTCCTTTTGCGCTTGGTGTACTAAACGAAGCAATTATTGAGGAAAATTTAAATCCAAATGATTATAAATATTGCATTTCAATTCCAATTCAAGGAGATATTCATGGTAAAAAAGCAAAAATTTTGCAACAAAAGTGTAAAAAATGTGCCAAATGTATTATAAAATGCCCACAGAATGCTATTGTTGATTTTACAGTTAATGAAAATAAGTGTATTGGTTGTGGAATTTGCAGAAGGTTTTGTTCATTTGATGCTATTAAATTTTATGATAAAACAGATTATTATGAACAATTTAAAAAAAATATAAAATCAAATTTAAAACTAGACTGTGTCGAGTTGCATGCTTGTATTTCAGATAAAAATCTTGTTCTTAAAAAAATAAAAAAGTTATGCAAAAAGTTTAAAGGTGAAATAAGTCTTTGTGTGTCACGCAAATATTTTTCTACACAAGATGTTCTTTATATTATTAAAAAAGCTGAAGAAATTACAAAAGAAAACAAAGCTTTTTATATACAAGCTGACGGCAATTCGATGAATGGCGCAAATAAAGAACTTTCATCAACAATAGAATGTGTTGCTTTTGCGCTTGCATTAAAAAATCTTGGTATAAATGAAAAAAGAATTATTTTAAGCGGCGGTACAAATGAATACACACGAAAACTTTGTGACAAACTTTCAATTAATCCATTGGCCGTCGCATTTGGTACTTATGCAAGAAAATCTGTTTCGGATTTAGATAAGACTGATGCATTTAATTTTGCTAAAAAACTGGTAAAAAATGCTAGCGGTGCAGAAAATGTGTGATATTGTTAAAAATGTAGATGAATTTATAAAACAGTATAAAATCAATGGTAAAATTTTAGTTGCACTCTCAGGTGGTTGCGATAGTATTGTTTTATTGCACGTTTTAAGTGTTTTAAAATTTGATGTTGTTGCAATACATTTAAACCATAACTGGCGTGCCGGGGAGTCTTTGCGTGATGAAAAATATGCAAAAGAGTTTGCAAATAGTTTGGGTATTCAATTTTATAGTGAGAAACTTTCAAATAAGTACAAAAAAACAGAGTCTGATGCAAGAGAGGCACGTTATGCCTTTTTTGAAAAATGTGCAAAAAAATTTAATTCTGAATATATATTCCTGGCACACAATAAAAATGATAATGCAGAAACCCTTTTGTATAGAGTTTTCAAGGGAACAGGCTTAAAAGGGCTTTGCTCAATACCAAAAAAAAGAGGTATTTTTTATAGACCCCTGCTTAATATAGGGCGTGAGAAAATTGAAAAGTATGCAAAAAAAAATAATTTAAAATATGTATTTGACAGTTCAAATAATGATATTAAATACAAAAGAAATTTTATAAGAAAAGAAATTATTCCTTTGGCAAAAGAAATTAACCCTGATGTTATTTGCGCCTTGAATAATTTGGCAAATCTTGCGAATATGCATTATTTGACTGTTTTGGAAATACTTGAAAAAATAAAAAAAGATATTTTTTATAAAGATAAAATTATCTTAAGTAAATTTCTAAATTTAAATTTAGCTTTTAAATATGAAATAATAAATGATTTTATAGGCAGCGATTTAAAATTTCGTGATTTTAAAAGAATAAAATCATATGTTGAGTTTATTGAAAAAAAACATAACAAAAATGCTAAAAAATCGATTAATAAAAATCTATTTTTAGAAATTTCAAATGGTTATATTTTTAAAACGTCTCAAATTCAAAAAAATGATACTGTCTTAATAGTAAACAAAGAGGGTGAATATAACTTTTGTGATAAAAAAATAGTTATTAAAAAAGTTTGTAAAATTAATGATTATAAAAACGGACAATATTTAAATCTTTCATTTGATGAGCCTATTGTCTTAAGGACCAGACGTGATGGAGATGTTTTTTGTCCTTTTGGTATGAAATCAGGTAAAATGAAATTAAAGAGTTACCTGATAAATAAAAAAATACCGCGACAAATTAGAGATAATTTGTTATTATTGGCAAAGGGTAATGAAATCTTATGTATAGTGGGTTTGCAAATAAGCCAAAAAGTTGCAGTTTGTAATACTGATAATTGTTATCAAATAATAGCTGTGGAGTAAATATGACTGATAAAAAATTAAAAGTTTTAATTGATGAAAAAACCTTAAACAATAGAATTAAAGGGCTTGCAGATGAAATAAACAATTATTATGGAAATGAGGACGAGTTGACAATTATTTGCGTTTTAAAGGGAGCTGTGATGTTTTTCTGTGAACTTGCAAAACATTTAAAAATGCCACTTAAAATGGAGTTTGTCAGTCTTTCAAGTTATGGCGATGCACAAAAATCTTCCGGAAAAGTTTCAGCCTTGAATTTATCATTGCCACCACTTGAAAATAAAAATGTCCTTGTTGTGGAAGATATTATGGATACGGGTTTGACACTTAATTTTTTGTTAGATTTTATACGCTCTAAATGTAGAGCAAAAGAAGTAAAACTTGCTGTTATGTTTGATAAAAAGTGTGCGAGAAAGTTTCCCCTAAAGCCTGACTTTTATGCATTTGATGTTGATGATAAATTTATTGTTGGATTTGGATTAGACTATCTGGAGTTATATAGGAACTTGCCATATATCGGTTATTATGAATAAAAGAAAAACCTTGAAACAATAATAGCACAAATAACGCCAATGATATCTGCCATTATTCCGGTAAGTATTGCATGTCGGAATTTTTTTATTCCTATTGATCCAAAATATACTGCGATTACATAAAAAGTTGTTTCAGAACTGCCTGTTATTATTGCACTCAATTTTGCAGCATATGAGTCTGCACCATGCGTGCTAACTATTTCACTAAAAAGTCCAAGAGTTGCACTTCCTGAGAGTGAACGTGTTATCATTAAAGCTAAAGTATCTGCAGGAATTTTTAAAAAATCCAGTGGTGTTTTTAAAGAATTATATATAAATTCTAACGCTCCTGATGCTCTAAATACTGATACTGCTACCATTATGGCTACAAGATATGGAAGTATTTTGATTGCTATCCAAAAACCTTCTTTTGCTCCGTCACAAAAATCTTCATACAAAGGAGTTTTTTTGTACGTACCATAAATTAAAATTATACTTATAATAATCGGTAAAATCCATATAGAGATAGTGCTTAATACTTCTTTCATTTAAAACACCTTCTCTAAAATTTTTGAAATAATAATTGCACTGATAAACGAAATTGTCGTAACAATTAAAACAGGTAAGATTATTTCGGTAGGGTTTTTTGCCCCGGCTGCAGTTAATATAGCCAAAACTGATGCCGGAACGAGCTGAAAACCCGCTGTATTCATTGCAAGCAATGTGCACATTGAATTTGTTGCAACTTTTTTGTCAGCTAAATTTTCTTTTTGCAGCTCTTCCATTGCTTTTATTCCAAATGGAGTTGCTGCATTTGTAAGCCCGAGAGTATTTGCACTAAAATTTAATGCAATGTTTGAAAATGCTTCAGAGTCCTTTTTTACGTCTTTGAAAATAAAGCCAAAAATTGGTGATATAGCTTTTGAAAAAGCTTTAATTAATCCTGATTTTTGTGCAATTTTAACCATTCCAAGCCAAAAAGCCATTATACCAATAAGTGAAAAAGCTATAGAAACTGCATCTTGCGACGATTTTAATAAAGCATTAATTACATCAGGCATTTTTCCGTTTATTGTCGCAAAAATAAAAGATACGATTATTAAAAAAAGCCATATATAGTTCATTTTAACCGCGTAATTGATTTATAAAATAAGATTCGCCCGCAGGACTTAAACTGTATTTAAGTGTTCCATCTTCTTCTTTTGTTTCTATGAAGCCACGTGTTCTTGCTTCGTCTACTATTGAAAGATCAACAAGTTTGCCTGTTGCGGGGTAAAATTTCGAATTTAGCATTTTTACACTAAAACAACTTATATTAAGAACTCTTTTAATGTAATATGCGCTTATAATAAAATCTGAAAATATTTCGCCACTTTTATTTGAATTCAAAAAGTCCGCAAGACTAATATATGCTTCTTGCTGTATGTGTGAATTAATATCTTGTTGTACAGTGTTGGTATACGCTTGTTGTTCTGCCTGAGGTTGTGGTGGGGTTTGCTCAACAGTAAATGTATTAACATTAGGCTGTGTATATGTGACTTGTTGTTGTACAGGTTCAGCATATGTAACTTGCTGTTGATATTGCATTTGCTGTACTTGTTTATATTCTTGCTGCTGTTGTGTTTGTTCAGTATATGCAACTTTAGGTGAGCTATAAGGTGCACTTTCGATTTTTCTATTTAAAAAACTTTCTAGATATCTATCTAATTCGTATGCAAGTAAAGCACCACTTTTTGCAACAACTTCGAGTTGAGCATTATTACACTTAATTTTTAAACGGTATGTACTCATTTAATTAACCTTGTTTTTTCAATATTTCTTCACGCCATTTTGCAAGCTGTTGTTCAACAAATTCAGCATCATCAGACGATAACTCAATTTCTATTTCGCCTTTTTTCATTTTAAAAACGTATTCTGCCATGTTTAATTCCTCTTTTTTATATTATTATCATATATTTTTTTATAAACAACAAATTTTTTAACAAAAATTTATATGTTTACTTGAAATCAAAATAAAAATAATTAAAACTGTTAGTGTAATTCGGTCGTTTGAATGAATACTCTTTGCTATTAGTTTATTATACTAAATATGGGAGTATAAGGTTCAAAATTGGGGATATATTTTGTACAATTCAATACATCCAATAAATATTACATATAAAAATCCAAGGCAGTCAAGTTCACTGTCAAATGCTGATGCGCAAAATCAAAAACAATCCCCAGTGTCTTATGAAAATGGTAGCAATGGTAGTGATAACAGACAATTCCCTAATGGAACAAAAGTCGCTATCGATTACACCAAAAATACAGTAAATATTTCTCAAATTGTATCGGATTTTAAAAGTACTGTTATAGCAATTGGTGCTCCTGATGATATTTCTAATGAGGTTAATTCATATCTTTCTTTAGTCGAAAAAGAATCCCAAAAGGCAAATCCGTCCAGAGATATAATATTTTCTAACCTGATAAACGCATCTAAAATTTCTGATGCTTATATTCATCAGGAATTATCAAAAAAAAATGGTAATGCTCCCAAAAATGTTGTCGAAGGTTGGATTGATGCCTTATTTAAACAAAAGGTAGAATTAAAGGCTGATTCCACACATATTAATCCTGATTTTCAACTGGATATTCCCGATAAAAAAAGAGTGCCTCAATCTGCTCAGATTGCAAAAGAGCTACCCAGCAACCAGGAAGAATTTGAAAGGTTGCAACCGTTTGCCAGAGAACTGCCAAAAGAGGATACAATTTATGTTAATGAGCAGGTTGAACCTGTATTCGATTTACAATCTTCACCTGCTTTAAATGAACAAAATCAAATTGAGCAACATGCTCCCGTAGTGTTTTCACAAACAAAAAAAGACGACACTATTGAGTTTAGGGTGATTGAGCCTGCTTCGCAAGAACTTCAAATGCAAGATATTGTTCAGCAGGAGCCTGAAATAGCAGTACAAGACCGGTTAAAAACTAAAAAGTCGACTTATATTGCAAATGAGCATGATAAAGTTTTGTCAAAATCTTTAAAAGATGCAAAAACATATTTGGTGCTTGATGACGATCCTGCACTTGCACTTGAGACATTAAATGATGCTCTTGGTGAAGCAAATTCGGAAACAAATAAAAATCTTCGTGCTGCATTACATTTTGAGCGTGGAAAGATTTTTGATGATTATGATTATGTAAATTATGCCTTACGTGATTATTATGAGGCAACTAAGTGTGAAGATGATAATTTAAAATCGCAAGCACATTTACGAATGGCAAGAATTTATGATGATTATGTTGATTTTGAACCTGCTCTTGAACATTATCAGGATGCGGTTGCATATAGCGGTGAGGCGAGTAACTTGAAAGGCCAGACAAAAATATTAAGCGAAATGTCATCTATGTTTGCAGACAGATATGATCTGGAGAGTACTCAAATGCTTGCCGGTTTATCTATAGAGGCTGCTAAAGAGCTGGGGGATCCTCTTGTCCTTTCAAAGACATATTCTATTGCAGGTAGGAATTATGAGTATCTTGGTGAAGACTTTGCTGCGCTTGACAGTTATAAAAATGCTGTAAAATCTCTCGGTGAATATAATGATGATTATGAAACATACCAACTTTGTGCGCAAAATTATGAAGATGCGGCAAATATTATGGATAGACTTGGTAATGTTGTTAAAGCAGAGAGTCTTTTATTAAAAGCTCGTCAATATCGTCAAAGAGCGCAACTCGAGCAGCTGAGCGAGGTAGTATAAGATTGATTTTTGAATTCTGAACTTTTTTATCGGATTTCATAATTTTGATAATTTTTTTTGTATTAATATTTTTTAATTTAGGTGCAAGTTCGAATTTATCAATTAAATTTACTCCATAGTTGTAATATTTTTCATTTATTATTCCTTTTATTAAAGATGCTTTTAGCGCCATTTTGATACCTGCTGCTACAGCTTGCCCATGGGCTATTTTATAATTTGATATTGTTTCAAATGCGTGAGCATAAGTGTGTCCTAAATTTAAAATTGTCCTTAACCCTTTTTCTTTTTCATCTTGTTCAACAACTGCGGCCTTTAGACTAATGCAAGCAAAAATAATTTCTTCTATCTTGGTTTTAACCTCATTGAGGGAAGTATTTTCTAAAAGTTCAAAAAGATTAAAATAATCTTTTGCTTTGCAACTTTTTTCTATAAAAGCGTATTTTATTACTTCGCCAAGACCACATTGGAAATCTTTATATGTTAATGTTGTTAAAACATTGGGATCAATTAAAACTTTTTTAGGTTGATAAAATGCGCCGATTAAATTTTTGCCGTGCTTATTATTAAACCCGGTTTTGCCTCCAACTGATGAGTCTACTTGCGAGAGTAATGTAGTTGGAATTTGTATGAAATCAATACCTCTTAGAATTGTTGCAGCACAATAGCCTGCCATATCACCCGTCACACCACCGCCAAATGCTATAATACAGTCTTTTCTTTCTATTTTACAATCAAGTAATTTGTTTAAAATGTACTCAACTGTTTTTAAATTTTTGTATTTTTCCCCGTCTCTTATAATTATTGTGCGATTTTTATTAAATTTTGATATAAAATTGGGGTAAATTTTTGCAATTTTATTATTTGTTATTAAAAAATATCTTCTATCTTCAAGTTGACTTTCGATATCGTTCAGAATTCCACGTTGTATTAAAATCGGATATGATAAATCAGTTTCTTTTTTTAGATTAACGCATAAGCATTTCATAAATTTCTCCTGCAACTTCTTTTGCACTTTTGTTGTCTGTTATTATTTCTTTGCCTGACTTTTTATATTTTTCAAGTCTTTTTCTTAAAATATCTTCTATGGTTTTTTTAGGGTCTTTGGTGTCCAAGAGTGGTCTGTGTTTTTGATTTTTTATTCTTTCATATATTGTTTCGCTTTTTGCACTCAGGTAAAATATCTTGCCGAGTTTTCTGAGTATTTTTGTATTTTTGTCTTGCAAAATTACTCCACCGCCCGTTGATAGTACAAAGCCCTTTTTTTGTTTAAGTTTTTCGAGTTCTTGCGATTCAAGTTTTCTAAAATAATCTTCGCCTTTTTGAGTAAAAATATCATTTATTTTGCCGTAATTTTTTTCTATAATTTCATCTAAATCAATAAAATTGTAATTTAGTAAAATAGCAAGCTCTTTGCCTGTGCTTGTTTTGCCGGAGCCCATCATTCCTGTAAGAATTATGTTTTCATATTTTTTTTGCATTGTTTTGAAAGTTCTTTTTTATTTCATCATAATTGTCGCAACCGAATTTGTCGAAAAAGGCGTCTAAAATTATTATTGCGCACATATTTTTAACTACAACTGCGCATGCATGCACTGCGCAAGTGTCCGCTCTTTCAAAATGTGCGCTTGTGACTTCTTTGGTGTTTAAGTTTATTGATCTTAAAGCTTTTTTCATTGTTGGTATAGGTTTCATTGATGCGCCTATAATAATGTCTTCACCATTTGTCATGCCACCTTCAATACCACCTGCATTATTGGTTTTTCTTAAAATTCTCTTATTTTCATCTAAAAATATTTCATCATGTACAAGAGACCCAAACCTATCTGAACATTTTGCTCCAAGACCTATTTCAACACTTTTTATGGCAGGAACACTCATAACTGCTTGAGCAAGCCTGCCATCAAGTCTTCTGTCCCAGTGCACAAAACTGCCAAGACCTATTGGTGGGTTTTTTATAGTGATTTTTATTTTGCCGCCTAAACTCTCACCAAGTTCTTGAGCTTCTTTAATTTTCGCCTCAAATTTCTGAGGGTTTTCTTCTGTGCCTATACTAATGACTTCAGATAAAAATTCTATGCCAAAGTTTTTAAGAATATTTTGACAAATTGCCCCAAGTGCAACTCTAGTAGCTGTTTCTCTTGCACTTGAACGTTCTAAAATGTTTCTTATGTCCTTTTGATTGTATTTTATGGCACCTGCAAAATCCGCATGTCCGGGGCGTATATTTTCGATTTCTTTTGATTTAAGGAGCTCTTTTTCTTTTTTGCTAAGTAACTCAATATTTAATTTCTCTACGCTCATTGGTATGAGCCAGTTTTTGTAGTCATAATTTTTAATTTCTATGCAAATTGGTGCTCCTGTAGTTTTTGCAAATCTGACACCTGAGTTGAAATGAATTAAATCGGATTCAATTTTCATTCTTTCGCCACGTCCAATTCCACCCTGTCTTTCTTTTAATTCTGAGTTTATAAAATCAAAATCAAGTTCAAAATTTGCACCAATACCCTCAATTATTGCGTTTAAACACTCACCATGTGATTCTCCTGATGTTAAAAAGCGTAATGACATTTTTTCTCCTTATATATAAATCCAAGGCACTTGTTCTCTTGCTATTATTGTTTCTACACCGGTCTTAGCTATTAATCCCTGAATTAGTGGTAAAACCGGCAATTCAGATTCAAAGTGACCTATGTCTGCTACCGCAAAGCCGTCTACTTCAAGCGCTGCATGAAATTTTATGTCCCCAGTAATATATAAATCTACATCATAGTCATTCAATGCTTCAATGTAACTACCACCTGCTCCTGCACAAATGGCAACATTTCTTACGGTTTGTACGTTTGATGGATTTATAAGTTTTATTCTTTCAGAGTTTAGTGATTGTTTTATGCCTGACACAAACTCTTCAAGGGCTATTTCATCTTTTAAATGAGAAATTTTAATATAGTCGTTTACAGTTATCAGATTTTTTAAACCTAAAACACCACAAAGTGCATCAGTTGTTGAACCATAAGTTTTGTCTAAATTTGTATGTGCACTGTATACGCAAATATTGTGTTTAATTGCTTGTATTAAGATGTTGCTATCGATTTTATTTAATTTATGAAAAATTGGGGGATGATGGGTTATAATAAGGTCGCAATCGTTTGTTATAGCTTGTTCCAGCACTTCCTTTGTAAAAGAAAGTGCTATAAGTACACGATTTGCATAATCATGATGCAAGTTGATTTGCCAGCCCGTATTATCCCAGTTTTCTGCTAAATCAGGTGATGCATACTTTTCTATTTTTGAAATAATTTCCTCTGTTTTAATCATATAACTTCTCCAAAATTGCACACGCTACATTTCTTTTGCTTGTTTTTTCTATTTTTTGAATGTTTTGTAATTTATCTATTATCCAAACTTCATTTTCGTCACTCCCGAGTGCGGTTTTAGCATCGTTTGCAACTATTAAATCGCAGCCCTTTGATTTAATTTTTTCTTTTGCGCTTTCTATAATATTCTCGCTTGAAAGACAAAAACCTATTACAGTTTGATTTTCATTTTTTTCTTTGCACACTGTCTTTAAAATGTCAGGGTTTTGAATAAGTTGAAGTGTAAAACTTTGCCCTGCTTGTTCTTTTGTTATTTTATTTTCTGAATAGTTTTTAACTTTGTAATCACTTACTGCTGCTGCCATAATTAAAATGTTTGCTTTATTTTTTATAAACTCATCTCTGGTTTTATCAAGCATTGTTTGCGCATCTGTTGCTAAGATTACCTTGTATGGTTTTTTAGTTTCAAATGTCGATATAAGAGTTACGCAAGCACCTTGTTCAAAAGCTAAATCTGCAAGTGCAGTGCCCATTTTTCCAGACGATGAATTTGAAATATAACGAACAGGATCAATTGGTTCTTTTGTTCCTCCAGCCGTAATTACAATTTTTTTACCTTTCAGGTGGTTATTTTTGTCGACTGCTTCAAATATTTTATCTAAAGAGCATAGTCTACCCTTGTCACTTGAGCCACAGGCAAGAAAACCACTTTCAGGCTCCAATACCTCGCATCCAAAATCTTTTAGCTTTTCAAGATTTTCCTGTACAAAAGGGTTTTCCCACATACCTGTATTCATTGCAGGCGCAAGTATTATTGGTTTTTTATAACCCAAATAAGCACAAAAAACAGATGTTAAAAGATTGTCACATATGCCAAGGGCTATTTTGCTTAAAGTATTTGCGCTTAGTGGTGCTATTAAAAAAACATCAGCCCACTCGCATAAGCTAATGTGCTCCGTTGTACTTTTAGGGTTAAATTGTTCGCAATAGACATTGTTACAACTTAGTGTTTGCAAAGTCAACGGGGTTACAAAGTTTTTTGCCTCGGGTGTCATTACAACCTTAACTTCAAAATTTGATTTTTTATACATTCTTATAAGTTCGCAAACTTTATATGCCGCAATAGATGAGCTAATGCCGATTAAGATGTTTTTCATATTAACCTTTCTTTCTCGTATATATGTTGCAATTGCTCAAAAGCTTTGTCTAATTTATCATTTATTACGATATATTTATAATTTTTAGATTCTTCAAGCTCTTTTTTGACAGCATCCAAACGTTTTAAAATCATTTCTTCTGATTCTGTTTTTCTGCCTCTTAAACGTTTTTCAAGTTCATCCATATTTGGTGGCATAATAAAAATTGAAACACAATCATGGAATTGTTCCATAACCTTTTTAGCACCTTGAGTTTCTATTTCAAGTATTACACTTATTCCTTGCTTGAGGGAATTTAAAACAAAACTTTTTTTTGTTCCATAATAGTTGTCAGAATATTTTGCCCATTCCAAAAACTCATTGTTTTTTATTTCATTTTCAAATTCTTCTTTTGAAACAAAAAAATAATTTATTCCGTCTTTTTCACCAATTCTAGGTTTTCTTGTTGTGGCAGAAACAGAATAAATAATATCATTTTTGTTTTTTTCAAAAAATTTAGTAAGTACTGTGCCTTTACCGACACCAGAGGGCCCTGTTATTACGTATAATTTTGCCTTTTTTTCTTTCATAGGGCTATTATACAACAGTTTTAAATATAAAAAAAGCGGGTTTTTAAGCCCGCATTTTTTATACTTCAATATACTCTTTTAATCTTTTTGAGCGATTAGGATGTCTTAATTTTCTTAAAGCTTTTGCTTCAATTTGCCTGATACGCTCACGTGTGACACCAAATAGTTGTCCAACTTCTTCAAGAGTTCTTTGTCTGCCGTCATCCATGCCAAATCGCAATCTTAAAACATCACGTTCACGTGCAGACAAGCTTCCCAAAACTTCTGCCAAGTCTTCTCTTAAAAGTTCGTGTGCCACTGTTTTAACCGGAGCATCCGCATCTTTATCCTCAATAAAATCGCCAAGGCGAGAGTCTTCTTCTTTACCTATTGGCGTTTCAAGAGATAATGGTTCTTGAGCAACTTTAATGATTTCTCTTAATTTATTGATTGAAATACCCATTTCTACAGATAGTTCTTCTTCGGTTGGTTTTCTTGCTAACTCTTGTGCAAGCTTTCTTGTGACTTTTTTAAGTTTATTAATTGTTTCAACCATATGAACAGGAATTCTTATTGTTCTTGCCTGATCTGCAATAGCACGAGTTATGGCTTGTCTGATCCACCAAGTTGCATATGTCGAAAATTTATAACCTCTTTCGTGGTCAAATTTTTCTGCAGCACGAATAAGTCCTAAATTGCCTTCTTGAATCAAATCTAAAAAGAGCATGCCACGTCCTACATATTTTTTTGCAATGGAAACAACAAGACGCAAGTTTGCTTGAACAAGTTTTCTTTTTGCTATGACACCTGGTGCACCACCTGCGACAATTTTTCTTGCCAAGTCAATTTCTTCATCAGCGGTTAAAAGTTTAATTCGTCCTATTTCTCTTAAGTACATTCTTACGGGGTCATCAACCGAAATTCCTCTTGGTGGTGTAATATCTCCTTCTTGCGCATCTTCTTCATCTTCTTTATCAAAAAAACCACCAGAAAGACCGGCATCCATTTGGCTTACACCATGATTGCTTATAATGTTGCTGATGTTATCAGTCTCAAGCCCTGTTGAGTCGAAATAACTATCTTCACTCATCATGTCTGAGTTTTTATCAATAACACTTATAACTGAATCATCGGAATTTCTTTTTCTGCTCATTAAATTGTCTCCATTCTGTTTGCTTCAAATTGCCTCAAAAGTATTTTAAGCTTTTCATCCTCGCTTAGACTTTTATCTTTTATTTTTTGCCTAAGTTCGTTTTTCTCAAGCTTATTGCTTATGCTGTTAAGCCTTTCAAAAATTTCATTAACGGCTTGTATATAATTTTCATAATCTAGGTTTTCATATTCTGTTGATGAAAAAATCTCATCTGATAATTTTTGTTGTATATCTGTATTGTTGTAAAACTCGCAAAAAAGTTTTTTTGCTAGTTCATCAATATTATTTACTTCACCAAAAGCTTTGTCAATGGATGAAATAATTGTTGAATTAATTTGATCATGCGGTTTATAAGTCCTTATTGCATTCAAATAAAAACTTCTTTTTTCTGGAGTATTTGCAACAAATGCAAGCTTGATAAGGTTGTTTTCCATAAGTGTGTATCTGGTTTTTAAGTCTTTTGAAGCTTGTCGCGATATGAAACTTTGCTGGATATTGTTATTTTCTTCAAAAGAATCATTTTTATATTTTGTTTTTTGTATCAATGATTTAAGTATTTCTTCATCGAGATTTAATTTAAATGCTGTGTTTCTGATATAATCGGATAAAATTACAGGATTTTGAATTTCTGATAAAATTTCAGCTATTTGTTGTACTATTTCGCTTTTTTGTTGTGGAGTTGTGTCTGGGTTTATATCTTCAATAACTTTATTTAACCTGTAATCAAGAAATAATGGTGCGCTTTTAATGTGTTGTTTGTATTCTTGTGCTCCAAATTCTCTTATAAATTCGTCAGGGTCCTTGCCTCCTATTTGTGATACTACACGAATTTCGCAAACAGAATTATCATTCTGATTATAACTTGAATCGTACTGTTTAATGTCGCCAAGACTTGAGAAAATATTTTTAATTACTTCAGCACCTGCATTTGTAGCCTTTTGTCCCGCTGAGTCGGAATCAAAGGCTAAATATATTTTTCTTGATGAACTATAGCGAGCAATTAGTTTTATGTGCTGAGGAGTAAGAGCTGTGCCACAAGAAGCAACAGCATTTTTTACTCCTGCAACATGTGCAGAAATTACGTCAAAGTAACCTTCCATAATTATTGCAGAATCTTCTTGTTTAATATATTCTTTTGCTCGATTTAAGCCAAAAAGCACATTGCTTTTGTTATATATTGATGAGTCAGGCGAGTTTAAATATTTTGGGTTTTGTCCGTCCATTATTGCACGTGCGCCAAAGGCTATGGTATTTGAGTTTGCATCAGTTATTGGAATTATAATACGATTTTTGAATCTATCCAAAAAATCTCCATTTTTTTCATATAACAGCCCAGCTTTGTACATTTCATCGTTTGTGTAGCCTTTTGTCCTAAGATGCTCTTTGAGTTCAAAGTTTGAGTTTGGTGCCATCCCTAGGAAAAACATATTTATTGCAATTTCTCCCACTCCTCTTTTTTCAAGGTATTCAAGTGCACGTTCGTTCTCTTGCAGTTTTTTGTGATAAAACTTCATCGCTTCATCCATTGCACCTAAAAGACGATCTTTTTCTTGTTTGAAATTTTGTTTATTTTTAGAACTTTTTGGTAGTTCTATTCCTAAAATTTCTGCTTGCTCTTCTATGACTTCTTTAAAACTTTGGTTATTGATTTTCATTAAAAAAGCCAACACGTCTCCTCCTTCTCCACAACCAAAACACTTAAAAATTTGACGTGAAGGCGTTACTATAAATGAGGGTGTTTTTTCGTTATGAAATGGGCATAAGCCACTGTAATTGTGACCTGCTTTCTTTAATACAACATATTTTGAAACCACATCTACAATATCAAGACTGTTTTTTATTTGCTCAACTGCTTGGCCGTAAGTTACTTCTGACATATTTCCTTATGGGTTTTAATGGCGAACTGATCACTCATGCCGGCAACGTAATCTATTGCCCCCTGTTCGCCGTAAAGATTTTTGTAATACTCAAATAATTCTGAAACTATTTTTTTAATCCTGTATTCTTCCTGCTTTGTTTTATCATTAAAATAAACATTTTTAAACATCCATGACCTTAAATTGTTTAAAAAGTTTACACAAATTTCTGACATCCTTATTTCGTCTTGGTTTATGCTGTTTAAATATATATCTTTTACAACAGTGTTGATTCGTTCAAATTTAGTATTACCAAAGTAATCTTGAAATTCTTTTGGTATATCACTTTCTTTAATTATATCTTCTCTTATTGCATCTTCAATGTCGTGATTTAAATATGCAATTCTATCTGCAATTTTTACAATTTGTCCTTCAAGAGTGAAAGGTCTACCTATTCCTGTGTGGTTTAAAATGCCATCAAGAGTTTCTTTACTAAGATTTAAGTTTTCTATAACTTCAACCACCCTTACGCTATGAGTATTATGTTTAAAGCCATTACGAGTTATATTCATAAGTGCTTCTTCACCGCTATGGCCAAATGGTGCATGTCCTAAGTCATGCCCGAGTGCTATGGCTTCTGTTAAATCTTCATTTAAATTTAGAATGTTGGCAAGAGTCCTTGAGATTTGCGACACTTCAAGAGTATGCGTAAGGCGTGTTCTCAAATGATCGTTTTTGGGTGTATAAAATACTTGAGTTTTTCTTTTAAGTCTTCTGAAAGCTTTTGAATTTATTATGCGCTCTTTATCTATTTGAAATTCTGTTCTAAAGGGATCATTCGTTTTTTCTTCCTTATTTCTGCCGAGAGAATTTATGGATTTTTGAGCATATTCTGAGAGCAATTCTTCTTTTTTATATAAAAGTTTTTTAATTTCATTTAAATTGTTAATTGATGACATATTGAAATTTTAACATAAAATTTATAAGTACATATTGTTTTTTAAAATTTCTCAACTATACTATAGTTAGGTTATGATGTTGGGTTAATTGATGGGCAATAAAAAGTTATCGGGTGAAATCATCTTTGAAATCCAAGATGAGATTAGAAAATCTCAAGATAATTTTGCCTCTTTATTTTCAAATCTTAATGCCTTGTATAATAATGATGAATTATCCGAAATTTATTCTAAACTTTTGGGGGAGATAAAATCCCCTAATTTTTTAAAAATTTTGATAAAAGAAATTGATAAATTGCGTCACAGAGCAAATCTCGACGACTTAATAGATTTTATTTTAGATTGTGATTCCAAGGATTTTGATGATAGTGCAGAATACCTTAATTTAAAAGTTTTGTGCATAAAAGCAATTTCTAATTATAAAGATATAAAGGCTGTACCTCCTCTTTTATATTGTTTAAATAATAAAAATCAAAACTATAAATTTCGCCTTGCAGCAGCAGAGGCACTAGGGAAAATAGGCGATAAAAATGCTGTTGAATCTCTTATTGATGTTGTATCGGATGAAAATGAAAAATCTATATACGTGCGTGAATCTGCAGCTCTTGCGTTAGGAATGATTGGAGATGCAAGGGCCCTTGATGCCTTTGTAAGTATACTTGAAGCAAAAAAAACATTTTTAGATAAATTTACTTTTTTAAAGGAAAGAATAGTAGAAGCATTAAATAAAATTGATTTTTCTAACAATAAAAGAGTTATCGCAGCTATTAAAGAAGCTTTAAATGATGAATCTTCACAAGTTCGTATTAATGCAATTGAATCTTTAATGAATTCAAAAATAGAAGATGCTTATAATTTAATTCAAAAAATGTTGTATGATAAAGAGTCTGAAGTGCGTAAGAATGCAGTTATTGCTTTATATAATTTGGAAGGTCGAGATGAATTAATAAAAATAATTTCAGATGATACTTTGAGCAATGATTGCAAAGAAGAAGCACAAGATATTTTATCGGAATTAGATGAGGATATAGATGAATAATACCGGCATGGTTCTTCTGTCAGGTGGTCTAGACAGCGTAGTAAGTCTTGCACTTGCATGCGAAATTTACGAGATGAAATTAGCAGTTACTTTTGATTATTCCCAACGTTCAGTTAAAGAGGAAATTGAGGCTGCATCGAAATACGCAAAATATTACAACTTGGAGCACAAAGTTATAAGTTTACCTTTTTTGTCTAAAATTACAAATAATGCACTTGTAAATCCCTATGCTGACTTAGAATTTAAAAATCTTGATGAAAATAGTGCAAAAGCGGTGTGGGTACCAAACAGAAATGGTCTTTTTTTAAACATTGCAGCAAGTTTTGCTGATTCGATGGGATTCAAGTATATCGTAATCGGTGCTAATCAAGAAGAATCAGTAACTTTTCCGGATAACAGTATAGAATTTTTAAATAGAATTAATGATTGTTTTGAATATTCAACTATGATAAAACCAAAAATTTTTGCACCGCTTAAAGATTTACAAAAATATGAAATTATCAATATTGCAATACAAAAAGGTGTTCCTTTGGAGTACTTAAAAAGTTGTTACAATTCCTATGAAAGCTATGGTAAAAAACATTGCGGAAAATGCGAATCTTGCAAACGATTAAGGTCTGCTATTTTAAAAAGTGTTAACAAAGACTTGATAAAACTCTTTTTTTAACCCAAAATTATATTGTGGGTATGAAGAAAATATTTATTGATAAAGAAATAAAATATACTGGTAAAGAGCTTTCCCCTCATTGGATTTACAAGAATTTCAATGTTTGCGGTGATTGTATAGTATCTTTTTTAGGTGAAGTTGATGTCAAACTGGATGAGATGGTGGACATTGAGGATGTTATTAATGTTGAACCTATTTCATCAAAAAAAATGCTTAATTTTATAATCGAGTGTTTTGATTGTACATTGTCTGAAATGGTTTGGCGTCAAAGGTTATTTGTGTCAATTATAAAAGAATGCCTTGAAAAATATGGAAAAAAGATTTTACGAAAAGGTGATGATTTATTTTTTAATGGTAAAAAGTTGTCTGTATCAATTGCCACAAAGTCCACAATCTCTACACTTGTTCATACGGCAATTAATGTAGTAAATGAAGGTGCGCCTATCGAAGTATCTTCTTTGGACGACATGGGGATTGACAAGCCTGAAGTCTTGGCAAATGATATTATGGAGGCTTTTTGTTCTGAGGTTGAAAGTGTGTACACGGCAAGATGTAAAGTAAGGGGTGTTATTGAATAATGAGTATGAATTCACCTGATTACCTTACATATAAAAAAAGTAAAATTAATCCTCAAATTGAGCAAAAAAAACGTGCTTCAAAAGTGCGTATTGCTCTTTGGATATTTATAATTACATTTTCTGTTATTTTTGCAATAGTTGTTCAAGTTGTTAGAAAATATGCAACCAGAATTGATATTGAATATGACAGAAATATAGATGCAGATGCACAGCAAATGGATAATTCCATTCTTTCTCAGGGTTTCGGTTCTGATGCAAAAAGATTGATAGATAAACGACTCAAGCTAATTCAATTAGAAGAAAATGCACCAAATGAGGCTAAAATTATTTCCAATGAAAAGGAAGATAATGAAGTAATTGATTTGGAGCAATTTGCACAAATCAAAGAATCAGCAGGTGATAACGAACAAAAAACATTTAATTCTGACATAGATACAAAAAAACCTCAAGATGTCGGTGAAAATCATATAAATACTGCTGATTCAAATATAACAGTATATTCAAAAGTGTTAATTGGTAAATATGCAACATTTGAAGATGCACGGGCTGCGCAAGATTCAGTTAGAGAATTTAACCAGGGTACGACTCCTTTTATCAGAAAAGTTGGGGATATTTATGCTTTGCAAGTTGGTTCTTACCAGGATTTAACTACTGCAAAACAAGTTGCTTCAAGGTTTAGAGCTCAAGATTTTGATGTTTGGATATATCAACAGTAACTTAAGTTAATAGTCTTAATATTTCTATACTTGATTTTTAATATTTTTATTTTATTATATTTCTAAGACAATATCACTTGAAAGGATGCACAAAATGTCAATTGTATGCGAAATATGCGGAAAAAAATCTATTAAAGCGGCAAAAATTTCATTTTCTCATAAACAACACGTACACAGACAGTTCCCAAATCTTCACACCGTAAAAGTCAATATTAACGGTGTTGTTAAGAGAGTTAGAGCTTGCTCTTCTTGCATTAGGGCAGGTAAAGTTAAAAAGGCCGTATAATAATTCTTGAAATAAAAAAGTGACCCAATTGGGTCACTTTTTTATTGGCAATTTTTTCTCCTAACTTGTTTTTATTAATACATATAGGAGGGAGTTTATGTCTGATTATAGTTCTTACAGATTGATGGGCTTTTGGTTTCAACCAGATCCTGTGTCCATGGATGATGCAGACTTGTATTATCATAATCATTATCTTGAAAAATATTGGAACAGTGATATATACAGTCAAAAATCCGAGTCAAGTACTCCAAATATTTTTGAAAACTATTTTAATTTTGATTTTAGTAATAGTATGGATAATTATCAAAACACAACAACCCCGTTTGATGGTTATTTTAACTATGATTATGATTCAGTTCTAGATAATTATCAAAACACAACAACCCCGTTTGATGGTTATTTTAACTATGATTATGATTCAGTTCTAGATAATTATCAAAACACAACAACCCCGTTTGATGGTTATTTTAACTATGATTATGAAATAAATACTGATAATACTTCATACAAACTACCTACGGATGCTTATTTTAATGCTGATTATAGCAGCTATGAAAAAGTAGCAGCGGATGACGGGTTTAGTTATGAATCAGTTATAAATGACTATAAAAAGAAGATTTCCGAGGCTAAGGAAAAATCGCAAAACCAATCCGAAGAGAGTTCTTCGCTGGATTATAACAGTTATTTTAACTCGTTTTTTAATTAGAAATTTTGTATGAAAAATGTAAAAAATTCCCCATAAGATTTTCATTCCAAACTTCTATGTCCCTAGGAACATCAAGTACTGATGGGGAAAAATTCCATATATATTTAATATTTGAGTTTACCAGAAAATCTGCAGTTTTTTGTGCAGCACTTCTCGGAACAGTTAAGAGTACCATTTGTACTTTCATTTGTTGTGCAAGTTCAGGTAATTTTGAAATATGGTATACTTCTTTTTTGTTTATTGTAACACCGACTTTTAGAGGGTCATTATCAAAAAGTGCCTTGACATTTAATCCATAATTTAAGAAGTTGTCATACTTTGCAAGTGCAAGACCTAAGTTGCCGGCACCGACAATAAAAGCATTTTTTGGCTGCTCAAATCCCAAAGTTTTTTCTATTGCTTTTTTTAAATCTGCTACATGGTACCCAACGCGAGATTTACCACTATTTTCAAGAAGTGATATATCTTTTCTTACTTGCGAATCGTCAATTTTTAATAGATTTGCAATTTGAAAAGATGTTACTACATCTGCTTTTGATGCAATAAAATCGTTTAAAATACAGTGGTAAAGGGTTAAACGATTAATTGTTTTGTCTGAAATTTTTTCTTTCATAATATCCAAAAAATATCGGATAGCACATTTGCGCTATCCGATAAATTATATTTATACTTCGCCATTGTAGGCTTTGATGTACATTTCTCTGATTTCTTTCATTAGAGGATATGCAGGGTTTGCACCTGTACATTGATCGTCAAATGCAAGTTCTGTAAGTTCGTCTAATTTTGCGTAGAATTCTTCTTCCGATACGCCGAGTTCTCTGATTGAAAGTGGTATATCCAGCTCTTTCTTCAGATTAGTAATAGCACTTAGGAGTAGTTCTACTTTTTCATCATCACTATTTCCGCCTAAGCCTAAATTGTCAGCAACTTGTGCATATTTTGTTTTGGCATTGGGGAATTTGTATTGTGGGAATGCGGCTTGTTTTCTTGGGCAATCGGATGAATTAAATCTAATTACTTGATTTAATAACATAGCATTTGCAATTCCGTGGGGAATATTAAATGCTGCACCTAATTTGTGAGCCATAGAGTGGCAAACGCCCAAGAATGCATTAGCAAATGCCATACCTGCAAGTGCTGAAGCATAGTGAATTTTTTCTCTTGCTATAGGGTCGTCTTTACCAAATTTGTAAGAACGTGGCAAGTATCTAAAGATTAATTTAGCAGCTTCTAAAGCAGGTGAGTTTGTAAAGTTTGTTGCCATTGAGCTTGCATAAGCTTCTAATGCATGGCTAAGTGCATCAATACCGGATGCAGCGCACAAACCTTTTGGCATAGAATCTACAAAGTTGGGGTCGATAATTGCCATCTCTGGAGTTAGAGCGTAATCTGCAAGTGGATATTTGATATGTGTTTTATCATCTGTAATAACCGCAAATGGAGTAACTTCAGAACCTGTACCGGATGTTGTAGGAATAGCAACCATTGTAGCTTTTTTACCAAGAGCAGGAAGATCGCATATTCTTTTTCTGATGTCCATAAATCTCATAGCAACATCATCAAATACTGTTTCAGGCTGTTCATACATTAACCAAATAACCTTAGCAGCATCGATTGGTGAACCACCTCCAAGAGCTATAATTACGTCAGGTTTATAGACATTAACCATTTGCATTGCTTCGTTAATTGTTGATAATGTTGGATCCGGTTTAACATCGAAGAATATTTGGAAGTCTACTCCAATTTCTTCCAGTACTTTTGTAACATTATATACGGTGCCTGAGTCAAATAAGTATCTGTCTGTTACAATGAATGCTCTTTGTCTGCCTTTTAATTCACGAAGTGCTAAATCTGTTGCACCACGTTTGAAATATACTTTTGGCGGAACTTTGAACCACAACATATTTTCTCTCCTTTCGGCTACTGTTTTGTAGTTTAACAAATGTTTAATACCAACGTTTTCACTTACTGCGTTGCCGCCCCACGAACCGCAGCCGATAGTTAGTGTCGGATCTAATTTAAAGTTGTAAATATCGCCTATTGCACCTTGTGATGCAGGTGAGTTAATTAGAATTCGGCCTGTATGAAGTGTTTTTGCAAATTTTTCAATTCTTTCAGATTTTCTTTCATCCGTGTAGAGAACTGATGTGTGGCCTGCACCACCGGCATCAACCAATGTAAATGCAATGTTTACGGCATCATCAAAATCGCATGCTCTGTACATTGCAAGAACAGGTGATAATTTTTCATGGGCAAAAGGTTCATCCATTGAATAATCCGTTACTTCACCGATTAATACTTTAGTATCCTCAGGAACTTCAAAACCTGCCATTTGAGCAATTTTATATGCACTTTGTCCAACGATAGCAGCATTCAATTTACCTTCAGGAAACATTGTGTTTCTTAATGCCTGTTTTTGTTCTTCGTTGCAGAAGTATGCTCCTCTGTATAATAATTCTTTTTTAATTTCTTCGTAAACACTGTCAACAGCAATGATTGCTTGTTCTGATGCACATACAACTCCGTTATCAAATGTTTTTGATAAAAGGATCGATGAAACTGCCATTTTAATATTTGCTGTTTCATCAATAATTGCCGGAGTATTACCAGGTCCTACACCAAGTGCGGGTTTACCCGATGAGTAAGCTGCTTTAACCATGCCTGGGCCACCTGTTGCTAAAATCATATCAATTTTCGGATGGTGCATTAGTTGATTTGATAATTCAACAGAAGGCTCATCAATCCAGCCGATAATATCTTTCGGTGCGCCTGCTGCAATTGCTGCATCAAGCACTATTTGTGCCGCTTTTATAGTAGCTTTTTTTGCTCTAGGGTGAGGCGAAAATACAATTGCATTTCTTGTTTTAAGAGCGATTAATGATTTAAAAATCGCAGTGGATGTCGGATTTGTGGTAGGCACAATACCTGCTAAAACACCAATTGGTTCAGCAACTTTTTTTATGCCGTTAGGCTTATCTTCCTCAATAATTCCACAAGTTTTGCAGTTTTTGTATTTGTGGTAAATGTATTCTGAAGCAAAGTGATTTTTGATAACTTTATCTTCTACAATACCCATACCTGATTCTTCATGAGCCATTTTGGCAAGAGGAATTCTTGCTTTGTTTGCTGCAAGTGCTGCAGCTCTAAAGATTTTATCAACTTGTTCCTGAGTGTATGTTGCATAAACCCTCTGTGCAACTTTAGCTCTTTCGATAACTTGATCTAAATCTTCAGCACTTGTAACTGGTCGGCGTGGTTCCTCATTTTGAACCTTTTCAAGTTCCATGTTTTCTTGTGTCATGTTCTTCTCCTTATTACATTGCCTTTTTTCCGAGTGTCTTTTTGTTAAATTAAAAAACATTTTGTCTCCGATTTATTTGTGATTTATTTCACAATATGATTTTAAAACAAATTATTTAATAATGCAAGTGTATTATTTACACATCATAAAAACTTTACATATTTTTAATATCAAGTTTACAACTTTTTACTTTGAATTTTGGACTTTTTTGATAAAATAATTTTGGTGAAGTATGATAAATCAAATCACTTTAAGCGATATATATATGGTTTTGGGCTTTGCGCTCTCACTTTTTTCATGTGTTTCAAATGATGTTATACAGACTTTAGG
>CALUXW010000003.1 GCA_944324865.1 Candidatus Gastranaerophilales bacterium | reverse complement strand
CAGAGTATAATTAAAAGTTTTTTCGTATCTTAATTCATTTGGGCGCACTTTGTGTGCCCGTTTTTTTAAAAAAGTATTTTATTTTAATTTTATTTGTGATATTATTACTTTGAATTAATTGCGCCTGTAGCTCAGCTGGATAGAGTGTTTGGCTACGAACCAAAAGGTCAGGGGTTCGAATCCCTTCAGGCGCGCCATAAAAGAGCTCAATAACGAGCTCTTTTATTCTAATTTTGCCGATGTGGCTCAGTTGGTAGAGCAGTCGATTCGTAATCGACAGGTCAGGGGTTCGAGTCCCCTCATCGGCAATGTTTTGCAGGATTTTCTATTGAGTAAATTATATGTGGCACTAAATTGCCTTCAATCTTTTTTATAAATCTTCCTGTTTCTTTTGCTCCAAGTCTTTTTGCGACATTTATTGATTTTGTGTTGTCGGGTCTTATTTCAAAAATCACCTTGTTAGTTTTTATGATTTCAAATGCAAATTCTACCATATGTTTTGCTGCTTCTGTTGCATAACCTTGATTCATGTATTTTTCATTTAATATATAGCCAATTTCATAGTAATCTTTTCCGTTTATTGTATCTTTAGAAAGTGATATTTGACCTATAAAATACCCTTTTTGTTTGTGTTCTATAATATAAAATCCTTCTCCTGAATTGGAATATGAACACATACAGTTTTCAATCCATTTTTTAATATCGTTATTTTTAAATTCCTTGCCCCATATTTTTTTTACACTTTTTTGATTAAGCATTTTGGCAATTAAGTTAAAGTCGTCTATGCTTATTTTTCTAAAAAATAATCTTTGTGTTTGTCCCCATATTTTATTCTTCATTGTTATATTTTATCATGTTATAATTGTAAAATGAATGCTGCTTTAGAACTTTTAGCCCCTGCAAAAGATAAAGATTGTGCAATTTGTGCAATTAATTACGGTGCTGATGCTGTTTATATGGGTGCTCCTTTTTTTGGTGCACGTAAAAATGCTTCAAATACACTTGTTGATATTAAACAAGTTGTTGATTATGCGCATAAGTTTTTTGTTAAAGTCTATGTTACATTGAATACTATTTTGTCGAATGATGAGCTAAAAAAGGTTCAAAAATTATTGTATGATTTATATGAAATTGGTGTTGATGGAATTATAGTACAAGATTTTGCTATATTTAACCTTGATTTACCACCTTTTTTAATTTCAGCGAGTACTCAATGCGATATTCGCAACATAGAAAAAGTAAAATTCTTTGAAAATATTGGGTTAAATCGAGTAATACTCGCGCGTGAATTATCATTGAATGAAATTAGGAATATTTGCTTAAATACAAATATTGAAGTTGAAACATTTGTCCATGGTGCACTTTGTGTTTCATATAGCGGGCAATGTTATTTAAGCTATGGACTTGGTAACAGGAGTTCAAACAGAGGTGAGTGTGCTCAACCTTGCAGAAGGAAATATACTTTAGTTAACAATTATGGGAAAATTTATGCTAAAAACAAGTATCTTTTGTCCTTAAAAGATTTTTGTGCTGCAAAGTATTTAGACGATTTAATAAATGCGGGTGTTGTTTCTTTTAAGATTGAAGGACGTTTAAAAGATGAAAGTTATGTTAAAAATGTGTGCACATTTTATAATACTTTGTTGCAAAAATATAAAAGGACATCATCCGGCAAGGCATTTTATGATTTTCAACCTGAACTAAATAAAACTTTTAATCGTGGCTTTACTGATTATTTTTTGGATGGTAATGGTGAGGATATTTATAATTTTGATACGCCAAAACATCTTGGTGAAAAAATCGGTGTTGTTAAAAAAAATGGGAAAAATTTTATTGAAATACAATACTGTGCAAAAATCAACGCCCAAGATGGTTTGTGTTATTTTTTTGATGATGACTTAAAGGGATTTTTGATAAATAAGGTTGAGTATGAGAGCAATATTGCGAGAGTTTTTCCGAATTCAATACCAAAAATAAAGGCAGGAACTGTAGTTTATAGAAATTTTGATTTTGAATTTGATAAACAATTAAAAAATTCAAAAACAAGAAGACAAATTGGAGTAAATTTATATGTTTATAAGGATAAAATCAAAGTAATAGACGAAGACAATATTGAATATGTTGCAGATATAAATTTTGATGAATTTGCAAATAATTACGAAAAAATGAAAACAGTATATGAAAGAAATCTAAAAAAAACAGGAGAGAGTTATTTTTATGTAAAACATATTTATTTTGAGGATGTAAAAATTGCCTTTTTAAAGATTTCACAAATTAATGCGCTAAGACGTGTTTTGTTTGACGGATTACTTGAATTAAGAGTAAAGTTGTACGAAAAAAACAGAATTAACAGAAAAATAAACAAGATTATCCCTGCGAATTTTCCGCAAACAAATAATGATTATAGGCTAAATGTGCATAATAAAGTAGCAGAAGATTTTTACAAAGATTGCAATTTTGCACCTAAACAGTATTCTTATGAAACAAAAAGAGTTAAAAATGCAGAACTTATGCGAACAAAACATTGTCTAAGGAGGGCCTTTGGTATTTGTTGCAAGGTTAGTAAAAATGATAATGAAGTATTATTTTTAATTGATGAAAAAAATAAGAAACTAAAGTTAGAATTTGATTGTAAAAATTGTGAAATGATTGTTAAAGAACCTTAGCCTCTTTGCCTTAAAAGTTTTTCCAAGCGTAGAATTTGTGAATTATAATAATCTGCTTTTTCTTTGTCGTGCATTTTTTGTGCAAGATTTTTTGCTTGTCGCTTATAGTTAATTTCCTGGGGAGAAATTTCAATTGCTTCTTTTATGTAGAGCATAGCGTTTTCTAAATCGCCCATAGTTTCATATGCTCGTGCAGTCTGAGCATAATACTTTGATGGTATTGGGTTTAGTGTAAGCGCTATTTTAAAATTTTCAAGTGCTGCTTCTGCCTGACAAGTATCATTTTGTACAAGCCCTAAAAAGTAAAATCCTTCTGCATTGTTTATATCCATTTCATTTAAAACTTTTAAATTTTCTATTGCTGCATTATAATCTTTAAGCCTGTAATATATTCTTGCAAAAGAGTTGTATGTGCTCGGGCATTTTGGTGCAAAATGTTCAAGTTTTTTTGTATATTCAAGTGCTTTATCATGTTTTTTGTTATCAATTAGAATATCTATCAGTTCTACAGTGTAAAAAACTGAATTAGGAAATTCTTCAAGTGCTGCTTCATATAATTTTTCACCTTCATTATAAAGCTTTAGTTGTTTATATACTTTCCCTAATGACTCTATCAAAATGGGATTTTTTGCATCATCAGGGTTGTTGGTATAATACTTTTCAAGTATTTCTTTTGCTTGTATATAATTTGATTCATTCAACTTTAAGGTATTTTTTAATATTTGGGCATTTGGGTACATTTTTGAGTTTTTGTCAATTAAATCTAAATATAAAATGGCATTTTTTTCATCTTCTTGTTTGGATAAAATCCAGGCAAGTAAAAAATGGTGTTCGTCCAACTTTAATGAAGTATCATTTTTTAATTTTAGAATACCAATTGAGCTCTTGAGAGCGATTTGTGCTTCATCAAGCCAGTTTATGTCTATGTATGCTTTTGCAAGCTCAAAGTAGCATTTGTCGTTTGTTTTATCAAGTTTTATGGACTCTAAATAATTATCTATTGCATTGAAAAAATTTCCTTCATAGTGCTCAATTAAACCTAAATAAAAGTATGCTAAGGGATTCTTTTCAAGTTTGTTTATGTGTTCAAATAAGTCTTTGGCTTGCTTATAGTTTTCATTTTCCCAATAAAGCACGGCAAGATCAAAACAAGGTTTTACCAGTTTATTATTTTTTTCAACAGCACGTTTTAAAAATTCTTCTTTAGGATAGAGACCTGTTTTTGACATTATATACAGTATTTGTGAATTATTTTTCAGTTCAATATCCGATGATTCATATAATTCTTTCATTTTGTCAAAATATTTAAGTTTGTATAAAATTTGTAAATGATTAATGAAATAGTCCGGATTATTTGTAGTTTTAAGTAATTTTTTTGAATATTCAAGTGCCTTGGTATAATTTTCCAAAAGAAAATAAATTTGCGAGATTTTATCTAACGAGTGTGTGTGATTTTCATCTATATCAAGTACTTTTTCGTATTCTTCAAGCGCTCGTTCATAATTTTTTAAAAGTGTATATAAATCTGCAATTTGTGAAATTATTTCTGCATTTTTTTCACCATTTTTGCATTCCAAAGCTTTATAAAGCATTTCAATTGCCTCTTTGTACAGTTTGGAATTTTTAAGTTCAAAGGATTTTTTAATATATTTTATTGAGGTTTCGTTATTTGAATTCATATTGCTATTATATTTTTTTATTTTATCATTTGCAACTAATTTGATTTACAACTAAAATAAAAATATGATTAATAATAAAAAAGTAGTTGTTATTATGCCTGCATATAATGCAGAGAAAACACTTGAAAAAACTTTTTCGGAAATTTACAGGAAAATTGTTGATACAGTTATACTTGTAGATGACAATTCTGTTGATAATACGAAAGAAATAGCAAAAAAACTTGGTATTACAACCATCGTGCACAAAAATAATTTAGGATACGGTGCTAATCAAAAGTCCTGTTATATCGCAGCTCTCAAGGAAAAAGCTGACATTGTAGTAATGCTACACCCTGATTATCAATATACACCAAAATTAATTCCTGCTATGGTTTCCATGATTGCTTTTGGAGAGTACGATGCAGCTATAGCTTCAAGAATGTTGACGGGCTCAGCTCTTATTGGAGGTATGCCTATATATAAGTATATTTCCAATAAATTTCTAACATTTTTTCAAAATATTTTTTGTGGAAAATTATTATCAGAGTACCATAGCGGTTTTAGGGCATTTAGCTCTGATATATTAAAAACTTTACCTTTGGCCGAGTGTGACAATGATTTTATTTTTGATAATCAAATGCTTGCACTTACATTTTATTATGGATTTAAAATTGGTGAAATTTCTTGTCCCACAAAATATTTTCCTGATGCCAGTTCTATCAATTTAAGGCGTTCAATTAAATACGGTTTGGGCGTGTTAGTTGTTAGTGTCCAGTATTTTTTGGCAAATTTAGGGGTTTATAAATCAAAAATATTTAGCAATAATGCTAAAAAGTTGGATGAAAATGCGCAACTTGAATATTATTCTTTGTAAAAATATTTTGAGTAAATTTTTTATTTGTATAATATTACTTTTCTCAGGAGGTATGAGATTTTTCGTATATTTGCAAAATAGAGCTTTTTGGCGTGACGAATGTGCACTTGCGCTCAATATACAAGATATTTGTTCTTTGGGACAATTATTCGCACCACTTAATTATGATCAGTGTGCGCCTTTGTTTTTTGTTTTATTGACTAAAATTATGAGTTTATTTTTTGGTTGTAGTGAGCTAGTACTAAGGTTTCTACCTTTTTCACTTTCAGTCGTTTCAATTTTTTTATTTTATTACATAACAAATAATATTTTTAAAAATAAATTTGCGCTAATTGCAGCAAATCTTCTTTTTGCACTAAATGCTCCGCTTATATATTATTCGCAAGAATTCAAGCAATATGGCATTGATGTATTTGTATATCTTTTGTCATTGATAATTTTTTCTAAATTGGAAATTCAAAAATACAGTGTTAAAAAAGCCTTTCTTTCGGGTGTTTTGGCATTTTTACCTTTTTTGATGTCTTATTCTTATGTCTTTATTTTAGGAGCATATTTGTTTTTAGAGATTTTAAAATCTAAAAATAAATTAAATAAAAGTTTTTATATGTTTTTTGTTCCACTTGTCTTTGTTTTTATTTTGTATTCAATCTTTGTTTTATTCCCTTCAAGGGCGGCTATGCTTGAAACTAATCCGCAATACTGGCAAAACGGATTTATGATATCACTTTGTGCAGCAATTAATATTTTTGTAGACAATTTAAAATATTATTTTGCACCAAATAATCTGATTTTATTTATGATTGTCTTGTTTTTATTTGGAGTTGTACATATTTTCAAAAATATTAATAAAAAAATATATTTGTTAATTTTGCTGTCAATTATACTTGGATTTTTAGCCTCAATTCTGCATATTTATCCTTTTATGAAAAGAACTGCCTTGTGGTTACTCCCGAGTTTGATAATTATAATTACTGCTGTGTTTGATTTTGATTTTACTAAGTCAAAAAAATTATTTTCTGCTTTTTTATTCTTTTTGGTATTGTTTATTTTTTCTTTCTTTGGATATTTTGGAGATTATTTAAAGAACTTTTTTAAAGGTGGCGTATATTCTATTGTTACTTTTTTTCACTCAAATGAAGATGCCAGATATGGTTTAGAACTTATAAGGCGTAATTTAAACATACAAAATAAAGAAATACTTGTTCTTAATTCTGCATCAGTTGTTGAGTATAAATATTATACAGAGTGTTCCAATTTTAAGGTTGAAAATGTTATTGTAATTGAGGCTGAAAAATATTCTAAGGAGTTTTATTTCAAAAAATTAAACAAATCCTTAAAAAAAGGTGTTACATATTTGTTTTACTTTCCTTATGATTATGCCAATGCAAAAGTTTCACAATTTTTAAATGAATGGATTTTAAGAAATGCCAATAAAATCTATTTTATAGAAAAATTTGATCGTTCTTATTTTGCAAAAATACTTTATTAGACTGTAGTAGAAAGGCTTGGAGCAATTATTATAAATTGTCTTACTAATTCTTTGTCCCATTGAACACCTGCACCCAATTTTAAAATTTCGCAAGCTTTTTCAACGCTTAAGCCTTTTCTGTATGGTCTGTCTGATACTAAAGC
This sequence comes from Candidatus Gastranaerophilales bacterium, assembly GCA_944324865.1. Taxonomy (GTDB): domain Bacteria; phylum Cyanobacteriota; class Vampirovibrionia; order Gastranaerophilales; family Gastranaerophilaceae; genus Galligastranaerophilus. The sequence goes on along the minus strand of CALUXW010000003.1, from coordinate 86,669 downwards.
ATGATAAGCATCGGCAATAGATACAATCCTTGCATTAAGCGGTATTTCATCCCCCTTTAATCCACAAGGATAGCCTGTTCCGTCCCAATGCTCATGGTGATATTTGACCATTGGTATAAGATCTCGCAGTGATTCATTAGGTGCAAGTACCTTTTCAGCTCCTATTACGGGGTGTTGTTTCATTATTTCCCATTCATCATCATTGAGCATGGCGGGTTTCCTTAATACTGTTTCAGGTATGCCTATTTTCCCTATATCATGCAAAAGTGCACCAAGTTTTATTCTTTCGACTTCCGCTTCTGGTAGCTGTATTGCCCTTGCTAGTGCTTCAGAATATCTTGAAACTAGGCTGGAGTGACCTTTAGTGTATGGGTCCTTTGCATCTATTGTTCCTGCCAGTGATGTTACAACTTCGAGCATATGTTTGCTAGATAAAATTTGTTCATTATGAAATTTATGTATTAGTTCTTCTTCAAAATCTACACCTATTTGTGCATGTTTTTTAGTCAAGACTTCAGCAAAACATTTTAAGGCTTCGTCATCCCAAAAATTGTAGTCTTCTGATGTTACAATTACGCAGCTTCCGCTCTCGTAACATTTACTTTTTGATATATACATTGCTTGTTCGGCAAGAAGTACGAGTTTTTCGTGATTTTTTGAAGTTTGTGGATATGTTGCAATTCCACAGCTAAGTTTTACTGGCCCTACATCATCAATTAGGACACATGAAAGCGCATAAGACAAATATTCAGCAATATATTTTGCTTCATCTGTTGAAGTATTTGGCATAATTATGCTTATTTCATCTCCGCCATAACGACCTGCAAAGTCTGTATTTCTTATGTTTTGTTTAATTTTTTTAGCTACTGTTTTTATAATTTCGTCACCCTTTGCATGTCCAAATTCTCTATTTATTTGCGAGATGTTTAAAATGTCAAAAATACAAACACAAAGAGGCGAGTTGGATTTGTTGCAACTTTCGATTTGCCTTATTAGTTCTTCTTGAAAGCACTTATGGTTTGCAAGGCCAGTAAGGGAATCGATATCTGTGTTTTTGTCAACTAATTCTGCAAGATTTCTGTTTTGTATAAAAATTGCCATATAGTTTGCCAAAAATTGGTATAATTCATTACAACAGTTTAATTGATTATCCCCTATAATAAATACACCCAAGCACTCGCCAAAAGAAACAAGAGGTAAGATAATGCAGGGTGAATTGTTTAGATAGTTGGCTTTTAGGAATTTATTATCTTTACAAGTTTGTATTGTTTTTGTTGCGTAGCTTGTTATTAGTGGATTTGAATCGTCACTTAGCATTATTTTTGTATTGTAAATTGAACCGATTTTGTCAATTAATTTTACATTTATACAATTTGATCGCGCATTTAAAAGTCCTAGAGCACTAAAATTAATTTGCATATTGGCAGACAAAATATTGTGTAATATGTAATATAATTGCCCTAAATCATTTTTTTGTGCTAAAGCTTCGTTAATGATTTTAAGCGTTTGCTTATAATTAATATTTAGATTTCTTGTATTTAAATTAGTAGAATATCCACCGTAAAGCCTGTTTGCACTTGTTCTGTTGCTTTGCGGTATATTCTTTTGGTTATTTATGGGGTTAGAAAACAATATATTAATTTTGGAATCTTCTGTTTTTATGTCACCTTCGCCCGTTTGACCTGTATTATGGGGATTTTTATAATAATTCACGTCAACCTTCCGAAAAAAATTCTTCACTTGTTAGTAATAAATCACATACAGAATAATAATTGCGTTTTTTGTTAAGAATTATAACATAAATTTTCTTAAAAAAGAAGTTTGTCTGCTACTATTGTAAACTTTTTGGGATAAATAGTAACATTTTAACAGATGATTTTTCTCCATTTAAAATTTTAATATTATTTTTCGGTAAATTCAAAATGTCACTTAAATATTTGATGATTTCCTTGTTTGCTTTTCCTTCAATTGCGGGTTTTGCAATTTTTAGTTTAATAAATTCTTTAAAAAATTCAATTGAATTTTTTTTAGAGTTTGCACATACCTTTATCTGAAGTTTTATGGGAATAGGGGAGTTTTTTATTAAATCTAAAAATTCGTTTATATTTTTTGGTATAATTACTTTATTTACATCATTTGGCATATAGAAAAATTGTCCTCAAAGTTGTAAAATTCCCATGTATTATTATATGTTAGAAAAAATATATGTCCTATCTTGTTATTTTCGAAGAATTAAAAGAGCTTTTAAAAAAACAAAAACGCCCAAATGATGAAATTGCAGATATTGAACGTGCATTTGAGTTTGCAAGGAAATTGCATGAGGGACAATATAGAATTTCCGAAGAGCCTTATATAGTACACCCTGTCGAGGTTGCAAAAATTTTGACTGAATTAAAAGCTGACAAGGATAGTATTATTGCGGCTTTTTTGCATGATATCCTTGAGGATACAGAAACAAAGCCTGAGGAAATTGAGCAAAATTTTGGTGCAGATGTCTTAAAACTTGTTCAAGGCGTGACAAAGCTTGGAAAATATCAATTTAAGTCCAAAGAGGAACGTCAGGCTGAAAATTTCAGGCGTATGTTTATTGCAATGGCACAAGATGTGAGGATAATTTTTTTAAAGCTTGCAGATAGGCTCCACAATATGCGCACTCTTGGTTATATGGCGGCAAATAAGCAAAAAAGAATTGCTCAGGAAACATTAGATATTTTTGCACCTTTGGCAAATCGTTTAGGTATTGGTAAAATTAAGGCTGAACTAGAAGATTTGTCTTTGAGATATATAAATCCTGAGAAATATTATGAAATAGCGAAACTCGTTGCCCAAACAAAGAATGAACGTGATGCAACAATTTCTGCTCTAATTGAGGATATAAAAATAAGTTTGAAAGATAACAATATAAATGCAAAAATTAATGGACGTGCTAAGCATTATTATAGCATTTATAAAAAAATGGAAAGGCTAAATGTTACTTTCGACCAATTATATGATGTTAGTGCAATAAGGGTAATTGTTGATGATGAAAAAACATGCTATGAAGTTTTGGGTATAATTCACTCAAAGTTTAAGCCTATTCCGGGTAGATTTAAAGATTATATTGCAATGCCGAAAGGTAACATGTATCGTTCTTTGCATACTTCTGTCATTGGCTCAAAAAATAAACCTGTTGAAATTCAAATACGAACAAAAGAAATGCACGAAGTGGCAGAATATGGTGTTGCTGCACATTGGCGTTACAAGGAGTCCGGCTCTGTTAAATCGGACAATAAATACGATGTCCAGTTTTCCTGGATGCGTAAAATGATGGAAATTGACAAGGATTCTTCTGATGCAAAAGATTTTGTTGAAAGTGTAAAACTGGATTTGTTTTCCGATCAGGTTTTTGCCTTTACTCCGGCAGGAGATGTTATTGATTTGCCTGCAAATTCAACACCTGTTGATTTTGCATACCGTATTCACACTGAAGTCGGACACAGGACTGTTGGTGCTCTTATAAATGGCCGAATTGCACAACTGGATACAAAATTAAAAAATGGTGATATTGTTGAAATTTTAACTTCGAAACAATTTATGCCAAAAATTGATTGGCTGAATTTTGTTGTTACAAAGAGTGCTATTTCAAAGATTCGCCTTTGGTTTAAAAAATACAACAGAGAAGAAAATATTGAAATTGGGCGCACTAATCTCGAAATGTATATTACAAAACCTGTATTTGATGAGCTTTTAAAAATAGGAGAAATTGAACGTGCCGCAAGAGAGATGAATTATAAATCCCAGGATGATTTGTTTGCTGCTATAGGTTATGGTGAAACAACTTTGCATAAAGTTGCAAATAAGTTAAAAAAACCAACTCCCATAAAGCAAGATATTAAAAATATACCCGAGAAAACACAACAAGATGCACAAAAACGCAAAAAAGACTCAAGAAAGTATGATATTGTCGGTCTTGAGGATATGCTTTGGAGCCTTGCAAAGTGTTGTACTCCAATCCCAGGAGAACCCATTGTCGGCGTTATTACCCGTTCTAAGGGTGTTAGTGTACATAGATTAGATTGCAAATGTCTTTATGATGTTGAGCCTGAGCGTATGATGGATATAAAATGGGCTGATAAGGTTTCTAAAGGTACATATATTGCACATATTAGAATTGAAACGCAGGACAGAGTTGGGCTTTTAAGAGATGTTCTTTTAAAAATTGCAGATACCAATATTTCTTATGCAAACAGCTATTCAAAAAACAAAAAATTTGGCATAATAGATTTAGGAATTGAGCTTGACAATATTGAAACTTTAAAAAAAGTTATTGCCAATATACAATCAATACCTGATGTTTATTCGGTAAGAAGACTTCAGCAAAAAGACCAAAATTTTGGACCAAAACCAAAAAAACATCTGCACAAGCACAAGAGTGTTCATCAGGAAAGAAAAAATGAAAATATTTAAAACAATCAATCATAATCCTGACCTTGCCCTTGCATTGGGGTATTTTGACGGTGTGCACACTGCTCATCAAAAATTAATCTCAAAAGCAGTAGATTTCGCAAAAGAAAATAATAAAAAATCAGCAGTTATAACGTTTGAAATTAATCCGTCTAATTATTTTAACAAAGATAAAATACACAATATTTGTTCAAACGAAGAAAGGCTTGAGAGGATAGAGGCTCTGGGTATTGATTTTGCTTATGTTCTTGATTTTGAACAATATATGCAATTTGAGGCACTGCAGTATTTGCAGGATGTCCTCGTAAAAAATTTTCAACCTTGTTGCATTGTTACAGGTTTTAATCATAAGTTTGGTCGTGCAAAACAAGGTGATACAAATCTTTTATCAAAGTATTCAGAACGTTTCAATTATAAATATATTGAATTGCCTCCTCAAAAAATACAAACTTGCCTTATTAGCAGCTCTAATATAAGAGAAATGATAAAAAACGGACATATAAGAAATGCAAATATGCTTTTGGGACATTCCTTTTCGTTGAAGAACAATGTTGTAAAAGGAGATGCCATAGCGAGAAAAATGGGTTTTCCTACTGCAAATATCTTTTGGCCTAATAATATAGTTAATTTACCACATGGTGTTTATTTTGGGTATGCGATTGTTGATAAAACTTATCCTGCAGTTATAAACTGGGGTAAAAGACCTACATTTGACGGTAGTGATGAAGAAATTGTCGAAGCACATATTTTAAATTTTGATTTTCAAATTTATGGCAAAATTATAAGAGTTTTATTTGTTATGAAAATAAGAGATGAAATTAAGTTTCCTAATCAAGAAGCACTAATTAAGCAAATACAAGAAGATGTTGAAACTGCCAGAAAGCTTGCCAGGTTATCTTAATATTATATTTGTAAGTATAAAAAATAAAATATAGCAGTAAAAAATGTACATTCCACATAATTTTGTTATACTCATAATTTTTCCTTTTTTGACTGTAGTATTTTGTTTATATTGTTAAAATATTCTTTAAATGAAATATTTAAACCGCCCGGGCGGGTAATAATTTAGTATTTTTAACAAAAGTTAACATTTCTTGCATATTTTATAAGTAAGTGTTACAATTACACCCGCTCCTGTTATTAGGAGATGGTATCCATCACAAATACTTTTGTAAAAATATCTACACAAATTTTCTTAAAATAGCAATTTTATTCATATTTGTTTTTTTCAAAAGTATTGGCGTGTGGTAGTAGAGGTTAAATGAAGATTAACGAAATAAAAAGTGTAGCGCAAAATAGCCCAATGAGTATTAACAACAAAAAAGACACATCCTTTAAAGGTGTGACCGATGGTCTTATTAAATTTTGGGAAGGTGTCGATAGGGGTGGTTTAGCAGCAAGTTTTACAATTCAAGATATGTTGGGTACAAATATTCCGAGGACTTGGGCTGCAAAGGATGTTGGCAAAGATTTAACCGGAAAAAATAATTGGGGTGCAGTTTTAGAAAACGGCTTGCGTGAATTCTTAACAGGCCCAAGCATGTTCGTTGTTCCCGGTGCGGTGTATTATGCCTCTATGAAAATCGGCGGAAAATCCAATGGAGTTCCTGTGCAAACAATAAAAGATTTTTCTGAAATTATAAATAACTCAAATGTTTCTACGCAAGGAAAAGAAGTTTTTAAAAAAGATTTTTATGGAAGCGTTTTAAAGAAAGTTTTTGCTAATTTTGATGGCATTGATAATATTGAAAAGATTGCTGAAAAAGGTATTAATCTTGATGATTATGTAGATGAAATAATTAAAATGGAAAGTGCCCATAAGAAGGGTTTTTGGAAAAATATCAGGAATATTCCAGTGCCTGAATCAAAAGAAGATATTTTAGCGGGTATTGTTAAACGATTTGTAAGTGATAAAAAGGCAAATACAAGCGGTTATCAGGATTTTTTGAAGGCTTTGGTTACTGACAACAGGTTGGAAGATGCTGCTAAGTATGAAATCAAAATTGATGAACTAATCAAAAGGATGATTAAATATTCTGATGATTTATTTGATTCTTTTTCTAAATCTTCAGATAATTTTGAAGAGTTTCTCAAAAACTTTACTAAAAAAAGAATGGGCTCGAGATTTGCCACAAATATTGCAATGGGTGTGTTTACAGCTTTGGCAATGTGGTTTATACCAAAAATTTATACCATAAATAAGACAAACCCTGAAACTGATCCAGTAAGACAAAAGGCTAGCGAACTAAAAGGTAAAAAGTCTAATGAAGTAAGCTTTGGTGGTAGAAATATCAATGATGTGATGCTACAAATAGGTGAAAAAGTTGCCCCCGGAAACGATAATTGGCTTTCAAAACATGCCGGTTCTCTGGAAAGCAACTGGATTAATGTTGCTAGACCAATATTTTATACATTAATAACAGGTTTTACACTAGTTCCAAGATTAATACAGTCTACAAGAAGAGATATTGAAAGTTCAAAGAAAAACGGTGGTCCTATTCAGTGGGATGAAACTTCAAATATCCTAAGGCGCGATATTACAACAATTTTGACCATACTTTTTGCTATGGAAGGTATGGGCGCTGCAATGGGATTAAATGCTTCTAAAAAAAGCGGATTAGTATTAACTAGTGATATTTTGCGAAAAGAAGACGGCTTATTAAAAAAGATAATAAAGATATTTAATCCAGAAGGTGGTGTGAAAGTTTTGAGCAAGACTGAGGCGACTGCTCAAATGTCTAATTTTGCAAATTTAGACGAGGTAATAAGGTTTTTAAGAAAAAATCAGAATTACAACGGAGATTTGAATAAATTATTGCACATAGATGCAAAAGAAACAAAAGAAGGTGTTGAAACTTTGTATGTTGCAGCAAAAAAAGTCTTCGGAGATATTATAGACAAAAAAGATGTTAAAGTTGCTGATTTGGTCGATTATATAGGAAAAAACTCCCCCAAAAAAGACGATGTGGATGCACTTTTGAATTTGTTAAACAATACTGACAAAAATCCTCTTTTAAAATTTGCAAACAAAATAAATGCAATATTTCAAACTGTTTCACTAGCTATTGTTACAGGATTTTTGGGTTTTGGTCTTCCTAAGATTAATGATTTTATAATTAAAAGGAAATATTTAAAAAACAATAATACTTTACATCCAAAGTATAATGACCCAAATGTGCATATTCCTGATTATAGTATATTAAATAGCCTAAAACCGTTTGAACGTCAAACATACCAATATTTTTTGGGAAATCAAAATAAGTGGGAAAATTAAAGATTTTAGCTTGTTTAAGAGATTAGTCTTCGAAATGTTTGCAACCTTAGTAAATAATTACTAATATAATTATTTACTATTGGTAATCTTCCCACTGCTTTGTTGTATTATTTTAATAATTTTACTTTATAAGTCTTAAATCTATTTTTTTATTTTTCTTTTCGCCATAGATTTCATAAATTCTTGCTACAAGCGATTTGGTGGTATCCGAATGGGGTTTTCTTGCGATGTATTTTTTATAATATCTTATAGCACGAGAAAATTTATTCATTTTATCAAAACAAATTCCAAGTCCCAGATTTGCTCTGTAATATGCGGGGTTTATATTTAATATTTGATAAAATAAATATGATGCTTCAAGATACATTTCTAACGAAATATATAAACCTGCTTTATGATTATATGCGGGAATATATTTTGGGTTTTCTTCAATTATTTTTTGATAAATACTAAGCGCCATTTCTTCTTCGCCCAAAAGTTCGTGCGAAATTGCAAGTTGAATTTGTGCATTAATATTAGATGGATTGAGTTTTATTGTACGAATAAAGTTTTTTCTTGCCTCTTGAGAATTTGCATTCAATAAATGATTCAACCCGAGTTCATAGTAAATTTCGGAGTCAAACCTGCTCAAAGTTTTTGCCTTTACAAGATGATTTATTGCTTTATCATAACATTTTATTTGTTTGTAAGCTTTTGAAATTTCCTTGTATAGTTCAGTGTCGGGTTTTGTAAAAATCATGGACATTAAATATTCTTTTATTGCTTGTCTATAATTTTTTTGATTCATAAACTTTCTTGCAAGCTTAAAATGCTCACATTCTCGATTGCTTACATTTTGTAAGTATTTTTCAAATTTTTCTTTATTACAAGTTATTTTTATACTCATATATTTATCCCTATTTTTAGTTTATGTGTAATTGCAAAAAAATAGATTAATCTTTTGGTTTAATTTTATGGGTATCCAAAGATTTATTTTTGATATAATTTAAAAGCAAAGGAGTTATTATGGATGTAATTGAATTTTTAAAGTCTCTTAAGTGGTCTACTATACTTAATATTCTTTTTACTTTGTTATTTTTTGTATTTGCACTAAAATTTGTAAAAACCTTTATGTTGCATTTGTTTGAAAGATTAAAAAAACGAGCTAAAGACATTGAGAGTGCAAAAAATTTTGATACTTTGTGTATAATTTCAATTCATGCAATTAATTTTATTCTTTTTATATTTGTTGCAATTAACATTTTAAATCACTTAGGTGTAGATGTTCGTCCAATTATAACTGCTGCAGGAGTATTAGGTGTTGCAGTCGGATTTGGTTCAAAAAGATTTGTTGAAGATTTATTATCAGGTCTTACTATACTTTTTGAAGGACAAATTCGAGTGGGCGATGTAGTTGAAATTCAAAATGTTACGGGGACTGTTGAAAAAATTACATTATCGATAATAATTTTAAGAAGTATAGATGGTGCTGCTCATTTTATAAGGAATGGCATGGTAGATATGGTTACTAATTATACAAGAGGGTATTCATACTCTCTTGTTGAGATCCCGGTTGCTTACAAAGAAGATATTGCTCATGTTATGGATGTAGTTAAGCAAATTGGCAAAGAGTTAAGATGTGATGATGAATACAGAGATAAAATTTTGGGTGAAATTGAAGTTTTGGGATTGGATAAATTTAACGATAGCTCGGTAACTATTTTGGCAAGATTTAAAACATTGCCCAGGCATCAATGGGATGTTAAAAGAATATTTAATTTGCGAATAAAGGAAAAGTTTGATTTGCTTGGAATTGAAATTCCTTTTAATCAACTGGTTGTAACTCAAGCTAAAAGCTAAAAAGCGGGGTTTAACCCCGCTTTAATTTATAAACTTAATATATATTTTGTAAGTGTTCGTACCATAACTGCAGTAGCACCCTTGTTTAATTCTCTATAAGGTTTATCTATAAAAGCCGTACCTGCTATATCAATATGTGTCCAGTTTTTACTTTTTGTAAAGTTTTGCAGAAATCTTCCTGCAACACTAGCGCCTGCAAATCTTGATCCTGTATTTCTCATATCTGCTATGTCGCTTTTTAGCATTTCCTGCATATCGTCGTAAATAGGTAATTCCCATAGGTTTTCACCTGATTTTTCACTTGTTTCTATGATTTTTTTTATCATTTGTTTGTTATTACCCATAATCCCTGTTATATTTTGTCCGAGTGCGACGATGCAAGCACCTGTGAGTGTTGCAATATCAATAACTTCGTCAGGCTCGAGTTCATCAGCATATGTGAGAACATCTGCCAGTGTAAGTCTGCCTTCTGCATCGGTATTATCAACTTCAATTGTTTTACCGTTTTTTGCGGTTATAACATCTCCTTGTTTGTATGATTTTCCACTTGGCATATTCTCACAAAGTGCACTTAGTGCATGCACTTCTATTTCAGGTTTATGTGCAGCTATTGCTTGAATAATGCCTAAAACCGTAGCACAACCTGACATATCTGTTTTCATTGTAAGCATAGAATTGGCCGGTTTAATATTTAAACCGCCAGAGTCAAAAGTAATCCCTTTTCCTATAAGTACAACTTTTTTCTTTGCTTTTTTTGTAGGTTTATATATCAGATGTATGAGTTTTGGTTCTGCTTCACTGCCTTGACCAACGGCAAGAAATGCATTAAAGTTCATTTCGCTTAATTGTTTTTTGTTGTACATTTTAAAAGTTAAACCTAAGTCATTGCTTAGATTTTTTGCGATTTGTGAAATATTTTCAGGTGTTGCATTTTGGGCAGGTTCATTAATTAAGTCTTTTGTAAAATCCATTGCGGAACAAACTATTTTTGCATTGTTAACACCTGTTTTAGCTGCTTTTTCGTCTTTTGTATCTTCTGTTATAATTTTTATTTTTTTTATTTGTACTACATTTTTTTTGTTTTTATATTTATCAAAATCATACATTGAAATTAATGCACCTTCTGATATAGCCTCAGCGCAACTTAGTACATCAAAGTTTTCGCTTTTTAATCCTAAAAGCTCTATGCATACATTTTTAATATTTAAAGTCTTATCAAGCTGTTTTATAATTTTTGCACATAATTCTCTTAGTTTGTTACAATCAAATTCTTTTTTCTTACCCAGCCCTACCAACATAATTTTATCAGCAGGGATTTTAAGTCTTGTTGGAACAATTACAGTATCAGAAAACTTAGCTTTAAAACCTTCATTTTTAATCAAATCATTCGTAATTAGTCCATCTAGAGCAGTATCAACTTTTTTTTGGGCAGGACTCAAGCTTTTATCATCCTCAAAAATGCCCAATACAATAACATTTGCTAGCGCTGTAGTCATTTCCTGATGTTTAACAGAAATATCCATCTTTTATCTCCTTTATATATTTAAGCGCAATTTTTGAAAGTATTGCACTTTTATCTTCTTTGTTTTTTCTTGTTTGTTTATCAAATTCTATTTTTTTTATTATACCCCAGTTTGCATTAACAGGCTGAAATGATTTATGATTTTCAAAAGTAATATAATCCAAAAGTGCCCCTAGCATACATTTTGAGCTTAATTCTATTAATTTTTTACCTTTTAAGTATCTCAGCATATTTATTGCCGCAAAAAGTCCGGTAATTATACTTTCATTGTATCCTTCAACACCTGTGATTTGGCCTGCAAAAAATAAATCAGGATTATTTTTTGATTGCAGGGTTTTGTTTAAAATTTTAGGGCTATTGATAAAAGTGTTAGCATGCATTACTCCATAGCGTACTATTTGTGCATTTTCAAGCCCGGGAATTGTGTTTAAAAGTTTTTTTTGTTCTCCCCATTTTAAATTTGTTTGAAATCCAACTAAATTATATAAATCTGCTTCTTTATCATCTTGTCTCAGTTGTACAACAGCATAAAATTGGTAATTTTTGTGCTCTTTTTGTTTTGTGCGTTTGTCAAAAAGTCCAACAGGTTTCATAGGACCAAACCTTAACGTGTCTTTTCCTCTCGAGGCAAGGACTTCTATCGGCATACATCCTTCAAAATATCTTGCTTCAAAAGTTTTTAGGGGTATTTTTTCTGCTGTTGTTAAAATATTATAGAAATTTTCATATTCTTCTTTTTCCATTGGACAGTTTATAAAGTCTGCCTCACCTTTGTCCCAACGACTTGCGTAAAATGCTTTTTCAAAGTTAATTGATTCTTTTTTTATAATCGGTGCAATTGCATCAAAAAAATGAAAATTTTCCTCGCCTGTTAATTTTTTAATTTCATTACAAAGTGTATTTGATGTCAATGGGCCAGTTGCTATAATTGCAGGAGTTTCTGGTATTTTAGTGATTTCTTCTCTTTTTATTTTAATATATGGATGATTTTCAATTAATTTTGTTATTTTTTTACTGAAACCTACTCTGTCCACAGATAAGCTTTTTCCTGACGGAACTCGGTTTTTGTATGCTTCTTTCATTAAGTTTGAACCTAATATAAGTGCTTCTTTTTTTAGTAATGATGATGCACTTGATGTTGCTATAGAACCAAGACTATTTGAACATACAAATTCGGCAAAATCTTTACTGGTATGTGCCCCTGTGGTTTTAAATGGTCGCATTTCATATAATTCTACGTTAATTTTATTATTTGCAAGATATAATGCCGCTTCTGCTCCTGCTAGACCTCCACCTGCAATAATTACTTTCAAAATTTGAGCTCCTCAAAAGATGTTGTGTCGCCATAACTTAGCATATGTACAAATGCATAAAGCGGTTTTGGTGAAAAAGTTTTACTTCCGGCTTTCAATAGTGCTCTTAATGCTTCTCTAAAATTAGAAATTTCAAGATTTGTGGCTGATGATGTCATGTTGTCAAAATGATTACATACTGCAATAATTTGTGCATATTCACTTATCATTGTTGATGAAATTCCATATGGCCAACCCGTACCGTCCATTTTTTCATGATGTTGCAATGCTACTCTGGCTATATTTTCGCTTAACTTGAGCTCTGTTTTTATAAGTCTGTGTCCTGCAAGAGGGTGTTTTCTGTATGCAATTTCTTCATCTTTTGTCATTTTGGAAATATCGCTTACTTCGCCATGTAATTCTATTTTGCCTATGTCATGCAATAGTGCACCAAGTGCTATTTCCATGATTTGCACTTCATTATATTCTAGTTTATTCGCAAGAAATACGCTAAAAATAGCTGTATTTAACGGATGTATGTTCTTATGTTCTCCCAAAAGTTTTAGTTCTGAGAAAAATTGAACATTTTTCCTAATAAGTTGTGAATCTTTTATGATTTTATCTCTGATTTCAAGTATCATGGATTTTGCGCGCATTACATCACTTTGATTGAATACGCTCATGGCATTGATATAATTTGATTTTAGTTCTATTTGAGTTTGAAAATCAATTTTTGATTTTTTATTTAGTGGGCCGTATTTTTTTATTTCTTCTTGGTTTTCAATATAATTATTTTTGCTGTATTTTTTAATTATTTTTGCTTCTTCTTTTTTGTTATCGTTTTTTTCTTCTTTTCTGTAGAGCACTTCATGATTTCTGACAAGTAAAATTTTGCCGGGAGTTAATATTTCACCGGCATCAAGGATTTTTGTCCCTTTTTCATCATATAAATCATAAGGGAGAATTTTTTGTGAAATTATTTCTTCACTAGATACAATTATCATTACTAAATTATAACTTTGTTTTTTTAAAAGTGCACACGTTATTTGTATGATTATGATAGAATTTTAATATGAAAGTATTGGTTAAATATTCATTAAAAGAGCTGGAAGATTACGTTGAATCTTTGGGTGAAAAAAAGTTTCGCGCTCACCAATTGTTCAGTTGGATCTATTCTAAGTCTGCAGTTGATTTTGATGTTATGAGTGATATTAATAAAGATTTTCGTGAAAAGCTTAAAAATGATGCAAAAATTTTAGATACTAAAATTAAAAAGAAACAAGTTTCTTCTGACGGTACAATTAAATACTTAATAGAATTTCAAGATGGCAATTGTGCTGAAACAGTTTTAATGCGTTTTGATAATCGTTCTAATTTAAGTGCGTGTGTCAGTTCACAAATAGGTTGTTATATGGGTTGTGATTTTTGCGCCACTGCAAAGCGCGGTTTTGTAAGAAATCTTGAACCATACGAAATTTTGAGTCAGATTTTAACTATTCAACAAGATACAAGTCTAAAAATTACAAATGTTGTATTTATGGGGCAGGGCGAGCCTTTAAATAATTTTGACAATGTGTGTCAAGCCATAAAAATAATTAATAAGTATTTGAATATTGGTATTAGAAGGATTACACTTTCTACCTGTGGAATTGTGCCTAAGATAATAGAGCTTTCCAATATGGAGCTTGTTCCAACACTGGCTGTTTCTTTGCACTGTGCACAGAGCAATATAAGAAAAACAATTATGCCCGTTGAAAATAAGTATAATTTAGACGAACTCAAGAAATCACTTATTTATTACTGTGAAAAAAGCGGAAAAAGAGTTACATTAGAGTATGTTCTTATTGGTTCTTTGACTGATACAAAAGAAATGGCATTAAAACTTTGTGAATATATTAGTGATTTAAAATGTAATATAAATCTTATTCCTTATAATCCCATTGGAGTTGATAAGTATAAAAAGCCAAATAAAAAAGACGTAATGATTTTTAAATATTTGCTTGAATCACAGGGTAAAAAAGTTACGGTTAGGCTTGAGCGTGGTGCTGATATTGATGCTGCATGTGGTCAATTGGCAGGTAGAATATGACAAAAGCACTCTTTTAGAGTGCTTTAAGTGCTTTTATGGGATGAGGTTGTTAACTTATGAATGAAGAATATTGTTGCTGCATTTTAGATATCATCTCATCCATATACTGAAATTGTTTTGTAAGTTGCGATTCATAAGAATCAAGACTTGAATATGCTCTTGTAATTCTGTCTTCTTGTGTAGATATCAATCTGGAAATTGAATCGCTTTTTACAGCAAACATACCGTTTGTAGGGTCCAGAGCATTTTCAACCTTTGCAAGCATTTGATCAAAAATACCTGTTTTATCACCACTATATCCTCCGGAAATCAAATTTTTAACAGAATTTGAATCTTTTGCCCAAGCTTCATCGAATTTTTCTTCATCAAAAACAAGTGTAGTTGCGCTATTAGAAACATCAAGCCCTGCTTCACCTGTTGATATGCCGATTTGAGATAGCATACCAAAAGCACCATTGTCACTTACAATGGAACCAACTATATTTCTCAATTCGTTTTGGATACTTCTCATATTTATATCCATTTTGAGATATCCATCTTGTGCAGTTGCTTCATCTATTTGGTTGGTTATTTTGTTGTAAGCATCAACAAACTCTTTAATTGCACTTTTAACTTCAGTCAAGTCACTTTTTGCGTTCAATGTTACTTCGCTTACTTTATCTTCACCACTGCCATCTGTTACTTTGAGTGCATTTATTGTAAGACCGTTAATACCGGTAGATTCGCTTGTTACAGTGTTTGACGAAGAAACGATCTTATTTCCATTAACCGTTAAAATTGCATTTTGTCCAAGAGTTTGAGAACCATCAGCAAGAGCACCATCTTTTGTGAGTCCAAAGACATCAAAGAAATTTGTTCCTTCAGCTTCAAGACTAATGTTAAACTCACCGGTTTCTTTAGATGTAAATATAAGTTTGTTAGTAAGTGTGTCGTATTTTGCACTTACTTTGGCATCTTCAGTTGTATTTATTTTATTGATTAAATCTTGAAGGGATGTTTTTTCATTTATTTCAAACTCTACTCCGTTAATTTTAATTGTTCCGGATGTAACTGTTTCTTTCAAACCGCTTTCTTCGCTTGACATTGCTTTATTTGTCAGAAAAGAACTTTGTACGTACGCACTTTTAACACTTGTATCTGTTGAATCAGTTAATTTTAATATGCTTGTAAAATTTGAAGTATCAGAAAAACTTCCAACGGATATTTTCTCGCCACCTGTTGAAGAAATTTCAAATGTGCCGTCTTCATTGATTTTGGCTTCAACTTTTCCACCGGCTGCATCGTTTATTTTGTTAACGATATCACCCATGGTGTCTTTGTTTCTGTCTATTTCTATTTCATATCTTTTATTGTCAACATAGAATGAAAAAGTACCACCCTTTGACTGGTTATTGCCTACTTGTGAGTATAGCGTGTCTTCATTTATTATTTTTCCGGGGTTTAGGGTACTTTGTGCAACTGTATTTGTGGCAAGTTGTTCTACGGATACTTTAATATCACCTGTTGCAAGACCGCTTGTGCTTGTTGCACTAACGTATTTATCTGCACTCGATGTTATTTTGGTGTTACCCCATATATCATTGTCTGTACCTGTTATAACGCTTGTGAAATTCTTTAATGCGCTTTGCAGGGTTGAAAAAGATGTTTTTATTGTATTTAAGGCACTACTTTGGTTTTGTAATTCAGTCTTTTTTGTTTCCAAAGGTGTGACAGATGTTGCTTTTTTTGCTGCTACCAGTTCTTCAATCCAAGATGCAAAATCAAGACCGGAGCCTAAGCCGCTAAATTGTATACTCATATTTTTGATTCCTTATCGATAAAAAATATTTTAATAAATCCTTTTATATTTTAGTATATTCCACGATGGCAAAATTATAATCGTATAAAAATTGTAAATGTAACTATTTGTTACTTTTGAGAACAGATACAAAAAGGTTCTGCATGTATTATTATATCACAGTTTTTAAGCTTTTTTCTAATTTCTGTTTCAATTTTGTCACAAATATTATGTGTTTCTATAAGTGTCATTCCGGAAGGTAGAAGTATTGTCATTTGAATTAGTCTTTTAGACCCTGATTTCGATGTTCTTATTTGCTTTGTACCTACAACACCATGTGCTTCGAATGTTTTTATTGTTTCATCAATAATATTTTTATCTTCTTTTGGTAACGAGCCATCAAGCAGATTGTTAGAGCTTTGTTTTGTTAATTTTATCCCTGTTCTAAGTATTATTGCTGCGACAAAAATTGCAATAATCGGGTCTAATATACTGAGTCCTGTAATTTTTACCGCAAAAAGTCCTGCAATTATTCCTATGGATGAATATATGTCTGCCCTTAGGTGTTCTGCATCTGTTTTTAGTGCCATTGAATCTGTTTTTATAGCTACTTTGTTTAAATAAGAACTAACAAACCAGTTTACTATTACAGATAAAAGCATTATTGAAATACCTATATTTGTCTGTATTTCATAATTTCCACCTTTTACTATGATTTTTTCGCAAGCAACAAATAAGATATAAAGCGATGTAAGTATTATTAAAATTGCCTCTATAAATCCGGCAAGGTCCTCATATTTACCATGTCCGAAAGGATGATCTTCATCAGCAGGCTTTGAAGATTTTGAGACAGAAAAGTATGCAAGACATGATGCACTTAAGTCTGCAAATGAGTGAAGTGCTTCAGACAATACGCTTATACTACCTGAAAGAATACCTGCACTGACTTTTATTAAGATTAATGTCAAATTTGAAAAAATTGAGACTGCAGCTGAAGTTTGTTTTTCTTTTATTTGTATTTGTTCTGTCATTATTCTCTAATATCTATTGAGGAGTATGTTTCCGGTGCTTGTGCCATATAGGCTCTTGTTATTTTTTTGCCTTTTGCTACTTTTTGCAATTCTTTTTTAAGATTTTCGCGTCTTTGCTCAAGAAGTTCAATATTTGTTTTTTCAAATTCTTCTATTTTTTTTCTAAATTCAAGTCTTTGTTGCTCTTCTTGTTCATTAGTTTTAACTATTTTTTCAAATCTTGAAATACTTTTTAAAACTTCTCCTTTGTTTCTAAGAACATCGTCCAGGTCTTCTATTTTACCATTTTCAATTATATCTTTTACATTTACGCACATTTTATAAGCTTTTTCGTATAAAAGCATTAGATGGTTAAAATTTTTGTTAGTCATCTTCTTCTTCGTCTTCTTCGTCGTCTTCGTAACTTTCGTATTCATCTTGATCGCCGAAATTTATTTTTGAAGATAATTCGGCTCTTTCTTTTTGAGCAATTGATATTGCTTCTTCCCAAGTTGATTTTAATTCTTTTAAAAACTTTAAGACTTCATCTATTGGTGCTATTTCATGTTTCATATTGGCCTGAACAAGTCTTGCGATAAAGTATTCATATAAACTTATAAGGTTTTGGGCAAGTTCGGGATTTGGTTCTTTATCAATTGTATTTATAAATTCTTCAATAATTTTTTGTGCACCCATTAAGTTGTTATGTGATTGTTCCCAATTTTTTTCATTTAGGGCAATTTTTGCTTTATTTAAAAATTGAATTGCACCATCATATAACATAATTAATATTTTTTCATTTGATGCAGTTTCGACCGTTGTTTTTTGATATTGTTTAACATATTGGTTCATAGATGCTTATATCCTCTTGTTTACAAGTATTCCGCCCGGATTTTTTAAACTGTCGACAAGGGTGGAAAGTTCACCTGGTGATATTTGTTGTACTATAGTATTTTCTTGTTTGTTGTATATTATTAATGAATTTGTGTGCTCGTCGGGCTTTATTTCATACAAATCTTTGTTTGATAAATCAATTTTTTCTATTTCCGTAATTTCTGTTTCTTTATTTTCATCATCTTCGTTGTCATCAGAGCTTTCACCGCCAAAAAAGGAAGTATTCTCTTTATCATCTGTGTCTATTGCACTTTTTTTATCAAGAGAATTGATACTCCTGTCGCCTATACCTCTTTTGGCGAGTAAATCAGCATTGATGGCATTTTCTTTAGAAGTATTTTCAGGCGTAACTCTTAATTGATTAACTGATATTCCGTCAAGTCCCATATCATACCTTTGTCTTATAGATATATTTTATATTATCTCATATTTTTTCAATAAATTAAATGGTGTATTTTAATTATTTTTGTTATAATCTATAATTATATTACGGTAGCTGGTGGTAAATTTCCGTGGAAATACAAAAAAACTCTGAATTATTTTTAAATAATATTTATGCATTGCCTCTTTGGGTGAAACAGGTTGTGTATCTTAAAACAGAGCAAAGATTAACTGAAGAGCTTGATGATTTTTTAGAATTATTAAGCCCAAAGGAACCACTTCAATTTCTTGTACCTGAGTTAACTTTTAAGGGTAAAAAGGAACTTGAAGAAAGGGGTAATAATTTTAGTGAACAGTTTTATATTTTTCTTGAAAATTGTAAAGATGGTTTTGATATTTTTGAAATTACCCTTAGAAATTTTTGGACTTTATCAGAAACTGCTGCATTGTTTGTTCGTGCTGTTGAAAAAGAATATATTGAGATTCCTGCTTGCGAAAGCAATTATGTAATTATTCAATTTTTGGCAAATAAAATTAGAACAGGTGAGCTTTTAAAAAGGCTGGGTAAAATAGATGTAATACAGCTTGAGAATGCCATAAGAGAGCAAAAAAGAAAAGTTGAATCCGGTAAAAATATGCGAATTGCCGAGGTTATGATTGAACTTGGTTATATTAGTGAAAAAGATATAAAAATAATTCTTTTATTTAAAGAAGAATCCAAAAAGCGTTTTATTATGGGCTTGGGTCTTGCTTCATTAAAAATGGAAAATCAAGCTACGGTTTCTCAAGTTTATCAAAACATGCAAAGAGAATTAAAACGTTTAGAGCATGAAAATCGTATATTAAAAACAAGACTAAAAAAGCTTTTAAACATACAATAAAATATGATAAATATTAAGCCTGAAAATATTTTATATTCACTAAGGAACAATGTAGTTGATGAACAGTTTTTTGGTTTTATTGTTTTGTATGAGAATTTTTCCTGCATTAAAAAAATAGGTGATGATAATAATGCACCTTTTTATTTGCGTTCTTTGTCAAAACCTGTTCAAGCAAGTCTGATTCAGGATTTTAATATCATTGAAAGATTGAATTTTTCCTGTGAAGAAATTGCAATTTGTTGCGGTTCTCACTGTGGGACAAATTTTCATGTTAATCTTGTGCGTTCAATACTATCTAAAGTAGGTTTGAGCGAAAATCATTTACTTTGCCCTGTGGCTGAGCCATTGGATAAAAGAGATTACGATGGCATAAAACGCAGTGTTTACAATAATTGTAGTGCAAAGCATGCACTGATGTTAGCTATATGCAAATTAAATAACTGGGATTTATCAAGTTATTGTGATATTTCCCATCCTTTACAAAAAATGATTTTTAAAAGACATCTTGATTTGAGCCTTGCAGATAAAATTCCAATTTCCTCAGATGGTTGTGGTACTCCGGTTTTTGCTTTAGATTTTAATGAAATTGCGCACATGTTTTTTAATTTATTTCATAAATATGATTTTATTTTGAGTTCATTAATAAAGTGCCCTTATGCTTTTGGTGGATATGGTAGATTAGATACGGAAATCATTGAATTGGGCAGATTTAACCTTGTTGCAAAGGTTGGTGCAGGTGGGTTTGTCCTTATTTATAATATAAAAGAAGATAAAATTTTTATTGTTAAGATGTCACAAAACAATAATCATGCGCGCAGGATAGTCACTTTAAATGCTCTTTATCAATTAGGGTGGATTGATTCAAATCCGGTACCCATGCAGTATTGCAATGATTTGGGTGAAATTGTAGGAGATTATATTTGTAATTTTTCTTTTTTGTAACATTGTATAGAATTTTTTTTTCATGCGCGTTAAAATCACTCTATGCAGATGGAAAATGTTAAAACTTTAAGTAAAGATAACTTAAAACAAAAAGTTAGAAAAAATCAAAAGAAAAAAACAACAAGAGTTCGTTTTTATCACTCTTTTTTGACAATAGTGTTAATTTTGTGTGTTTTTCAAATAAGCTATAGCGCGCTGTTGAATATTTCAAAAATAGTAATTTATCATAGTAAAATCAACAAATCAAAAGAACTTCTTTTGGCTGCTCAGAAGCGTAATAAAACTCTTAAAAAAGAAGTTGAGAATTTTAATTCTATGGAAAAAGTTGAATCTATTGCACGAAATAATTTAAAAATGGCTGCAAAAAATGAGGTTTTAGTAATAATTAATGAGCCTGACCAGGTAAAAAACAAGCCAAAAACGCTCAAAGAAAAAATAGTTTTTTACTTTGAGCAGAATGTGGCAAGTAAGTTTAATATGAACGAGAATAATCCTGTACCAAATTAATTTATTTTATTATTTTTATGTTTGGCATAAAACCAAGTTGAGAATTAAGAGAGTTTATCGCTGCGTTGGCAAGTTTTCTGCGTTTTTTTGCACCCTTTAGCATAAGCTCAACACAATTTAGAGTGTTGCTTGCAGGTTTTTGTATTTTTTTTAGCATAAAATAAATTGTCCTTATCCTATGCTTAAAATATCGGCAAAAAACTTACCCTCTTTAGTTTTTTTTACAAAGATTTACAATTAAAATTTAATTTCACCTTTGTCGTATGCTGCAATCAGATCTGTGTATCCACCAATTCTTTTGTTGTCGATTATAATCTGCGGAACAGTTACGTCGCCCTGTATGTTGTACATATCGCCAAGTTTTTTTCTCCAGCTTTCTTCATTGTCGTCAATTCTTATGCGATTGTATTTTACTTTATGTTCATCAAAAAAAGCTATTGCTTTTTTGCAAAATGGGCAGTAGTCAACAGTGTAAATTTCTACATTCATTTTCTTATCCTTTTTAAAACATTACTAACAAGTTCTTTTTCATCTTGTGCTATGTCTAATTTCAGATAGTCTTCAAAATATTCTATTGCATCATCCATATCCCCTCTTGCCATAAAAAGCATGCCAAGCTTTTTGTATGCAAAAGGAAATTTTTCATTAATTGTTATGGCTTTTAGGTAAGCCCCTATTGCCTTGTCTGTTTGTCCGTCGGCTTCATAGGCTTCGCCTAAGTTGTAGAAAATTATTGCACTTTTATGATGTTCAACAAGTTCCTCATAATTTGCAACCGCACTTGAATAATCGCCCAGCTCAAACTGTAAACGTGCGTATTCGTAGAAAAGTTCCCAATTTTCGGGCTCTTTTTCCTGTGCAATCTCTAATGCCTCAAATGCATCATCATATCTGCAATCATTTATTAATTCTCTTATGTAATCTATTCTTGAAAGTTCGTTTTTCATATGGTTTAATTATATAGCAAACACAGAAAATAAGGAAATCGTATGTCAGGACATTCTAAGTGGGCAAATATTAAACATAAAAAAGCAAAAACAGATGCTGCAAAAGGTGTTAGTTTTGCTAAATTTTCAAGAGAAATTATAATTGCTGCAAAAATCGGCGGCGGTGATATTAACGGTAACTTTAGGTTAAGAACTGCGGTTGAAAAAGCTAAAGCAGGAGGTTTGCCTAATGATACAATTAAAAGGGCAATCGAAAAAGGCGCAGGTGGTGGCAGTAGTGAAAACTATGAAGAAATTACTTATGAAGGATATGGCGCAGGTGGTGTGGCAGTATTTATTGAAGCTGCAACAGACAACCGCAACAGAACAGCAGGAGACATTAGAAGTTATTTTACAAAATTCGGTGGGAACCTTGGTGAAACAGGTTGCGTAGGTTGGATATTTGAGCCTGTCGGCGAAATTTTAATTGATATTCCAAAAGAACCGGATAAAAAATCTAAAGAAGAAGTCAAAATGTTTACATTTGACGAACTTTTTGAAGATTGTATGGAGTTTGATCCTAAGGATGTGGTTGAAGAAGAAGGTGTGTATAAGATTATAACTACTGTTGAAGGTTTCCAGGCTACTGTAGAGGGTCTTGAAAAGCTTGGTTATAAATTAAAAAGTTCTGATTTAACTCGTATCCCTTCTAACTCTTGCGAAATTACAGATTCTGCAATAGTAAGAAAAGTTATGTTGCTTCTTGAAAAACTTGAAGAACATGATGATGTCCAAAATGTATATTCTAATTTTGAAGCAGATGAAGATTTAATTAATCAAGTGGCACAAAATCTTTAATTTTTGTTTTATAGTTTTTAATTTCACAAAGACCTTTCTTGCAATTTGATATTTTTATTGCACCAAGGTCTTTTGTTGTATAAGTTTTTGTATCTGTTGCTTTTAAGTATTCTATGGTATCTGCCGAAGGATGTCCGTATATATTATAGCCTGTAGAAATTATTGTATAACGAGGATTTAAGTTATTTAACATTTCCTTGTTTACTGAGTTTGTTGCTCCGTGGTGACCGATTTTAAAAATATCAATTTTTCCAATTTTATCTTTATATTTGTTATATCCTAAAACTCCAGCATCTCCCATAAATAGTGCACTCGTTGAATTAGAGTTTATAAGTGTTACAATGGAATTTTCATTATCTGTCTTATCTGTATCGCCTGGAATTTTTGCACTGAGTGTTTTTATACTAAAGTTCTTTTCTTTATATATTATTTCATTATTTTTTGCAGCATAATATTTGATATGTTTGTTTTTCAGTATATTTATAATTTCTATTCCTTTGCTTTGATGCGGATTTATGTTTTGTAAATAAACTGTCCTAACCTTTAAATCGTTTAAAATATCTTTTGCACCACCACAATGGTCTGCATCAAAGTGTGTTATAATAAGCAGTTCTATCTCTTTTATATTTTTATCTTTTAAATATTCTTCAATTATTGTTTTTGCGTTTGATACCCCTCTGTATGGTGCCATTGCTGTATCTATCATAATATATTTATTGTTTGGAGTTTTTATTAATGCACTATCTGCGTTTCCTACATCAAATATTATTATTTCAAAATTTTTCGATGGTATTTTTATAAAAGTTGCAAAAAAGATTAAAATAATTGTACAAAAAAGTATAAAAATATTTTTATTTTTAAAATTCTCTTTTATATTTTGCACAAAAAGAATTAGAATACTCCAAAATAAAATTATTTGAAATACGTTCGGGGATGGCGTTGTGATAATTGAGTATTTAAGGGTAGAAAAGAATTGGGAAATTTTTACAAGTAAAACAAGAAAAGGATTGATTATAATGTCAAAAATAAAGATAACTTTATCTTGAAGATAGGGTATTGTGCTAAATATTGAGCTTATAAAGCCCAAAAAACTTACTGCACCAATAAAAGGTATTACACAAAGGTTTGCAATTAAGCTCCATGGAGTAAATGTATTAAAATAATACATTTGAAGTGGTGCAACATAAAGTTGTGCACAAAGTGGTACAAGAAATGCGGCTAAAAGAAATTTTGGCGAAAAACTCATCAGAATAATCTTTATAAATTTTGGAAAATGTTTAATTTTGTAAATGTACTCTTTATTTTTGTTGTTTAGTTTTTCGCAAATAGGTTCTATTGTTATCATTAATCCTATGGTTACAATAAAAGACAACTGAAATCCTACATCACAGAACATTTTTGGGTTAAAAATTAACATTATAAAGCCTACAAAGAATATTAGTGCAATAGGTTTTACTTCTCTGTCTATCAGTTTGCCAAATAAAACAAATAAAAGCATAATCGATGCTCTTAGCACAGGTGGCGGAAAACCCGTAGTAAATGTGTATAGAATTATGAAAAATGCACCAAGCCATATTGAAATAATATATGGGAGCTTTAAAATATTTTGTGCTAAAAACCACCAAATTCCAAAAATTAGGGCAACATTCAAACCGCTCGCAGCAAGCAGATGCAAAAGTCCGGAGTTAATAAAACTTTGTTTTATTTCATCAGGTGGGTTTATTGCCTCATTGCCAAAAACAATGCCACCTAAAATTTCAAGTTGCGGACTTTTTATGTATTTTGCATGAACATTGGTGATTTTATTTCTAATGGTATCTGTTTTTTGTGCTAGATATAAATAAAATTCTTCGGGATTTGCGTATTTATCTGCCTTTTTCAAAACTTTAAAATTTTCGTCTTCTGAATACAGTATTGAAAATGTGTCTTTGTACTTTAAATATTTTGCGTAATCAAATTGAGATGGATTTGTTGCACTTTTTGGTGGTCTTATATTTCCACAAATACTTATTGTATCTCCTATTTGAATTTTATTAAATCTTTTTTCCATATCGTTTATAACAACCAGTGTTGTAGTGTTATTTAGGCTGTAGTTTTTTCCTTTAAAGTTTATTTTGTTGATATTAAAATAAAATTTTGCGCGTGTGCCTTCTTTAGATATTTGCAAAATAGAGCGTACTGTTCCTTGCGCCACAATATCGTTTAGCCGTTCATTGTATATTGAATCGTAATCTTTTACTTGAAAATCCGTATTATAGAATCCTAAGCAAAATGCAAGAAAGATTAAAATAGAATATTTTGGTCTTATAACATTCGAAAAGATTATAATTATTATGCTGAATGTGCATAGCGCAGCATAAACTTCCACACAATCATATAATTGTGCACATATTCCAAAAACATAAAATAATGAAATTAAAACAATTAAAACGGTTTTAAGATTCATTTTCCTAAAACCATTTTAATTATAATTTAAATTTAAAACAAATTAATTAATTATTGTTACACCCATACCGCCGGACGTTGATTTTAAATCTTTATAGTATTGGCCATCAGTGTAGTACATTTCATCTCCACTGTTGTCCTTAAATATATCACGATAATATGTATTATTTTGCTGTGTTGGATAATAGAAATTTTGTCCTTGATTTTGATATGGTTGGTATACGCCGTTGTACATATTATTTGCACTGTATGGCTGATATGCCGGGAAAGTATTTACTCCTGGTGAAAAACCTGTTATGTTTCCTTGTGAAAATGCACTAAAAGCATTTTTTATTGCATTTTTAAAGCCGCCTTGCATTTTATAAGGGTCGTTTTGGAAATTTTGATAAGGCATTTGTGCAAGTTGCTTTGACTGATTTTCAAGACTAGAGCTGGCGACTTTTAGTGTTTCAATCCTTGATGTTAAATTTCCACTTTGATTTGCACCTAAAACAGATTTTTCAAGTCGTTGAATTCGGTTTTGTGTACTTTCATTTTCATATGTCTTATTAAATATTTTTTTCTCTAATGAACTGAGCGTATTTTTATCCTTTTTATTTATGCTTTTTTCGTCCAGCGTGTTTTCTATAGCCTCAACCCTTTGTGCTAAGGAAAGGGTTGAGTAATCTTTTTTATAGAGTCTACTCTCGAGCCTACTTAATCTTATCTCAATAGGTTCTTCTTCAAAGGTTCTGTTAAATGTAAGTTTTTCAATTTCGCTTATTTTGGGGTAATTTGTGCTGTCTGGTACAAATTCTGTTCCGTCAGGATTTCTGTACTTAACTTCAGGTAAATTTTCAATGACAATTTCGCAATGTGCGCATTGTATTGAAAATAAAATTGTTAAACATAAAATTATTTTTTTCATACTTCGAGAATATGACGAAAAATTTTTTTTTCATCATCCTAGCGGGCATTACCTATCTCGAATATTGTTTTGTTTATTTCATCTAAAAGAGCTTCAGATTGTTGTTTTAAATTACTTGGGGCATAGACACTGTCTTGAACAGGCATGTATCTCGAATAAAAGTTAGCATCAAATTTTAAATTACCTAAAATTTTTGCACTGTAATTAACATGCCTTATGGCGTAATAGCTATTGGTTTGTGCATATTGAGTATATTGATATTTTTTTTCAAGGTTTGTTGTTTGTAAATCTAATACATTAACATTTGCATTGAAAAATTGAATTGATGAGTTGTTATTTATACAGTCTTTTAATTTCTCAAGAGTCTCTTTTATTTTCATTAAATCGTTGACATAGTTTGATGTTTTTTCTTTTTTAATTATTACATCTAAAAACAACGGATCATTTAGAGGCGCATCTAATAAAAGTCCATCTTTTAAATCTTTTTCACTGTATTGTTTTTGAGGTAATGTTTCACTTCTTTCTCTTTTATATTCAAAGTCACCGTTAATGTTTGGAAGTGTACCGTAATATCCCTTGGTTTGTACGTCTGTAGCAGGTTTTTTCTTCTTTTTAAAAATATTCGTTATTTTATCAATGATAGTTTCTTTTTTTTGCTGATTATATGTTCCATCGGGACTAATTATAGTACTTTCGTCTGCACAGAAAACACAATGACAATTAAATGTAATTAAAATAAAAAATATTGGTAGAATCTTTTTCATATAATAGATTATACTTTTTTATAGAAAAAAGACAAAGCTTAAAAATGTTTTTTATTAAACTTATTTTGAACGGTTTGAATATCTGTCCTTAAGTACTCTTCAATGGCATTTCTTGCAACTTCAAGCGTTTTATTAAGTTTTTCTTCTTCGTCTTTTGTGAAATTTCCCAAAACAAAATTTTCAATAGGTATATTATCCGGTATTGGTCCTATGCCTATTTTTAGTCTGTCGAAATCAGATGAGCCGACAAGATTTATAATTGATTTTAGTCCGTTATGCCCACCGTGCGAACCGTCTTTTCTAAATCTTAATGTACCAAGCTCAAGTGTCGTGTCATCACAAATTACTATAATGTCTTTTATGTTTAACTTGTAGAAGTTCATAAGCTCAACAACCGCACGTCCTGAAAGGTTCATGTAGGTTTTTGGAAGAAGATATAATACATCATCTTTTTTTCCAAAAAAAGACTGAAATTTTTCACATAAGGTTACATTATTTTTATTAAGAAGTTTATCTAAAAGCATAAAACCAATATTATGGCGTGTTTTTATATATTTTATTTCAGGGTTACCTAAACCTATTATGGCTTTCATTTTTTACCTTTCTTTATATTTACCCTTATGTGTACTCTTTTTGCTAATTAAAAAAAAGATTTTTAGGGTTATCTGTAAAATATCATATTAGACGGAGTTGAATTATGTCAATGAAAAATAAACCTATTATTAATGAAAAAAGTTCACAAAAAGTTGCAAAATTTCTTGAGAGTAATAATATACACAAAAAAGATTTTGCACAAATGATTGGTGTTACACTGTCTTATGTTTATAATTTAATTGATGAAACAATTCCATTTTCATCTCGTGCGACAACACTTGAACGTATCGCAACAGTTATGGACATAAGACCAGAGGAATTTATTGAGTATCAAATTTCTCAAGATCCTCCTGCTTACAATGAAAATCTTGAATTTTTAAAAGATGCAATAAAACATAATAACCTCTCCACAGTTGAGTTTTTAAAGATGTTTGAAAGAAAAAAACGTCTTAATTTGGTGGACATATTGCGAGGTGCCAAACCTATACAGATTGATTTTTGTGAACTTAAAAACATATCAGATGCCCTCAATCTTAGTGACGAAGAACTTTATGAGCTTTGGCAAAGAAGAATGACTGAATTTTTGAAAGAAGGTGGATTTAATATTGAAAAGAATAAAAAACTCTTGGATTCTATGTTTGAAGGGGCAAAAAAATATTTAAAAAATCCTGGGCAAATGTAAACTTTTCTTAATGTTGTATTTGTTACAATCTTGACTTCAAGACTACTTTTCCAATAACATGCAATTGTTAACGAATAAGAGGTCTTATGAAAAGTTCAACGTTACATAGAGCAGGTTTATCGCGAGAAAATATGTCCGCTTTGGAAAGTTCTCGTGCTTTTAATTTGGATAAAAGCGAATATTTGAGATATACAAAACCTATTGCTAAGACCCCAGAACTTGATGTACTTTGGAGAAGTGTCGGAAAAACAAATGCTGATACAAGGGTAACAAAGCAAAAGGCTCCAGGTGTTTACCTTCTAATTGGTTTTGTGTGCGGATGTTTATTTATGGGCTTAATTTCTCTAATTGCAGGTTTTTCAAATTCGATTGGTACACAAAAAACTGAAGAGATAATAGTACAACAAGCTCCAAAGACAAATGTTGCAGTTATCGGAGCAGATAATCAACCTGTTGCAACTCAAAATCAGTCCTTAAGTGAAGAAAAATATGAAGTAAAAAGTGGCGATACATTAGATAAAATTGCATACAGATTTTACGGAAAATATGATGTTGAAAAAATTGATGCAATTCAAAAGCTTAATAATATAACAAATCCTTCTACTTTGCAGATAGGGCAGGTTATTTTAATACCTGTAGAAGCTCAAAGATAAACAGACTTTTAAATTTATGTAACAAAATTGGTTCAATGATTTGTCATTGAGCCTTTTTTGTGTAATTATAGACAAGGTCTTTTTTATAAGTAGAGAGTAGTTTAAATGTACAGTCGATTATTTTTATTGTTAACAACATTATTTTTTGCTCCCCAAAGTGCACATGCAATAGGAGTTAGCGAATGCATTGATAAGTATTTTGCACCTTTTTCGGATGCTTTTTCAAATATTATTTTTGTGTCTGTAAAAATCGCCGGCACAAGTGTTCCTATTATTATATTGTTCTTAATACTATCTAGCATATTTTTTACTTTTTATCTTAGATTCATTGGTATTTGGGGTTTTAAACATTCTCTAAAACAACTTTTTGGAAAATACCATAAAGATCATGATAATGATCGTGATGGTGAAGTGAGTTCTATGGGTGCATTTGCAACAGCTCTTTCGGGTACTGTTGGTCTTGGAAATATTGCGGGAGTTGCAATTGCAATTTCAATAGGCGGTCCTGGTGCAATGTTTTGGATGGCATTTGGTGCGATTTGCGGGATGGCATCAAAGTTTTTGGAATGCACACTTGCTGTTAAGTATAGAAGATTTAATGCAGACGGTTCTGTATCTGGTGGTCCTATGTTTTATATTGCACATGGATTAACTAGAAAAGGGCTAAGATGGTTAGGGCAGCCACTTGCGCTTATATTTGCACTTATGTGTGTCCCTGGAGCTCTGGGTGGTGGGAATATGTTGCAAATTAATCAAGCAACACAGCAGATGATTAATATAACAGGAGGTCAAAATAGTTTTTTTGCTTCTCATAGTTGGGTTTTTGGACTTATCGTTGCCACGGTTGTCGGACTAATTATTGTTGGCGGAATAAAGTCAATAGCTAATGTTACATCTAAAGTTGTTCCAATTATGTGTGGAATTTACCTTCTTGCTGCAATTGCAATTATTCTTATTAATTTTCAGCATGTGCCAAGTGCTATTTTTACTATATTTAAAGAAGCATTTATGCCCCAATCCGTTGTTGGTGGGGTTATAGGTACTATTATAATAGGTTTTAGACGTTCTGTTCAGTCAAATGAAGCTGGTTCGGGTTCCGCACCAATAGCATATGCAGCTGTTAAAACAAATGAACCAATTTCGCAAGGTTTTGTGTCATTGATGGAGCCTTTTTTAGATACCGTTATAATTTGTTCTCTGACTGCTTTTGTAATAATAATAACGGGTGAGTACTTAAACTATCAAGAAGGAATAACAGGGGTGCAGCTAACTTCAGCTGCTTTTGCCGGAGCCTTTTCTTTCTTCCCGTATGTTCTTGCAATAGTAATTATTCTTTTTGCAATTTCAACAATAATCAGTTGGGCTTATTATGGTCAAAAAGCTTGGAATTATATGTTTGGAGAAGGCTTTAAGCGTACTAAAGTATATCAGATAATGTTTTGTGTTTTTATCGTAATAGGCTCTTCGATGAATTTGCAAAGCGTAATAGATTTTACTGATTCAACTATGCTTGCAATGGCCGCACCAAACCTGATTGCAATATTTATATTATTACCTGAAATTAAACAAGATTTAATTGAATATTGCAAAAAATATAAAATGGTAAATAAACTTAACAAACCTTGGTTTAAAGATGAAAAAGCAGTATAAATATTATGAAAATAAACTTGATGAGCAAAGGAAAAATTTTAACCTTAGAACTTTAACACCACTTAAAATTGCTTCAAAATATATTTTGCAAGGTAATAAAAAACTTTTAAACCTCTCGTCGAATGACTATCTTGCCATAAGTACAAAAAAGGATATTGTTCAGGAGTTCTTAAGTGAATTTAATTTACCTATAAGCGTTCCTTCGGCAAGGCTTTTATGTGCCAATACAAATTCGTATCTTAAACTCGAAAAATTATTGTGTGATAAACTTTCTAAAGAAGCTGCACTTTTATTTAACAGCGGTTATCATGCTAATGTGGGTATATATAGTGCGCTTGCAAAAAAAGGCGATGCGGTTTTTTGTGATAAATTAAATCATGCAAGCATAATAGATGGAATTCGTTTAGGTGGTGCTGATTTAATACCTTTCAAGCATAAAAATTATGAAGATTTGGAATCTAAAATACAACGTTATCGTGAAAAATATCGTAATGTCATAATTTCTTCCGAGGCCCTTTTTTCCATGGATGGTGACTTTTGTGATATTAAAAAACTTGTTGAACTAAAAGAAAGATATGATTCAATTTTGGTTATAGATGAGGCACACTCTTTTGGTGTTTATGGTAATGGCAAGGGATTTTGCGCACAGGAAGGTTTTGACAATAAAGTTGACTTAATAATGGCAACTTTTGGTAAGGCAGTTGGTTCTTATGGAGCATTTTGCGTTGGGGATAAGGTTTTAATTGATTATTTAATAAATTTTGCACGTTCTTTTATCTTTTCTACAGTATTTCCACAAATTAGCGCAGAGTTTGCATATTTTGTTCTGAAAAATTATATTTTTTCTTCTAATCTCTTACAAAACAAACTATTAAATTTAAAAGATTATGTTCATAAAAATCTTTCGGGTCTTAATATTTTGGGCTCAAGTTACATTGTGCCTGTAGTGTTGGGTGATAATAAAAAAGCTCTTGAGGCATCAAAATTACTTTACGATAATGGGTTTTATTCTCTTGCAATTAGATATCCGACTGTGGCAAAAAGTTCTGCTCGTCTTAGGATTTCGCTTAATTCAGCAATTGAATTTGATGATTTAAAACCGCTTTTTAATCTTCTTTATGACATAAAACAAAATACATGCAAGGTGTTACAAAAAGTGTAATTGCGACTGAACTTATTAAACCAAAAATTATTGCAACTGAAAGAGATGAGAACATTGGATCTTTTCCTATCCAAAGTGGAAGCATGCCGCCAATTGTTGTGAGCGCCGTTAGTATTATTGGTGTTATTCGACTCCTTGTTGCTTTTTGTATTGTTAGGGTTAAATTTTTATTTTCATCCTCCCTTCTTAGTATTTTAATTGTGTCAAGCAATACTACTGCATTATTTGTTGCAATACCAATAAGGCAAATATATGCAAGAAATGTCATAAAGCCAAAGTCGCTGTGTGTAATTAACAGACCTATATTTGCGCCACTAAGAGCCATAAATGCGCTTATCATAATAATAATAGGGATTTTATAAGAGTTAAAATATCCTATTAAAAGCATGAGAATAATACCAAAAGCAAATGGTAACTTTTCTGCTATGGATTTGTTTCCTTTTTTGGAGTTTTCTACACTTCCTCCAAATTCCCAACCGTAGCCCAGGGGATAATTAAAACTTTCAAGAAAGGGTTTTATTCCATCTGTCACTTTTTGCGCTGTAGTTTTTTCGTTATCAATGTATCCTTGTACTGTGACTGTTAATAACCTGTTACGTCTAAATATTTTTGGATATTCAAACACAAGCGATAATTTCGCAATTTCTGACAGAGGCAGCGAGTTTCCATACAGTGAAGAATATATGCTCATAGAATCAATTTTATCTATATTATTTCTGGATTGCGCATTTAGGCGGTAAATAATTGGTATTGCGGTGGTATCACGCCAATAACTTGAAACTTGATAACCACTTAATCCTGTTTGTAATGTTTTTGCTACGCTTTCATTTGTTATTCCAAGTCTTGAAGCACTTTGTTCGTCAACATTTATTTTTATTTTTGGTGTTTTTGCCCCCCAGTCATCTTTTACAAGTATTACACCATTTATTTCTCTTAATTTTTTTTGTACTTCTCTTACTATTTCAAAAAGTTTGTTCTCATCTCCGCCGGATATTCTAATTTCAACAGGGGCATCATATGGTGGGCCTAAAGGAACTTTTCTTGCAATTACATTTGCATCTGCAAAGGTATTTGTGCAATATTCTTGAACATTTTTAACATCTTGACCAACATGTTTGTAATTTTTCGTGTTTACAAGAATCATACCATAGTTACTTTTTACAGGTTCAGGACTTGCACTGAGTACATATCTCGGTGCAGAAGTTCCAATGTAGCTTGAATAATTTTTAACATTTTTTAGTGTTTTTATGTATTCTTGAGCCTTTTCCACAGTTTTTTGTGTTACTTTTATGTCTGTTCCTTCAGGCAGATTAAATTCAACTTCAAACATTGCCCTGTCTGAATCAGGGAAAAATATCTTAGGAACAAAACTAAAAAGTGTAAATGAAAGTCCAACAAAAATCCAAGCTATAAATATAGTTTTTTTTGGGTTTTTAAGTGCAATTTTTAAATAATGTGCCAAGTATTTTGATACATTTATTTCTTTAAACGTGTTATTTGTGCCTTTGTTATAAAATTTTTGGATTAAATAGGGTAAGAATGTTATTGATAAAAACCATGAGATTAATAATGTTGTTGCAACAACTTTAAATAAGCTTGATGTATATTCACTCACGGTTGAATTAGCCAGGTATATAGGTAAAAATGCACAAGAGGTAGTAAGAGTTGAAATTAAAAGCGGAGTTTGAAACTTCTCGCATACTTTTATTGCTTCTTGTTTTAAATCCAGTGATTTTTGCTTAATTTTTTTTAAGATTCCTTCAGATATTACAATTGAGTTATCAACAAGTATACCAAGAGATATAATAAGTGCGCTTAATGAAATTTTATCTAATCCTATTTTTAAATTTCCCATTATAAAAAATGTTGCTAAGATTGTCACAGGTATTATGAGCCCTACCATTAAGCCTGCTTTTATACCCAATATTAAGAGTATTAGTCCTATAACGATAATTACGCTTTGAAATAAACTGTTTGTAAATTTATTTGTCAAATATTTTACGTAATCAGGTTGAAACGCTGCTATTTCAATGTCTACTCCAATTGGTATATAACTTTTTAGTTCATTTAGTCTTTTCTTAACTGCCGTGCCAAACTTTAAAATGTTTCCATTTTCTTTCATAGAAAGTGCAATAATTTGTGCCTTTTTGCCATTAAATTCTGTTATAACTTGCGCTGGATTCAGATAAGTTTTCTCAATAGTTAATATGTCCCCCAGTTTTAGTGCATCGCCTTTTTTAGGAAGTGAAATAACAGTATTTTTTATATTTTCTATATCTTTGTAGTTATCTTGTGTTTGGATTAAAATATATCTG
This sequence comes from Candidatus Gastranaerophilales bacterium, assembly GCA_944324865.1. Classification (GTDB taxonomy): domain Bacteria; phylum Cyanobacteriota; class Vampirovibrionia; order Gastranaerophilales; family Gastranaerophilaceae; genus Galligastranaerophilus. Next base: position 52,862 of record CALUXW010000003.1, on the reverse strand, counting down.
TCTCCAACAAGTATTTCTCCGCTTGGTGCTATTATATTTGCACTACTTAATACTTTTTGCAGTTCATCGGGACTTAAATTGTATCTTGCAAGTTTCGAGTTGTCATAGTAAAGGTATACAACTTCTTGCTGCGCACCTATTATTTCTGCTTTGGCAGTGTCCTTTAGTTTAATTAGTTCATCTTTTATAGTATCTGTATAGCTTTTTAGTTCTATATATTCAAAATCTTGTCCGACAATTGCTATAACAATTCCAAAAACATCACCGAATTCATCATTAATAACCGGCGTTACACCTTTTGGGAGGGTAGGTATTGCATTATTAATTTTCCTTCTTAATTTATCCCAAATTGGTTGTAAGTTTTTGTATGTTTCATATACATTAACATATACAAGGCTTTTTCCCTCATAAGAACGGCTTTTTATTTCTTCTACTTCACTCATTTGTTCAATTGCAACTTCGATTTTATCGGTTACATATTTATCCACTTGTTTTGCATTGGCGCCATTATAATCTGTAGTAATAACTGCTGTCCTGATTTTAAATCCTGGATCTTCATTTCTCGGAGTTGTTATATAATAAGAGATACCTCCTAAAATTAGTATAGTAACCAGAGTGATAAGTAAAAATTTATTTTTAAGAAAAAAACCGGTCAAATGCATTAATATTTAACCTTTTGCCCTTCCTGGACTTCACTTACCCCTCTTGTTACAAGGTAGTCCCCGCTGTTTAAACCGCTTTTCACACTTATTTTTTCATTATTTAGTTCTCCTGTAGTAATAATATTCTTTTTTATTTCTCCAAAGCCTTCTTTCCTGTTTATTATTGTAAAAACTATATCGTTGTTTCCTTCTTTTATAATTGAATTTATTGGAATGTAAATTTGGGTTTTATCTTTTGGTTCAATCTCAAAAACTGCGCTTGCACTCATTCCATCCTTTAGCATTGGACTTTGGTTGTTAATTTTTAATTTAACTCTATATGAAAGTTGTTCCAAGCTGGTTTCGCTTATTTCTTTCACATAGGCGTCAAAAATCATATTTTTTATAGCATCAACTTTTACTTTTGCTTTTTGTCCTCGATTGATTTTATTTATGTAATTTTGTGAAACAAATATAAAAGCTTCAACATCTGAATTTCCTTGAAATTGCACAACTGTGGCGCCCGGACTGAGATATTGCTGTTCTGATACTGCCTTAGATAGAATAATTCCGTCTGTCGGGGCATAAATTCTTTCATAACCTGATCGGTGACTCATATAATTTAGTTTTTCTTGTGCAATTTGTATTTGAACGTTTGATGATTCCATTTTTGTTTTGGCATTATCTAAATCATTATCGGAAATTCCGCCGGCAGCATGTAATTTTTTTATCCTTTCATAATAATTTTTGGCATTTTGATATTGAATTATTGCATCAGAAAGAGCATATTTTGCTTCTTGTACTTGAATATTGTATAAAGGTGCATCAAGTTCTGCTATTATTTGCCCTTTTTTAACGGCTTGTCCTTCATTTACGAGAATTTTTTTGAGTGTGCCCTCAATTTGAAAACTTAAATCCGTAAGTGAGCTTGACTTTAAATATCCAAAAAATGTTTTGTTTGTTATATCTGTACCACTTTGTACGACCATATATTCAACAGGCCTTATATCTTGCTCGTTCTGCTGCGTACATGCCGTTGTAAATACAAGTGTTAAGAGTAAAATTGTAAACAAAATATTATTTTTCATCAAAAAAATATTATTACAATTTTTAATATGCGTTTATTGCCTGATTGGACAATATATTTAAGCGCGCGGGTGTGCCGAGTCGTAGACTGATTTCAATCTTGCACCTGAAATATGAGTGTATATTTGTGTATTGGATATACTGGCATGGCCTAGTAGCTCTTGTACAATTCTTAAATCTGCTCCATTTTCTAGCAATTTTGTTGCAAAACTATGTCTAAAAATATGCGGAGTTATTTTTTTGGGTAATTCAATTTTTTGAACAACTTCATTAAGTGCTTTTCTGATGCTTTGGTTTTGTAGTCTGAAACCATTATAGTTAATAAAAAGTGGCGATGATGGTGTTTTTTTCGTTTTACAAATTAAGTCAGAAACATTTTCGATATAATTTTTAAGGCTTTCTTTGGTTTTATCAGGGATTAAAACAATCCTTTCTTTTGAGCCTTTGCCTAAAACTTTTATTTCATTTTGCTCGAGGTTTAAATTTTCATAGTTTAGTCCTGAAAGTTCGCTAATACGCATTCCTGAGACCCAAAGCAGTTCAAAGATTACCCTGTTTCTAAACCCTGCAGGAGTTTCAATTTTTACGTTTCTTAAAATATTTTCAACTTCTTCTTCACTCATAAAATCCGGCAAGGATTTTGGTTTTTTGGGGGCGCAAATAGCGTCAGAGGGGTTATTTTCAATAATCTCTTCTGTGAATAAAAATTTATAAAATGCTCTGATAGAAGCTATTTTCCTTGCTATTGTAGTTTTTGTATAATTAATTTTTTGTATAAAGTAAAGGTATTCACTAAATTTTTTTGTATCAATTTCATCTACATTTAAATTATCGGCCCATATCAGAAAAGTGTATACGTCGCTGGAATAGGCACGTATAGTGTGTGAGGAAAAGTTTTTTTCACTTTTTAAATAAATTTTAAAGTCTTCCAAATATTGTTTGGAATTATTGTTAACTCCCATAAAATCCTCGAGAACTCTATTTTTTAATTATACACATATTTTTAAAAAAATAATATAAATTCCGTATTCAAAATTGTAAAGATTAATATTATTCTTATATATATTATTCCCCATTTTTGTTATATCATTTAAATATCCTTTAAACAAAAAAAGGTACTGTAAAATTGCAAAATAATTTTAATAGCCTTGATAACCTTGATATACAAGTCAGAAAATCTTCTGTTGTGCAAGAAAGAGCAGGACTTGTTGCTGTTTATATGTATAAGCAATTTCTTGATTTTCAACAATCTAGTCAATATACCCAGGAAATGTTTATAAAAATGATTGATACTATGCACTCTGTTATAGAATATTTGAAGCAATCATTCAAAATTAGAAATATACCAACGCAAAATGTCTATTGCGAAGTCGACAATTCGCAAACGTTAGCCTATATTAATATTTTATGGCATAAAATTACTTTTACTTCACGTTTTAATATATCTCCAAAGGCACTTCCGCAAGAAGGAAGAGCCCCATTGTTTTGTGGAAGAATATTTGCATTGAACGGTAACTATAATCTTATAATGAAGGGTGCAGAAGATTACGATTCTCAGATGCGTGCACTGTTGGATAACGAAATTGCATCTTTGTATGTCCCTGCCGAGAAGACACAAAATTCAATTATGACAATCAGACATAAAGATAATCAGGAATTTTTAATAAGCCCAATAGATGCATCGAGAGAGTTTTTATTGAAGGTAATTGAGCTAGTTTGTGCCGGTGGGCAATTTCATGAGCAGGGCGGAAAAAAAATGTTTTAAAAAATCCCCGTGAATTCGGGGATTTTTACTAGTTTTGTGCGGAGGTCAGGAGTATAATTTTTTTCATAAAACCTTGAAAAAATGACATTTTAGGGTTTTCAACATTTTGTACCAGATTTCGCAATTCTGTTTCTAACTCTGCACTTCTGGGGTTAAATTCACACATTTCAGGATTGTATTCCTCATAATTAAAATACTCGTTCATTAAATTAACCTTTCTGCCATATATAGAAATATCCTTGTATTTAATGATTCGGCATGCTTTTGTCTAAACTTTAGTAATTGTATATTTATGTTAAAATTTATTTATGAAGATTAAATGCGAAAATTTGACTGATACAAAAAAATTGGCTAATGCTTTTGCAAATAATTTGCCCACTGAGGGTTGTTTTGTCTCTTTGTATGGTGATATTGGAGCAGGAAAAACAACTTTTGTCAGGTTTATTTTAAAAGCGCTTGGAGTAAAAGAGAAAATTACAAGTCCAAGTTTTGTAATATTAAATGAGTATATGGGCTATAAAATGCCGATATATCATTTTGATTTATATCGTCTTGAAAATGAGGGAATTAAAACAATTGAGCAGGAACTTGCAGAATATTCAAAGCGTGGAACTTTAACTTTTGTTGAATGGGCGGATTTTTCACAAGGTATGCTAAGTTATGACAGATTGAATATTAAAATAGTTTATCCTGAAGTTGTTGAATATTGTGATGATGGCGACAACAGAATATTTGAATTTGAGCCCTTAGGTAATGAAAATGCTGATTTTGTAAATAAAATAATGCGAGATTTTGAGGCAAATTAATGAATATACTTTGTTTTGATACATCTTTGGATAAAACATATATTGCAATCAGTTTTGACGATAAAATTATTTTCAGGACAATAAAAAGTGACGAAAGGAATTATCATAGTGCTTATTTAATACCTGAAATAAAAAAAATGAGTTTAGAACTAAATATGCAAATTAAAAATCTTGATGCAATAGTTACAAACTGTGGCCCCGGTAGTTTTACAGGCATTCGTGCAGGGTTGAGTGTTGCTAAAGTTATGGCAACAGAACTAAATCTGCCTGTTGTTGGACTAAATTCTTGTGAAATTTTAAAAAAGGCATGTGGTTATGATGATGCGTTGGTTTTGCTTGATGCGAGAAGGTTAATGTATTATTTTTTTGATGGCATTGAAATAAGCCTTATTTTAAAAGAAGAAGTTGATAAAAAAATCATTAATAAAACAATTGTGTGTGATTCAAATGTATATAAAGATTATTGTATGGTAAAAAAAAGCAGGTTTATAAATTATGAAGAGCAAAATTATAATCTTGCAAAAGTAATGTACGAACTGGGCTTGGAAAAAATAAAAGATTCAAAAAATATTGCCGGTGATTTTTCACATGACAAACTAAAGGCAAATTATATACAAACACCGCCTGTATTTTCAAAAAATAATTAACCTATTAAATCAAGATTTTCACCTTTTTTAGAACTGTCTTTTTTAAAATTCTGAGCTTCAAATAGGATATTTTGTGCTTGTCTTGCAACATTTAAGTCTGCATCAGATAAGTCTGAACCTGGCGCAAGAGCCGCTTTTCTTACTTGTTTTGCTTGCGCAATTGTTTCATCCGGATTTGACTTATTTAAAACCGGTATTTTAATACTAACATGACCGCTTACAGGAATACCTTGCGGATTGTATTCAATAACTATAGGCCCACCAAGTGAACCTGCAGCAGCTTTGTGTGCAGCCTCATGAGCATAAATTCTGCTATAATTTTCTTTTTTAAGTTGTTCTAATTCCTGTTTTTGGTTTCTTTGTCCCAAAAATGGATAGTTCCTAACATCAATCATCTTGCCGTTGCCCTTCCAACTACTATAATTATAGCATATTTTTAAATTTTTCAACAGTGTTTAGGGTAGAAATTCTTTAACAATTGAACCGTTTGCAGAAATTTCAATAGGTATGGGTTTTTTTGATACAAGTGTGATTGAGGCATTGTTAGAGTCAATTCCCCACAAGCCCAAGAATATTTCTTTTTTATTTTTGTCCCAGGCAAAAGCCTCAACAATAACCATTTGTGGATTTTCTTTACTAAAGCCCAATGGTTTTATATCCCATCTGTAATTATCTAAGGCTATATTGGCGCTTGAGTAGTATTTTTTGATTTCTTCATTTAAATTATTAAATTTAATTGCAAACCATTGAGATTGTTCGCCTTGCATGTAATATATCCAGACATAGTTTCTAAAGATTCCTTCTGTTGCAGACCCTATTTTTTCTTTAACGAGTAACTTTGTTGAGTCTGATGAGAAATCTACAATTGTAAGTGTGCTAAAAAGATCTTTTCTAAATTCTTTCTCACCACTTGAAATTGCAAGAATACTTCTTGTGTTTAAGACATTTGCGCTTAATGCTGTTTTGATTTTATTTACACTTTGTTTAATTTTTTGAACATAAATTTCGCTTGATATTTGATTGTATTCAGGTGAGTAATAGTACTGTCCATATGCCATAAAATTTAACTGTTTATCAAAAACTGCTTGACTTTTTATATCAAGTTTATTTTTTATTTCATAAAAGTTAACTTCTCTGCCTCCTGGACTTACATTATATTTGACAAATTTTTTTGACGGAGGAGTTTTTGGTTTAAAATCTTTATCTTGCGGTTTTTCATAGGCTGGGGCATTTCTATCTTCAATGTCAATATTTTTTGCTTTTTCCTCCCATTCTTGTTTGGTTTGAACCATTTTTTCGATTTCTTGTTTTGCTTTTTTAGAAAAAGGGTTGTGAAATTTTATGGCATGAACAACTTGCACATTGTAAAGTAAGAAAAAAAATAAAATTATGCTGATGTATTTTTTCATCTTTGTACAAGACCCTCTTTAAGGGCCGTGACAGCTGCCTTCGTTCTATCAGATAAATATAATTTTTGTAAAATACTATGCACATGGGCTTTTGTTGTGGAAAGCGACACCACAAGTTTTTGTGCTATTTCTTGATTTGATAATCCTTCCACAATTAAGGATAAGACCTCAAGTTCTTTTTTGGTCAATCCATATTTATTGCTTGTCGTTTTATTTTTTTCGTTGTTATTTTGAGAGTCTTTTTGAGCATTAATGCCCGATAAAACAATTCTTGCTATTTGCGGATCAAGCCACCCTGCCTTTTGACTTACGGCTTCAATTGCATTAATTAAAGTTTGTTCATTTGATCCTTTCATTATATACCCGTCAGCACCTGCTTTTAAGGCTGCAAAAACATCTTCGTTATTATCTCGTGATGTAAACATAAGAATTGAAGAGTCTAGTCCCGCCTCTTTAATTCGCCTTGTTGCCTCAATTCCGTCAATTTTTGGTAAGCCTATATCCATCAATATGACATCAGGATTTAATTTTAATGCAAGGTTAACGCCCTCCAACCCGTCTTGAGCTTGTCCTAAAAGTTCGAATTGTTCAGTATTTTCAATTACTATTGCAATACCCATTCTTGCAACCAAGTGATCTTCAACAATTAAAATTTTGATTTTATCTTTATTCATAGTAAAACCTTGTCTTCGAGTGCAGCATTTTTAAGGTTGAATGTAAATTTTGAACCCTTATCTAACTCACTTTCAACCCATATAGAACCATTGTGTGCTTCTATAATTCTTCTAGAGAGATAAAGCCCAAGCCCTGTAGAACAAGAGCGTTTTTTGCTTGTGCCTTGTGAAAATCTTTTAAAAAGTTTTTTTTGGTCTTCTACACTTAGTCCGGTGCCATTGTCTTCAACGCTTATTTGGGCATCTTTACCTAATCTTTGACTTTTTACAGTCACTTTTATATTTTCTCCGCCGTGTTTTATTGCATTTCCCAATAAGTTTAAAATTACACGTCTAATTTCATTTTTGTCTGCATTTATATAAAGTTCTTTATTTTCATAATCAAATACGACTTTCGTATTGTTTTGTACAAAAAGCATTTCCAGCTCTTTTATACATTGCTTTATAAGTTCATTTACACAAAATCTTGTCTTGCATAAAAATATTTTGCCTGCTTCGTATCTGTATACTTCCAAAAGAGCATTTGTTAAACCAAGCATATCTTCATTACTTTTTTTCATTGCAAAAACAAGTTCTCTTTGTTTTTCATTTATTTCGCCCAATGTACCCTTTAAAATAAAATCAAGCCCGCTTATTGCCGCAAGTAAAGGAGTTCTTAAATCATGAGTCAAGGTTGCAATAAAATCATCGCGTAGTCTTTCGTTTTCTTTTTGGTATGATACATTTCTTACAACTGCTACCACAAAAGTGTCTTTATCATTTTCAATTTTTGCAAGACTTACCTCAATTGGTACTTTTGTGTTATTTTTGTAATTTATAAGGCTAAAATCTCTTAAAAACATTGGTTTTTTTATTTTGAAAGGATTTTCAAATTTTTTGTTTTTTTCATTTATTAAAAGCTCAAAAAAATTTTTATTTATAAGATTTTTTTCCTCTGTTCCAAAAAGCTCTAAGGCAGCATTATTTAATGAATTTATTAAACAATCTTTTTTAAATGTTATAATCCCGTCTGCACAATTAGAAAAAATTGCGTTTAGTTTTTCTCTACTTTCCCACAGTTCCAGTGATCTTTTTTGTACTAAAGCTTCTAGATTCCTGGAGTAATCTTCCAGTTCATCATTTGCCTTTTTTAGTTGTATTATTTTTTCTTTCAGTGTTCTTTTTAAATTAGTGCGTTCAATTGCATTTTTAATATTTAAAATTAAATCGTTATTATTCCATGGTTTTTCAATGTATTTAAATATACCTACTTCATTTATTGCTTTTATGGCATTTTCTTTGTCGGCATAACCCGTTAAAAGTATTTGAGTAGTATCTTCTTGCGAGGGTAATTTTTTTGCATTTGATAAAAATTCAATGCCTTCCATTTTTGGCATAATGAAATCTGAAATTAAAAGTTCACAAGAGTTATTTTTTAAGTACTCTAATGCTTCCACCGGGTCGTTAAAAGTGACAACATCACTTAACCCTTCAAGCTTTAATAGAGTTGCAAGTGTCTTTGTGACCATTATTTCATCATCTACAAGTACAATTTTCCCACAAGTTTCCATACTTACAGGATAATTTATTTATTTAATTCGGACAAATTTTTTACAAAAATACAAATTTTTTCAAAAAAAGGCAAATCGATTTTATTACATGTTTTGTATATTCAAATATACGAGTTTAATAAAGCATGGGCTATGTGCTTTAACAGTATAAGAGTAAAAATGAGTCTTAAGATAAATAATCACTACGAGAATAAAAAATACAGTAATATTTTTTTTGTAAATCAAATTGAGTCCTCAAATAATGCAAGTAAAATTTCATTTACAGGATTGGGGGGTGTTGCAAAAAGTGTTGCGGATAAACTTACAAAAAGCCCTTCGCATTTTAGTGATTATATTTCAAGAAAGAATACATTAAATGATTTACTGGGTGATGAATTTACTAAAATGGAAAATGAGCTTAGAAATATGTCACCCAATATTTTTAATTTTAGTAAGAGGATAATTTTTGATGATAAAGGCGGGGTGACTTTTGTAGAAGATGGAATTTTGCCTAAATTTTTTAAAAGTGCGCTTTATCCCTTTTGCGACTTATGGCTTGATATTGCAAATTGGGCATTAAACGCTGCTGCAGGATTTAAAAAAATACCTGCAATTTCTGATTTTGCTCAAAAATTATTAAATACAAAAGCATTATCTAAACGTGCAAATGCGGCAAATGCGGAAGAAACATTTTGCATATTACAGGGCGCTTTTTCAGATATTGCAAAAAATGATAAATCAATACTTAAACTAAAAAAAAGTTTAACTCAAAATATTGTTCAAAAGGGTAATAATATACTTCCTGTTTTGCAAGAAGATTCACGTGAAACAATCGTAGAAAATTTAGCCCATGCGGCAGGAAGTATAAAAGGTAACTATAAAACTGCTGATGAAAGGACTTTCAACAGGCTTTGCACAGGCATGGTGAGTTCTATTATGGCAGGGATTGATTTTTATAATATTTCCAGAATGCAAAATGACAGTGATGAGCTGGCTAAAAAATCTCAAAAGAAGCGTTTAAAACAAGAAAGCTCAAGAATATTAATGAGCGCGGCAATGACGTTTTTAACCCTGGGTGCATTATCAAAATACGCAAATGCAAATAAATATATAGCCTTATTTACTATTGCCGGGACAACTTTGATATCAGAAATACTTTCAAGACTTTTAAACGGTATGCCGCTAAGACCTTTAAAGCCTAATGAGGCAAAAGATTTTGCTTATCATAAACATGAAAAAGAAATAAAAAAGAAAAAAGTTTCTAAGCTTTCAGATGCAAGTAATGTAGAAAAAATTGCAGATGCTGATATGCCAAAAGTGTTTGAAGCATTTTCGAACATTTCAAAAAATGACAATACTTCCACAAAATTTAAAGGAAATTATAAAATTGAAAAAGATGAAGACTATACGCCTTTAAATCTTCAAAATATATTAAAAACAGCAGGCGTGTTTCTTTTGGCAGGGATTGCGGTATGTTTTGCTAGAAGCCGAAACGAAAAATTCAATACTCTCCTTAAAAATATAAGATCAGGTATGGATGATGCCTATGATTTAATTACTAAAAAAGATTTTTGGGTACGTCAAGACAAAATGGAGGAAATCCTGAACAGAATTTCCTCAGAATATAAATTAACTGCTTGTGCGCAAAAATTGAAAAATGCATTGTCGTCAGATAAATACGAAAAAACAATCAAGAATATCAATGGTGAAAAAATTGCATTTGTAAAATTGGGCAAGGTTGATAAAAAAGTAATTGCTCCTCTCATAAAAGCACTTACATATCCTTTTGGCTTTATTTGGGGTGTTGTCAGGTTTCCAACAAAAATACTGCGTGGAGTATTTGAGAAAGAGGCATCAAAAGATCTTTCAAAAATTACATCCCATGATTTGATGGGACTGTATAAAATATACAATAAAACTCAAGAAAAGCTTAACTCAGGCAAAATAAGCTTAAGTGAATTTGATAATTTTATCAAAAGAAAAGTTTTAATTGCTGCTGAAAATAAAACAGGAAAATCTACTTATAAAAATTCTTCTCTTGCTGCTATATCAAGACCTTTTGTAACTTTGATTGCAAGCTATTTCTTTGTAAATGATTATAGGAATGAGGTTTTAATAACATCTGAGGGCAAGGATGTTGAAGGTGCAAATGCTGTTGCAAAAGAAAGAATAATGCATAAGGTTTCCAATTTCTTTTTCAATTCATTGCTTATGAATTTATTTAATTCTGTATTTGAAACTGCATATCATGGTAGTCTTCTTGGTGCAGGTGCGGTTGCTGCAGCTACGGAATTTACAAATGAAAATCTGATACGTAAATCAATCGGAGTGCCTACTCGCAAGATGACTCGTGCTGAAATTGAAGAACATGACAGGCGAAATATTGAAAGGGACGATTTCTGGGGTAAGTATTTCCGTTTCATGTCTAAGTTAACAGGCAAAAAGACTATTTCTCAAAAAGTTCAAGATGAACAAAAGAAAAAGGCTAAAAAGGCATAAATTAAATTTTATGTTAAAATAATTGCAAAGATGCATTAACCGTAAGGAGTTTATATGAGTAAAGAAAATCCCTCGCAACTTGAAAAGTTGTTACTAGAAGGTGTCGAAAACAACACGCCAGATGAGATTAAACAGAATAAGATTTTTAATTATAATGATAAAAATAAGTTTACTTTTACACTTACAAAAGAAATTGTTGACAAGCTTGAGCTTGAAAAGTGGTTTGAAGCTTATAAAAAAGAAGCAATGGTTTCAACTGCAGGCATTAGAGGACCTCAAAATGTACTGTATCCACATGATACAAGATTTCCGATTAATACAATAGGTATAACTCTTGCGACTCTTGCAAAAGCTCTTGTTTTAAAAGAAAAATATCCCAATGATGAGCTTGTAAAACTTGTAGGCTGTGAAGTAAGATATAATTCAAAAATATATCTCGATATTATTGCACGTATTCAAAGTGCTCTGGGAATACGGACACTTGTCCCTAAGGATCGTCAAACAATACCTATTTGGCTTGCTTCTTTTCTGGCTTTTAAACTTGATTTAGTCGGGGGTGAGTATATTACAAGTTCTCATGGAATTAGTGTTAAAAATGCTACCAAGGATTTAAATAATCAAGGTTCACAGTTTTTGCCGGATGAGAGCTTAGAATTCGTAGCAAAAATTGAACAAATTTTAGAAACAGTTAAACAAAACGGTGAATATAAAATTGAATTTGAAGCTTCGCAAAATGAATTAATTGATGAAGATACAATGGCAAAACTCAATAATGGTATTGATTTATATGTGGAGTATTTGAAAAACGGTGTTGCAAATCAAAATAATGTTGAGCTTATAAAAAAGTTTAATAAAAAAATTATTATTGATGCTGTGGGCGGAGCTGCATATAATACATTGAGTAAAATTCTAGATAAATTGGGAGTTGCAAATAATTTTGTGTGGTTAAACACGCAAGAGGATCCTTTTTTCCATTCAATAGGAAAAGATATTAAGGATGGTAAATTTTATGATTGGTCGCTTGATATTACCGTTGTTTCAAAAGACAAATGCCATAGAGAATATTTCCCTGTAATAGAAACTTTAAAGTATAATGAAAAACTTAAAGATTATCCAATAGGCACAGTTTGTCTTATAACTGACCCTGATCATGATCGACTTAGCGTTGTTCAACTTGAAGACATTAAAAATTTTGATAAAATAAAAGCTGTTGGAGTTGACACTGTTAAACTTGACGATAATCGCTTGTTGTGTGTATTTAGTGCCAATCAAGCATTTTTGATGATAATGGACTTTTGGACACATCTTTTGAAGGATAATGGTGCATTTGACAATCATAAGCGTTTTATAGTTAAAACTACGGCAAGTTCAAAAACTTGGGATGAGTGGGCTGAGAATAATGGTATTGAAGTAATTAATACTCCTGTTGGTTTTAAAGAAATTGCAAATGCTACTAAAAAAATTGAGTATCAGATTGAAAAAGGCGAAAAAGATATCAAGATTGTTGATATTTTTGGAAAAACTATTTCCTTGGGTGATTCACCAAGGATGATTTTTGGCGGGGAAGAATCAGGAGGTATGATTATTGGTTCTGAAGAATTAATAAAATCTCTCGGTAACAGATATGCCCTTGCAATGCGTGAAAAAAGTGCAACAGAAGCAATTATTGTAACTTCAGCCCTTGTTGCAAGTCTTGATGTTTTTCTGTGGGAACATTTGAGCAATGTTTATACAAAAAACAATATTGTCGCGAAATTTGACGTAAGAGAAGACATTGCTTATTATAATGAATCTGAGCCAAATATTGAAAAATTAAAAGAGGCAAAACTCTTAGGAGAAGGTTTAAGGACAAAAAATGATATTTTTTATCTTGCACTTGCTATAGCAAAATATGAAAATAAGATTACGCTTGAAAATATAAAGGAAATTTTGTCTTCAACTTTCAGCAACCTTGATTTTTCAAGATTGTTGGATGTTAAATTTGTTGGGGATGGCACGTATTTTGATTTTGAAGATAAATTTGTAGAAATAAGACCATCTGGTACAGATGCAAAAACAAAAGCTTATGCAGGTGGTGCAAATAAAAATGAACTATTAGACTTTGCAAAAACTTTAGGTAACTACAATGGAGATTTAAATGAAACATATAAAAAATACATAAATGAAGACTATTTGATAAATGTAAAAGAAAAATCTCTTGAAATATATGAAAAATTTGCACAAACAGATGAAGATAAAAGAGAGTTTAAAATTCCAAACTACAAAAATACATTTTTAAAATAAAAGTATTAAAACGCCTCCGATTGGAGGCGTTAATTCTATAAAAGTTTTTCAATGTTTGAAATAATTGCCGACTTTGGCATTAAACCAACCATAACCTCTTTGGCTTCACCATTTTTAAACAGTAATAAACTCGGTAATCCACTTATTTGATATTCTTTTGCTGTTTTTAAGTTTTCATCTGTATTTATTTTGACAACTTTTAATTTGCCTTCGAATTCGGATGCAATTTCATCCAAAAGAGGCCCCATTTTTCTACATGGACCACACCATGGTGCCCAAAAGTCAACAAGTGTAAGACTTTCGCTTTTCAAAACTTCTGCATCGAAAGTTGCATCGTTTATGTCTTTAGCATTACTCATAATTTGTATTCTCCTTTTTTACGTATTATAATCACAATTATTATTATATGCAAGTTGCCAAAATGGATATAGATGAAATTGTAAAAAATTTAAAAAAAGATAACGATTTATCTGCAGTAAAAAGAACTGAATTTGTCGAGTTTATGGAACAAGTTGCTGATCCTTACTTGGTTTTAATTTGCTGTATTCTGAGTTTAAGGACAAATGACAAGACAACTTATCCTGCAGCTATGCGAATGTTAAAACTTGCAAAAACGCCGCAAGAGATGATGAAAATTGATGCCAAAACTCTTTCTGAGACTATTTACCCCGTAGGATTTTATCGTAATAAGGCATATCAAATAATAAATTTGTCAAAAGAGATTGTTGAAAAATTTGATTCAAAAGTTCCTGATTCTATTGAAGAATTAATCAAATTAAAAGGCGTTGGTAGAAAAACTGCAAATTTAGTGTTGACAAAAGGTTTTAATAAACCTGCCATTTGTGTTGATGTTCATGTACACAGGATTTCAAATCGCCTGGGTTATGTTGATACTAAAAATCCTAATGAAACCGAATTTGCGCTGAGAAAAAAGTTGCCAAAAAAATATTGGATTGATTTTAATACGCTTCTTGTTACGCATGGACAGAATATTTGTAAGCCACAAAAGCCTTTGTGTGAAAAATGTTCTATAAAGTTTTTTTGCAAAAAAAATATAAAATAAGGGGCATTAGCCCCTTTATCTAATCTTTGTTAAGTTCTCTATCCATTGCCTCTAATGTGCAGCTGCACTCATCAAAGGCTTTTATCTTTTCTCTTAAAATTCTGAATTTTTCTTCTTCTTCAAGTTGTTCTTCAACAAACCAGTTTAAAAAATTCATCGTTGCAAAATCATCGTGTTCTTTTGCATTTTTATATAAATTATGTATTTTATTGCTTATCATTTTTTCATGTTCGATAGCATCTTCAAGAACGTCTTGAGCATTTAGCCAGTCTGTATCAGGTGCTTCAATTCCTTGATATGATATTTTTTCATTTCTTAAAAGTAAATAATCATAAATTTTTTGTGCATGTTCAAGTTCTTCTTTTGCTTGATTTTTCATAAATTTTGCAAATCCGTCCATATTAATTTCACTAAAGTATGTTGACATTGCAAGGTATAAATATGCACTGTAAAATTCGAAATTTATTTGTTGGTTTAAAAGCTCGTTTATTTTGTTGTCCATATTAGTTTTCTCCTTCGAATTTATTTTCCCAAAGCCCATGAATATTACACAATTCAAATGCATCAAATTTATTTTCACATTTACATTTAAATTTCATCTCGGGTTGTTCATGTGCTTTAAGGTACTTTCTCTTAACCCATTTGTGGTCTTTTGAAATTACTTCGATAAACTGGATATAATGTTCATCTTCCATTGGATGCGGAGTTGAACCAATGCGAATAAGTTTTTCTTCGCCATTTTCTTCTAATACAGGTACATGTTTTTCTGTTGTGGTATCTGCTGTTTTTGGCTTTAAAAGCTCCATAGGCTGGTTGCAACATACGAGTTTTCCACCACCTGATAATACTACTTCGATAATGTTGCCACAGACATTGCATTTAAAAATATCAAGTTTATTAGTCATTTTGTTTCCTTTCTTTTAAAAAAGGTTATACAAAACGACTTAAAATTTTATTCCCCTATGGTCTATATCAGTTGCGCTTTTTAATTGCCTTTATTTTAAGAAGTTTTTTTGCATGTTCTATTGCATCTTCTTCATTGTAAAAGATGTTTTCTTTTCCAATTTGCTCTGCTATATTTAATTTTTCCAATTGATTGACGATTTGTTCATTTTTTACAACAAGATGGGGAATGATATTCTGAGATTTTAATCTTGTTATTATGTCTTCAAGTGCAAAAATTGCGCTTATATCAAATGTGTTTTCAGATTCATAGCAAATTATAAGATATTTTGTGCCTAAAATTTCTTCAAAATGCGAAATGACTTGTGTTGCACTGCCAAAAAATAATTCACCTAAAATATGTACTACTCTTATTTTATAGTCTGTTTCGTACTGTAATTTTTTTTCAAGTTCCATTATGTGTTTGTCATTAATATCTTTAAATTTTACATTTGTTTTATCTGCAAGTTGTTTTGCAAAAATTAAGGCACTTAACACAATTCCTGTGCTTACGGCAATGATTATGTCGTAAAATATGGTGAGCAAAAAGACAATTAACATAACAAATAAATCTTGTCTTGGGGCATATTTAATAATTTTTAACAATTTTGTATCTATTATGTCCAGTCCTACTTTAAAAAGTATTGCAGCAAGTGCACTTAGTGGAATTTTATTTGCAAAACCACTTGCAAATAAAATAATTAAAAGTAGAACAATTGCACAGACAATTGCACAAAATCTTGTTTTGCCACCAGCTTTTATAGCTGCAGCTGAACGCATTGTGGCAGCTGAGCCAGGAATTGAACCAAAAAGAGAGCAAACAAGATTTCCTATGCCTTGCGAAAGTATCATTCTGTTTGTATTGCAGCTGGTTTTTGTTAATGTGTCAACAACTAAATTTGTCAAAAGACTTTCCGAGGAGCATACTATTGCGATAATTAATGCCGGTATTAGAAGGGTTTTAATGTTGGAAAAATCAGCCCAAGCAATTTGTGGTAAATGTGAACTTACGCCCTGTACGGTAGGTAGTTCCATATTATATAAAATTGCTGTAAGGGTCGATATTACAAGTGCTAAAATTTGCGATGGTATAATTTTTGTAATTTTTTTTGGTGTCCAAAAAATAATCGAAAGTGTTAAAATTCCTATAACAAGTGCATTTTCATTGATACATGCAAGATTATTTGGGAAATTTTTTATTGATAATAGAGGTGTAGCCAAAGATTTATTTCCTAAAAACGGACCCAGTTGTAAAATAATTAAAATTGTACCTACGGCATTCATGAAGCCTGAAATAACAGGGTATGGAATGTATTTAACAATGTCTGTTAATCTTGTACGAGAAATTATTATCTGAAAAATACCTGATAGAAAAATAACCGCAAAAAGTGTTTCAGGTTTACCATGTAGTGTTGCAAATGCTGAAGCTGTAACTATAGCTGCAGGACCTGTTGGACCTGATAAAAGTGGCTGATTGCATCCGAGAATACCTGCTGTAAAACATAAAATTACTGCTCCCCATAAACCACTTGTTGCTCCAATACCTATTGCTACTCCGAAGGCTAAAGCCTGTGGAAGTGCAATGACTGCGCCTAAAAATCCACCTGTTAAATCCCCTGATATTTTGATTTTTTTCATAAAAAAGTTCGCCGTCTTATTTTTTCATAGTATAATGCAATTATACCAAAAACTAATGGAGAAAATGCATGACTAAGGAAGTATATTGCGGTGCGGAGATATTCCTAAAATCTTTGGAAGCGCAAGGAGTTGATGAGATTTTTGGGTATCCGGGCGGGGTTATTTTAAACATATACGAAGCTTTATATAATCAAGATAAAATTAAACACTATCTTGTACGTCATGAACAAGCTGCAATTCATGCTGCGGAAGGATATGCACGTGTGTCAGGAAGACCTGGTGTTGCCCTTGTTACATCAGGTCCGGGTGCTACAAATACTGTGACAGGTATTGCAAATGCATATTATGACGGATATCCGTTAGTCGTTTTTACAGGTCAGGTATCAACTGAACAAATTGGGAATGATGCTTTTCAAGAAGCCGATATAGTGGGAATTACGCGCTCATGCTGCAAGCATAATTATCTTGTAAAAGATGTTAAAGACCTTGCAAGAATTATAAAAGAGGCATTCTACATTGCAACAACTGGCAAACCAGGTCCAGTTGTTATTGATATGCCAAAGGATATTTTAACTGCAAAAACTGTTTTTAATTACCCTAAAGAAGTCAAACTTGTGGGATATAATCCAACTTATAAGGGGCACCCCTTGCAGATTTCAAAAGCGTTAAAACTTTTAAGAGAAGCACAAAGACCGGTTATAATTTCAGGTGGAGGTGTTTTGCAAGCAGGTGCAAGCAAGGAGCTTACTCAGCTTGCTCAAATATTAGAAATGCCTGTTGCTCATACTCTTATGGGTAAGGGTACTTATCCAGAAAGTTCCCCGCAAAGTCTTGGTATGCTTGGTATGCATGGAAATTACTGGGCAAATTACGCTGTTGTCCATGCTGATGTAATTTTTGCAGTAGGTACACGTTTTAATGATAGAATTACTGGTTGTTTAAAACGTTTTGCACGTGATTCGCAAGTTATTCATATAGATATTGATCCTTGCTCTATTTCAAAGAACGTAAAAGTCGATATTCCAATTGTAGGTGATGCAAAAAATGTTCTCAGTGCAATGATCAAAGAACTGACTTCAAAACCTGTTATTATTGATCATAATGTAAAAGAAAAATGGTTGAGACAAATAGATGAATGGAGACAAAAGCGTGCAATTCCTGATTGTCCGTCAGACAAGTTAAGCGCACTAAGGGTAATAGAAGCTATATATGAGTATACAAAAGAATATAAGCCTATTGTCTGTACTGAGGTCGGTCAGCATCAAATGTGGTGTGCTCAAATGTTTAAGTTTGATGAGCCAAGAAGATTTATTACATCGGGTGGTTTGGGTACAATGGGTTTTGGTTTTCCAGCTGCAGTGGGCGCTGCAATAGCGGAGAAAAATGCCCTTGTGCTAAATATTGCAGGTGATGGTTCGATACAAATGAATATTCAAGAAATCGCCACCTGTATGGATTATGGGTTAAAGGTAATAAATTGTGTTATTAATAACGGATATTTGGGAATGGTACGCCAGTGGCAAGAAAAATTATTTAATAAACACTATAGCCAAACAAAAATTTCTGCGCCCGACTTTGTAAAACTTGCTCAGGCTTATGGGGCAAAAGGTATTAGAGTAGAGAGAGAAGATGAAATTTTACCTGCTCTACAAGAAGCAATTAGTTCAAAATGTTCGGTATTTATCGACTTTGTTGTAGAAAACTTTGAGATGGTTTATCCTTGGGTACTTGCAGGGCAACCTTTGAACAAAGTTTTGTTGTCTAACGATCAAAAGGTTTATTAGGAGAAAAAATGAGTACATTACATACGTTGTCTATTTTGGTAACAAATGAATCCGGAGTACTTTCGCGTGTAGTAGATTTATTTTCAGGTAGAGGGTATAACATAGAGAGTCTTACAGTCGCTCCTACTATTGATAGAAATTATTCGAAAATAACAATAACAACAATTGCAACAAATGAAGCAGTTGAGCAAATTTGCAAGCAATTGCACAGGTTGATACCAGTATTAAAAGTTTCTGATTTATCTGTCAGCGATGCGATGGAGCGCGAAATTGTAATGGTAAAATTACAAGTAAAAGACGAGGATGTGGATAAAATCCTGAGAATTGCAGAAGTAACAGGTTCTAAAATAATTGATATAACAGATAAAAACTATACATTGCAAATAGTTGCCGATGATAAGCAAATTCAAGCTTTGATTGAACTAATCAAACCATACGGCTACAAAGACTTTGTAAGAAGTGGCAAAGTGGCAATGTCCAGAAATTAGACAATTTTGTTATTT
Organism: Candidatus Gastranaerophilales bacterium; assembly: GCA_944324865.1. Taxonomy (GTDB): domain Bacteria; phylum Cyanobacteriota; class Vampirovibrionia; order Gastranaerophilales; family Gastranaerophilaceae; genus Galligastranaerophilus. The sequence continues at coordinate 33,593 of CALUXW010000003.1, read as the reverse complement.
TCATCAACATGGACAATCTTAGGACAAAATGATTGTTGCTCTTTTTCATCCATAATAGCATATGCGACAATAATTACCTTGTCTCCCTTTTGTACTTTTCTCGCAGCAGCTCCGTTTAGACAAATTATGCCGGAGTTCTCTGCGCCTTCTATAACGTATGTAGAAAATCTTTCGCCATTATTAATATCCAATATTTCAACTTTTTGGTTTGCTTTAATGTCTGATGCTCTAAGAAGCGCTTTATCTATTGTAATAGAGCCGATATATTCAAGATTCGCATCGGTTACTGTAGCTCTGTGTATTTTTGCGTATAAAAATTCCATTAACATAACCTACTTATTTTAACAAAAAAATAAAAAACAAGCATAAAAAAAACTGACCCACGAGAGCCAGTAAATTTACCACATATTAGAGAGAGGAATTAGAGAGAAAACTTTATTCTGCCATATTATCTTTACATGTGTACTATTCCTCTGGTAAAATATTTTATAACATTATTTTTTTATTATTTTACATTTCTTTACATTGGGGGAGTTTTGAGAAAGTTTTTAGCATTATTAGTTTCAATATTTATTATTGATAGAAATACTCGAAAATACGTACGTGATTTGGTACAATATTTTAATATTGTTGATTATTTTAAATTTAAAAAAAATAAATATAGAATTTTATCTTTGGGGTCATTTTGCTTTCCTAGAGTGGTTACAACTTATGCAAAAATAAAGCCGAGAAAAATATATGGTGAAAAGTCTTCAGTTTTTGATTTGGCGTTTCATTCTAATCTTGATCAGGTAATTAAATTAATAAATACAAATTTTAAAAATTTTTTTGACGATGTTGAGTTTGATCAAGAGCAAAATTGCTGGATTAATAATACCTTGGGGGCTATATACAACCATGATGCAAGATTGAGCAAGGATGATTTTATAAGATTATATAAAAAAAGAATTGAAAATTTTTATGATTACATTAATGATGAGAAATTTTTGTTTGTTATTTATTCAATAAGCTATGCTACGGAAACCAAAAGAGATTCAATAGAAAAACTGTATAATATAGTACAGAAGTTAAGGGGTGATAAAAAATTTGCTTTTATAATTTTAAATCATAACAAAAATCTAAAAAATGAGGTGTTTGAAATGAAAAACACATTTTTTATTGACTTATCTTACTTTAATACGGACGGATGGGCAGATAAAATTCGTAAAACAAAAGATGGTAGAGATTTTGCAAAAAATGTTGGAAATGAAATAAGAAATTATATAAAATCTTTTGATTTATTTTAACTATTTGCCTATGCAAAAATTTTCAAATATGTTATTTAAAATATTGTCTGTGATAACTTCACCGCTTATTTCGCCTAAACTTGTGAGTGCGGTTTTTAAATCTATACTGATTAAATCTTGCATTTCATTTCGCTCTGCTCCTTCCAATGCATTATTCAATGCTTCAAGAGCACTTCTGAGGCAGCTTTGGTGTCTTTGATTTGTTAAAAATTCATTTTCTGTGGGGTTTAATCCAATTATTTGCTGATAAATTTCTTGCTTTAGTTCCTTTATTCCTTCTCTTGTAATAGAGCTTATTGAAATTTCGTTTTTATTGTTTGACTTGCTACACAAATCACATTTCGTGCGAACCATTATATGTTTTTTATCTTTTGCAAGTGCAAAAATTTCTTTGTCGTATTCACCTAATCCGCATTGTCCATCATAAAGACAAAGTACAATATCTGCTTGTTCTATTGCAAGTCTTGACTGTTCAATACCTATTTTTTCTACTTTATCAAAGCTTTGTTCTCTTATGCCTGCAGTGTCTATTAAGGTTGTACTTATGCCGTTTAAGTCAAGAGTTTCTGTTATTGTATCTCTTGTCGTACCTTCTATTTCGGTAACTATAGCTCTGTCAAGATTTAAAAGTGCATTAAAAAGTGAAGATTTGCCAGCATTTGGACGTCCTGCAACAGCAACTTTTATCCCTTGTCTTAAAATATTGTGAACTCGTGCATTTTTCAGAATTTCATTAATATCGTTTATTGTATTTCTAATTTTTTCTGCAATCTCGCAATGTTCTACTTCTGCTACATCTTCAGGAAAATCAAGCGATGCTATTATTTTGCCTAAAATTTCACTTATTTGTGTTTTTATTTCTTCTATTTTTACTTTAAGAGAACCTGATAAATTATTTGCAGCACCATGCGCTGATTTTGATGTTTTTGCATTTATTAAATCCAAAACTGCCTCTGCCTGTGACAAATCAATTTTGTGATTTAAAAACGCTCTTTTTGTGAATTCTCCTCTTTGTGCTAATCTTGCACCTTGTTTTAGTACAAGATTTAAAACTTCATTTATAACAACTGGAGACCCATGAGTTTGTATTTCTGCTACATTTTCACCGGTATAACTGTGTGGTGCAATAAAAGGCAAGATTATAACTTCGTCAATTTTTTTATTTTCATTAATAATCCATCCGTGATTTATTACCTTAGGTACTATTTTTTTATTAAAAATATTTTGAACTATTGTAAATGCATTTTCCCCACTAATTCTTATAACACCTATTCCTCCGGTGCTTAACGGTGTGGCAATTGCGCAAATTGTATCAAATGTATATTTCATATGTGAATAATATCATGTTTAAGGTAAAATTAAAAATTATAAAAGCCGATTTGGCATGAAAGCATAGGAGATTTTATGGATTTTATAGGTTTTACTCTTTCAATTTTGCAAACATTGGCAAAAATTGCCGGAAATTGGGGACTTGCAATAATATTATTAACAATTATAGTAAGGGCTTGCATGTGGCCATCGAGCATATCTCAACAACGTTCAATGCGCAATATGCAACTTTTACAACCTAAAATGAAGGCTATTCAGGAAAGATATAAAAGTAACCCTCAAATGATGCAACAAAAAATGATGGAGTTTTACAAAGAGCATAAGTTTAATCCTATGGCAGGATGTTTGCCTTTGTTATTGCAGTTACCGATTTTTATTTTACTCTATACTGCACTTATGAGTCCACAATTTATTCAGCAAGCAGGTAATGCAAAATTTCTGTTTATAAACCGCCTTGATGCTACTATAAAAAGCAATGCCGGGCAATCTTTTGATGGTAAATTTGTTGTAGGCCCCTATGATACATTTACTGCCGGAAAGACAGCAACTGTGTATTTGGGCGATAAGGTATTAGAAAATGTTAAAATTGATCGTCCGACAAAAGCTATATCTGTACAGGGGGATATTAAACCTAAACAAAATTTTGATCTTAAAATGTATCCTGATAGTTTAAATCTTTCTTTTGCGGAGCTGAAAGCGATTACAAAAGTTGAGATTAATGTTATTGATAATCAGACTAAGGAAACCGAGAAAGTTACATTTGAACCTATAGATAATATTTTGGCTGCAAATGTTCCTGTTGCCGATGTTCAAAATGAAGTCCATTATGATGTCATTTTATTGGTGCTATTGTTTGCTTTTACCATGTGGATTTCGCAAAAAGTTATGATGTCTACACAAAAAGGAATACAACAAGATGCAACTCAGCAAGCTATTCAAAAGTCTATGGGAACTGTTATGCCTCTGATGATAGGATTGACTTTTATTTTTATACCAATCCCTGCAGGTGTGTTATTGTATCTCGTGACCAGTAATGTATTCCAAATTGTCCAAACAGTTATTATTAATAAACAACTTGACAAAGAGGACGACAAGAAAAAAATAACTGTAGAGATTGATGCTGATGGTGCAAAACAAATAGAGCCTAAAGAGGTTAAATAGAAGTATATTTTTCCAGCCTGCCTTTAGATGGCAGGCTTTTTAATATTTCTTAATATTATTTTGGCGTTGAGCAATTTTTAAATACATAAATACTTTATTAAAGAGTAAGGGAATTAAAATTAAAGGAAAAAAATTAAGGCAATAGCTATTTATGCACTTTTGTCTTTATAAAACAGGTACATTTATTACTCTCTCTTAATATCCTCGTGTTTTAAATGTTTGTCACCCGACAAACATTTTTTTTATGTTTGCAAAAGTTATACTATTGATTTATTCATTCTTTCACTACGTTTTGCACTTAGTATGTTTCTAAGTTTCATAATTGCTTGAGCATGGAGTTGACAAACACGAGATTCTGAAACATTTATTGCTTCACCTATTTCTTTTAACGTCATATTTTCATGATAGTAGAAAACCAATAACATTCTTTCACGTTCCGGTAGTTTTTTTAGTGCCGCTTCAAGTTCACGTTTAGCGTCTTTTTTCTCCATTTCTTCTTCGGGTCTTTGTGAATTTTTATCTTCGATAGTATCTATTATTTCTACACTGTCTTCTCCAACACCTTTTTTATCATACAATGAATCAACTGATGCATCAGAGGCCAAAATTTCTTCAACTTTTTCTTTTTCCATGCCCATAACATCTGCTATTTCTTTAGTTGTAGCTGCACGACCTAACTCTTGTTTTAATTTTTCTGCTGTAAGTTTTATATCTTTTATTTTTTTTCTTACTGTTCTTGGAAGCCAGTCTGATGAGCGTATCCTATCTATAATTGCTCCTCTTATTCTCATAAGTGCATATGTTTCAAATTTTGCACCTTTGTTTGGTGAAAACTTTTCAATTGCATCAATAAGACCTTCAACACCATAGCTTGCTATATCTTCATATGAAAAACTTGGGGGTAAATTTACTTTTACACGTCCTATAACATAACGTGTAAGGTAAATGTACTGTACTATTAATTTGTCGCGAACAACCTTATTTGTGCGGTCAAGATAATATTCCTCCCACAAACTTTTTAATTCTTCGTCAGATAATCTCACGATTTTCTTGTATGAATCGACCTCTATATTTTCTTGATTCATTTAATGTTATATCCCAAGTCCTATTTAATTATATTGTCAGTTAATTAGATTTTTTTGACATCATATATCTATATGAAAACATTTAATTTTATTCGCTTTAACAGACGATGTTACTTTTAAAACATGTGGGTAAAATATTTAATTGTTACATTAATGTAACAATTAAATATCCCTAATCAGCCGCTTTTGCGGCTCTTCTTTTATACACGAATCGAGCGAGCTCTAGCGCGACTGCGCTTAGCGAGCGAAGATGAGTGCATAAGTGTGTGAAGCAAATGTACGGCAAGCGAGAGCTTGGCGGACTTTTGCGTAACCTTACTAAAGAGCGAGCTCTAGCGCGACTGCGCTTAGCGAGCGAAGATGAGTGCATAATCTATTTTATTATTTTATATAATTGCAAAGCTTCATTAATTGAAACATTCCCTTGAGGGATTTTTAGTATACAAACTTTTTTGTACGAATCTTTGAATTCTATTGTTATTATATCCCCTATTTTAACAGTCTTTGCCGGTTTTGCCGGGTTGTCATTAACAAAAACTCTTGCGCTTTCACAGACTGAATTAGCTATAGTTCTTCTTTTGATTAATCTGGATACTTTTAGAAATTTATCAAGCCTCATTAATTATTTTTACCTCATATTGTGGTTGTTCTTTTAGCTTTTCCTCTATCTGTTCAAAGGTTAAAAATCCTTCTTGTGCACCAAATTTTTCTATTACTGCTGCAGCATTAACAGAGGCGTATGTGAGCGCTTTTTTTACATCATTTCCAAATTTATTTATCGAGGCAACAAATGTTGAGCTGAAGGCATCACCCGCACCAAGTGTAGAAACAACTTTCGCATTAAATTCTGGTGCATGGTATAATTTTTGACCGTCGTAGCAATATACTCCATACTTGCCGTCCGTAATAACTGCGATTGAACCTTTTTTACAATATAATTTTTTTAGCATAGTTATAACATCAGGATGTATTTGCATCTTAGAAAATTTTTCTTCTTTTGTGTCAGGTCTGACAAGGATTTTTGTAAGCATTGAAGCTTCTTCCTTGTTCATAACAACTATTTTTGCAGTTTTTAAAATATTGCTAAAATATTTCTCCCCTTTTTTTATCGCAGTACTTCCTGCATTAATTGCTAAATTAATATTGTTTTGTCCTGCAAAATCTGCAATTTTGTCTAAAAGTTTATTTGTATCGCCTGCAAGTGGAGCAACGTATATCCATGATGTTTTTTTAAATAAATTAAAGTCTATTTCATCTTCACTTATTGTTGCGTTTGCGCCACGGTGAGCAAGGACTGTTCTGTCACCTTGAAAGCTTACAAGAATTATTGAAAGTCCTGTAAAGTCATTTTTTGCTTGAATTATATTGGATGTATCAACACCGTCATGTTCCATTTTCTTCTTAATAACAGGAGCTATTTCATCATCGCCAAGTTTTATAACTGTTGATGTTTTAAGACCTAAATTTGCAAAGTTGGCAGCAGTATTTATTCCTCCACCTCCAATATTTCTTGAAAAGCCGTCTATTTCGACTTTTGCTCCGTATGGGAATGACATAAACTCTGTTTTTTTCTTTAATGAATTAACTGAAACTATATTTGCCCCATCACTTTCGACAAATATATCCAGTGTTGCAGAACCTATGGTAATAACATCAAACATTTTGAATCCTCTTTATAAATTGTCTTTTCTATATTATACATAATATAATAACACTTAAAAGGTTAAATATGTTTTTAAAAAGCATTAAATTAAAAAATTATAGAAATTATTCTTATCTTGAGCATGAATTTACAAAGAAAAAAACATTGTTTGTTGGTAAAAATGCTCAAGGTAAGACTAATCTTTTAGAGGCAGTTTATTATTTAAGTGCTTTAAGTTCAAATAGGATAAAAAAAGATTTAGAACTTGTCAAATTTAAAGAAACACAATGTTTGATTTCTGCAGATTGTATAAAGTGTGATCTTGATATTACATTGGATGTTTTAATCAACCCGCCCAGAAATAAAATTTTAAAAGTAAACGGTTTAAAAAAAACAAAATCAAGCGAATTTCTGCGCGTTTTGCAAGTAGTGTATTTTTCAAGTGCAGACCTGACCCTTATGCGAGGGGATCCTTCTGACAGGCGAAAATGGTTAGATATGGCTATTTGTCAGATATATGCGGCATATTATGAAAAGCTTTCAAAATATAATAAGATAAGACTTCAAAAAAGTAATTTTCTTTCTCAGTATAACCATAATGAGAGTTTATTGGATGCATTTAATACGCAGATGTCTGTAGCGGCTGCAAATATTGTTTATCTTAGGATAAAATTTTTAAATGAGCTTGAAAAAATAGCAAGTATAAAGCACAGTAGTGTTTCACCGGAGGAAAAATTAAGCTTTGAATATGATTCAAATTTACCTAAAAATCTTTGCGTAAAGGAACTCTCGCAAATTATTTATGAAAAATTAACGCAAATCAAGGATGATGAAATTCGTCGTTCACAGTGTCTTTTTGGTCCGCATAGGGACGATATTTCATTTTTTATAAATGAAATTGATGCAAAAAAATATGCATCGCAAGGGCAACAGAGAACTTTGGTACTGGCGCTTAAGCTTGCAGAGCTGGATATAATAAAAGATAAAACCGGCGAGACACCTCTTTTGTTGTTGGATGATGTTTTAGCAGAACTTGATAATGTTAGGCAAAATTATTTATTAAATGCAATAGACGAGAGTACGCAAACAATTATAACAAGTGTTGATACACTTGCATTTGACGAGAAATTTCTGTCTGATGTCGATATAGTAAAGATTTCTAACGGCAAAATAGTTTAATTAAAAAGCCTCTCGAGAGAGAGGCTTTTTAATCCTTATGTTTTAAATGCATTGTCTACTTTTCTTCTTCTTCTTTTTCTTTGTCAAGGTATGCATCTATTACCTTGTCAGCTTCATCTACTGTCATTTCCAGTTCTGCTTGAGGTACTTCAGCTTGATAATCCTGAATATTACTTGATATTTGTTGAGCTTTGTATCCATAGGCTTCATTTTGTGCATTGTTTACTTTTGTTCTCAGCGCAGCTTTGATATTTCCATATTCTTTTGCATCTTTAATTAAATCTGCAAATTCATTTAAATCTCCAAGCTTTTCATCTGCTTCTTTGTAATTATCATCAATAACATTATCTACAGTGCTACCGTCAAGTTGTGAATATATATTTTCGCCAAGTATCGGATCGTAAACAGCTTTCATATAATCATCTGTAACAAATTTTTGGTATCCTTCGGCATTTGTTCCGTCTTCCATTTTAATATCAAATGTTCCACTAATTAATGAGTTATTTATGTTTATAAAATCTTCTTCACCTTCGACACCTTCGCCACGCGATTGTGTTTTTTCTGTGAATGAATTAAGATCTATACTTTCGATGCCGAGTTGTTTTGCACTCAAGAATTCGTAATCTCTGTTTGTATGTTCAGTGTTCAGAACAAGTACATTTTCCAGTTCATCACCTTTAATTATGCCATCGCCGTCCGTATCAAACATTTTAAGTTCTTCCATGCCGTCGACACCATCTGCGCCCATCATTTCGGTAAAATCATTTATAACTCCGTCTTTATTTCTGTCGATTACAAATTCATAGCTGTTATCACCTATATGGAATCCTACAGGGTCTGTACGAGTTGCATCTTCTGCTAAGTTTTTATCTGAAGTACCTCTGTTTATTTTTACATCAGGGTAATTCTTTTTAATTTCTTCTTCAAGAGCATCATACGTTCCTTTTGATTTATCATCTCCAACAGGTAATGTAACTTCTTTTTCACCAAGATTAAAGCCAATTCCGCCTGCTGGCCACAATCTTGTAAGAGTATATGCCGCTTCTTTCCAGCTAAAATTATTGTCTTTCATTTCTGTTACGATTTTATCATTTTTAATTGCTTTATCCATTTCTGCGACTTGCAAATCATCTCTTTGTGCAATTTGTTCATCTACATTAAAACCTTCAAGGAATTTATTGTAAATAGCTTGCGCATCAGACCCATGGCCATATGGTACAATAGCTTTGCCATCATCACCATGTGAAATTCCTATTGATGGAAAAATTTCTTTGATTGATTCTAAAATTTCTTTTTGCGAAAAGCCTGCAGCTTGCATTTCACTTAGCATGCCACTATCTATAGCTTTTGAGAATGATTTTAATTGCGCATTGCTTCCAGAGTAGCTGTCTACACCTTTTGTTACCGGAACAGCAATTTCCTTATATTTATTTACTATAGCTTCTTTATCTGCAGCGCTTGCTACTGTGGTTTGGTTTTCTCTGTTTGCCATACGAGATGTGTATTGTGCAAGAAATCCGTCTGCCAAGTCTTCTTTTGCAGGTGTAAAAATTGGTACTGATGGGTCTGTGTCAGATGATTGATAGCTTCCTGCAGCACTTGTCATATTGTCTTTAGTAAGTTTTAACAAGTCGAGGGTACTTTTTGTAGTAGCGTATTGAGAGTTTAATCCGTCAATATCACCTACCAGGCCTTCCATTTCGCCAATTATTCCGTTTAGTTCACTTTGGGGTGTGCCAAGTTCTTCAATAGCTCTGTCTATACCTGTCCTTCCACCCGCAATTTGACTGTTTACAAGTCCCATTTGTTCTATGATAAATTCGGTAAGAGTCCTTTCTCCTCCATTTCTTTTGGAATGACTGTCGTTTTTATAGTGATCTAAAGCATTGTCCATTGCTTGGTCAACTCTTCGTTTTGAAGTTGCCTCGTATTCTTCTGTTTCTTCTACTATTTTTGCAACTTTATCTGAAATATCGGATTTTAATTTGTCTAGTTCGTCTTGTTTATCAGATATTTGTTCTTCCAATTCTTCAATTTTTTTATCAAATTCTTCAATTTTGTCTTCAAGATTTGCTATTTGTTGTTCAATAGTTGCTTTTTCAGTTGTCGAATTAAAATATTTTTGTTCAAAAAGCTGCGAAAGTGCTTCCTTTTGCTCTGTTCTGGATTTTGAATATATACTGTTTAAATTGCCCGTAACTTTTGTAAGTTCACTTGCTCTTTTTGCTCCCAAAATATTTGAGTTTAAGTCTGTTCCCATATTAATTTCCTTTCGCACCTGTTTTTCTATCTTATCCTTGTTATTTATACATAAAAAATGAGTGTACAGATATGAATTCGGCACACTCAGTTTTAAACTTTAAATTTATTAAAAATATTTTACAATTGTTTACAATGGCTTATAATTTTGGTGTTTTAAGATTTTCTTCAAGAATTATTGGCAATTTTTGACCTTTTTTAGCTCTATAGTGTAAACCAGGTGAAACAATACCGCTTAGTAATCCAACTCCGCCTCCGACTGAACCACCAATAATAACACCAGTTATAACATTACCGCCCGCAACACCTATTGCAGCACCTAAGCCCGTCCCTACTCCGCCTATCGAGAGTGTGTAGGCCGCTATTTTTTTTGCCGTATCTTTTGCACCCAACTGCAAGTAATCTTTTTTACCTGAAATTTTAGCAACTATAGGAATATTTTTACCATCAGGGAAGATTATATGTGTAAAATTTATGCAAACTATAGCATTTCTTGAAAACCAACGAGGTTTTTTAATTTTTTCTATTTTTGCAATAAGAGAAGAGCCCTTAGGAATAATGCAAGTGCCTTCTTGCGTTGATAAGCCATCAATGAATTCAAATTGAACAAAATCGCCTTCCTTGTAGTATTTAGAGTTAAAATTTTGAGCAAATGAAATTTCAATTACATTTTCTTTTTGCACTATATTTGAAAAGTTTGTAACTTTAACAAGATTAATTTTTGAATATTTATTTGTTGCAAGGTGTTCAACACAAACTTCGTTATCAAAAGGCGGATTTTCAAAATCCTGTGCAAGAGCTCTCGTAAAGTTGAAACCAAATAATACGGAGGTTGCAAGCAGAGTAGTGAAAGTTTTTTTGAATAACATATTTTCTCCTTAAATTTCTTTTTCTAGCATCTTTTTTCTTTGTGCTGCTTCGTATTCAAAACATTTTTTGACTATAAAATTCATTTCTTTGTCGGTTATTGAAATAAAAGTTAATGAGGTATTGAATTGTTTAAATGTTTCTGTGTCAGTTTGCTTTATTTTTATAACTTTTGCAAGAGTATTAATTGTTTGTTCCGGAAATATAATGGAAATTTCAATTTTAACTGACTTTGATATATCATGATCTAAAAGTAATCTTATTCCTTTTGCACTTATATCTTTTGATTTTGTACGTATTATTTTTGTACCTGTGTAATCAATTATTTTTATAACAGTGTCAATTTGCATTTTTACTCTTATATATTCCCTTCTTTGTATTTTTTCAACATTTAAGGGCAGGGAGAGTATGCATTGTTTTTCGTTATAACTTAAAAGTTTACAGGTAAGCTTAAATACACCACCTCTGGTGTAAGCATAAAGATAAATATTTTCTCCTGTCGGCAAATTAAATTTGATATGTTTATTTTTTGGGCAACTTAAAACTATGCTATTATTTTCTATGCCATAATATGCACAGTAAAACCTTGTTGTACTATTATGCGCATGAGTTATTAATTCTACCCTTTTGCCTGATTCTATATAATCTAAAAATTCGTTCATATTTTGTTATTATAACAGATTTAGTAATGTTTTGAAAATAAGTTTAGTAAAAAATTGTGTTTTTAATATAGACATTCGGGTTATTTACAAAATGTGTTAAGACTTTTATTATTCTTATAGTGCATATTCCACTCTCACTCGTAAACTGTTTTGCCCGATAACTTTTTGTTATCGGCTTTTTTTATTTTTTATACGAGTTTAAATCTTCTTCTTACAAGTTGTCTTTTGTTTTTTATGTAGTCGTCTTTATTCAAATATATTTTTGGAAAGTTTTTTCCACCGAGTAAACCTGCCTGTGCAATTATGTATGGATCTGCGTTTATTAAGGCAATATCTAAGGAATATAAAAGACTAACTGTGATAGAATTTTCAAATCTTTCTATATTTTTGCAATCGATGGCAATTTTGCTCTTTTTAATAAATCCGCATATTGTGCTTATTGTTTTTGCATCCAACACCTTTTTTTTAACATTGACAAAATTGTATTTGCCATATTTTTTTAAAATAAAATCCATTTTATTACATCCTTGTAAAAATGATTTAATAATTATAACTTTTTTGTTTGTTTTATATAATTACAGTTTAGTTATAATTTTTTTATACTTTAGTTTGGTTTACGATTTGTTTTTTTAATTTTTTTTGTGTTAATATTAAGCACATAATGGATTTATTGAGATTTTTAAAAAGACCCAATAAGGATGATTTGTTTGATAAATTCCCTGACGGAGTTTTAATTGTTTCGTTGGAAGGTAAGATTATCGATGCTAATTTTAAAGCTCTTGATATGTTAAATGCATCAAAGTTTGAGATTACAGGTCAGTTTTTTTCTGTTTATTTTGAAGGTGGTTCTAATCTTTTAAATAAAATAGTATATCAAAAGAAACCTCTTATTTCAAAAGTTAAAGTAAAAAATGATGAAAGTGATCGTTATTTTGAAATATCTGCTACAAGAGATACAAATAATCAAAAAGTATATGTCACTCTGCGTGATGTTTCACATAATTATAAAATGCAAAATATGGTTAATGGTCAATATGAAATTGCAAAAAATATAATTGATGAAAAAAATAATTATTTGGTAAATATTTCGGGTGAAATTTTATCTTCGCTTGCTACAATAGACGGGTTTTCAAAAGCTCTTTCTGACGGTGTCGGAGGTGTACTTATTGACAAACAAATGAAATATATAAATATAATTAATAAAAATGCCCGTGAACTTACTTATGATTTGGAAAAATTATTTACTATTTTTAGACTTGAGTCTAATTTATATCAATTTGATTATAGAAATTTTGATTTGGTAAATTTATTAAATTCTATAGTAAAGCAGTATGAACCTTACTTTATAAGAAAAAAAATGTTTTTCGAATATAATTTTTCGTCACTTGCATCAAGAAGTTGCTTTTTGGATCAAAGTGTTCTTGAGTATGTTATAAAAAGTATTCTGGATATTTTTCTTATTAACTCTCAAGTTGGCAAAATTACTTTAAGTGCTGGTAATCCGCCATTAGCTTTCCTTGAAAGACAAGAATTTGATGGAAAAAATTCACAAGATCCGAATTTTTATGTTCTTTTTGAAATGAAGGCAAGCGAGCTTTTTTTTGATGAAGAAGAATTGCAGTCAATTTTTGATCCTTATTCTTGTGCAAATAAAAATAAGCGTCCAATAAGTACAAAACTTTCTTTTGTTTTGGCAAAGAAATTTATCAGACAGTTTAAGGGTGATATTTGGGTTTACTCTAAACCTTCATTCGGTACAATGATTAGTTTTGTTGTGCCTGTGGATAGGAAATAGTTGAGGGATTGCTGTGGCAAAAGTTGTATTAAAAAACATAACAAAACGTTTTGGCAAAAAAACCATATTGGATGATATTTCTCTTGATGTTAAGGATAAAGAGTTTGTCGTGTTGGTTGGGTCGTCAGGCTGTGGTAAATCAACTTTGCTAAGGACAATTGCCGGGCTAGAAAAACCTAATTGTGGGGAAATTTATATTGGTTCAAAATGTGTCAATAAAGTTTTGCCAAAAGACAGAGATATCGCAATGGTTTTTCAAAGTTATGCACTTTATCCACATATGAGCGTATATGATAATATGGCTTTTGGCCTCACTGTGAGAAAAGTTCCGAGTTGTGAAATCAAAAGACGAGTAAATAATGTGGCAGAAATATTGGGGCTTGAAGATTATCTTAATTCGAAACCTCGAGAGTTGTCAGGCGGCCAAAGACAAAGAGTTGCTCTTGGTCGCGCAATAGTACGTGAACCTAGTGTGTTTTTAATGGATGAACCCTTAAGTAACCTTGATGCAAAATTGCGTGTTGCAATGCGCTCTGAAATAAAGAGGCTACATAAAAAACTCGACACTACTTTTATCTATGTTACGCATGACCAAACTGAAGCATTAACTATGGGTGATAGAATAGTGGTGTTGAATAATGGTATAATACAACAAGCCGACAGTGCAGACAATATTTACAACCATCCGAAGAACACCTTTGTTGCAACTTTTATGGGAACTTATCCCATGAATTTATACAATGCCACCATTGAAGATGGATTGCTGAATTTTGGCAATATATACGTCAATCTTTCGACAACTCCGGTAAATTATCCTAAAAATATAAAAAATGTCATTGTGGGTGTCAGGGCTGAAGATATTGTTGACAGAACTAACGTTAATTACCCTTTTAATCTTATAAAATTTAGCATAAAGCCTGAATTTGAAGAAAGTTTAGGTTCGCAGAAAGTTGTTTATTTTAAAATAGGAAATACAGATACTGTTGCGAAGGCTTCGAATGATTACCGAACTGGTGATTTGATTGATTTTTCAATTGATCCAATGAAACTCAAGTTTTTTGATATTTATACGAAAGAAGCCTTAAATTAATCTTTAACAGTGTCTTTTTTATCTTCTTTTTCTATCCAAATGTAAGTTTGCTTAAATGCACCCTTGAATGGATTTGTAGAATAATCGTAATCAATAAAAGGATTTTTAGCTTTTTTGTTTATAGCATCTACTTTTGAGTTGATATCTTTAAAGTATTTATATATTTTCATAATCTATTCCAACCGTTAAGTTTTATATCTTGATTATCCCATATTTTTTAAAAAAAATATTCTGCTTGGGTATATGTTTAGCATTAGTACAAAAGTATTATCCCTGTTGTTGATTCAATATTTTTTTAATGATAGTATTTTATTTGAGGAGAAGCATTTTTGAGGATATTATGAAGAAAAAAGTAAGCATTGTATTGCTTGTTATAGTTGCACTTGTTGCTTTCCGCTGGTGTAGTGGAAAATTTGGCGAGTTCATGCGTGCAAAAATGATGGGTGCTATGATGACTCCCAAAGTAAAACTTTCCCAAGTCGGTGAAATTGAATATAAAAATGAAATCGAAGCTCCGGGCAGGGTTGTAGCTAAGTATCAGGTGGATTTAGTAGCAAGGGTTGATGGATACCTGCAAGAAAAAAGGTTTAACGAAGGTGATTTTGTTAAAAAAGGGCAAGTATTATTTGTTATTGAGCCTCAACAGTATTTAATTGCTTTAAATAAAGCCCAAGCTGACCTTGCTACTGCAAGAGCCCAAGCAATAAAAGCAAGTAAAGATTTTGCCCGCTCAAAAGAACTTGTTGCAAAGGATTATATTGCAAAGTCGACTTATGATGATAATCTTGCGCAAAGGGATGTTGCAAATGCCAATGTAAAGGCTGCTGTTGCCGCCCTGAACGATGCAAAAAGAAATTATAATTATACAAGAATCGTTTCGCCTATTGATGGCAGAATAGGCATGTTAAATGTAACCCAGGGTAATTATGTAAGCACTCAAAGCGGGGCTTTGGCAAGAGTAGTGAGCACAGACCCAATATATGTTACATATAGTGTAGATTCGAAACAATTTGCAAATTTGCGTGATAGTGAGATTATTCCGACAAATAAGAATGAAATGCCTATTAGTGTTGAGGTAACATTGCCTGACGGTTCAAAATATGAATACAAGGGTGTGGAAGATTTTTGGGATAATGAAATTTCACAGACAACAGGCACAATTGCATTAAGGGCTACTTTTAAAAATCCTCAAAACAGATTGATACCAGGTGATTTTGTAAAAGTAAAAGTTTATTCAAATAAATTGAACAAAAGGCTTGCTATACCTCAGGATTGTGTATTGCAGGATTCTCAAGGCAGATATGTTTTTGTAGTTGACAAAGATTCAATTGCAAGAAAGAAATATATTAATGTATCTAAAGAGTACCAAAAATTTTGGATAGTAACTGGTGGTATAAGCCTATCTGATGAATATATAAGCGAAGGGGTTGTAAAAGTAATACCCGACAAGCCGGTAGTTGTTTTAAAAGATGATGAACTGGTAAAGTTAAAAGATAAGAAATAATGGAATTAAAGTATGTTTTCAAAGTTTTTTATAGATAGACCAAGATTTGCAATTGTAATTTCACTTGTAATAACACTTGCAGGTTTGATTGCGTTAAAAAATTTACCATTCGAGCAGTACCCTACTATTACTCCTCCACAGGTTATAGTGTCAGCTACGTATCCCGGCGCAAGCTCTGATGTTATAGAGTCTACTGTTGCTGCACCTTTAGAGTCTGCAGTTAACGGTGTTGAAGACATGCTTTATATGACTTCAAATTCGCAAAATGGCAGTTATAAATTAAGTATTTATTTTAAGGTTGGTACTAATCCCGATATGGCAGTTGTAAATGTTCAAAATAAAACTTCTCTTGCTACTGCTCGTTTGCCTGATGAAGTAAAAAGATACGGCTTGACAATAAAAGAATCTACTGCAGGTGCAGGCTTGGTTATTTATAAGATATTTTCGCCGGATAATTCTAAAAATATGGTTGATCTTGCTAATTATGCTTCCATATTTATTAAAGATGAGCTTGCACGTGTGGAGGGCATAGGGGAAGTTGTCGTTTTTGGTGGCAAGGATTACGCAATGAGAATTTGGCTAGATGCGCAAAAACTTGCCGCATTAAATATTTCACCTGCTGATGTTAACGCTGCAATTGCTGCGCAAAATGCTCAAGTGCCTGCCGGAAACATTGGTAACGAACCTCTTGTGAATAAAAAAGATATGTCTATAGTTTTGAGAACTCAAGGTCGACTTAAAACTGTTGAAGAATTCGAAAATGTAATAGTAAAATCAAATCCTGATGGTTCATCAATAAAAGTTTCAGATATTGCAAAAGTAGAGCTTGCAGCTGAAACATATGATTATCTTGGGCGTGTAGATTTGCAACCAGTTGCTGTTATACAGGTTATTCAATTAGCAGATGCTAATGCTGTGGAGCTTGCAAATAATTGTAATAAAAAAATGGAAGAATTATCAAAAAATTTCCCAAGTGGTATATCATATGAGATATTCAGAGATTCTACAGATTTTATTAAAGAGTCATTGAGTGAAGTAATCAAGGCAATTGTTCTTGCTATATTTCTTGTCATTATGGTGGTTTATTTGTTTCTTGGTGATGTTAGAGCTTCATTTATTCCTTTTGTTGCCATTCCTGTTTCATTGATTGGTACAATAATTATTTTTGCTATGTTGGGCTTTTCAATAAACACTTTAACTCTCTTTGGATTTGTGCTTGCAGTAGGTACAGTAGTTGATGATGCCATAGTTGTTATTGAAAATGTACAAAGACATATTGAAGCAGGTTTGTCACCTAGAGAGGCATCTATTGTTTCAATGGATGAAGTTTCAGGTGCGGTATTGGCTACTTCATTAGTCCTTATGGCGGTATTTGTACCTGTTGCTTTTATCCCAGGTATAACAGGCAAAATGTATCAACAATTCGCAGTAACAATTGCTGTTTCAATTGGCTTTTCCACCCTTGTTGCACTTACGTTAGCCCCTGCACTTTGTGCTACCATATTAAGATCTAAAGATGAAATGCCAAAACGTACATTTTTTAATAAGTATAGGGAATTATATAGAAATTATTGGTCTCAAAACCAAAATTTGGTTGGTGTAGAATTGCTGAAAGCTTGGGGAGAATTTTTAGCGACAGCATGGGAAGTTACAATCAAAAAATTTAACAGAATGTTTGACAGAATACGAGATACATATATTGAAGGCTCAAAGTATTATATTCAAAAACCTTCGCGAACAAAACTAACATATGTTTTTCTTGTATTATCACTACTGTTTTTATTTAAGATTATTCCTACAGGATTTTTACCAACAGAAGATTCAGGTGCTTTATTTACAAGTGTGCAGTTAAAAGATGGATCTTCTCTGTCTAAAACTATGTCTGTTACTGATGAACTTGAAAAAGATATAAAAGAAATTCCTGGAGTGCATAATGTTCTTGGTTTAGAAGGTATAAACGGTCAAAATACTTCTATGATTATAACTCATTTTGAACCCTGGGAAGAAAGGCGTGATGTTCCTTGGTTTAAGCAGATTTTTATGAACAAGGAAAAAAGAATTGATTCTAAACGTTCTTTAGAAGATATACAAAAAAAAGTAAATGCTCTTAGTTCAAAGTATCCGGATGCTAAAATTTATTCTTTTGTCCCACCTGCAATTACAGGTTTAAGTATGTATGGCGGGTTTGAATATCAACTTTTAGATAAGGCAAACAGGACACCCCAAGAGTTAAACGAAGAAGCAAACAAGCTTATATACGAAGCTAATAGAAGTTCTAATGTTACAGGTGTTTTTACTCAATATAATGCTAATATTCCGCAATTTTTGATAAATATTGACTATAAAAAAGCACTTGCGCAGGGTATACCGGTTGATGAAATTTATACTGCACTTTCTTCGCAATTTGGTCAAACTTATGTTAATGACTTTAATTTATACGGACGTGTTTTCAGGGTTGTCCTGCAAGCGCAGGAATCTTTTAGATCAACACCTTCTGATATGGATAAAGTTTACATTAAATCTTCTGATGGTAAAACTTCTCCATTAAGCTCTGTTGTTAGAATTGAACCTATTACGGGTCCTTATAACATAACGAGATTTAATATGTACAAATCTGTTCAGTTAAGCGGGAACCCTGCAAAAGGTAAAAGTTCCGGTGATGCCATTAAAGAAATGGAAAAAATTTCAAATAAAATTTTGCCTGAAGATATGACTTTTGCATGGTCCGGTACAAGTTTGCAAGAAATTGAATCAAGTGGGCAAACAACGATTGTCCTTATGATGTCACTTATATTTGTATATTTATTTCTTGTTGCACTTTATGAGAGTTGGATGTTGCCTGTTGGCGTTATGTTGATTGCCCCGATTGCAATGTTAGGCGCACTACTGTTCCAATACATTGCAGGCTATTCCCTTGACCTGTATGCGCAAATAGGTCTTGTAATGTTGATTGGTCTTGCTGCAAAGCAAGCAATTTTGATTATAGAATTTGCAAAAACGGCTCATGAAGAACAGGGTATGAGTATATTTGATGCTGCGATAGAAGCTGCAAGAATAAGATTTAGAGCAGTAATGATGACTGTTATAGCCTTTATTCTGGGTATGGTTCCTTTGGTACTTGCAGTCGGGCCAGGAGCGGAAAGTAGGCGCTCACTTGGCATGACTGTATTTGGCGGTATGATAGCTGCTGCAATTGTTGGCACAATTTTAGTTCCTGCATTTTATGTTGTAATTCAAGAGTCTAGAGAAAAATTTGCACAAAAAAGGCAAGAAAGAAAGGCACGCAGTAAAGGGAATAATAAAAATGAATAGGATAGTTTGTATTTTAATAATTTTAAATATTGTATTCATAGTTCCTTGTAGTGCATCAACGGTTGAAAATGTGTCCAACTGGCACGAGGGTATTAGCCTTGATAAAAATGATTCAGATGCAAAAATGAAAAATAACTCTAAAAACGTATCTTTTAAATTATTTAAAAAAGATAAAAACGAAGATGCGGAAGAAAAAAAACGTGAAGCAAAAACATTTGAACTATTCAAAAGAAAAGAGAAAACACTGCAAGTACAAAAGAATGAAAAAAAAGAACAGATTGTTAAATCGGACGACGATAAGTCAAATGTGAAAAAAGAAAAGCAAAATAAATCAAAGAAAAACAAAGATAAGTATAGCGAATATTTAATTCCTGTTGATGTTTATATGCCTGTTGGAAACAGTTCTGACAAATCAATAAAAATTACCGGTTCGATACAAAAAACCCTGGAGTTGAATCTTGCTGATTGTTTAGAATTATCTTTAATAAATAACCCTAAGATTAAATCAGCTTATGCAAATGCTGAGGCTGTAAAATTTAAAAAGGGGCAAACTCTTTCAAATTACTCACCTGTTGTAAACCTGCAGGGCAATATTTCTCGTATCAAGCCTGATATGAGTAATTTTAGAAGTCGTGGTTTTGTAATTGATCCGTTTACAAAATACGTAATGGGTTCTATAGGTATATCACAGCTGGTTTACGATTTTGGAATTACTCAAAACCAGTATACAATTGATAAGTTAAGTTGGGAGTCTTCAAAATCAAATATAGATTCAGTTGTAAATGAGGTTGTATGTCAGGTAAAAGATGCATATTATAATTTGATATATGCAATTGAGGCAAAAAGGGTAGCGCAAGAAACCCTGGAGCAGTTTGAAATAATGTACAAACAAGCTGAGGCTTTTTATCAGGTTGGCACAAAACCAAAAGTAGATGTTACAATTGCTCAAGTAAATATGGAAGATGCCAGGGCAAGATTAATTAGTGCAAGTAATAATGTAGATATTGCAATTTCGGCTTTAAATAATATTATGGGTTTGCCTTTTATACCTCCATATATAATTGATACCCATGCGCCTTTTCAGGATGTAGAAATTGATATGCGCCATGCTGTAGAGATTGCAAATGAGTCAAGGCCTGAATTAAAGATTGCAAAGATAAACGTTGAAACTGCCGATCAGGCCGTTAAACTTGCAAAAAAGACTTTTTACCCTACTTTAAATATATCAGCAAATTATTCAATAGGTGGGGTAAATAATACTGTTGCGGATACCAACTGGTGGGATTTTGGTGGTTATCTTACATTCCCGGCCATAAACCCTTTTCTTATCAGAAATCAAATTAAAGAGGCAAGGGCATTACTCGAGAAACAAAAATTTGATACCAAAGCTACGGTTAATGATGTATACTATGATATACAAAGTACATATGTAAAATTAGTTGATGCAAAACAAAGGGTTCCTGTTGCCAAGTTGGCGGTTAAAAAAGCAAAAGAAAATTACGAACTTTCACAAGGTCGCTATAGTGTTGGAGTAAGTGATGCTATAGAGTATAAAGAAGCACAAATCCAATATTATGATGCCAGACTTGCATATTTAAATACAATTTACCAATATAACAGTGCCAAAGCAAATTTAGAGCGCGCAATAGGGCAAACCTTACCCGCCATCGAAAGTGATGATGAAGGAATTTAATCACCGAAAAGGTTTATAAATGCATAAAAATATATAAAGGCCAGTAAAAGAGAAATAATTTGCTTTTTAAATGTGTTTTTACTCAAAAGGTATAGTATCAGTGTAATAATAAAAAGTGCAGCTGCAGTACTTATGTAATTTCTTATTTCAATATAAATAATTGGCAGATATTTGGTTACAATTACAGGTATAATTGTAACTAGCATCATTGCGACTGATAAGAAAAATGTTCCTATCCAGTAATATCTTGTTTGCTCTTCTTGTTTCATTGTACCCTTCTTTTGTATGAATTGTAACACAAAATTAACATTTTTAGCTAGTTTTTTACTTTTTATAATACGTGAATATTTTTTCTAAAAAGTATAACTACTAAAATTATATTGTTACTTAATAAAGGAGTTTGAATATGGCTAAAACTGAGATCATTAAAGATGTATTTTCCAGAATGTGCAATTTTGCGGGCATGTTGAGCGAGTATGCAAAAACAAGAAATAAAAAAACTTTTATTTATAACTTTTTACTAGAGTTAATTGATATAAAAGGAGTCGGAGAGGAAGAAGAAAAAGCTCTTGTAGAAGCTTTGATAGCTTTTATCGAATCGCTTGTGCGTTTATTTAGTGTTACAAGGCAGTGCTTTTTGCAAAAATAAATTTTAATCTTCTCTTGGCTAATTCCCTTTTTTTAGAAAAAGGGAATTTTTAAAATCCTGATAATTCTATCATTTTTTCAAAAGATGCGTGCTTTTCTTTTAATTGATTTAGTGTTCCTATGTCTATAATTTTGCCATTATTTATGTAGATGATTTTATCGCAATTTTTTAAAGTTTTTAATCTGTGCGCTATTGCTATAATTGTTTTTTTGCCTTTTATTTTTTCTATGCTTTTACCTATTTCATCTTCTGTTTTTACATCAAGTGCTGCCGTTGCTTCATCGAGCATTAAAAGTTCTCTGTCAAAATAAAATGCTCTTGCAAGTGCTATTCTGTGTTTTTGTCCGCTTGATAATTCATTTGCATTTTTTTCAATATTCCCATCAATTTCATTATATATATTTGCAAATTTCAGGGACTGAATTATTTTGGAATTATCTTTTTTATGGTTGCAGTCGGGTTCAAGAGTAATATTTTGCCATACTGTATTAAAAGGTAAAGAAAATTCTTGAGATAAAATACTTATATTATTTTGCCATTTTTTAATGTTTTTATTGTTTAAACATATATTGTCTATTAGAATTCTTCCTTCGTCAGGACTAAAAAGCCCGCATATTAAGTTAAAAAGTGTTGTTTTACCGCTTCCTGATGATCCTGTGATGCCTATGAACTCACCTTTTTGTATTTCAAAACTTATATTTTTAAGAGCAGGAGTATTTTTTTCATAGCTAAAGTTGACATTATCAAATTTAATAATATTTTGAAAGGGCATTTTCTTTTCTGTTTCCTGTACAGGTGGTTCCTTATAAAGTGTTTTTATCGTGTTACAAAACCATTGAACTTCAACTTTACTTGCGTTTATTGCTTGCAAACAAAATTGTGTTTTATTTATTGCTGGTATAAGCCTAATTACTATTGCGGCAATTGTTGCTAAGCTTGCTGCCAGATACGTCAAATCACATTGTCTTATCAATAAAAGCGCTACAAAAATTATAAATGTGCTCATTATACTTATTTCTGTTAAATATGTTGGAAGTTGTGAGTTTATGGTAACTATTTTACGCTGGTTTGAACAGTTTTTTTGCAGTTCATAGGCCTTTTTGCTAAAAGCATTTTTTTTGTTGTATATTATTATGTCTTTTTGCGAATCAATTGTAGAAAGTACAAAATTATATTTTTCTCTTTCGCTGTAATGTAGCATTTCTCCGTGTTTTTTTGCTTTGTATTTTAGATATTTATTTTCAAAAAACCAAATTGTGAAGATAAAAATGCTTATAATAATTGCATTTATTTGAAATTTTATAAAAAGATACAATATTATGGAAAAAGCTAAAAACATGTTGGCAAAAAGTGATAGAACAGATCCACAAAAAATATTTACAACCGATGTAATAGAGTTATCGAGAATTTTAAATTTGTCGGATAAAGGTATTTTTCTTGTTTTCAGGTAATTTTGTGAAATAAATCTTGCATAATTTTTCTTAAAAATGTCATTTGATATTTTAGTAAGTAAAGAATTTTGAAAATTAATATGAATTATCATGAATAAATCTTTTAAAATGTAAATTATTGCCACAATAATGCCCAGCCCAAGGGTTACACCTTCTTTACTTTGAAATAATTCATATTGAGACAAAATTGGTAAATATATGGAGTTTTTTGTGAGCAATGCTACAAATATATAAATAAAAGACAGACCTGCAAACTCCAAACAAGCTGCAATTGTAGAAGATAAGACAAGGACCAATAATTTACTTGTGTAATTTTTGGCAAAATTATTTATAAAATCAAAAAAAACTCCAATAAACATAAAGGATAAACTTTTCCTTGAAAAAATACTTACTGTTAATTATACTCTTAAATATGGTTCAAAAGTCAAGCAATCAAAATTTTTTCATAGGTTTATCTCTATCAAATTCTTCAAA
Organism: Candidatus Gastranaerophilales bacterium; assembly: GCA_944324865.1. Lineage (GTDB taxonomy): Bacteria > Cyanobacteriota > Vampirovibrionia > Gastranaerophilales > Gastranaerophilaceae > Galligastranaerophilus. The sequence goes on along the minus strand of CALUXW010000003.1, from coordinate 10,155 downwards.
TTATGACAGTTCTGTTTGTGTACTTGATAGAAATTCTAAAATTATGCTTTTAGATAAGTTTTATTTTACTCAAGATATTGACTTATTTTTCAAATCTTCGCCTTACATTCATAATTCAATTTTGTGTGCATCTGTGCCTTATGATAATTCCCTTCTTGAAGGTAAATGGAGAATTCATTCAAAAAATTATAAAATGCTTGGAAATTATTTTAAGATAAATCGACAAAAATGGACAAAAAGATTGTCTGCAAGGCTTTGTGATTCTCTTTTAAATTTAAGGGAAGAAGGTGTAAATGTTTTTCGTTGTGACATTAATCAGTTAAGACAGGCTTATGGGTTAAATGCACATTATTTATCAAGGACTTCGCTTGATTGTAAGAATTTGCAAACTTCGCTTAAGATTAAATTTGGTTTTAATGAATTGCCTGAAAACATGCTGGCTGCATCCTCTCTTGAGGCAATAATCTGCGCTATGTTTGCAAAGTATATTGCATTTGGCGGTAAAACGTCTGAACTATTCGAATTTGAGGGAATAAAGACACTTTCAAAGCCTTTTTAATTCTTATTTTCTTTTAGGCAGGCTTGCCTTATCGATATGTGGTCTGAAAAACTCTGTATTTATGTTCAGCATTTGACCAATTTCAAGAATTTTTAGTGCAATTTGTCTGTCTTGATTTTTATTTTTTGAAGTCTTTAAATGCTCTATTAAAATACTGATTTTAGAGTAAATTTCATCAAAAAATATGTTTTGCGCTTCGTTTATGTTTGCCTGAATTTCTAATTTTTCAAGAATATTTAAAAGTCCTGCAATGTTTTGCGCTGTTAAAATTTCCATATCTGAAGCAAGTTTTTTGATTAGCATTTCAAGTTTTTTTGAAATAATTGCTCCTGCTCTGCATTTATTTAAGTTTAGTTTAAATCTGTCTGCATTTTGTTTGATTAAAATTATTTTTGCAAGTGCTTTTTCATCACAGAAGTTTTCCAGAGTATTAAGCTCGTCTTCTAACCTGCGCAAAAGAGTAAATTTGGCACTTACCCTGAAAACATCAGGTATATCCATACCTAAATCCATATAATAAGAAACAGGTGCTTTGAGCTCATCATATAAGTCTTTATATGTTTTTTCCATTTTTACAAGTTTAGAAAAAAGTATTTTTTCTAATATAACTTTTCTTTTGTCGATTAGTATATCTTTTAAAGTATAATAAGTTGCACTTATTCTTTCTTGAATAACTTTTAAGGTTTCTATTAAATCGCCGGTCATAAATATTTTTGTAATTTCGGCTTTGTCCTTGCTATATTCATCTGATGATTTAAGTTGTTTTACACTACAGTAAAATTCACCGCTTGCTGTATTTAATATAACAAAAGAAATGTCAAATTTTTCAAAAGTAATTTTTGATGTCAGTTCAATGTGGCCAAAATTTATTGAGGCTTGATTTTTCTTCACTGTTTTAGCATTGATTTTTTTGACACAATAACAGTATATTTCATCAAGATCTTCAGGTGTCAAAAATTTGCTTGCAAATGCCCATTGAGCACCAATGCACTCTATTGTAACAACAGAAGGTTTGACAAATTTTTCGAATACATTTTTCCCTGTTCCATAATTTTCAATGTTGCTTTTTGCTTTGTTTAAAATAGAGAGAAATTTTTTTTCTATATCTGTTTTTGTAAACTCGCCTGCAAGCTCTATTGCACGCAGTGCATATTTCATAATTTGTGTTGTTTCTATTCCTGAAATTTCAGCAAAAAACCAACCGCAGCTTGTGTACATAAGTTGACAAAAGCGCTGCATTTCCATGAGTTTAATTGCTTTAATTTTTTCTTTTTGTGAAAGATTTTTACATGAATTTTCTTTGAAAAATTTTTCATAGCTTTTTTGACTTCTGTCTAAAATGACATCTATATAATTATTTCTGGCATCCCAAAAATCTTTATAGTATTTTGTTCCTTCCGAAGAGCACAACTTAATAAGTTCATCTCTAACATAATCAAGAGCATCTCTCAGTGGTCTTCTCCATTTTTGGTTCCAACCCGCTTGTGCTCCGGTTGAACAACCACAATCCTCGGTCCACCTGCCAACGCCATGGCAACAACTCCAGGAAGACTCAGGTTTAATATTAACTTGAAATATAGGAGGAAATTTTTCAAGAAACCAACCGTAGTTTGTTATTTTAAAACCTAATTCTTCTGCTTTTACTTCAAGTACATACGATAGTGCCATATCTCCAAATTTTGTATGGTGCCCGTAGCTTTCCCCATCTGTAGCTATATTGACTAATTGGGGGTGTCTTCTGTCTTGAACATATCCGTCTTGCAGTCTGTATGCAAATTTATTGCCGTCACATAGTAAATTGTCGAATGCAACAGATTTTGAAATTGCTCCATCATAGAAAAATAAATCTATGAATTTTGTTTTATCTGTTTCATCAGGAAAATAACGGTATGGCATAGACGGGTCTATGCTTCCCCAACTTACATCATGCCATGTGTCATTTTCATCCATTTTTCTTACGCATTGCGCTTGATGAGGTGATAAAATTGTGTATTTTATTCCGCAATCAATGAGCACTTCAAGTGTCTCATCATCTACAGCTGTTTCTGCAAGCCAAATGCCTTCGGGTTTTCTTTGAAATCTTTTTTCAAAATCTTTTATACCCCAGATAACTTGTGTATATTTATCATTTAGGTTTGCAAGCGGTAAAATAATATGGTTGTATACTTGTGCTATTGCACATCCGTGTCCGTCATGCAGTAATAATGAATTTTTGTCTGCCTCAATTATTCTTTTATATGCATTTTCGGCATTTTTTTCCATCCAACTTAAAAGGGTGGGACCAAAATTAAAACTCATTAATTCATAGTTGTTTACTATGTTTAAAATCCTGTTTTGATTATCAACAATTCTTGACACAGAATTTGGTTCATAGCATTGCCAACAAATCTTATCGTTCCAGTCATGTCTTGGTGCCGCACTGTCCTGTAGTTCAATTTCTTCAATCCATGGGTTTTCTCTTGGTGGTTGGTAGAAATGCCCATGAATTGTAAGGTATTTGGTGTGTTTATTTTCTTTGTTTTTTGTTTCTTTCATACTTTTCTGCTTAATTTTAAAATTTAGTCTTTACTTTTTAGTCTTTTCTGGACTTGTCTTTTTCTGCAAGATTACAATTTTATTCACATCAACCCATGGATCACCTAATGCGTTTGAAAATACTTTACCCGTTATTTGTATTTTGTCACCGGTATCCAGTTCTATAAATTTTTCTGCGTAATCCCTTTTTACAAAAAGTTTCATTTCCGATAATGGTACGTTGTGGTCTTCCACATCATCCCTCTGAATTAAAAAACCAATATAGTCCGATGATGAACGCATGGCTTTTTTGTAATCAAGCCCCAGGGTAGAAAATTTGTCAAATGTTGCTTTCATAACAACTGTTTTATTTAAAAATTTTTGTGGCGCACTTACAATGGTTAAAGGTGCAACATTTAAGATTGTATTTGTATTTGTGTCAGCAAATGATGGCGAAAATGTAATAAATGAGCAAAAAAGTACACAAAATATAATACTCTTTATTCTTGTAAACATTCTAAACTCCTTTTCAATATAAATATATTCTAGCATATTTTATCTTCGGCACAATAGCCGATTTATGCTAAATTTTAAATTTGTTTTTCACTTAATCCAAGGTGCTCAAGAGGATTTTTAAAAGCATATTTTTCAATTTCCTTTTGCGAGATTAGCTGATTTTTGACAGCTTTGTTTGCAATTTCATCTAAAAATAATACGGAACCGGCCAGAGTATTATTTTTATCTTTACCGTTGAAATTAATTTTTTTACCACAGAATATTATTTCTTTTTTGGAGTGTGCAGCAGGCAGTGCATCGCTTACAAGTATAATTTTTGAGTGCTTTTTTGTTTTGAAAAACATTTTTAACATATTATTGCTTGTATGTATTTCATCTGCTATAATTTCGCAGTACATATTATCGTCAAAAAGGCTGTCCAGAGCTAAATTTTCTCCTCGGTGATTTATTGGTGGCATTGCATTAAAGTGATGTGTTGTTGCACTCGTTCCACCCTTATTGCTTGCTAATGTGTGTCCTGCATGGGCTCTTATATTATTTTTTTCAAGGTAATTTGCAAATTTATTGTTTTTATCAAGCTCAGGGGCGATAGTTACAATTTTTATAATATCTTCAAATCCTTGTGTAAGATTTTTAAAGTTATTAACATCTGGTTCTAAAAAAAATTTTTTATCTTGTATTCCCGGTTTTTTTGGGTTTAAAAATGTACCCTCTAGGTGTAGGCCGATTATCGTCGACTCATTGTTGCTTTGCTCGTTTTTTAATTCTTTGAAAATTTTAAATCTTTTTCTTAAATTTTCTATACTATCGCCAACAAGAGTTGGACAAATCCCTACTATGCCTCTGCAATACAGTTTTTTTAGTAAACTTTTTATGTTCTTTTTATCTGATGTATTAAAATTTACACCATAGCCACCATGAATATGTATGTCAATTAGTTTCATAAAAATATTATACTCCTTTTTGACTTTTTTATAAAAAATATTAAATACATTATGTGTGTTTATACTGAGATTTTTACCTTTATGTTTACAAAATGTAACAATGTCTTTAAAAAATTAAAGTTTAAATATTCTAATGTCGATATCATTCACATAAGAACAATGGAGGCATAGAAAACAATGGGAATGGCAGCAAGCCAAGCAAGATTTTTAGGTCTTACGGCACGAAAAACTAACGTTGAATATGAAGGTCAACAGGTTAACCAACAAAGAACTGTTCTTTCAAATGAAAGTGCTGGTTTGTTTAACCAAATGCTTGAATTGCAAGTACCAACTCCGCCGAGTGCAACTGATTATTATAACACCCGTTATGTCTTTGATTCAATGGGCGAAGATTTTTCCATAACAAAATTTGATACTGCTGCAGGTTCTACATCTGGTTCGTACAATATTGTTATAGAATATTCTGAAACAGAGAAGAAAGGTTATTCTTCAGTTCCTATTACTCAAGGTACTCCTATGGAGTTCAATGATAAAACTCCGACAAAAATTTATCTTAATGGCACTGAATATGAAATTGAACCTGCTGATACAACTGGTATAGATAAGGGTAATATTGAAATTATCAATGCTGCAATTATAGGTAGTGATTCTACAAGACGCCCGGAAGAAGATACATATTATAAATACACATTAAATAAAGGACAAACTGATGAAAGAACTTATTATATATCTTCTTATGATATTAATAATGCAACCTTGCCCAGTGACCCTGCAGAAATGTACACAGGTGGCTTAACTCAATACTTTGCACAAGATGCAACAGTTAAAAAGAAAAGTAATGCAACAGCATCTTTCCAAGCAACATCTGATGGTAGGTTTGAATCTGTTACTATTACAAATGTTGATAATGAAAGCTTGAGTCAAAAACTTGCAGGAAAAACATTTGAACTTGATTTAACTCAAGTAGATGATACTGAAGGCTATGAAGCTGCAATGAAGGATTATGAATATCAAAAAATGGTATATGAAAGAGCAATCCAAGATATTAACGCAAGAACTGAAATTATCCAACAACAAGACAGAACTCTTGAATTAAGGTTAAAACAACTTGACACTGAACAAGAAGCTCTTAAAACCGAAATGGATGCAGTTAAAGAGGTTATACAAAAGAACGTTGAATCTACATTTAAGACGTTCGCATAATAAAATCGGTAATTTGCACCATGTCATATTATTGATATGGTGCAAAAATAAAAAAGTACACGAGGGTTAGTTTTATGGTATCTTACAAAAATATGCATTCGCTAACAATTGCAAATAAGTACGGTTCTGCCAGTTCCATTGCAAAGGCTGAATTATACGAAACGTATGACAGATTGAGAGATTTAACTGTTTCAAGTTCAGCATCGTCGGGTAGTGGCTTTGGTACTGCCGGTGGTTTTTTGTGGCAGTTGGCAAGCATGTTTTCACCAAGCATATTTATGCCAGTTATGGGTGGAAGTAATATGATGAATATTCCCGGAACTTCTTATTGGTCGCCAATTACAGGTTCTACTTCCTCTTATGATGGCGCCACATCTGCCTTTGGAATAGGAGATCTTGGTTCATATCCCGGATTTCCATCTGGTGCAGCAGGAATTACATTGGGTTTTGGTTCTGAAGGTTCTCCTACTGGAGGTGCAGCAGGTCTTGCTACAGGTTATGCTGTGAGTTCTGCAGGTGTTGCTGCAATGAATACTGCAAGTGCTGCTCTGGGGACTGCATCAGGTGGGTTTAGTTTTGGTCAAAATATTGTACTTCCACTTGCAGGCATGATATCCGGCTGGGGTGGTTTATTGCAGGCTATGTCGCCTTATATGGGTGAGTGGGGTCTTGGTGCAATTGTTGCAGGTAATTTGATGCAAGGTACAGGAAATGCTGCAGTAAGTGCCTATCAAAATGTTACTGGCAGAATTACAAGTAATGCTGATGTAATTTTATCGGATAGAGTTAAAAATATAGAAACAGTTTGCAAAATGCTTGATACTCAAGCTGATATTGTAAGAAAAACTCTTAAAAACGATATTGAATCAGATCAAAAGCTTGCCCAAGATTTGTAAAATTTTGTAAAATTTTCTTTTTAAAAATAAAGTTTTAAGTATTCTATGTCGTTATTAAATATAGATATAGATTGCATTTTGAGAATTTTATGAAAATATATTTCAAAATTACTCTGGCAATTTTATTTCAGGTAATGTTTTTATTAGTTTAGGGTTACCCCTAACAATGGAGTAAGCTCGTGCAACAAAGTATTCAAATAAATTTAAAAAGGATGAAAAATTTTCTTGGATTTTCAAAAAGCTTTTTAATTAGAAAAAATCCGTTTAAATTGTTCTCCAAAGAATTTGTTTCAATGCTAAAAGGCTTCTTCTCAATTAACAAAAAAAGAAAAATGATAAAATATAGGTTGAATTATCAACTCTATAAACTTAATCAAATGGAGAAACTTATTGCACAAAATAATGAACATACTTTCCTGAGGGGAAATAAATTTAACGAAATGAGATAAAATGGGCTTAATTGTTTCAACAATCAGATTAATTCAATTAAACAGTATGAGGTTAAATCTCGAATATAAACTCATGCTGATTAATTCTTCTCGTTTGCAACTTACAACTTCAACAGGTGAACTTGAAACTTTAGGTACGGATTTGGATCCTGAATCAGCCGAGGCAAAAGCATTGCAAAAACGACAGGAACGCTTAAAAGTTGTTGAGCAAAGACTTGAAGAACAGGCACAAAGGTATCAAATTCAACTTAAAATGATTGAAAGTGAAATACAAAGCGTTAATTCTTCAATCGATTCAAATATTCAAATGGCTTATAGCAGATAATAAATTTAAAAGGCGGGTATTAACCCGCCTAAATTTTATTTTACAACTAAATTGGCCAGTTTGTTTGGCACAATAATTATTTTATTTGGGGTTTTCCCGCAAAGTGCCGATTTTATTTTTTCATTACTAAGGGCAATTTTTTCAAGCTCATCTTTTGGAGTATCTACTGCAATTTCAATTTTGTCACGTATTTTACCGTTAATTTGAAGTATAAATGTTATATCTGCTTGTTTCGCCAGATTTTCATCATATTTCGGCCATGCTTCCTCATGAATTGATACTTTTGCACCAAGTCCTTCATAAATTGCCTCACTCATGAATACCGCAACGGGTGATATTAGTCTTAACAGCATTAATAGTGCGAAACTTAAGACATTTTTTTCAATCTTGGATTCATCTCGAATGTATTCATATATATAGTTTGTAAGCTCTCTGTATCTTGATGTTACAGTGTTGAATTGGAATTCGTTTTCAATATCATTTGTAATTTTCTTTATTGAAATGTGAACTTCGCGCAGTAGCTTTTCACTTTCTTTGTCAAGATTTTCAGGTATTTTGTAGTCAAGACTTATTATATCTTGGAATTTAGAATACAAGCGATAAACTCTGCATAAGAATTTATAGCAGCCTTCTACACCTGCATCAGACCAGTCAAAATCTCTTGCCGGAGGCGAGTCTGAAATTATGAATAGCCTTGCCGTATCAGCCCCGTAGTTTGCAAAAATCTCATCAGGGTCAACAGTATTTCCTTTGGATTTTGACATTTTTGAACCGTCTTTTAGTACCATACCTTGTGTTAGAAGATTTTTAAACGGCTCGTCAAAATCCAGCAAGCCAATATCCCTTAGAGCTTTTGTAAAGAATCTTGAGTATAAAAGGTGTAAGATAGCATGTTCAATGCCGCCGACATATTGGTCAACCGGCAGCCATTTATTTACAAGGTCCTTATCAAAAGCCTTTTTGTCATCCCTAGCATCAGCGTATCTCATATAATACCAGCTTGAGCACATAAATGTGTCCATTGTATCTGTTTCGCGCTTAGCCGGAGCACCGCAGATTGGACAAGTTGTATCTATAAAGGTTTTTGACGTTAAAATCGGAGATTTGCCTTGAACACTAAAATCAACATCTTCAGGAAGTTTTACGGGTAATTGTTCGTCCGGAACAGGAACTGTACCGCACTTTTCGCAGTAAACAATAGGAATTGGTGCACCCCAATATCTTTGGCGTGAAATCAGCCAATCTCTTAGTCTGTATTGCGTTTTAGCATATCCAAAGCCACCTTTTTCAGCAATTTGTGTTACTTTCTTTTTAGCTTCTTCACTTGTTAAACCTGTGCATTCGCCCGAGTTGATAAGTGTTCCGTAGTTAGGATAGCAGTTTTCACCATCATCTCCTTCGCCGGTGATAACTCTAATTACAGGCAAGTCATATTTTTTAGCAAACGCCCAGTCTCTTTCATCATGGGCGGGAACTGCCATTACCGCACCCGTTCCGTAGTCAACAAGTGCGTAATCTGCAGTATAAATCGGGCATTTACGACCTGTTAGAGGGTTAATAATATGTGTTCCAAGGGCAACACCTGTTTTAATACGCTCGGTTGAAAGTCTTTCTATTTCTGACATTTTGCGAGCATTTTCACGATATTTTTCAACTTCGTCTTTTTGCTCTTGCGTTGTAAGTTTTTCAATATCAGGGTATTCAGGTGCTACAACAAGATATGTAATACCGTATGCCGTATCGGGTCGTGTTGTATAAACAGGAATTTCAAGCCCTTCTATTTCATCAACCTTGAACTTTAAAATTGTACCTGTGGATTTACCTATCCAGTTAGCCTGCATAGTTTTAACATTGTCGCCCCAGCCGGTTAGTTTGTCTAAATCCTGAAGTAAAACTTCGGCATAGTCTGTAATTTTTAAAAACCACTGCCAAAGGTTTTTCTTTGTAACTTCGCTGTCACATCTCCAACATTTGCCGTCTATTACCTGCTCGTTTGCAAGAACCGTTGCGCAATGTTCACACCAGTTAACGGCGGCTTGTTTTTTGTAAGCTAAACCTTTTTTAAACAGTTGTATAAATAGCCATTGAGTCCATTTGTAGTAATCTTCCTTACAAGTTGTTACTTCTCTGTCCCAATCGACACTTAAACCCAGTTTTTTAAGTTGCATTTTCATATATGCAATGTTTTCATCTGTCCATTTTGCGGGATTTGCACCATGCTGAATTGCTGCGTTTTCAGCAGGCAAGCCAAAACTGTCCCAACCCATTGGGTGAAGTACGTTGTAGCCTTGAGCTTTTTTAAATCTTGCAATTACATCCGTTATAGTGTAGTTTCTAACGTGTCCCATATGCAACTTTCCGCTCGGATAAGGAAACATAGACAGTGCGTAATATTTCGGTTTATCACTGTCATCAAGCGTTTTATGCGGGTTTGTTTTCTCCCAGTTTTCAAAACATTCTTTTTCTATCTGTTGAGGGAAGTACTCTTTTTCTAACACGTTAAAATTCCTCTTAATCATACTTTTACTTTTAGTATTATACAGCAAAATAAAAAAAAGGGCGTATTTTTAACTGGAAATACGCCCAAAACAAGTAATTAAATTATTTTTTTGTCCAATAGATGTAAACATATCCGTCTTGACCCTTTGCACCTATTCCAGGTGTTGGATAATTTACAGTATCACTACTCCAGCCTCCGCCACCGCCTCCTGCGCCAGCAGAGCCGTAATTTAATGCCTTGAACACACCT
>CALUXW010000002.1 GCA_944324865.1 Candidatus Gastranaerophilales bacterium | reverse complement strand
ACGGTTTACAGATTATGTAAACTTGAAGGCTTTCCTGTAATCCAAATCGGCGGCAAAAAATACATACTTGCTAACGACTTCAATGAATGGGTTATGAAAAATGTCGGAAAGGTGGTGTAACTATGAATGTTATAGAGTATATGCAGTTTGGTAAAAATTACTACGGACATAACTTTGGGTTTCATACAAAGCGAACATCTTGTTTGTATGATTATGCAAAACAATATAACGAAATACCTTGGAAATGTGCAAAAACAGTTGCCATGGAAGATAAAATTTCCTGTTGGCAAGTCATATACGCATTAAGCGAGATTACTGGAAAGCACCTATTTCAAAACATTAAAGCTTTTGCAGATAAGCTGAAAGGTTTTTATGGGATATTTGTACAAGATGAATTTGGTCGTTGGTATGTGACTTATGAAAATTATTTAACTTACGCAAAAGCTAATAAAAAAGTTTTTAGACTTGAGAATATTAAAAAGAAGGAGATTGCTCTATGGCTACTACGTTTATAAGAATTGAACACTCGGTAAAATTCAATAATATGAAAGAAGCAACAAGAGAAGCGGATACATTAAGGATGAATATTATACGCTATTGCAAAAGAACGAAAATTCCTTGTACTGCAATGATAGGGATTAGTGAGACAAATATAAGAAATGCTGAAGTTGTATTGGTAAAGAAAGGTAAGTGCAGACCGGCAAGGAAAATTGTATCAAAAGTTAAGCGAGCTGCTGAACCTGAAAAAATACAACCTCATTTACACATTATATTGTTATGCCCGAGTGGATATACTAGATTATCAAAATACCTTATTGCAAGAATACAACAGCGGTTTGAGAATTCCGCACCCGATTGGCATATCTATGCTGATGATGTTGAACAACGAGGATATAATGATGGGGCAGATTATTATACCATAGATGACCCATTGTATTATATAAAATATGTAATCCGTCAATCAAGCTCTATAAGGTATGTTGAAGATTATACAGGACAAATTGACTTTGATTTTAAAGGTCAAACAAAACTTGCATTAAAAGTTGTTGATGAACGTACTTATTTTCACAAAAAAATGCGTAAAAATTACCTTGAACCTGCTGAGAAATATCATAATTGGTGTATGTCTAAGTTAAAGAGTAATTCTAATAAGCTTGCTTATTAAAAAAGAGATACAAACTTCATCACGTTGTGTGCGAATGACAGCAGACAGGATTATGAGCCCCAAGCCAATGATAACTAGGAATACGAGGATTGGTAACTGCATGGGTTTAAAAAATTGAGATGTTGTTCTTAGGTTTAGGCTTACAACATTTAGAGTTAATTCTAAAGCGGCTGCACTTTAAGAGAAGAAATAATAATTGCTTTTTAGGTGCTTGTATATACCTCAAATACTGAAATCAAATATTCAAGCTTGTATAGTGTCTATTTTTATCAAGTAATTTTACGAAACTTGATTAAGAAATGTCTTTGAATAGGTTATAGCCTAAACCAACATCTCTCAACCATTTGAAAAGTGTTTGTTTAGAGTTGATTTTTTAATTTTTAAAAAGGTGTTTGGGGAAGTCTTTACTTTAAAACATCAATATCCAATAATGCAAATGTAATGTAAAAGGAGGCTAAAACGATGACTACACAAGGAAAAAGGATTGCTTACATAAGAGTAAGCACACAAGAGCAAAACACAGAAAGTCAAAAAGAAATTTTAAAACAATACAATATTGATAAATTTTTTGAGGAAAAAGTTAGCGGTAAAAATGCTAATCGCCCAAAACTTCTTGAAATGCTTGACTATGTTAGAGAGGGAGACATTGTTTTCATAAAAGATTTTTCAAGACTTGCAAGAAGTACGCAAGATTTATTGAGAATTATTGAAAAACTCAAAAATAAAAATGTAAAGCTGGTAAGTATTAAAGAGCAATTAGATACAAGCACGCCAAGCGGCAAGTTAATGGTTACAATGCTTGGTGCGATTTATGAATTTGAGCGTGAAAATTTAGAGAAAAAGAGGCAAGTTTGTTTTCATCATCGGCATTAACTATCAATTGTAAATTATTTGGATAAGTGTACTTACTGGTTTTAATTTGAAAAATCATCCTTTGTTCCGCTAAACGCAATTGATTTGCTGGCACTGTCATAATTACTTACCGTCAGATATAGCGTGTTTTCAAATTTAAAATAATTACCAATGAAATTTCTAATGTCTTGGGGTGTGATTTCACTCAAATATTGCATTTCGTGGATGGTTAAATTTTTGCTTGGATTTTGAACTTGCAAATTTTGGACTATTAGTGAATTTTGCTCTGACACCATAAGGTGGATGTTTTTCTTCTTTTTTTGATTGTTTCCAGTTCTTCTTGCGTAATTGGAGTATTTAAAAATTTAAAAATATATTGGTAAATCTTTCGAATAGTAAATTAAAAGAAGATATTTTATTTGTTTAAAAGGTTGAAAAATAATACCGCTTTAACAAATATCATTTTATTATTTGAATACTTGTTTTCTAATCTATGCTAAGATAAATTAGGTAAGAAATAGAGAATATAATAAATGAAAAAGATTTATATTGGTATGAGTGCTGATTTATTACATCCAGGGCACTTAAATATTATTGAGGAGGCAAGAAAACTTGGGGGAGAAGTTATAATTGGTCTATTGACAGACAAAGCTATAGCAAGTTATAAAAGACTTCCTTACATGTCTTTTGAGCAACGCAAAATCGTAATAGAGAATGTAAAAGGCGTATCAAAAGTTATTGCACAAGAAACCTTGGATTATGTCCCAAATTTAAGAAAAATAAAGCCTGACTATGTTTTACATGGTGATGATTGGAAAGAAGGTGTGCAGGCAAAAACAAGACAAAGAGTTATTGATGTTATGTCAGAGTGGGGTGGAAAGGTAGTTGATATTCCATATACACAGGGTATATCGTCTACCCAGTTGAATAATGTTTTAAGAGAAATAGGTACAACTCCGCAAATAAGATGTGAAAGATTAAGAAGATTGCTATCAAGCAAGGATATAGTAAGGATTTGCGAAGCACATAATGGGTTAAGTGGTCTTATCGTTGAAAACACTAGCGTAATGCAAAATAATAAAAAATATGAATTTGATGGTATTTGGATTTCTTCTCTTACTCAATCTGCTGCAAAAGCAAAGCCAGACACAGGTTATCTTGATACAACATCAAGGCTTGAGATGATTAATGATATTTTAGATGTTACAACAAAGTCTATAATTTACGACGGTGATAATGGCGGACCTGAAGAGCATTTTATTTTTACAATTAAATCTCTTGAAAGGCTTGGTGTGTCAGCAATTATAATTGAGGATAAGACAGGACTAAAGAGAAATTCACTATTTGGTACAGAAGTTTCACAAACTCAAGAAGATAAGGACATTTTTGCAAAAAAAATAAAAGCAGGAAAGCAAGCTCAAGTTTCCAAGCATTTTATGATTATTGCAAGGATTGAAAGTTTAATACTTAAAAAAGGAATGGATGATGCCTTGTTGAGAGCAAAAACGTATTTAGAAGCAGGCGCAGACGGAATTATGATTCACTCTTGTTCGGACTCGTTTAATGAAATACAAGAATTTGCACTGCATTATAATAAATTTGAAAATAAAAAGCCTCTTATTGTTGTACCTTCATCTTATTCACAGGTAAGTGAAGAAGAACTTATTAAAAATGGTATCAGTATGGTAATTTATGCAAATCATCTTTTAAGGGCAGCTTATCCTGCAATGGTTAAAACCGCACAATCAATTCTTAAAAATCACAGATGCAAAGAAGCATCAGATGAATATTGCATGAAAATTAAAGATATAATAACCTTGATACCGGGGGCAAAATGATAAGTACAAAAGCTTTTTATGATGTTTTAAAAAATCAAGGTGTTGATTTTTTTTGTGGCGTACCGGATAGTCTTTTAAAAGACTTATGTGCTTATATTAGTGATAATACTCAAGATAAAAATCATATCATATGTGCTAATGAAGGTAATGCTATTGCGCTTTGTGCCGGTCATTATCTTGCGAACTCTACTTTTGGGGTAGCCTATATGCAAAATTCCGGGCTTGGAAATTGTATAAATCCTTTACTTTCTCTTGTTGATGAAGAAGTATATAAAATACCGCTTTTAATGCTTATAGGCTGGAGAGGTGAAATAGGAACTCAGGACGAACCTCAACATCTTAAGCAAGGTAAGGTGAGTGATAAAATTTTAAAAGCTTGTAAGATTGAATATTCAATACTGTCCAAAGAAGAAAAAAATGCTCTTATAGAACTAGAAAAAGCCTGTGAATACATTAAAAGAAAATCAAAACCTTATGCAATAATTATTAGAAAAAATTCTTTTGAACCATACAAATTAAAGAATTCAAAAAAAACTAATTATAAAATGACACGAGAATTTGCAATGAAAGAAGTTGTAAATTCAATTGATCAAAGCTCTATTATAATTTCAACTACTGGGCAAATTTCAAGAGAATTGTATGAGATAAGAGAAAATTCAAACTGTTTTCATGAAAAAGATTTTTTAACAGTCGGTTCTATGGGGCATGCAAGTTCTATAGCTTTAGCTGTTGCACTTGAAAAGAAACAAAAAGAAATTTATTGTTTTGATGGTGATGGTGCAATGATAATGCATCTTGGTGCCTTGCCTGTTATTTCAAAAACACAATGTAAAAATTTTAAACATATTGTTTTTAATAATGAGGCCCATGATTCGGTTGGTGCACAACCAACAAGTGCGGATATGATTAACTTTATAAAATTAGCAAAGGCTTGTGGGTATAAAAATTCTTATAGGGCAGAAAATTTAAAAGAGTTAAAAAGTGTGCTTAAAAATTTCATTAATTCACAAGGTCCTTCTTTACTGGAAATAAAAGTTAAATGTGGGGCAAGAAAAGATTTAGGCAGGCCAAAGGAAAAGCCTTGTGAAAATAAAAAAATATTTATGGAATTTTTAAATGAAAATATAACTTTTCAAGAAGAAAATTCTTTTAAAAATCTCTCCAAAATAATAAAAAAACACAACGCAAAAAATGTTCTTTTGTTCTGTACAAAAAGTTGTTTTAAAAGATTTGAAAAACTTATAAATATGGAGTTAAAAGGAGCTAATTATAATATATATGATAACATTAATCCAAACCCAAAGTCATCTGAGGTTCTGAAAGCACTTAAAATATTAACTAATTTTGATTTTATTCTTGCAATAGGTGGTGGCAGTGTTATAGATTTTGCAAAACTTTTTAGATATTGTTATGATAATAAAATAACTCCTGATAAAGCAATTAATGTAAATAATGGCATTAAAATGACTCCCCTTGTTGCAGTACCTACAACTGCAGGAACGGGTGCAGAAGTTACAAAATTTGCAGTAATATATATCGAAGGTAAAAAATATTCTTTTGAAAATCAAAGTATTTTACCAGATTATGCGATAGTAGATGGGCGTTTTTCTAAAGACAGTCCAAAATATTTAAAAGCCTGTTGTGCTGTAGATGCTCTATGCCAAGCCATAGAATCTTATTGGTCAACGAATTCAAATGAAAAAAGTAAGTATTATGCAAAAAAAGCAATGGAGCTTTGCAGGGAATATCTTTGTGCCTATGTTAATTCTAATAATAAAAACGTTGCCCAAAAAATGGCAATTGCTGCTTTATTTTCCGGAAAGGCAATAAATATTTCTAAAACAACTGCAGCGCATGCTTTGTCTTATAAAATAACCACAGATTATAATCTGGCTCATGGACATGCTGTATCATTAAGTATTAAAGAGCTTATGAAAGTGAATGAAAAAGCTCAAAAAGTAACTGATCAAAGAGGTAGAGAATATGTAAGAAAAACTGTTCAAGAAATTAAAGAAATTTTAAATATAGAAGACATTGACGAATATTTTGATAATTTGTTTAAAAATATAGGTCTTGAACAAGATATAATTAAGCTCGGGATAAAGAATCCAAAAGAAATAGCACAGTCTGTTAATGTGCAAAGGTTAAAAAATAATCCCGTGAAATTACAAGTTAATCAAATGGCAGCTTTCTTTACTGATAAAATTAAAAAATAGAGGCTAAAATGCAAAAAGAGAAAAGTTTAATTGATAAAATACCTTATAATTCAAAAATTGCTATCTATGGTGCCGGCACAGTAGGATTAGAACTGCGAAAGTATATAAATAATATCCGTCCTGATGTTAAAATAATTTGTTATATGGATTCAAACATTAACGGAGAACTTGATGGTGTTAAAATTTACAATCTAAAAGAAATAAAAAATGTTAAAAGCACCTTTGATTTAATTTTAATGAGTGTTAGAACAAAAAACCATGAACTTGTTGAATTTTTCTCTTTTTTTAACATTCCTTATATCTTAATTTCTGCGGAACTAGAAAAATATTTCAGGTTAAAAAATTACATTGATGATATGCAAAAAGTACTTAAAATATTTAAAAGAGAAGAAGATAAAGAACTTTATAAAATGATATGTGATTTTTGGCTTGCAAAAAAACCTGATAAATTAAGAGAATATGTCTTGAAAACAAATAATATAAGTATCTACGGACCGATTAGAAATTATCACAAACAATATTTTGAATATATCGATTACGGTGCAATTGAAACTGTTTTTGACGGTGGTATTTGTAATGCAATACAGTTTTTTAATTATAAAAAATTTTTTAAGAATTTAAAAGCCATTTATGGTTTTGATCCAATGTATGAAACTTTTAAAAATGAAACTTATGATTATTTTATAAAAGAAGAAATTCCTCAAGCACAAATTATTCATAAAGGTCTTTGGAATAAAGAAGAAGAACTTCAATTTGTTGAAACACCTAATAATAATGCAGGCTCTTATATTGAAAATTCAAATGCATCCAGGAGTATAAAAGATACTGATATTATTTTAAAAATTAAAACTACAACAATAGATTTATTTAAAAAACAAAATAATATTAAAAAGGTGGATTTTATAAAAATGGACATTGAAGGTTCGGAGCAATATGCCCTAGAGGGTGCCAAAGAAACAATTTTACATGACAGGGCACAACTTGCAATATCTATTTACCACAGTGTAGATGATCTTACAAAAATACCGCTGTATTTGTTTAATTTACTTAAAGATAAAAACTATATATTTTGTCTTGGACACTATAGTCCTAAAACACATGAAACTGTACTGTATGCGATACCTGGAGAGCTATGGAAAGGGAATAAAAGTGCCTAGTTCATATTTAGATTATTATAATCAAATAAATTCGCAAAAACAAATTAATAAGCTTGCTGGAAAATATAAAAACAAAAAGATTATTTTGTATGGTGCAGGAATTATGAGTAAAATTTTGTTTGAAAATTTTGATTTATCAAAGCTTAATATAGTTAAGATTTGTGATGCAAAATATCCGAAAAATTCTGATGAAACATTTTTTTCATATCCGGTCATTTCGCCGGAAGAATTAAAAAATGAAGATTATGACATTATCTTTGTAAATCTTAAAGATTATGAAAGAATCATAAACAATATAAAATATAGAATAATTATAAATACAAAAAATGAGGACAAGCATGTAGTACGACTTTTAAAGCCTACTTTAGATTTTATAATTAAACAAATATTATTTTAGGTGAAATTTATGAAAAATAATTATAAAGAATTATATAAAAAACTTGTAAAAGAATATGACGAATTTTATAAAACCATTGATGCGAAAACTTTAAAGCCTTCAACTGGCATGCTAAGAAAATACCAACTAAAAACATTAGAATTTTGTAAAAAAATAATAGAGCAAGTTGATAAGTTAAATATTAAATACTTTCCTATTGGCGGGACACTTATAGGCTCAATAAGACATAATGGATTTGTACCTTGGGATGATGATTTTGATATAGGTATGATGAGAGATGATTTTGAGCGCTTTTTAAAATTCTGTGAAATTAACTATATTCAAATACCGGCAAAGTATCTTTATTTTTCTTCTGATAATCGTTTTAAAATATGGGATAAATTTCTTAGAAAATATCCTAAACAATTTATATTTTCAAGAACACCACATCATGTGCAAATTATTTTTGGAACAAGTATATTTGACTGTGTAAATATTGATATTTTTCCCCACGACAGATATAGTGAAAGTTATACTGGTGAGGAATATAGAAAATATATAGATTTTATAAATAAGAAAAAATACATGCTTGATAATTATCAAAAAATTATAGATTTTTTTGATAATCAAAGGTTGACAAGTCCGTTTTTTGATAAAAACGGTAAAAAAATATACTATGGTTTAGATAACATTGACAATTATCTCTTGAGGTTTGAGGGATTTTTTAATGAGGAAATGATTTTTCCTCTTAAAAAGATAAAATTTGAAGATACAGAAATTACAATTCAAAATAATGGTTTGGAATATGCGCAAAGGCAATATAAGAACTTTTTAAATATGCCTAATGATATAATAATTTCTCCTCATTTGAACAATAAAATGTTAAATAAAAATTTACGCAAAAAAAGAACTTTTGATTTTAAATTAAGGGAAATTCTTTTGAAATTTGCTTATAGAAAAAAAGTTGAAAGTGATTTATGTAAGGATATAGCAATAAATGAAGTAATAAGGTTCTTTAGAAAAAAAATAACCGGAAGGGAAAAATATAAAAAACTCTATTTAACTTTAAAACAAAAATTTGAGTTTTTAAAATCTATTAAGTCTTAAATACAAATTCATAATCTTAAATGTTATTTTTATTTTTGAATAAAAATTGTAAAAAACATAAGGCATATAGTAAATTTTATTAAATTTATTTAAATTAAAATCTATTTTTTTTAAATCTTCCATATAGTTTTTTCTTATATAGCAAAAAAGTTTTTGCATATTTTTATACCATTTTTCTTTTGAGCAATGGTCAAATTTTTCAAAATAATTAAGTGCGACTTTGATTTTTCTGGCTACAAAGTATGGTTTAATTATTTCCCAGTTGTCATATTTTTTTAACTCTTTTTCACAGATGCGAAAATTTTCCAAAATAGTATCTGCAAATTTTGCCGCATTTGCTGTAACAGACGAGGTATGTAGCCTGTAATTGTATAAATAATCATCAAGAATGCTTATCTTGTTTGCTTGTGACAAAACAACAAAATGCGGGAGATGGTCTTCCCAAAAAGTACCTTTTTCGTAATGATAGTTGAGTTTATCCAGTGTTGACTTTTTATATATTTTAAAAGGGTATGCAGGAATGCAAAAAAGATATTTTATTGCATCTTTTGGTTCAAAAACTCTGTTCTCAAAACCTTGTAAATATTTTGTTGCATAAGGGTAATGCGATCTTTCGCCTGTTTTATCGATATATCTGTATACATTAAAAAGTAAAACGTCGCATTTATCTTCTTCCATTTTATTGTAAAATTTTTCAAGAGCATAATTTTCAAGCCAATCGTCGCTATCTATAAACATTACATATTTGCCGTTTGCGACTTCAAGACCTTTATTCCTTGCTATTCCTTGCCCTTCATTATTTTTTGAAATAACAATAACTCTCTCGTCTTTTTGTCGGTATAAGTTTAAAATTTCTAACGAGTTGTCATTTGAGCCATCATTAACACAAATTACTTCAAAATCTTTGAAAGATTGAGAAAGTATGCTGTTCAAGCATTTTTTAAGATATTTGTCCGTGTTATAAACAGGTATAATAATTGATATTAAAGGCATAAATAGATATTTACACATAAAACTTTATTTGTAAATATTTTTTTGATATAATACCGCCAAGTCTTTTTGCAAGGGATGTAAATGGATAGTTTTTCGGAAAAAATTAAAAAAAATGCTAAAGTTGCAATTTTTTCAACTTCAATAATTGCTAAATACTTTTATGAAAATATTATAAAAAAGCGTCCCGATATAAATGTAGTCTGTTTTATTGATTCTGTAAAGACGGGATTTTTTGAAGGTATTAAAATTTTGGACCCAAAAAATGCTGTAGAAAATAAACAAATTGATTTATATATAATAGCTTCTGTTTCACATGCAAAATTTCTCAAAGGTATTTTAAATTCATATGGGAGTGTAAAAACATTAACCTTAAGCAATAGTGTTGTAAGGGAAATTAATAAACAAATTATAAAAGATGCAGGCAATGCTTTTAATAATGGTTCCATTAAAGAGAGGTATCCATTTGGTCATTACTATTCTGCGCTTCCGTCATCTCAGGATATAAATGAGGCTATATGTTTAAAAGAATTCGATGAAAGACAGCTTTGTTTTGAAGGTATAGATTTAAATTTAAAACTTCAGTTAGAAAATTTAAAATATTTTGAAGATGTTTACAGTAAGATAAAAATTCCTAGAGATAAAATTAATAAAAAACACTATTATCTTAATAATATTTGGTTTCATCCTTACGATGCATACTGTCTTTATGGGATGATGCTGAAAAATAAACCTGAAAGGATTATCGAAATAGGATCAGGATACTCAACAGGTTTTATGCTCGATGTAAATAAGGAGTTTTTTAAAAATAAAATAAAACTTACATGTATTGAACCAAATCCAAAAAGGTTAAAAGAAGTTTTAGGTGTGGGTATAGAAAATATTGAAGTGCAAGAAAAAAGGCTCCAGGATGTTAATATAAATATTTTTCTTAAGTTAAAAGAAAGCGACATTCTTTTTGTGGATTCAAGCCATGTTGCAAAAATAAACAGTGATGTTTTAAAAATATTTTTTGAGATAATCCCTAAACTTAATAAAGGGGTAATTGTGCATTTTCATGATGTATTTAATAATTTTTCATATCCAAAAGAGTGGCTTGTACAAAGAAGGTTTTGGAATGAAGCTTTTATGCTGCGGGCTTTTTTGATGTATAATAAAAATTTTAAAATAGAGTTTTTTAGTGATTTTATAAAAGCTTACTTAAAAGAAAATAATGTTGCAACAAAATTGCCAGTAAACCTAGGTAGTGGAAGTATTTATATTAGAAAATCACAAAAGAGTTTTTAAAAGATCATCAATAATATTTTGTGCGGCAAAATTATTTTCATAATTCAATTTTCTTATAATTTCTATACGTTCTTGTTTTTTATCATCAATATTTTCTATAACAACCCTATCTAATGTTTCCTTTAACTCATCAATATTTTGAACATTGTAATAAGTCTGTACGATTTTTTCAACAGATGGGTTAAATGGCATGGCACCTGCAGATTTTAAATGAATAAGGGGCTTTTTTGTCAAAAGATATTCTGTTTCAAAGGAACCGCAATCAGTTATCATTGCTTTTGATTGCATAAATATATCAAGATAATTACCATTTTCGCAAATTGTACCAACTTTTGCCCAAGCTTGCCAGTACTGCTCTATTTCCTCTTTAGTTAAATAATTATTATTTTTTAGGTATCCTTTAAGACAGGGATGTGGCTTAAATACCCAATTAATTTCAGGATGTTTTTTTGCATAATTAAGTATGAATTGTCCGCACCATAAGAAAGTACCCCAAAAAAGAACATTTTTATTATCCACAGACCAATGCGGCGCATATATCACATAATTTTCATTTGCGAAGGTTTTATTTTTGTTTAAATAGAAAAAATCTAACATCGGATGCCCGACAGATTTTATATTTACCCCTTTATTTGGCGTATTTTTAGAGTAAAAATTTTTGACCAATTCATTAAGTACATAATGATTTTGTACATATTGGTGAAATCTTAAACAATATTCTGTTTGAGAAATTGATGTTGCTATGAAATAGGGTACATAACAAGTAAGAGCAAATTTAGAACATACAACAGGTCCTTGACTTTCTTGCACATACCATGGATGCTGATAAAAAATAATATCAGGTTTTAATGGCATATTTTTAAAGGGAATGAACTTTTCTTTATATGTATCATAGGCTAAAAAAACTCGCATATTTTTTAATTTAAAAAAATTAAAAACTTTTTTTAAGTCATTATTTGTTTGGAAATTAAAATTCTCCTTTTTGGCACAATTTTTTGTAACAAAAATGCAAGGTTTAAAATCTTTACTTTTTTCCATTAATTCATATAAGCTTTGGCATTTCCATTTTGTATGGTCGTAAACATAGAAAACAACATTTAGTCTTCTTTTTTTAATGTCTTTTTTAAGTTTTTTTATAACTCTTTTTTTGTTATTATTTATATATTTTAAATTTTGTTTTACCTTATTGTCATATCCCCATTGCCTTATAAGGTATTTATATTTTGATGGAGCAAAAAGTGCTAATGTTCTAGCAATTTTATAAAAAGGCAAATACATTTTTATTTACTCCAGATTTCTCTTATTAAATCCAAAAACGGAACTTTTACAAGTGGATAAACTTTTACATTTGAATTGGTAAAAAATTTATCTTCAAAATCTTCTATAATTCTAAGATATCTAAGTGTTGCAACAAGAACAACATCAGGTTTATAATTTAGAATATTTTTTTTGGGAATTATTTTATAACCTAAAAAAAACTGCCCTTCTTGATTTTCATTATATTTGATATCACTTATACCAATTATATTAAGCCCTGATAGGTCATAGTTTTCTTTTACGCACTGAAATAATAAACCTGTACCATATATTATTACAGTTTTATTTTTGAGTTTTTTGTTGAGTTTGTTTAAATATTTTTCAAAATTTACCTTTTTAAGGTGTTTTGACAATTCCATACCATCAAGCCAATATTTAGCAAAATCTTATGTAATTTTAGCAAAAATACGTTTTTATTTCAAATTTTCTCTAAAAAATAATTCTATCTTATCAAAAGGTATTTTATCAAGGTTATCGTACAAATCCACATGGTTTGCATCTTTAACAATTAAAAGTTCTTTATTTTCGCCTTTTAATTTTTTAAAAGCGTCTTCGCTAAAATATCTGCTGTGGGCATTTTCACCGTGTATCATTAAAATCGGCGTTCTTATTTCATTAGCATAAGCTAAAATCGGCAGATTTATAAGCGAAAGAGTTGAGGTTGTATTCCACTTGCCGTTTGAGTTTATGGAATTTTTATGAAATCCTCTTTTTGTTTTGTAATAATCCCAATAATCTTTTACGAATTGCGGTTCATCCCCTTTTAGTTTATCCGGTAAGCCTTGGGCTTTAGCGTAAGTACCATTTTTAAAGTCCTTCGTTCTTTGTTCGTTTAAACTCTTTTTAAGCTCGTAGCGTGCATTTTCATCAACAGTATCATTATAACCAAAGGCACTTACTCTTGTCATATCATACATTGTCGAAGCTACCGCCGCTTTAATTCTTGTATCAATTTGAGCTGCATTTAGGGCAAAACCGCCAAAACCGCAAATACCAAGTATTCCGATTTTTTCTGCATCGACATTTTCTTCATTTGACAAAAAATCAACAGCAGCCGAAAAATCCTCTGTATTAATATCGGGTGATGCAACATCTCTTGGCGTACCTTCACTTTCGCCCGTATAGCTCGGGTCAAAAGCAAGAGTTATAAATCCTCTTTGAGCGAGCGTTTGAGCATATAGCCCCGAAGCCTGTTCTTTAACGGCACCAAACGGGCCTGAAATTGCAATGGCAGGGTACTTCTCGCCTTTCTTTAAATCCTTTGGCAAATACATATCGCCCGCAAGAGTTATCCCGAAACGGTTTTTAAAATGAACTTTTTTAACTTCTACTTTGTCGGATTTTTCAAAAACTTTATCCCAACTGTTTTCTTTTGCAAAACTCATATTACTTACTCCTACAATAAATATTAACAAAAATACAATAATAGTTGCTCTAAACATAACCTACACCTCAATTTCTTTAATAACCTTTGCAGGAACACCGCCTACAATCGTATTTTTTAAAACATTTTTCGCAACAACCGCACCGGCTGCTATTATTGCACCGTCTTGAATTTCAACCCCGCCCAAAATTACTGCATTAGAGCCAATCCAAACATTATTGCCGATTTTAACCGATTTAGGCAAAATTGACGCCCTTTTTTCGGGATTTTGATTATGATTTAGCGTTGCGATTACTACATTATGCCCGATTAAGACATTATCACCTATAACAATTCCCCCTTGATCCTGAAAATGGCAACAAGAGTTAATAAAAACATTTTTTCCAACCGTTATGTTTTTTCCGCAATCGGTATAAAAGGGTGGAAAGAGCTTGAAAGTATAATCAACAGGTTTGCCTATAAGCTTAAAAAATAACTCGCACACAACTTTTGGCGGATTGTATTTATGATTAAGCTTGTGTGATAATTTCATTGCCTCATCAGCCAAATAAGACATATACTTATGCTCTTCGCTATTGGCGACAACTTCTTTGCCTAAATTTAAATGCTGTAAAAATTTTTCTAAATTCATTATTTACCTACTTATACTCAACGTCTGAAACCTTCTCAAGCCAAGTTGTTTGATTATTTGGAATATTTGTTTCTATTGAAATGTGCGCAAATTCACAATCAGGAGCTGCACCATGCCAGTGAACAACATCTTTTGGAATTTTTACCACATCGCCTGTTTTTAAAATTTGAATTTCCTTGCCTTTTTCTTGGTATCTGCCTTCACCTGCCGTTACAAGCAGAATTTGTCCGCCCGAGTGCTTGTGCCAGTTTGTTCTTGCACCTTTTTCAAAAGTAACGTTACCAATAGAGGAATTCCACATTTCATCCTTTTGAACAAGCATATTTAAGTGTGTTACGCCTGTAAAATATTCACTGTACGGATTAATTTCGCCTTGACTAAAAGGTTGTTGCATAATATTTTCTCCTATTGCGTCTTTAAAAATGTATAATGCCTTAAAGGTTTTAGAAAAGCCTACATATGGCATACACTGAATTATCGCGGATACAATATCTTCTTTTGTATTACCGGCCTTTAAATTTCCTTTTATATGACTTTTAAGAGTATTTTCACTGCCGTCGGTTATCAAAATTGCTAAAACCAAAAGCTCTCTTGTTTTAAGGTCAAGCCCTTTTCTTGTATAAAAATCACCAAAACAAACCTCACTTAAAAGGCGGGCGACTTTATCTCCGACATTATTTGGTAAACCCTCCAGAGAATTTTTAATTTCATCGCCATACAGAGGTTTTTGTATTTTAAGACCTTCTTTATACCTGTTATTTTCATTTGTTGTTGATGCGTTTTCAAGCGGGAGCGGGATTTTCCTTTCAACAAAGACTTCATTCATAACACTAATTGCGTTAAGCGTTTTTGGAAAACCGATAAAAGGTGCACATTGATAAATAACCTCTCTTACCTCATTTGGCGTTGCACCGGTATTTAAAAGAGCATTTATATGCGCTTTAAGCTGCGGCAAAGTTTGTTGAGCAGTAAGCGTTGTAACAGTTAGCATTTCCCTTGTTTTGTTATCTAACTTACCGATTGTAAAGACCTCGCCAAAAATATACTTTTGCAAAACAGACATCATCTCGGGGTCATCTCCGACATTTGGATTCCATTTTGTATTAAAAAGAGCTTCAAAATTATCTTTGCAAATTTGTTCTCTTGTCATTTTTTTCCTTTCCAAACTTATGGCACATAGCGTATTTGACTGCATTAGGGCAACAATCAAAGCAAAAGTTACAACCTTTTTAAAATTCATATTTAACACCTCTGTTTTTATGATTATTTACCATGTTTTAATAAATAGCAAATACTTATATAGTATAGTTTTATATGCTTGACAGGCATATAAAATATATTTATTATTAAACAATGGAACTAAGGGTTTTAAAATATTTTTTAGCAACAGCGCAACAGGAAAGTATCTCAAAAGCGGCACAGGTACTGCACATAACACAGCCGACACTTTCTCGCCAACTAATGGATTTAGAAAACGAGCTTAAGACAAAACTTTTAATCCGCGGCAAAAGAAACAAAAAAATAACTCTCACCGATGAGGGCAAACTCCTTATGGCAAGGGCTCAAGAGATTATTGAACTTGCAGATAAAACAGAAAGTGAATTTTTGTATGATGAAAAAAATATAGCGGGAGAAATATATATTGGTGGCGGCGAAACAGATGCTATGAGAGTTGTTGCGAAGGCAGCCAAAAAATTTACCTTAAAATATAAAAATATTAAATTTCATCTTTACAGCGGAAACGGCGAAGACGTCAAAGAAAAGCTGGATAAGGGTTTGTTAGACTTTGGACTTTTTATTGAACCTTTTGACAAAAAAGAGTTTGACTTTATTAGCCTTTCTCAAAAGGACAAGTGGGGTGTTTTAATGAGAAAAGATGCAGAGCTTGCCAAAAAGAATTTTATAACCCCAAAAGATTTAAAAGGCATACCCATACTTTCTTCAAGGCAATTTTTAGTCAAAAATTTAATCTCGGGCTGGCTTGGAGATGACTTTGAAAAGCTTAACATAGTAGGCACTTACAACCTTTTATTCAACGCCTCAATTATGGTGGATGAAGGCTTTGGTTATGCTCTTTGTATAGACAAACTGATTAATTTTACAGGCAAAAGCAATCTTTGTTTTAAACCTCTAAAACCAACGCTTGAAGCGGGAGTACTTTTCGCTTGGAGAAAAAATTCACCGCTTTCAAAGTGTGCAAAGTTGTTTTTAAATTTGCTAAAAAATTAAACTTTTCTGTAATGTTTTAAAATTTTTTCTAATACATACTGATTTAATGCAAAGAATTATAAGAAATACCCTTTTAAGTTATATACCAACAAATTTGTTATGTGAAAAAAATTTAAACCCTGCACGGATATATGATTTTAATCAAAAGGATATAAAAAAAGGAAAAATTATTTATCTTATGGAAAGAGAAATTCGCCCATATGATAATTTTTCACTGCAATTTTGCAAAGAAGTTTCAAAAAAAATGAACCTTCCATACAAAATAATATGTTCCATAAAATCGAGTTCTTACAGGCCAAAAGATGATTTTATAAATAACCAGATAGAACAAGTTATGGCAGAATTTTTGAAAAATAAAATTGATTTTGAAATATTTAAAAAAGATGAAAATGAACTTTTGGAATATTTAAAAAAAATACCTATTGCTCTTCTTGTTATTGATTTTAACCCTATTCTAAACAGGAATTATCTGCAAAATGTTGATTTTAAAGTTTATGAAGTTGATTCTCATAATATAATACCTGCAAGGTTTTTGTCGCATAATCAAGAATATGGCGCATCAACTCTCAGAAGAAAAATTTACCGAAACATTGCCTCATTTTTGACAAAATATAAGGAGGAATCACAAATTTCCCCTGTAGTTGCAGATTTTATAGAAAAGAAATTACCATACTATGAAAAATTTAGAAATAATCCGAGTGTAAATGTTCAGTCAGGGTTGTCTAAATATTTAAACTTAGGTTTTATATCAGCGCAAAGAGTAGTTTTAGAAGTAATTAGTGCAAATGCTGCTGATATCAATAAGGAGGCATTTCTTGAAGAATTAATTATAAGAAAAGAACTTGCAGATAATTTTTGTCTTTATTGTAAGGATTTTAAAAGCTTAAAATGTATACCAAATTGGGCAAAAGACAGTCTTCAAAAGCACAAAGATGATTTAAGAGAGCATATTTATTCAAAAGTGGATCTTGAAAATTCAAAAACAAATGATGCCCTTTGGAATGCAGCGCAAAAACAGCTTATAAGAGAAGGTGTAATTCATGGGTATTTAAGAATGTATTGGGCAAAACAGTTCTTGAAATGGACGAAAACTGCTCAAGAAGCATTAGAAATTGCAATTTATTTAAATGATAAATACGCATACGATGCACCATCTGCAAGCGGGTATACGGCAATTTTATGGTCAATAGGAGCATTGCATGACAGAGCTTTTTCAAGCAGATATTTGACAGGTAAAATACGTACTATGACATATAATTCAACAAGCAAAAAATTTGATGTAAACAAATATATTGAAAAATATAAATAAATCAGCACATTTTTTTAAGACTAGAACTGATTTTAAAATCAGCACCTGTAGATGATTTTATATTTTCTATTGTAAATATCGGGTTAATTTCACTCATTAAAAGTCCTTGATTTGTGACTTCAAAGACACATCTTTCTGTGATTATCATATTAACTTCTTTTGATGCGGTAAGTGGTAAATCACATTTTTTTACAATTTTTATTTGATTTTTTGACAAATGTTCCATTACAACGATTACTCTTTTTGAGCCTACAACAAGATCCATTGAACCGCCCATGCCAGGAACAAATTTATTTGGTATCATCCAACTTGCAAGGTTTCCTTCTTCATCTACTTGCAATGCACCTAAAACAGTTGCATCAATATGGCCTCCCCGCATAATTGTAAATGCCATTTGTGTGTCGTAAAAACAACAACCTTTTATTGGCTCAACAAATGCTCCACCCGCATTAATTATTCTTGGGTCCGGACTTTCACCCTGATGCAGTCTGCCTGCTCCTAAAAGACCATTTTCGGATTGAAATATTACACCTGCCTCGTCAGGAATATAATTTGCAATTTCTGTTGGTAAACCAATTCCAAGAGTTACAATATCACCTTTTTTAAATTCTTGTGATGCTCTTCTGGCAATAATTTCTCTTATTTTCTCTTTTGTTAATTCAGCTTGTGCAACAGGCATTAATTTTCCTCGCGTTTAACAATGTAATCTATAAAAAGTCCTGGTATAACAACTTCATTTGGGTCAAGGCAATCAACAATTTCATCTGCCTGTACAATAACAGTATCAGCAGCAGTTGCCATAACGGTGTTAAAATTTCTTGTTGTGCCATAAAATGAAACATTGCCGAATTTGTCAACTTTTGTACCGTATATTAGAGCAAAGTCTGCACCTAACGGTTTTTCAAAAATAAATTTTTTACCGTCAACTTCGATTATTTTTTTATTTTCCTCTAATATTGTTCCAATCCCTGTCTGGGTAAGTACGCCACCTAAACCTGCACCCTTTGCACGAATTTTTTCAACAAGAGTACCCATAGGTATAAGTTCAACGGCAATTTCACCTTGGTGCATTTGCCTGCCTGTTTCCGGATTTGTACCTATATGGGCTGCAATTACTCTTTTTGCAAGTTTGTTTGTAATGACTTTACCTTTGTCAACGTTAGGGTAAGATGTGTCATTGCAAATCATTGTAAGGTCTTTTTTGCCTTGTGCTACAAGTTCGTCAATTAACTTATCAGGAGCACCGCAACTTAAGAACCCGCCAACCATAATAGTTGCACCGTCTTTAATTAAACTTATAGCTTTTTTTGTGCTGACAATTTTTTCCATAATTACTTAGAAAAAATATAACATAAATTTTGTCATAACACAATTTTTAGGCTATGTTTAGCATTGGATTAGTATTTATTCCAAGTAGGGCTCATTTGATTTTTCAATTGCTTCTTCTATTTCTTCAATAGCTTTTTCGGTTGCGTATTCTCCGAATATAGTTCCAAGCAGTGAACCTGAACTATCTAAAAGGTTTAATAAGTCATTTCTGCTGGGTAGAGCTTCTAAAATATTTGCAATATCAGGTTCCAGTTCTTCTGTGTCGACAATCGAACCATAAACATCATTATACAAGTTTAGTTCGCTTTGTGTATCAGTAAGTGTTTGATAGGTTACTTTATCTGAATCTAAATATGTACCCTCTATATCAATAAGTTTGCCATCTATCTCTTGTCTTTGAACAAAAGTTGTTTTGCCTTTTGTTCCTCTTTCATCATTTTCTGCGTAGATAGAATATCTTTCATTATTCTGTGTTTCTATTGTACGGGCTGTTTCATTACCGTTTATATCATACCTTACCCATGCATCATTGCCTTGTGCATCTTTTACATGGTAAGTTGTACTTCCGTCTTTGTTTACACCTAGTACTTCTGCGGTTGAATAATCATAGCTCGAACCGAGTGCATTTTGGATTTTATCCATGGTTTTGCTGTCGATATCTTCAGTGCTGTCAACTTTTCCTTGAGCATCTGTTGAAACGCTGGAGCCATCTTTACCTTGTACTGTTCTTTTGATCTCTGTGGCGTTACCTTTTTCATCTAATTGATACCTGACGTAAATTTTATTACCGTCTGAATCGTTAAAACCATATGTAACTTTATTATCACCATTATCTTGAACCCAAACTTTAGACAGATCTGCTTTTTCGCCGCCAACTTCTTTTAGTGCGTTTGTAAGTCCTCCCGATAGATCTGTACCTGAAACAGTGTATCCTTTAGTACCTTTATTTGTAGTATTATTTGATACAAACACATCTTGCTGTTTATCTGTCGGATTATATTCAAAAGTAGTGATTTTCTTTGTTCCACTTATTGCACTATTATTTGAATTAACATTAGATGCAAC
This sequence comes from Candidatus Gastranaerophilales bacterium, assembly GCA_944324865.1. Classification (GTDB taxonomy): domain Bacteria; phylum Cyanobacteriota; class Vampirovibrionia; order Gastranaerophilales; family Gastranaerophilaceae; genus Galligastranaerophilus. The sequence goes on along the minus strand of CALUXW010000002.1, from coordinate 98,607 downwards.
TTTATCTACACTTTGTGCTCTTGATGTAAAATAATTTTTAAGTAAGTTTGCAGTAATACTTTCACCTGACATATTGTTACTCCTTATAGTTTTACTAAAAGGTTAACGGTTTTATTTTTTTTAAACTTTAGGATTTTAAAACAATTATTAAGTTTTTTTACAGATTTTATAAAACAATTTGTGTGCCGACAATTAATTTATGTGAATCTGGTTTTGCATCGTTTTGACAGTATACATAGTTAAATATAAGCTTTAGTGCCTGCCCTTTTAAATAATAGTTAATGCCTGCAGAGTATTCTCTTTGATTGTTGTCATGTTTGGATTTGTCTGGATTGAATTGATCGTATCTTGCCAGGAGTTCTATCTTTTTGGTTAAATGGTATGCAATTGTTGCATAAAATCCTTCTGCTCCCTTATTTGTCGGTCCACTACCGCCATTTGAACCATCTGAGTTTGCATATTCCGCTCTTGCCCAGAATTTTTTATATTCATAACTAAGGGCAGCACCTGTCATAAAATAGTCAATATCATGCCTTTTACCTGCAACGATTCCTCCACCTGCAACAACTTTCCCCCACTTGCCATCAGTTTTGCCAAGTGGTTTAATGTTTACCCATCCATCAAATTCAACTCCGGGGAAAAATTCTTGAAAAAAGGTATCAGAACTGTATCCGCCAAAATCGTAATCAACAAGAGAATAATCCCCCCTTACTCTTAGCCCAAATTTCCTTACGTTTGCAAGGTTTCTTGAGATTTGAGAGCGGGCAATAAATGGCAAAGTGTATGGAGATTGTGCACCTTCGTAGCCTACTCCAGGACGAGAGTTGCCGATCAAGATGTTATGATGAGGTATTCTGTTTGTTTCAAAATAGGCATCTTGTATTAACTGTTGAAAAAACCCGCGTGCATGAGTTGGAGTAGGGTCTAACATTAAACGAAAACCTTCTTTGCCACCTCTGAATTTTCCATCAAATATGATGTTAATTAATGCCATATTGAACTTTGTGTCAGTATCCGAATTTTCATTCATTTGAGTCGTAATATTACCTTGAAGTGCTACCCAAGTATGAAAACTTTCTAGAGGACCCTTATCAAAAGTCATTGTAAGTTGTTTTTTAAGTAACTGCGAAGGGACATCGGTGCGCTCTATTTGCAGTTCCCAAACATCCTTTGGGGCATTTATTAAGTTTGATAAAAAAGTGTCCTTTTCTTTTTTTATATTATTTTCAAATTCTTCTTTGGTTTGACCTGTAATATTTTCAATAAAATCTCCATCAGGGTTTTTTTCAAGAGTAATTTCTTCCTCTGCAGAAAAAACTTGAGGAGTAAGAAATAAAAGAAATATAATACTTGCTAATATTTTTTTCATATGTTTAAAACGTTTTTAAGGCGCTCATTAGAGCGCCTTTTATTCTTTTATTTTATATCTTTTCCGTGATCATCTCTTAAATATGCAGTCCAAAATAGCAAAACTACAAATACAAAAGCACCAACCATATTGCCTAAAGTAACAGGTAAAAGGTTTCCTAAAAGAAATGATTTAATATTTATTGTTGCAAGTTGTTCCGGACTTAATCCTGATGCTGCAGCAATTGCAGGAGTTGCTTTTAAAAATAAACCGTTAGAGATAAAATACATATTTGCAATACTGTGTTCGTAACCTGATGCAACGAATGTTGTTATTGGGAAAAATATCGCAAATATTTTACCTATAACATGACGAGAGGATGATGCCATCCAGATTGCAAGGCAAACAAGCCAATTACACAGGATGCCTCTTGTAAATGCTTCGACAAAAGTTAAGTTAACTTTTGTATAAGCTGTTGTTAAACCTAAAACACCAAGAGCCTCATGAGAGTTGTGAGAGCACCCTGTAAAGTAGATAATTGTTGCAAGTAAAATTGAACCAACAAAATTGCCAATGTAAACTATTGTCCAGTTACGAAGAAGTTTGGCAAGACTTGTTTTCTTTTCGATTACCGAAAAAGTCATCATAACATTACCAGTAAAAAGTTCGGCACCTGTTAAAACAACCATCATAAGACCGGTAGCAAAAGTCATTGCGCCTATTAATTTTGCAAAACCCCAACTCACGGCTTCTGTTCCTGTCATAACATTGAGTGATACTTGTGCACCGAAAGCAATTAAGGCTCCTGCCGCTATTGCAAGTACAAAAGTTTTTGATTTTCTGAAGTTTGCTTTTGCGGGCATGACATTATCTGCGATGTCATGGGCTACATGATTTGGTGAGATACAGTCTTTTGTATCTAAATTTTGTTGCATTTCCATTTTTTTCTCCTATTAACTCTTTTTTGAACACTAACAATCCGCACAAAATTAATTTTGCGATTATACGGTGCATATAGTCCTTATACGGCTCTGTATAGAAAAATTAAGTTGTTAATGACCAAAGTTGCAACAAAAATTTTATATCGAAAAATTTTAATTTCAAGCAATTTTTTATAAAATAAAATATAAACTTGACATTAAGTTTTGTTAGTTTTATAACACCATTTGTTATACACACGGCCGAATTTTTGGGATGGAAGTATGAGTAGTTTTTTTACAGGAATTTTAATTTACGTATTTAGTGGATTTATTGCAAGTGTTTTTGGTAATAAAAATAAAGTAAAGATATTAAGTATTTTTTCCTTTATAGCCTCATTGTTTTGCACAACCACTGCAGTTGATGTACTCTTTAAAGAACAATGCTTAACTGCTAAGTTTAGTTTTAGTCCTATTTTTGGAACTGTTAATTTTGCGCTTGATTCTCTAAGTGCTTTTTTTGTAGTTATAATTTGCCTTATGAGTCTTATGGGTTTAATATATGCAAACGGTTATTTAAAACCTTATCTTGATAAAGTAAAAAATATTAATTCTCATTTAACATTTTTACCCTTACTTATTGCTTCTATGCTTCTTGTTGTAAGTTGTCAGAATGCTCTAGCTTTTTTGATTTTTTGGGAAATAATGTCTTTGAGCTCGTTTTTTCTTGTTATATTCGAATCCGATAAAAAAGACGTTTTAAAAGCAGGTGTAAAGTATCTTGTTTTTATGCACATTTCTGTAATATTTATAATAATAGCATTTGCGCTTTGTGCAATAAATTCCGGCAGTTACGACTTTAGTTTGTTTGCACAAGTTTTAAAAGAAAATTCCCACCTTGCTAATTTGGTTTTTATCTTTGCATTTATAGGGTTTGGTACAAAAGCAGGTTTTGTACCTTTTCATAATTGGTTACCTGATGCTCACCCTGCTGCCCCGAGTCATGTCAGCGCTATTATGTCCGGAGTAATGATTAAAACAGGTATTTATGGAATTTTAAGAGTTTTGTCTTTTTATGCTGCACCATCTAAAGAGCTTGCTTTTAGTGTGCTTATAATATCTGTCATATCAGCACTGTATGGTGTATTGTATGCTATAACTCAACATGATTTAAAAAGACTTTTAGCTTATCACTCTATTGAAAATATTGGCATTATAGGAGTAGGTGTCGGTGTTGGTATGTTGGGGCTTGCATATGGACAAACACAACTTGCGCTTATTGGTTTTGCAGGTGGTATTTTGCACATATTGAATCACTCAATATTTAAAGAACTTTTATTCTTAAGTGCGGGTAGTGTATATATTAAAACACACACCCGTAATATTGAAATTTTAGGGGGATTAATAAAACCAATGCCTTATAGTGCTGCATTATTTTTAATAGGTTCTGTAGCAATATGTGCTCTTCCTCCATTTAATGGTTTTATAAGTGAATTTTTAATTTATTTTTCTATGTTAAAGACACTTGCGCTTAAAGATTTCTTTGTGTTGATTTTAATGTTGTTTTCTATAGCAGGATTAGCGCTTGTTGGCACAATGGCTGTTTTATGTTTTACAAAAGCCTTCAGTATAATATTTTTGGGTATGCCAAGAAGTGATAAGGCAAAAGCTCCAACATCCGACAGTGAAAAGTCGATGTTATTACCTATGTGTTTTTTAGCAATACTTACACTTTTAATTGGTCTTTTCCCACAGTACATATTTGATATTGTATTAAAACCTGCATCTGTTGTTGCAAACATAAATATTATACCGACATTGGCTTGTTCGGATTTAATGCAAACGATATCATTATGTGCGTTTGGATTTATATTGTTTATATTGGTACTTTTGATTATAAAATATAAATTTTCAAATAAAATTTCTATGTATCAAACTTGGGGATGCGGATATGATAGAGCAAACAATCGTATGCAATATAGTGCATCTTCTTATGCAAGCCCTTTTTTATCAATGTTAAAACCTTTATTTAAAAAGATTTTTGATATAGAAAAACCAAGACAGTTGTTTCCTAAATCAGCACATTTTAGTTTGCACATTGATGATATTGAAGAAGCTTATATTATTAATCCGATTGTTAAATTTGATGAGTGGTTTTTATCTAAATTTGAAACCATACAGAGTGGTAACATTCAAAGTTATATAAAATACGGATTGATATTTTTGGTATTAATAATAATTGGAAGTTTGTTTATAGGATAGGACAAGATGGCAATTAAAATTTTAAACATATTAATAGTTTTATTTGTTCCGTTTTTAATGTTAGGTGTTATTAAAAAAACAAAAGCATTTTGGGGCGGAAGACATGGAGCATCAATACTACAACCGTTTTATGACTTTATGAAACTTATAAAAAAAGACTTTGTAATAAGTAAAACTACAAGCCCAGTGTTTAGAATTACTCCTGTTATTGTTATTGCAAGTGCTTTGTTTGCTTCTTTGTTTGTACCCCTTGCTTCCTCAAGCGCTTTAATTAATATTGAAGCAGGTTTTGTAGTTTTTGCTTATATATTAAGTTTTTCAAAATTCTTTTCGCTTATCGGTGCAATGGATACGGGTAGCAGTTTTGAAGGTATGGGAGCATCAAGAGAAGCTTGTTTCACAACAATAGTAGAACCCGCATTTTTTATGTTATTAGCTTCTATTATGGCACTTAGCGGAAATTACACTTTTGATGCGCTTGGAAAAATAGCTGAGAATTCCGGCGGATATGGAATTTTAATTTCTATATTTGCACTGCTTGTGCTTTTTATAATGATTTTAACAGAAGGTTCAAGGGTTCCGGTTGATGATCCTTCAACCCACCTTGAATTAACAATGATACACGAGGTTATGATTTTAGATAATTGTGCATCAGATTTAGCTCTTATTACTTGGGCTTGTGGCATAAAGATGCTTTTACTATCTTCGCTTATAGCTGCGATTGTTATACCGCAAGGTCTTAGCACATGGCTTTCTGTTGTTGCTTATATTGGTTTAATGTTTTTAATATCAGTTATCATTGGGACTATTGAATCAGCAACAGCAAGAATAAGGATGTCACATGTTTTTGAATTTATTTTTATTATGAGCTCGTTTGCGCTTATTGTACTTTCTTTAGTTGCCGCAAGGATGTTTGGAGGCTAAAAATATGGAGAATGGTTTTATAATACTTTTTGGACTTACAATGTTATATTTGGCAGCAACAAGCAGAATTATATCTCATGTTAGACTGCTGGTAATGCAAGGTATACTTTTATTCTTAATTTGTGCTTGTCATTTTGAACACCAAAGTGTGCTTAATATAACTTTTTTAACTATTGAAACATTAATAGTTAAAACGTTGGTAATACCTTGGTTTCTTTTTAAAGTCCTCAAAAAGACACATGCAAACAGGGATGTGAGTGCGAATATACCTCATTTTTATTGCCTTGTAAGTGCAAGTATTATCTTGCTTTGCGGGTTTTTATTGCCGAATCATTTCTTTAATTCGGATACAATGAAAATGATTTCTCCTCTATACTTTGGGGTGTCACTTGCGACAATTATTATAAGTTTATGGCTTATTACAATTAAACATAAAATTATATCTAACGTAATTGAGTTTATTACAATGGAAAATGGTATTTTCTTGCTTTCTTTATCCGTTGCAAAAGAAATGCCTGTCCTTGTTAACATGGGTGTTTTGCTTGATGTATTTATTGCAATTTATATTCTTGGTTTATTTATAAATGAAATTAATAGAGAGTTTAAAGATTTAGAAGTTTCTAACCTGTCAGATTTAAAGGATTACAGCAATGATTAACGTAATATTAATATTTCCAATAGTTGCCTGTATTTTAATGGCAATAATTAAAAAAAGAGTTTTTGATTGTGCAATGGTAAATTTATATGCTATTTTGCATGCACTCTCGAGTGTACTTTTGGTTTTTGGAATAGGAAAAGAAAGTAATATTCCTTATTTCACGGTGGATAATACAAATCTTATATTTTTAATGATTTTGTCTTTAGTATTTTTAATGGTTGCAATATATAATAACGGATATATAAAAACCCTAAATTATACTGATAAAAAAATCGGTCATTATTGTTTTATGATAATGATTTTTTCTCTTGCTATGACAGGTACTGTTTTGTCAAGTAATTTGGGTATTGCTTGGATTTTTGTTGAGGCAACTACATTATCAAGTGCATATTTAATATATTTTAATAAGACAAAACATGCCATAGAGGCTGCTTGGAAATATGTCTTTATTTGTTCGATAGGTATAGCACTTGCGTTTGTTGGTATAATTTTCCTAAATATTGCTCAAAGCGATATAAATGCTCTTGACTTTGCGCAATTATATAAACATGCCGAAACATTTGATACTTTTTGGCTAAAAATGTCTTTTGTGTTTATGCTTTTTGGTTTCGGTACAAAGATGGGTCTTGCCCCTGTTCATTTCTGGTTGCCTGATGCGCACTCTGAAGCACCATCCCCAATATCTGCGCTATTATCTGCAACTCTTTTAAACTCGGCATTTTTAATAATTGTGAGGGTGTTTAAAATTTTAGATATAGCGCAATGTGACCAATGGGCAAGAACAATGCTGCTAATTTGTGGTTTTCTATCACTTTTCGTGACTGCAGTTTTTGTTTATCATATTAAGAATTATAAAAGAATGCTGGCTTATTCTTCGGTTGAAAATATGGGAATTTTAGCAATAGGTACAGCTTTAGGTGGTGCTGCACTGTATGCTGTTATTTTGCATTTGATAGGTCATTCCCTTGCAAAAGCATCGTTCTTTTTGACATCAGGAAATGTACTTGAGTTATTTTCTACAAAAAGAATTAAATCAGTAAGTGCAATAATGGAAGCTGATAAAAAAACAGGTTGGCTATGGATGTTTTCTTTTCTTGCAATTTGTGCATTTCCAACATCTGTTTTGTTTATAAGTGAGTTTTTGATGGTTAAATCAATGATAGCCAATGCTCATTATTTGCTTTGCACTTTATTTGTATTGCTTTTAACAATTATCCTTTGGGGAATTGCAAAAGTAACTGTTAAGATGACTTTTGGGAAATTAAGTGAAGATAAAGTTCAAAGTGTAAAAGAAAACAGTAAAAAGATTACGCTTTGTATGTTTATACCTCAATTTATTATGCTTTTAATAGTATTTACATTGGGTATTTATATACCACCATTTTTAAATAACATAATTAACTGTGCTGTGGCAGGGTTTTAGAGGGTGATAAAATGAACTGGATTAAAACAAAGAATAATACAAAAATTAATATTAATGAAATTCCAACTCTTAAAGTTAATGATTTAAGAGAAGAAATAATAAGTTTAAACAAGCGACCGGTAGGTTTTTTTGGTGAAAATTGGGGATATGGTCAAACAAAGCTTTTTGTAATTCTTGCTGACGATGAGAATGGCGATTTGTATGTTTCATCTGCAATTTTTGAACCAGAAGAAAAAGAATATGAATCATTAACACAAATAATTCCTGCTTTTCATATTTTTGAAAGAGAATTTTATGAACAGTTTGGAATTAAACCGCTTAATCATCCTTGGTTAAAGCCTGTAAGAAAAAATCAAAAAAATTATAAATTTTTTGAAATGGTGGGTGAAGAAGTTCATCAAGTGGCAGTAGGCCCAATTCACGCGGGTGTCATTGAGCCCGGACATTTTAGATTTATGTGTAATGGTGAAACTGTTTACCATCTTGAAATTATGCTTGGATATCAAAATAGAGGTATTGAAGATTTAATTCTTAAATGTCCTACAAATCAGCTTGCAGAGTCAATTTGCGGAGATAGTGTTATTGCTCATAACCTTGCTTATTCAAAAGTTATGGAAACTCTAAAGGATATGAAAATTACAAAAAGAGCCCAGCTAATAAGGACATTGGCGCTTGAGATGGAAAGGGCTGCAATTCATATTGGTGATTTGGGCGCAATTGCCGGTGATATAGCATATTTAATGGGTGCTTCCGTCTTTGGGGCAACAAGAACACTTGTGATTAATACAATGCTTGAATTTTCCGGAAGTCGTTTTGGCAGAGGTCTTATATGTGTTGGCGGTGTTAACTTTGATATAGATAATGAAAAAATTGATCGTGCATTAAAAACACTTGAAAAGGTTGAGAGGGATGTTGAAAGAATGGTTAAAACTATGCTTAAAAATACATCTGTTATGTCAAGATTGGAAAAAACAGGTATTGTTAGTCAAGACAAAGCACGTGAAATAGGGCTTGTCGGCATGGCAGCTCGTGCTTGCGGAATAGTTATAGATTCTCGTTTTGACTTTGCAGATGAGTGCTTTAAAAATCTTGCTTTGCCAAGAAAAATATTCAAGGGCAAGGGTGATGTTAATGCAAGATTTCAACTAAGGTATCAGGAAACGATGGAATCATTGTCAATTGCAACAAGAATACTTGAAATGTTAAAAAACGGATATAAGGAAGAAGTTTTTACACAAAATAATAATCAGTTAAGGTCGGATTCAATGGCAATTTCAATTGTCGAAGGTTGGAGAGGCGAAATAGTTCATATAGCCTTAACTGATATGAATGGCAGACTTTCTAGATATAAAATTAAAGATCCGTCTTTCAACAACTGGTACGGGCTCGCTCTTGCCGTAAGGAATAACGGGGTTTCAGACTTCCCGTTATGTAATAAAAGTTTTAATTTATCCTACTGTGGATGTGATTTATAAGGAATAAAATTATGTTTGATACACTAAAATCAAGAATATATCAAGGAAACCAATTTATAAAAGATGTTAAAAATGCTCCTATGAGAGAACAATTCAGGGGGCTTCCAAAACTTTGTAATTCAAACTGCAATAACTGCAAAGACTGTTTAAATGTTTGCCCGACAGGCGCACTAAAGCTTAATCCTTTATCAATAGATATGGGCAAATGCACTTTCTGCGGTGCCTGTAAAAACGTATGCAAAACAGGTGCAATAGATTTTACAAACTTCTACAAATTATCAACCACAAAAAGAGAAAACTTGATAATAACTGAAGATATGACTCAGGAAGAATTCTCAAAAATCGCAATAGAAGTCAGAAAAGAAATTAAAAGAGTTTTTGGAAAATCTTTAAAGTTAAGACAAGTGTCGGCAGCAGGCTGCAACGGTTGCGAAATGGAGCTTAACGCTTGCTCTAACGTAAACTTTGATATGGGCAGATTCGGTATAGATTTTGTTGCCTCTCCTCGCCATGCTGATGGTCTTGTAATTACGGGGCCGATTTCAAAGAATATGGCATACGCTCTTGAAGATTGCTACAAATCAACACCTGACCCGAAAATTGTCGTTTTGTGTGGTGCTTGTGCAATATCGGGCGGAGTTTTTCAACAAAGTAGCGAATTAAACAGAGAATTTTTGGAAAAATACCCGATAGACCTATATATTGCAGGTTGCCCTGTTCACCCGCTAACCTTTATAAACGGTATTTTAGGATTTATTCAAGGAAAGTAATTATTAAGGCTCATCATTTGATGAGCCTTTTAAATTTATATGGCATCTAATGCCGTATTTATATCTTCTAAAATATCTTCAAGATTTTCCAAACCAACGGAAAGTCTTACAAGTCCGGGGTTAATACCGCAAGCCACAAGCTGCTCATCGCTTAGTTGCCTGTGAGTAGCAGAGGCAGGATGAAGCACGCAAGTTCTGATGTCTGCAACATGGACTTCATTTGAAGCCATTTTAAGACTGTCCATAAACTTAATACCGTTTTGTTTTCCGCCTTTAATATTAACCGCCATAACCCCGCTTTGTCCGTTAGGCAAGTACTTTTTAGCCAAAGCGTGATATTTATTTCCTTCTAATCCGGGGTAGTTAACACTTTCCACTTTAGGGTGTCCTTCAAGATATTTTGCAACGGCAAGTGCGTTTTTGCAGTACCTTTCCATACGAATTGCCAATGTCTCAAGACCCAAATTTAATAAAAACCCGCTATGTCCTGAAGGATATGCTCCAAAATCCCTCATAAGCTGCATTCTTGCTTTTATTATGTAGGGTGCAAAAGCATAATCTCTTGTGTAGATTGTGCCATGATATGATTCGTCAGGCTCACAAAATTCGGGGAAATTACCGTTTGTGTAGTCAAATTTTCCACTATCAACAATAACACCGCCGACTTGAAGAGCATGTCCGTCCATATATTTTGAAGTAGAGTGAATTACAACATCTGCGCCAAAATCTATTGGTTTGCATAAAATCGGCGTTGCAAAAGTATTATCAACAATGAGCGGCAAGCCGTTTTTGTGTGCAACTTTTGCAAATTTTTCTATATCGAATATTTGAAGCGAAGGATTAGTGAGGGTTTCACCAAAAATTGCTTTTGTATTGGGTTTAATTTTAGATTGAATTTCATCTTCATCGGCGTCAACATCAACAAAGATACACTCAATACCCAATTTCTTAAGAGTATAGGCAAAAAGGTTTACCGTACCGCCATAAATTGCACTTGCACTTACAAAGCTGTCGCCTGCTTGGCAAAGATTTAAAATAGACATTAAAGATGCCATTTGACCTGATGAAGTACACATTGCGGCAACACCGTGCTCTAAATCCGCAATTTTTTTCTCAACAACATCAACAGTCGGGTTTGTAAACCTTGAATAGATGTGCGCGCGTGTCGGGTCATCAAAAACAGCCGCAATTTCATCGGTCGAATTAAACCTAAAGGTTGTACTTTGATATATCGGCATTACCCTTGGGCCACCGTTTTCGGGAGTATAGCCCGAATGTAAACATTTTGTTTCATCTCTCATAATAAATTACCTCAGCTTCTTTAAAAATAATACCATAATATTTGCATTATGTTATACTTAATTCAACATTAGGACAATTTTATGCAAGAGATAAATAAAAAATACAGCAAAATTAAACTGATTTTTAGCCTGTCTTGGCTCCCAATAGGGGCAATTTTTAGCTTTTTGTTTATTATCAGTCCTATTGTTAAAATATTATGTGAAATTATGGGAATTGCCTCTTCTTGCGTTTTGGTACTAAACCATGGGGTTGCCTTGCAGCTTTTTGTCATGTCGGGAAGAATAAACCCGGTAAGCGGCATTTGCGTATTATTAATTTCAATAATCTATACAATAGCCTTATATGTAATTTTAATGGAAATAATTGAGAATAAACGCATTAAAGAAATTAAGCAGTGGGAACAAGATGAATTTTTCAGAAACCTTGTATAACAAAATTAGAGTTATATTTAAAAACCCGATAATATTATTTTTAACAATAAGTATTGTTTTATGCTTATTTTTGCTGATTAAAACAAATCTGCAACTGGTTGATTTTTATACCGACAGAAATGCGGCACAAGAATTTGTACAAACCCTTGACCCGCATTTCGATATGAAAATTCCAACTGCAAAATTTGGCAACCCTGAGCATAAAATTTATAATTTTATTTTTAAGATGTTTGCAGCATCATTAAGTCTTCTATTGTTCTCACTTGTATTCAAAATAAAAAATTGGAGCAATTTTAAAGACATTAAACTTATAAAAAACAAAGCTTTCATCTTTACTTGGATAAATTTAGCATATATTTTAATGTGCAATTTTCATATGCTATCTTATATGGCAAATATTGAAAAATATGTCTATCATTCAGCCGCAGATTCATTTGGAATACCCTATTTTACAGAACTTTTTATCTGCCTGTTTTTTTCGATAGCATATTACCCGCTTGTTAATTTGCTATTTTTTGGAATTTATAAAACAAGGATAGACAATATCTTTTACACCATATTGTGTGCGTTGGCAATTCTAATATTTGTTTTATATGCTCTAAAAATAACTTTCCTTAGGATTTTTATCTGGCAAGACATTTTAGGATATTTATACATTGCAATTTGGATAGCCATTTTGGCAAATGCAATTAAGACACTAAACTACAAAAGAAAGGATAAGCAAAATGAAAGTACTTCTTGTTAACTCAAGTCCAAATGCTGACGGCTGTACAAATAGGGCTCTTGTTGAAGTTGCCAAGTCCTTAAATGAAGAAGGAATTGAAACAACAATTTATCACATAAAAGAACAGGTAAAAGACTGCACAGGCTGTGCTGCTTGCAGAAAAATCGGCAAATGTGTAATTAATGATGAAGTTAATACTTTTGTGGAATTGGCAAAAGACTACGACGGTTTTGTTTTTGGTTCTCCTGTTTATTATGCTCATCCTTCAGGCAGACTGCTTTCTTTTATGGACAGAGTTTTTTACTCAAGCTCAAACACTTTTGCTTATAAACCTGCTTGTGCTGTTGTAAGTGCAAGACGAGGCGGGACCACAGCATCTTTAGATGTTATTATGAAACATTTTATGATTAATAAAATGCCTGTTATATCATCGAGTTATTGGAATATGGTACATGGTAATAAAGCTGAACAGGTCGAAGAAGATTTAGAAGGTTTGCAAACAATGCGTATTTTGGGAAAAAATATGGCTTGGATTTTAAAGTGTATTAAATCAGGCAAAAAAGAAGGCATAGAAATTCCAAGAATTGAAGACAAAATTTGGACAAATTTTATAAGATAAATTTTTGAAATAAAAATAAACCAATTCCTGATAATGCGCTTATTAAAAATAGTGATAAAACAAGGACAAAAGAATCCTTTATGTCCTTGTTTTTGCTTATTACAACCCATATTCCAAGACCTGAATTGGCACAAAGTCCTGATATTACAGAGCAAAAACCAATTGTACCTTTTATATACAACATTATAATTGCTACAGATATAGCACAATTTGGTATTAAACCAAAGATAGCTGCTGCAGTAGGCCCAAGAATTGAATTTGACATCAAATATCTGCCCAAAGCTTCTGCAGAACCACATTTTGTCATGGCTATATTTATAACAAAGGTAATTAAAAATATAAATATGCTAACGCTTATTGTGTGTATGACAGGATGAATAATTAAATCTTTTTTGTCCTTACTTTCTAAAATATGTTCACAACAGCCTCTTTGTACTATATTAACATTTTGTTTTAATATTGTATTTTTTTTAGGGAAAAGGAAATCGAAGAAATAACCTGCAACTATTCCTATAAATATTTTTATGGCTATAATTGGAAAAACAAGTTTATAATGATCTGCTACAGAAAGTAAAACAGGTATTGCTTCGTCTGATGTTGAAAGATAAACCGCAAGTAAAGTTCCTCGAGAGATTAAACCTCTTATATAGAGTACACTTGCAATAATTGAAAAACCACATTGTGGAAAAGATGCACTAACGGCACCTATTATAGGAGCATATTTGCCAGATTTTTCTACAAAAGAAGAAATTTTATCAAAGTAGAAAAATTCAATAAATTCTATTATAAGAAAAGTTAAAAATAAAAGAGGAATAATTGAGTATAAATCCCCTACAGCATCAATCAATGAGTTTTTTAAAATAATGCCCGACATAGTAAAATTTTACTATGTACAGACATTATTTAAATCAACCGTTTTTGGGATTTATAAATTTTTTAATTTTTCATCAATTTCTTTTTTTGAGATAGATTTTGTACACAAATACCAGTCATGACAAGTTATGTTTTGTGCTTGTTTTTCTTCTTCGCTCATTTGGTATGCTTTTTTATCAGGAGGAACAATTACGTCGTCGCCTTCTTGCCAGTTGGCAGGTATTCCTACATTAAAAGTTTTACTTACTTGAATTGCGGTTGTTAATCTTAGAATTTCATCTAAATTTCTGCCGACTGTTTGGGGATAGTAAATAATTGCGTGGATATTGCCTTTTGGACAAATTATAAAAACAGCACGTACTGTTTTTGTGTCATTTTGTAACATTCCGTATTTCCTTGCAATTTCACCATCTTTATCATCAATTATCGGAAAATTTATATATGTACCCATTTTTTCCTTCATTGATAAAATCCAGCTTTTATGTGACTCGATATTGTCAACAGATAACCCGATAAGCTCGGTGTTTATTTCTTTAAATTTATCGTAGTATTTTGCAAAAGTCATAAACTCTGTTGTACATACCGGTGTAAAATCTGCAGGGTGGGAAAAGAGAATAACCCATTTTCCGTGATAATCACATGGAAAATTAACAATTCCATTTGTTGTCTTAGCAGTGAAAAAAGGTGCAGCATCTCCAATCAAAGGCATTCTGTGCATATTTTTAAATGCTTTAATCCCAAGAGCGGCAGCACCGATTGCGCTTGCACCAAGTAATATTTTTTTAAACATTTTTACCTCTTTCTTTTTTAAAACTTATAAATCCAATGTGACAAAAAAACATTACCCGATTTGGCGGAAAGTTAATTTTTGTAAAATATTTATAAATTTAAAAATAACAAATATCAAAAAAAATATTTACAAACTTTGTATAAAAAAATGAGGAAGGTATGAGAATAGAACAAATAATAAATGTATCCGACAAGGGCTATTTAACAAAAATTAGTAAAAAAAATAATACAAGTGTCACAATTAATCCAATATCCGATAATTTAAAAAATGTAAATCCCGCATATTACAATATAAATTTTACAGGTTTGTTGGGTAACGAGAGTAAAAAAAGATTTGATGTTTTAAGGGAGGAATTTACTCCTGTAACCGAAAAAATCTGGGAAATGTCAGCTGCACTGGCTCAAAGACATAATCATTTATATGTTAGTTATAATCATGTTTTTGCAATACTTTTGGTGGAATTGATTAAATTAATTGATAAACTTGATTCAAATGAACTAAATTACAGTGAAGTTACAAGATTTTTTTCCCATTTGTACCTTGATAATTTTGTTGGGTATGACAATTTATTTAAAGAAAAAAATACAAGAAGCAAAATAAGACCGATATTAGAAAAGTATTTAAAGGAAACATTAGGCGAAATTGAAAATTCTGATGTACCTAGAAGAAAGATTTTAAAGGCGACTCCTTCAGGTGAGTTTGTTAAGGATTTAGAGGTTGCTTACAGCCAAATTAAAAATAAATCCCAAGAATCGGACTATTTTACCGATGATATTTTGTTTAATTGTTTACAAAATGGGAGTAATGCAAAAATATCACACAAAATTGAAAATATGATATTTGAAATTCAACAACAAGTAATGGTTGATGACTCAATATCAAAAGAAAAAAATCATCTGCAATTCTATGATACACTTGCCGATACTGTGTGGAAAAATATTGATATGGGTGATGATGTTTTTATTACTTATGAGGGTGACAATCTTGAAGCACAGCAACATTTAATTTCAAGTTTTGTAAATTTAATTAAAAAACCTGGACAAGAATATTCTCATTTAAACAGTAAAAATACAAAAATAATAGTTTATAATGCAAATGCCATTTTTGAACCTATGATAACTTTGCTTGACAAAATTAAAAGCGATCCGTCAACAAATTATGTAATAATTTATAATTTTAAGCAGATACTTAGAAAAAATACACTTATGGAACAAAGGAGTGTTATATCTTTAAATCAAAAAGAACAAGATTTACTACGTAATTCACATATTCCAAATTTAAGATTTGTATTATTATCTGACAAAGATACTTATTATGCTAATGCCTCACAAGATGCACCTCTTGGGGAGGTTCTTAAACATTATCAATTGTTATCCATTCCAATGATTAATAATGAAGGTGCTAAAGAAATTCTTGCAAGCACAAAAGGACAAAATTATATTAAATCAAAAACAGGTAAACTTTTTAGTTTTGATGCAATTAGATTTAGTATAGAGATTACCAATGATTTTGAAGGACATTACCCAGAAAAAGCTATAAAATATATGTTTAAAGCAGCAACATATTTTGTAAATAAAGATAAAATTACATCTGAAGATATGCGGGTTTATGAAAAAGAATTGAGTAAAATACAACAAAAAACACAAAATGTAAGTCAAAGTGAATTCAAAGTAATTTTTAATACTGATAAAAAACTTGATGATATAGTAGGTTCGCCCATGACAAAGGCTGAAGCTGCAAGTATTGTTAATCAAATAATTATGAATAAAAAAGGAATTGTCAAAGGATATACGGCATTTTTGGATAACGGAACATCTTATGGTGGAGGTAGAAAACATACTGCAGAATGTATCGCAGGTGAAGCTGAAATTCCAATGATTGTTATTAATGCCAGAGATTTTGCGCTAAAAGATATAGATGCACTTAGTCAAAATGCAAATCTTTCGGAATTAAAGATAAAAAAACTTGTCACAACAGCAAGAGCTCAGGCAGAAGCAAATAAAAATAAAACTGCAATGATATATATTGAAAATTTTGATAGTTTTGGTTCTAATCCTCTTTATGGAATTTCATCAATATATGAGCAAAAGGCATTTTCTCAGCTGCTTGAAGAAATGAATAATCTGAGAAAAAATAGCGATATAAATATTGTTATTGTGGGTTCCACCAACTATCCTGATGCACTTGATGAGGATATAATGAAACCTTATAAATTTTTAAATAAAATTATTGTATACTCTCCGCAGGATGAAAATGATAGAGAAGATATTTTAAAGTATTATGTGAAAAAAAATAATTTAAAAGTAGGCAATAACGAACAGGAAGAAAAAGAAATATTAAGAAATGCTGCAGAAACAACCATTGGATTTAGTGTAGTAGATATAATTTACCTTCTTGAAAAAGCAGAAGAAATTGCAACCGAACGTAAAAAAGAGATTATTGATAAATATGATATGACAGAAGCGTATTTGCAAACTACGACTGGTAGGGTTTCATCAAAACATATGGAAGCTCATGAAAATGATTTAGTTGCAAAACATGAATGTGGACATGCTATTGCATTGCAAGTTATGTATGATATAGCAAAGAAGGGAAATAAGCCATGGCACCTGCCTGATAAAGTTAACTTTATAACTCTTGACCCAAGAGGTATGTATGGCGGGGCAATGTATTCTAAAGATTCTGAAAATAATGAATATAGCTTTGAAAAAGTATTTTCAGGGTTAGTTTGTGATTTTGGCGGATTTTCTTGCGAAAAAAGATTCTTTAATATGGAAGGCAGTTATGGTATTACCCAGGATATTTCTCAAGCAACAAATATGGCAAGGTTTGCTGTTGAAAAAATGGGTATGGGTCCCAAAACAGGTAGAATTTCAGTCGGGTCAAGTTCAATAGGTACGTTTGATGTGTCATCTACTCTAAAAACAAAGATAGAAATAGATATTTACACATTTTTAAAAAATGCTGAATTTGTTTCAGATAAAATTGTTGAAGTTTATGAAGATTTTATTGAAAAATTTGCACAAAAGTATAAGGATAGAGTGGGCACAGGTGATTGTATAATAACCTCTATGGAATTTGAAAAAGAATTGCAAAAATGGAAAGATAATTTAAGTGAAGAAAAGAAAGAAGAACTTTTAGAATTAGAAAAATTAATTTTGAATGTTATAGAACAATCAAAAAAAGGTATGGTGGCATGGACTGATTATAGCCAAGCGGGCTAATTTACCTATTTTTTAGTGTGCACTATAATCTCAACAAAAATAAGGATTTATGGTGCGCAAGTTTTTAATTATAATGTTTATTTTGTTTTTATTGCCGGTTTATGCAAAGACTGAGCAAAATTTCGATGTAAATAAACGAATTTCATATATTAATCTTGATTTTTGGCAAAAATTCGAAGATGAATATTTAATTTGTTATATTCTTGAAGCAATTAAAAATAATCATCAAGCAAAAAGTGCACTTTATAAATCAGAACAATTTAGGCAAAATGTACGTCTAAGCCTTGCAAATCAACTACCCACACTAAATGTAGCAGCAAACTACTTAGGTATTAAAATACCTATGTTAGATAATTTTACCGTTAAAAAAAATGGTTTTGTCTTGCCATTTGAATTTAACTATGAAGCTGATTTGCTATTTAAAAATGCAAATAAAACAAAATCTCAAAAAAAACTTTATCAGGCTCAATTGTATGATGAAAAAACAGCTTATATAATGCTTGTAACAGACGTTGCAACTACTTATATTAATATTTTAAAATTTGATAAAACAATCTTCTTGCAACAAAAAATTGTTAAAAACAAAGATGAAATTTTAAAAAATATGCAAAGAAAATACCAAAATGGGATTGTTTCAAAAACAGAGCTTAACAATGCTTTAAATGATTTAAATGATGAAAATATAGAACTTGAAAAAATTCAAAAACACAGAGCTTTGCTCTTAGATAATCTAGCACTTTTATGTGCCGATAGTGCTTATAATACCAGTGATTACAAAAGGGCTGATTTTGATAATTTTGGACGAAATTTAAAATTGCCTGATGAAATTCCTTCAGATTTAATTTTTAATCGTCCTGATGTGCTTGCAGCGCAAGAAAAATTAAAAAGTGCAAAAATTGATATTACAGTTGCCAGAAAAGATTTTTTCCCAACTTTTAATATAAAAGGATTATATGCTTTTAATACTTTAGCTCCAGGCAATTTTTTTTCTTGGGGAGCAACACTTGCAACAATTATAGCAGGGGCAACTCAAGGGATTTTCGAGGGCGGCAGAAAGGTTGCTAATCTGCATTATAAAAAAGCATACTATAACGAACTTTTTGAAAAATTTTTACACACAAACCTTTGTGCCATAAAAGAGGTTAATGATGCCTTGTATCAAGCAAAGTATGATTCGAAAATATTAAATGATTCTCATCAAAAATATAATGTTCAAAAAAATAATTTAAAACTTCAAAAATCACGATATGAAAATGGCCTTATAGATAATATTTCTATGTTAGATGAAATGTCTGAAACATTTTTACAGGAACAAAATTTTGTAGAGAAAAAAACACAAAAATTTCTTGATGCAATTTCAATTTACAAATCGGTAGGAGGTGCAATTTGAACCATAAAAAAATACTAATTGTACTGATTATTCTTATTTTAATTTTGGCAGTTGTTATCGTAATAATTAAATTTAATAAAAAAAATACAAATATACTGACTTTATATGGGAATATTGAAATACGTCAAGTTGATTTAGGTTTTAGAGTTGAAGGGCGTGTGCAAAAACTCTTAAAAGAAGAGGGTGACGAAGTCAAAAAGGGTGAACTTCTTGCAGTTTTAGATGATATTACCTATAGAGCAAAATATGAAAAATCACTTGAAGATATAAAGCTATATATGGCACAAAGTGAAAATGCACTTGCTGTTTATAACAGAAATTTTTTACTCTGTAGCGATGGCACAACATCTGAAGTTGAATGTGATGAATTACTTAGAAATAAAAAAGAAACTCAAGCCAAACTTGCAGCCGAAAAAAAACAAAATAAGATATATAAAGATGATTGGGACAATACGAAAATCTATGCTCCAAATGATGGAATAATAACAACAAGGATAGTTGAACAAGGTGCTGTTGTAAATATGACAACTCCTGTGTATACTCTTTCACTTAATAAACCCGTATGGATAAGGGCGTATATTAGTGAAAAAGACTTGGGAAATATTAAATACAATATGAAAGCTGAAGTTTTAACAGATACAATCGATGTTAAAACCGGCAAAAAAAAGAAATATATGGGGAGAATAGGCTATATTTCTCCTGTTGCAGAATTTACACCAAAAACAGTCCAAACACAAGAACTTAGAACAGACTTAGTCTATCGTATCAGGGTTTATATTGATGATACGGATAAATATTTGAGGCAGGGAATGCCTACAACAATAATTATTAATTTGATACAGGATAAAAATGACAGTCGGGATTGAAATAAAAAATCTTACATATACTTTTAAAGATGCTAAAGTACCGGCATTGGATGATGTAAGTACAAATATTAAAAAAGGTTGTATAACCGGCATAATAGGTCCGGACAGTTCGGGAAAGACTACTTTGTTGAGAAATATAACCGGACTTTTAATCCCTTGTAGAGGTTATGTAAAAACTTTTGGTTTTAATCCTAAAAATCAACAAGAGCAAGTAAATAAAATACTTGGTTACATGCCTCAAAAATTTGGGTTGTATGAGGATTTAAGTGTTGAAGAAAATTTGGAATTATATTCGCAATTAAAAGAAATACCTCAAAAAGATAAAAAGCAAATATATGAAAAGCTTTATCATTTTACAAATCTTGCTCCATTTAAAAATAGACTTGCTGGTAAGCTTTCCGGAGGAATGAAACAAAAATTGGGTCTTGCTTGTGCACTTTTAGGTAAACCTGATTTGTTGGTTTTGGATGAGCCTTCAGTAGGAGTTGATCCTATTTCCAGAAAAGAGTTAATGCGCATGGTAAAAGAACTCTCAGATGGGAATATGACGACAATATGGTCCAGTGCTTACATGGATGAGGCGCAAAGTTTTGACTTTTGTATAGTTTTAGACAAAGGTAAAATAATTTTTAATGGTAAGCCTTCTGATTTAGGCCATGATGCGAAAACTTTTGAAAATCATGTAATTGAGATTATGGGAGGATATAGAGAAAAAGAATCGCCGCTTGCTGCTGATTTTGAGTTAAAACATGCAAATTTAAATTGTCCTGTAAGCGCAGTAGGGCTTGAAAAAAAATATGGGGATTTTTATGCGGTTAAAAATAATTCATTTTGTATTGGAAAGGGTGAAATTTTCGGACTTTTAGGACCTAATGGTGCTGGAAAATCAACGTCTTTTAAAATGATGTGTGGCCTTATAAAACCCAGTGCCGGCAGTGCAAAAATTATGGGTATAGATATAGTCAAAAATCCTACAAAGGCCCGTTCTTATATTGGTTATATGGCACAAAAATTTTCTCTTTACGGCAATTTGGATGTTATTGGAAATTTAAATTTTTTTGCAAGCATATATGGTCTTTATGGTGAAAAAAAACATAAAGAAATGGAAAAAGTTATTGAAGTTTTTGAACTAAAATCATATTTAAAACAAAATGCAAAAGAACTTTCTTTAGGATACAAGCAAAGATTAGCGCTTGCTTGTGCGCTTATGCATAAGCCCCCGGTTTTATTTTTAGATGAACCTACTTCAGGAGTAGACCCTATTGCAAGAAAAGAATTTTGGGCACATATTAAATGTCTTGCTAAAAAAGGAGTGACTGTTATGGTTACTACACATTTTATGGATGAGGCACATTATTGTGACAGGATAAGTCTATTTTTTAAAGGTGAAACGATAGCAAATGGTACACCTGAGCAATTAATAGAAAAAGCTAACGCACATAATATGGAAGAAGCATTTTCGGTTTTGATTGAAAGGTCGCAGAAATATGAGTAGATTGACTGCATTAATCAAAAAGGAATTTTTTCAAATAACCAGAGATCCCTCAAGTGTTTTAATTGCTTTTGTGATGCCGCTTTTGTTACTTATTATTTATATGTACGGAGTGAATCTGGATACATCTAAAGTTAAGCTGGGTCTTAAATTTGAAGATACAAGTCCCGAGTTATCAACTTTGATGGTGTCTTTTAGTACAAGTAAATTTGTAAGGGCAAGAATTTATCAGAATAGAGATGATATCTATAAAGATTTGACAAGAGGCAAAATAAATGGTTTTGTTGTTATTCCTAATGATTTTTTAAAAAATATACAAAATAAAAAAACTGCTCAAGTGCAAATTGTAACTGATGGCTCAGAGGTTAACTTGTCTAATTATGTGAAAAATTATCCTTTGAGTATTATAAGGCAATGGATTAGTGAAAGTTCCTATAAAAATAAATTTACAAAACCGTTAATTGAGGCGCAAATTCGATATTGGTATAACCAAGATATAAATAGTCATCATTTTATTCTTCCTGGTTCATTAGCTATTACAATGACACTTATCGGTATGCTTTTAACTACGCTTGTAATAGCAAGAGAGTGGGAAAGAGGTACGATGGAAGCGCTTTTGGCGACACGAATTACAAAAAAAGATATTATTCTAAGTAAATATATACCATATTTTATTCTTGGAATGTTGTCAATGATATTTAATGTATTTGTATGCGTTGTAATTTTTAAAATACCTTTTTATGGGAGTTATGTGGTACTTTTTAGTGTTTGTGCATTATTTTTATTTTCCGCTTTAGGGATAGGACTTTTAATATCTTCTAATTTTAAAGATCAATTCCTTGCAAGTCAAAGTGCACTATCTATAGGTTTTTTACCTGCACTTTTGCTTTCAGGGCTTACTTTTCCAATAAATTCTATGCCTGAGATACTTCAAAATATAACAAAAATTATACCTACGAGATATTTTGTATCTTTTATTCAAAGTGAATTTTTAGCAGGGACGGTTTGGGAAATTGTTTTTGTAAATTCGGTTTTTTTGACAGTTCTGGGAGTACTTAGTGCAATTATGGTTTATAAAAATATAAAAACCAGGGTGGGCTAATGTTTAGAAGAATAATTGCGCTTGTAAAAAAAGAATTTCTTATAATATGGCGTGATCCAAAAAGTCGTATTTTAATTATTATTCCTCCAATTATGCAACTTTTCATTTTTGCCTATGCTATGACTATGGAGGTTAGAAATATTGACGTTGCAATTCTTGATAATTCAAATACACTTGAATCTCGTGAGCTTATTTTTGGTTTTGAAAGTTCAAAATGGTTTAGAAAATTTATTTATGTAAATAATGAAAACGAGCTAAGAAAGTGTATCGAAACACAAAAAGTTAATATTGCAATAGAGATAAGTAACGATTTTTCTTCAAAAATTAAAAAGGGTGAGACTACGAGTGTGCAGGTTATCACAGATGGGAGGCAGACAAATACTGCAGCTATAGCGGGTGCTTATGCTAATGAGATTATTAATAATTATTCTGATAAATTATCAAAAAATAAAAGCGCACTAATAGATTTTCAAACAAGGAGTTGGTATAACGAGAATTTAGAGTATATGTACTATACCCTTGCTTCTTTGGTAGTGCTTTTGGCTATGGTTATTACACTTCTTCTTACATCAATGTCTATAGCACGTGAGAGAGAGTTGGGTACTTTTGAGCAACTTATTGTTTCACCTTGTACTCCTTTTGAAATACTTGCGGGTAAGACCCTTGCTCCGATGGGCATTGCTTTATGTTTGAGTATGTTTATGGTGCTTGTTGCAATTTTGCATTTTAAAATGCCTTTTAGGGGCTCTTTTGTTTTGTATTTTCTAAGTACTGTGGTTGCAATTTTGTCTATAACTGGAGTAGGTTTGTTTGTGTCGGCATTATCAAAAACGCAGCAACAAGCTATTTTGGGTGCTTTTACATTTCAAACACCTGCATCGCTTTTAAGTGGCTTTATTTCTCCGATTGAAGATATGCCCAAATTTTTCCAATATTTAACTTATCTTGACCCTCTTAGATTTTATATGGTAATAGGTAAGGGCATATTTTTTAAAAATATGCCCTTGAATGATGTTGTAATAAATCTCATACCACTTTGTTTTATTGCGATTGTTACCTTAGGTAGTGCAATGTGGTTGTTTGACAAACAGTTAGATTAAATTCTGTTATGCCATACTCCTCCATCTCTATCTATTATTGCATCATAAAAAGACCAAAATCTGAAAATGCCTGTTAAACCTAATAAGGCATGTGTTACAACTTTATCTTCATGCTGGTCGTTGACAATTTGCCCTAATCCCGGCCATATTAAAAGGGATAGTATACTAGCACCTACAGACCTTGCACTTACATGCCCGTCAACCCCGTGAGTTCCTGCAAAACAAGGAGCCGCAAAACTTAAGATGCAAAATAGCATTAGTATTGATAAAATCTTTTTCATAATATTCCTCCTGATTTTTATTTTATAAGTGCTTGAATTTGTTTAAAATTGGGGTTTTTTGCTCCCTTTAGCCATCCAAAAAGAATAATTTCAAGTGAGCATATTTTTGCGCCACATTGCCTTAAAAGTTCCATTGCGCATTTAAATTCAGATTTTTTTCTTGATGCGCAAATATCTTTTACAACATACACTTCATAACCTTCTTTTAAAAGTGCAACAGCAGTTTGAAGTACACAAATATGAGATTCTATTCCGCAAATTACAATTTGTTTTTTGTTGTGATTTTTAAGATTACCATAAAAACCATTTTCTAAAAGTGCATTAAATGCAGTTTTCTCAAAAGGTATATAATCTTGAGCTAAAATATCTTTTATCTCTTGTATTGTTTGTCCAAGACCTTGCGGATATTGTTCTGTAACAATAGTATGAATACCGAGAGCTTTTGCACTTGAAACAAGTTTTTGAGAATTCTCTATTATTTGTCTACATATGTTTTCATCCAACATTCGTGTAAGTTTATCTTGAATGTCTATAATTAAAACTAGCGAATCAAGTGTATTTAACATTTTTTTACCTCATTCATTTTTTAATATCAGTATATCAAAAAACTTCTTTGAGATGAATAAATGTAAAGTTATTTTTTAAAATAAGGTACTCTGAAACCAAATGTGCAAGAGTTGTCTACTGATGATGCAAACATTAAACCTCCATGTGCTGCAATTATTCTTCTTGCAAGATATAATCTGAGGTTAGATCCTATTTTATTAAATTTTGCAGCACCTTGCGGTGATTTTTCAAAAACTTTATTTATTATATCTGTTGGTATATAAGGACTCTTATTTTCTACTGCAAAAATTATATTATTCTTTTCTTTTCCAATTTTTACTGAGATTTGTGTATTTGAGTAGCCTCTTGATAATGATTCAATTATTATATTTTTAACTGCATGTTTTATTTGCATTTCATCAGCGTTAATTATAGGGTTTTTTACATGGGATTCTAAGCTGATATTTTGTTTTTTTGCACTTGCGTACCTACTGAGTTTTATGCAGCAATCTTTTACTAAAGTGTAAAAATCAAAACTTTTATTTATTAAAATCCTGTCATTTTTTTCATATTTATAAGCAGATAAAATGTTATTTATCATTGAATACATGTATTTGCAAGATTCCAATGTATTAATAAGCATATCTTTTTGTTCTTCTGTAAAAGAGCCTAATGCTCCGCTTAAAAGTAATTCTAAAGAACGTATTTGTGCGATTGTTGGTGTTTTAAGTTCATGTGTCAATATTTCAGAAAATATTTCTTTATCTGTTTGCAGAGTTTTTGCTGTCAGTTCGTCTGAACATGTAAACTTGTCTAAACAAGAATAAACCTTTTCCATAATTACCTCACTTTAATCAGATTGCTTTAGTAAGATAACTCTAAAAAAGGTAAATTCATATTGCCCGTGTAGGGAATTTATTTTTATGAGTAATATCCGATATAATCTTCGTATTCATGAGTCGGATCTATAAAGGAATATACTTTATTCCATCTGTTTTGCCATCCAAGATCGAATACTGCTTGCGAAGAATCATTTGCAACAATATTGATATATTTTTGTTTTCTTATTTCCATAAATTTGTCAACATCGCCGTTTGCCTGAGCATCCATTTGTTTTGCTGCACCTATGCCATGGTTAACTGCTGCATCAAATAGTGCAAACGCATATTCCTTATTTCCTGCTTCGGCATACTCTTCGGCGCCTACACCCTGATAGAACATTTCATAATATATTTGTGCGGCTTCATCTTTAGTTATGTTTCTTACATCTGCGTTTGGATTTTGCGTATATTCCCTGTATGTTGTTTCTGTTATTCCATAATTTGTGGCACCGCCTGCATCATTTGGGTGATTGCCAAAACCGCCTTCATACCCAAAGACTTGACCTAACATTTCATCAAAATCTGCATCAAATGTTGAAGCTACTTTTTTATTTGCGCTTTCTTGCTCTTCATCTTCCAGAGTTTTTAATTCATCCTGAGAGTTTTTAAGCTCGTTTTTAGCATTATTTAATTCTTCGGTTTTTAATTCTTCAACTGCTTTTTTTGAATTAGTATAATTGAAAATTGCACTTGTTGTGTCTTTAGAGGCAATAGATTTTATAAGTGTTTTTATCTTATCATATCTGTCATAAAGCCCTGTATCCGGTTCGTTTAGTTTTTCTTCTAATTTTTCTTTTTTATCTAATAATCCGTCTGTGCCTTCAAGTTGTTCTTTTAGTTTTTCATTTGCCTCTTCTTGTTTTTCAATTTGTTCTTCCAGTTCGCTTTTTCTTTCTTCGTATTTTTCTAAAGTGCTTTGATTAGCATCTTCTGGTTTTGTTAAATTTGCAAGAGCATCTTGAAGAGATTGTAGTTTATTTTCACCTATTGTTAAGTCTGATTGGACTTTGGCAATTTGGCTGTCATAGTCTGCTATTTGTTTTTCTACCTCTTCTATTTCATTTAAAAGGTCAATAAAATCAGTTTTTGTTATGTCGCTTAAGTTATCGTCACTAGAGATTGCTGTTGTTAAAGTTTCTTTGTTACTTTCTCTTTCTTCAACTGCCTGCGTAAGTGAATCATCTTTTTCTAAATAGATATCAGAAATTTTGTTATTTTGTTCTTCTATTTTGCTTTCAAGATCACTCTTTGTTGTACTTGAATTTGAAGAACTTGAACTTGAGCTGCTTGAACTTGAGCTGCTTGACTCTTTTTGATTTCTTAAATTTTGAATTTGTGCAAGTGCTTCATCAACAACTTTATCAAAAGATTTTTTGATATTTTCAAGAATTTTATCAAATTTACTTTGACTTTGTGTTTCTTGTAAATCATCAACAAGTGCAGCTACATCATTTAATGACAAATCGTCAGCATTTGCATCATTATTTTTAATTTCTTCTATAATTTCTTTTGCTTCATCGTCGCTTATAACTCCGTCGGAGTCTTTATCTATATAATTTTTAATTGTAGAGTTTGAGTATATTTGGTTTAAAATTTGGTAAAAAGCATTTTCGTCATTTGCATTTTTTTCTACAGCATCGCTAGATAAATCCATATTTTTTAACTCTGCTGTTGATTTTGTAAATATTGATTCATCAAAACCTGTTGTTGAAGTTATATATTTTTTGAAACTTTGCCCTGCAGAGCTATTGAAGCCGTACTGCAGTGCACTTGAAGATAAGTCAATATCAAGATAATTGCCAAAAAGTAAATTTTCTGACGACATAATTTTTCCTTTATTTTTCTATATCTTATATATAATAAGTATATATAAGAAAAAAAATTTACATTTTAACAAGGCAAATTTAACATTTTGTAATATATTTACAGATTAAGTATATAGTTGATTTTATCTATTAATGAAGTTGTGTTGTCTGCAATGTAATTATTATTTTCATATAAAATATTTCTGTTGCAATATCCCCATGATACACTAATACAAGGTATTTTAGCATTTTTGGCAGTTTGTATGTCCACAAGAGAATCGCCAATGTATACTGCATTTTCTTTGTTGCAACCCAGATGTTTAAGTATAATATTTACTCCTGTAGGGTCAGGCTTTTTTGGACAATTGTCAGATTCACCTATGGCATAAGAAATATAAGTACTAAAATATTTTTTGCATAATTTTTTAACTGCAATATTGTATTTGTTTGAATTTACTGCAATTTTTACATTTTTATTTTGTAAATATTGAAAGACTTCTATAATCCCTTTGTATGGTTTTGTATTATTTTGTGCGTTTTTAGAATAGTAATTTTTAAATATATGTAAGCATTTTTGTTTTTCTTCCGGGGCGCAATCTTCTCCTATAGCACGCTCAATTAATTTTGCTACTCCGTTTCCGACAAAGCTTTTTATTTGTTCAATATTTCTTGTTTTATACCCGCAAATTTCAAGTGCATAGTTCGTTGCAATATACAAGTCTTCAAGTGTATATAAAATAGTCCCGTCAAGGTCAAATATTGTGCATTTCATAAATTTTATATTAGCACAGCCAGCCAAAGTATTTTTCTTTATTAATTTTTGTTAAAGTTTGTATAAATTTTTATCAAATTAAATTATTTACAAGTTATTTAAATTTGTAAAAATTCAGGTAATTGTATGAAAATTTCAGCCTTAAGCTTTGCTTATATAAAAACAAATCGCAATATTTTATTTGGCAAAAATACTGATGTTATAACACAGTCTCCACTTTTAATTGAAAAGCAGAAAAAAGACATACCCCTTAGTTTAGAACATTTTGAAAGTTTCCCAAATATTTCTTTTTGCCGGGGAGATAAAAATGATATAAGTTTTGTTGATGCAGATGGTAAAACGGTTTTGCATAAGGCAGAATATACTCAAATTGAATCTTTGGCAAAAGAAGATTTTGAAGAGTTTAAAAAATTAATCTTAAGATCTGATAAATATGGTCATACTCCAATTCACCATGCTAATTCAAGAAAAATATATGAAATTAATAAATATGCACCAAAACAGTTAAAGAAGGCCATATTTGTTCAAGATAATTATGGCAATACTCCTTTGCATTATGCAGGTGCAATGGAATTTCTGGCCTTTTATAATTGTGCACCCCAAGAAACAAAAGCAGCAATGCTTATTCAAAATAGGCATGGTGACAATCCTTTGCATTATGCCAGGGATGAAGAAATAGAAGTTATGGGCGAATTTGCACCTGATGAATTTAAAAAAGCAGTATTAATGAGTAATAAAAAAGGTTATACTCCTTTTCATTGTGCTAATTCAAATAAGGTATATTTGATGGGCAAATTTGCACCTGATGAAATAAAAAAAGCAGTGTTAATGCAGAATGATTACGGGAATAATCCTATACATTATGCTGGTGTAAATGAAATATATGCTTATGCTGCTTGGGCTCTTGATGAGTTAAAAAAAGCAGTATATGCAAAAAATGTCCAAGGACAAACCCCTTGTTATGCTGCAAGCCCTGATAAATTAGCTGTTATTAGTCACATAAAAAAACTAAGAAAATAAAAATATTTTAATTTGAGGATAAAAAATTGAGAATAAATAATGTTTCGACACTAAATTTTGGTTATAGCAAAAAAAGTAAAGCGTATATCGATAAAAATATTGAACAAGTTTATGAACCTGAGCTCAGAGAGGCATTAGCCCAGTGTTCGGATTTGTGTAATTCAATGGAAGATAAAATTAAGGCAAATGAAAAGAGGCAAGAAGATTATTGTGCCAATTCGGAATTTGTTGATTTTTTTGTATCTCTAAAAGACCTTCTTCTGTCTTATGTAATGCTTCTTTTTGATGATAGTCAAAAATACCTTGAATCAGAATATTCTTATTACATGTCATCTTTGAAAAAATGTAAATCAAAGGAAAATAATTGGCGTGCTTCAATTTTGGAAAAACTTAGATTTTGGGATATAAATGTTGGTAAGACAAAACAAGAGCTGAGTGAAGAGATAAATGACATTAATAAGAAAAATAATATGATTGATGAAATGACAAGGGAAATTATTGATACTTATAAAGAAGAAATTAAAAATATGCAGAAAGAAAAAAAATCACAGGATTCAGGCCCTGTGATAGAAACCCTGAGAAGGACTGAATTTTCTCCAAATGGTATGCAAGATGTAATGGGAATGGATGATTTAAAAAAAGATTTGGAAGAAAATGTAATAAAGCCTATTAATAATCCAGAACAAGCAAAAATTGATTTAAGAGAATATGGCAAAAGGATGCCCACAGGTATCTTGCTGTATGGTCCTCCGGGGTGTGGTAAAACTTATATAATTGAAGCACTTGCCGCTCAGGCTAATACTGAAGTTTATATAATGAATAGTGCAAACACTGGTTCAAAGTATGTAAACCAATCAGCAATTAATATTAAAAAAGCATTTGAGCAAATTTTTAATGTTGGTGATAATTCAGATAAACCTATTTTTCTTTTTATGGATGAAATAGATGCAATTACTTCAAACAGGGATTCGGAAATCAACAGTGAAGATATAAAAAGTATTGCTACACTTTTGAAATATATAGAAGAAGCAAAAGCTCATAATATCATAGTAATTGGTGCTACTAACAGATATGATTTAATTGACCCTGCAATAAGACGTCGTTTTGATATGAAAAGATATGTGGGGTTGCCCGAACAAGAACAACGGGAGTCTTTAGTCAAATATAATTTGTCCAAAAAAGAAAAGGGGCAAAAATTAATTCAAAATGAAAGAAAAATTAAACAAATAGCTAAAGCATTGGATGGTTTTTCTTGTAGCAGTATTAATATAATTTCTGACTTGGCAGCTTTAAATGCGCTAAGACGTGAAAGGGCAGATATTGATATTCCTGATTTTGATTATGCTATAAAAAATACCGATGAAGAAAAAATTAACGAAGCAACCTATAAAAAGCATAACAAAAAAGGTGGTTTGGGCTTTAAAATAGAGCCTCTGGCAACCGAAGTGATTGTTTAAATTATTTTAAAATTTCCGTTAAATCTTGTTGTGGACTTGTAATCGGTTTAATTTTAAATTTTTCAGTTAAAATATCTAACACATTGTTTGATATAAAAATTGGTAAAGTCGGACCAAGTCTTATGTTTTCTATCCCTAAGTATAAAAGAGTTAACAAAATGCAAACAGCTTTTTGTTCGTACCAAGATAAAATTAGGGATAGTGGTAAATCTTTAACGGTGCAATTAAGTGCTTCAGATAGCTTAAGCACTATTTTAATTGCAGAAAAAGCATCATTACACTGCCCTACATCAATTAAACGAGGAATTCCATCAATTTCACCTAAATCTAAATCATTAAATCTGAATTTGCCACATGCAAGAGTTAAAATGAGAGTGTCTTTTGGTGATTTTTTTACAAATTCTGTATAATAATTTCTTCCGGTTTTGGCGCCGTCACAGCCTCCTACCAGAAATATATGTCTTATTTTGCCCGTTCTTATCGCATTTATTATTTTGTCGATCCTTGATAGAACACAGTTATGTCCAAAACCAACTGTTAAAATTTCTCCTCCGTTTATACCTGTCATTTTTTGTTTTTCTTTGTAACCCCCAAGCTCAATTGCCTTTTTAATTAATGGTGTGAAATTTTTGTCTTTTCCAATGTGTTGCACATGTGGAAATCTGACAATTGAGGTAGTGAAAATATTATTTTTATAACTTTCTTTTGGTGGCATTATACAGTTTGTAGTAAATAAAATTGCTCCGGGCAGATTTTCAAATTCTTTTTGTTGGTTTTGCCATGCTGTTCCAAAATTACCTTTTAAATGTTTGTATTTTTTTAGTTTTGGGTATGCATGACAAGGTAACATTTCGCCATGAGTGTAAATATTTATTCCTTTGTCTTTGGTTTGTTCTAAAAGTAATGCTAAATCACGCAAATCATGACCTGTGACAACTATAAAAGGACCTTTTTCAATATTTGTTGTGACTTTAGTTATTTCAGGATTACCGTATGATTCTGTGTTTGCTTTATCTAAAAGCTCCATGCACTCTAAATTTATTTCACCTGTTTTTAAAACTAATGCCAGAAGTTCTTGAGGTGTTAAATTTTCGGATATTTTTTTCAGAGCTTCATAGAAAAATTTATCTATTGTTTGATTAGTATAACCAAGAATTCTTGCATGATAGGCATAGGCTGCAATTCCTTTAAGACCAAAGAGCACCATCGACTTTAAACTTCTTGTGTCGTTGTCGCATTGCCAAATTGATCTTATGTCAAAGTTTTTGTCTGGCGAAATTTTATTATCAATCTGATTTATTATCTTTTTTATGGAATCCCCATCAAAATTTACGTTTGTTATTGTTGTAAAAAGAGCTTTTATAATAAGACTTGTATTTTCTTCATTGTATTGTCCATAGTTTGCCAGTTTTATTGTGCTTGAGATTAGATTATCCTGTAGATTGCTCGTAATAGAATCCTTTCCACAAATACCACTAATTTTGCATCCGTCGGGTTTTGCGGTTTGTTCGCATTGAAAACAAAACATTTTATTCATATTTGACCTCATTTTGTCGGTTATTTAAATGATTCCATAAAATAAGCTTTTTAATATCCAACAGTAGAGTAATTGTTATATAGTACTTTGTAGAAGTTATATATTTAAAAATTTTTTATCATTTCAAATACTGCATAAATTGTGACTGACCCAATATAAAAGTCGTAAATCAATATTAATAATTGAATGCAAAAATAGTCATACAAGTAAGTAGTGTTTTTAATGACTGTTTGTTTTGAGCTCTGCCTTGTTTGAACAAGCGCAGAGCTCAAAAGCCCCATTTTGACAATAAAAAAAAGAAGTCATTAAGATTTCTTTTTAAATGGTGGTCTAGAGGTTACAAAGTTAGAACTTATAATCAATAAATTTATTGAAAAAGTTCGCACTTTTGAAATGTTTGAACTTGGCAGAATGATTGATTGTATAAATTTGAGAAAAGTTGCCTAGTGTCATATGAGTAAACAGTGTAAAAATTTTTATTTCGATGTATTTATATGATATGACTAATGATGATAAATTTAAAATAAATTTTACTAATAAAGAATGTATCGACATACTTGAGGCATTTTATTGGGGGACAAAAAAAATTTGTCCATATTGCAATTCTGAGAATCATAGTTTAAGAATAATAAAAAACAGAGAAATTAATATATATCATTGTAACAACTGTAACACTGATTATACAGTTTTAGTTAATACAATATTTCAAAATACTAAATTACCGTTAACAAAGTGGTTTGAAACGATTTTATTAACTACACAATCAACAAAAAAAATTTCCGCAAGACTTTTGGCGCATAAAATATGCGTAACAAAAGATACAGCATTAAGATTAATAAAAAATGTTGAAAATTTTGATGCAAAAGAGGAGTTTATTCAAATACTGGAAGAAAGAACTAAAAAAGAAAGGATAATCAATGACCAAAAAACAAGAAAAACAAACTGAAACATTAAAAGCCCTTTATCGTGGCAAATTACCTATTGGTGGTGTTGAATTAGATTGTGCCGTTCTGAATGATAATACTAGAATTTTAACTACTTCATCTATATTTCAAGCCTTTAAGCGTGGATATAGTAAAGGTTGGTATAGAATAGAACGAAAAATTAAAGTTGAAAATGAATTAAAAAAATATTTCCCCGAATATAATTTGATGCAACCTCCCATTTTTCTTGATAGTTTATCGTTAATTCCCTTGGTAAATCAAGATTTATTTAGTTTGATGCAACCAATTAAATACTTAGACAATAAACAAGAAAAAGAAGGATACAATGCTAATGTTTTGGTAGAACTATGTAATTTATATTTAGAGGCAAGAAGAACAGGTGTTTTAAATCATCAACAAAAGCATTTAGCAGAACAAGCTGAAATTTTACTTGCATCATTCGCAAAAGTTGGTATTATTGCCCTTATTGATGAAGCAACTGGTTTTCAATATGATAGAAAGCATGATGCTTTACGTATATTATTAGAACAATACATTGCAGACGGTTTGCAAAAATGGGTCAAAAAATTTCCTGATGAGTTTTTTACACAACTAGACAAGTTATATCAGAACGAGAAAACAACATCAAGAACAAGACCTAAATATTATGGCTTATTTATAAATAAATATATTTATGAACCGATTGAAAATGGATATGTAAAACAAGAATTGGACAAAATGAATATAAAAGAAGATGGAAAAAGAAAAGCTCGTTTTCATCAATGGTTAACTGAATTTGGCAATGGCCAATTAACATTACAAATCGGGCGAGTAATGGGGGTTATGGAAATTTCAACAAGTATTAGGACCTTCAAGGAAAAAATTAACCGACAAAAAAAATTGGCAATTCAGCCTGAACTTTTCGACACTGAAGAATTCAACAAAGAGCAAGTATAAAAATAGTGCTATTTTATGTTCTCCTTTCTAGTATTGAAATAGAAAGGAGAACATCTTATGACAACAAAGAAACCAAATTTTATTGTTAAATTTGACAATTCTAACCCAACAGAGGAAGAAAGAGCAAAAGCTATTTTTGATTTAATTTTATGCTTAATGAAATTATCAGCAAAGCAAGAAGCTAAAAAGTTTAAAACTAAAAAAGAGCAAAAAGAATACGAGCAAAATTTTTCTGATTTTGCCTCAAAAGCCTTATGTGACAATAATTTTGACGATAAAAAGCAATAAAATTATGCTCGAACTTCTAAAACTCTCGTTATTATTGCGTTTTGACGATTGATTGTTTTTGGTGTCTGCCTTGTTTGAACAAGCGCAGAGCGCAAAAGCCCCATTTTGACAATAAAAAAAAGAAGTCATTAAGACTTCTTTTTAAATGGTGGAGGTTAGGAGACTCGAACTCCTGACCCTCTGCGTGCAAAGCAGATGCTCTACCAACTGAGCTAAACCCCCATATTTAATTGTCAAATACAAAACTTTCAACAAAACTTATACTACCAAACACAAAAAAAATAATCAACCATTTTTTAATTTTATTACCAACAAAGTTAAATTTTTATCAAAAATACTTTGTATAGTCTACTTTCAGGCATAAAAGATGTGATAAAATATTCACATGCAACAGTTTAAAAAACCACTTGTCAGTTTAATAATAACTTGTCATAACCTTGGTGAATATTTGCCTGAGTGCATTAAAAGCATCGAGAATCAGACATACAAAAACTTTGAAATAATAATTGTTGATGATTTTTCAGATGAAAAAACAAAAGAGATAATAAAAAATAATTATAAAAACAAAAACACAGTACTTAATTTTTTTAATTCAAATGAAATTAGGGTTATTGAAACACAAAAGAACGAAGGACAACTTGGTGCATTTTTACAAGGTCTAAAAGTATCCCGTGGTGAGTTCATATGTATGATTGATGCTGATGATGTATTGCTTGATGATTATTTATCGGTACTTTTACAAGCACATATGAGTGTCAGTGTCGCTTTTGTAAGTGCTGCTCAATGTGAAATAGATGAAAATTCAACAATACATTGTTTAAATTCTCTTGCCTCACCAACTTTTAAAAATATTGGCGGTATGTATAAAAAACTTTCTGCAGATAAAATTTTTAATTTGGATTTTATCGATTTTGAGGTTAAAAAAATATCTGACAGAATGTGTCCTTTTGGCCAATGGTGTTGGAATCCTTCAACTTCTGCAATGATGAGAAGAAGTGCACTTGAGTTTTTACTTTTATATAAAAATATTGAGAATTACAAAACAGGTGCTGACAAATTTATTTTTTCTTTTTTGCACCTTTTGGGTTCAAGTGCGGTTGTTTCAAGACCACTATTTGCGTATAGGCGCCATGGGAATAATTCTTCAGGTACAAATCCTGTTATTGGGGATTTTCGTTATTTGAAACCAGAGTCTGTCAAAAGACTTGTAAAATGGAACAAAAATTTACACCTAGACACTCTTGATTTTATCTTTAAAAATTATTCTTACTTTTGCGCAAGGCTTAACCCGTTGAATACAAAGAAATTAATACTAAAAATAATTTTTTCATGTAATTTTACTACAATAAAAAAAGCGCTTAAAGCGCTCCTTTATAAAATATGTTAATTTTTTAACCTTTAAAATCAATTCTGGCACTATTTTCTGATGGCGTACCTTTGTTAAATTTTAAGGCTTCCTGTTTAAGAGTTTCTCTGTTGTCTTCAAGCACTTTTGAATATGCATTTCTCGCATTAAGAGGATCGTTGATTGTTTTTTTTAAACCAGAAAAGCTTGTTAAATTTTGTGGGCTAAGTTTAATTGGTTGAATCACGTCATGCCTCCTTCATATATACAAAACCTAAACACAAAAAATCTTGCCACGTTAATAACACCTTCATTAATTATTTTAACATAATTTTTACAATTTTTGAATATAAATTGAATTTTTTTTCTCGTTCAATTATTATTTACTTGATGAGTTTTATTTTTCGTTTAACACCTTATTTCTTTTTAATTCCTGCGTTTATTATTCTTGCGGTATTCTTTTTTGTGCCTTTTTTTCAAACTATACAATTAAGTTTCTTTGATTATTCAAAAAATATATATAATCCGCAATTAGTCAGTTGGGCTAATTATATTTACCTTATTAAAAATCCGCAATTTATAAAAACAATTTTAAATACTTTTTATTTTTTAATTTTATGTGTTCCATTTCTTGTTGTTTTTCCATTGTTTTTGGCTGTTGTTTTAAATTCTAAAATACGTTTTAAAACATTGTATAAATTTATTATTTATCTTCCTGTTGTTGTTTCAATAGTTGTTGTAGCAATTGCATTTAAGTGGCTTTATGCACCGGAAGGTTTGCTGAATTATTTTTTAAATATTCTGAATTTGCCTTCTGTAGGCTGGTTATCTGACCCTAAGTTTTCAATGTTTTCTGTTGCACTTGTGACTATTTTTAAAGGTGTCGGTTATTACATGATGATTTATTTGTCAGCGCTAATGAGTGTGCCAAAAGAATTATATGAGGCGGCCGAGGTTGATGGTGCTGGCGAATGGCAAAAACATATATGTGTTACAGTTCCACATATAATGCCGATTATTGCTCTTGTAACTACAATTAGTTCGATATCTGCCCTTAAAGTTTTTGTTGAAATATACGTAATGACACGTGGTGGTCCATTGGATTCAACAAAAACTATCGTTTATTATATTTACGAAAAAGCTTTTGAAAATTTGGATTTAGGACTTGCGAGCGCGGCATCTGTTATCTTGCTTGTTGTTGTTATGGCATTTTCATTGATTAATATTTTTGTATTTGAAAGGAAAAAATACGGACTGTGATTAAGAATTTTTTTAAAGGTTTTTTTGCACATTTAACTCTAATAACAGTTTGTATTTTGTCACTGTTACCTTTTTTGTGGTTGTTATCAACTGCGCTAAAAGGTGAAAGTGAAAATATTTTTCAATATCCACCAGTTTTTTTGCCACAGCAGCCTACTTTTGATAATTTTATCGAAGTTTTAAGGCTTGTGCCGATTTTAAAATATGTTTTAAACAGCTTTATTGTTGCATTTTTTACAGTTGCTTTAAATCTTATTTTATCTGCAATGGCAGCATACCCTTTAGCCAGGATGGAGTTTTTTGGTAAAAAATTAGTGTTTTTTGCAGTGCTTGCAACTATTATGGTACCTTTTCAAGCGATAATGTTGCCTGTTTATATAATAACTTTAAAATTAAATTTGGTTGATTCTTTTGGCATAATACCTGGATATGCAGGAATGATTGCGCCTTTTGCGGTTAATGCTTTTGGCATATTTCTTCTAAGACAAGCTTTTTTAACTATTCCAAAAGAACTTGAAGAAAGTGCTGTAGTCGATGGATGTAATTCCTGGCAGATATTTTTTAATATACTTTTGCCAATGATAAAACCTTCGCTTGCTGTTCTTGCAATATTTACTTTTATAGGAAGTTGGGGCGAATTTTTATGGCCAAGTATTGTTTTAACAAAGGAAACGCTTTTTACTCTTCCTGTTGGTATAAATAATCTACAAGGTGCTTTTAGTGCTGATTATAGACTTATTGCTGCAGGATCCATGGTATCAATTGTCCCAATTATGATATTTTTTATATCACTGCAAAAATATTTTATTTCAGGACAAAATGAAGGAGCTGTAAAAGGTTAATGAACGAGATTTTTTCCAGAAATGAAATGTATTGGGGAAAAGATTTCCAGGATTTTCTTAAAAGCCTTAATATTGCAGTTTTTGGTCTTGGCGGTGTTGGAGGTTATGCCCTTGAAACGTTGTGCAGAGTTGGTATTGGAAATTTTTACATTGTTGATTTTGACACCGTATCGAAAACCAATATTAACAGACAGATAATTGCTTTAAATTCCACTGTCGGTCAAAAAAAGACATCTGTTTTTGAAAAAAGACTAAGAGATATTAATCCCGCAGTTAATTTTAAGATTTTTGATGATTTTTACGATGGTACTCAAAATGAGGAAATTTTTTCACAAAATTTTGATTTTGTTGTTGATGCAATAGATACAATCAGGGCAAAAATCACTCTTTTAAAATATTGTTGTGATAGAAAAATAAAACTCATAACTTCATTTGGAGCAGGTAACAGATTAGATGCATCAAGACTCAAGGTTAGCGACATTTCACAAATAAATTCAAAGTGCCCTTTTATGCGTAATGTTATTTTGCGACTTAAGAAGGAAGGTATCGAGGCAAATCTACCTGTTGTATGGAGCGATGAAAAACCAAAAATATTAAAAAAAGTTAAAAATATTGAAAAAATAATAAAAAACGATGGAGTAGAAATTGAACTTACAAAATTTACACCTGCATCTACCCCTGTAGTGCCCGCAGTTAGCGGACTTTTGTGTGCAAATTTCATTATAAATTATTTTTATAATAATTTCAAAAATTAATTCTTTTGTATTAATACCTGCGGGCGATAAAACGGTAAAAAAAATAGTGTATTATTATACATGTGAGTCGATAAAACTACCTGTCATCTATATTCGGGGTTGCGATAAAAGATTTTTGGACGGGTTCAAAATGTTTGTCGGCTCGCTTTTTTGCATGTTTTTCTCCTTTTGAGTTATAATTAAACAAAAAGGAGTGTTTGTGCATAGATTCGTCGGAATTATTGGGATTATAGCCATTTTAGGTATTTGTTACTTAATGTCTAATAACAGAAAAGCAATTAGTCTGAAAACAGTACTATCTGGACTTGCTTTACAGTTTTTCCTTGCAGTTTTTATTTTAACTGTACCTTTAGGGCAGTATATAATAAATGCTGTTGCAAAATGTATTGAGAAAATTTTGCACTTTGCAAATTCGGGTGGTGACTTTGTATTTGGGTTTTTAAATAATTCTCCAGAAAAAATAGATGCTATGTTTTACGAGGGTGCAAATTTTATTTTCGCCACAAAGCTTGTAATAACAATTATTTTTGTACTTGCAATTGTAAATATTCTTTATCATTTTGGCATAATGCAAAGAGTGGTGCAGTTTTTCGCAAAAATTATGTACAAAATTATGAATGTATCAGGTGCAGAGGCATTATCAAATATTGCAAGTGCTTTTGTTGGACAAGTTGAAGCACAGATTTTAATACGTCCTTATCTTGCAACAGCAACAAAATCCGAACTTTTGGCATCTATGACTGGTTCTATGGCATGTATTGCAGGTGGAGTTATGGCAATTTATATTGCAATGGGTGTTGATGCTAAGTTTTTACTTGCAGCAAGTATAATGGCAGCTCCTGGTGCACTTGTGATTTCAAAAATCGTATTTCCTGAAACAGAAGAATCAAAAACAAAAGATGAAGTTAAGGTTGATATAAAAACGCCTTATGTAAATTTGATTGATGCAATTGCACATGGCGCTTCCGATGGCATGAGAGTGTCCCTTAATGTTATTGCTATGTTGATTGCATTACTGGCACTTATTGCAATGATTGATTGGGTGTTGGGATTTATAGGTTTATTTATGCACAATGTCTTGCATATTACCCTACCTTTTATTGATTTATGTAATTTAAATTTGAAATCAATTTTAGGTCTTATTTTTTCTTTCTTTGCTTTTATTATGGGTGTTCCTTTTACTGATGCTTCAGCTGTTGGTGCACTTATGGGCGAAAAACTTGTTTTGAATGAATTTATAGCATATACAGATTTAGTTGCACTTCAAAATGCGCTTACTCATAAATCTGTTGTTATAGCAAGTTTTGCACTGTGTGGGTTTGCAAATTTTGGTTCCGTTGCTATACAAATTGGTGGAATTGGAGAACTTGCTCCTTCCAGGAGAAAAGACTTGGCGCAGTTAGGTATAAAAGCTCTTATTTGTGGTACTTTTGCATCGTATATTTCAGCTTGTATGGCGGGAATCTTGCTGGGATGAAGATAATTGACACCTTAATTAAAATTAAAAGTGATACAATGCCGCCAAAGAATAGCTATATTGAAATGAAAATACGTGAAAGTGGTATTGAACCAATAAGATGGGCAATAGTTGAAATTCAAAATAATGAGATGACACTTAGTGTTGCAGGAATAAAAATTTAGAAGTTTTTATTTTTGGCATTAATTCTTGCAATAGCTTTTGAGAGTGCAAATTGAGCTCTTAATAAATCATCTTTTTCATTTTTTGCATCAAGCCTTGCCTGAGCACGCTCTCTTGCGGCATTTGCACGTGCTAAATCTATGTCATCACCGCATTCTGCAATGTCGGTTAAGATAGTCGCTTCATTTTCGCTGAATTGCAGCACACCACCCATAGTTGTAATACAGGTTTGTTCTTTGTTTTTTATTACTCTTGTAACTCCGATATTAAGAGCACAAACAACAGGGACGTGATTAGGTAAAATACCTAGAGCACCGTCTATTGTTTGTACATATAATTCGTCAACATTTTCTTCAAAAACGACTTTTTCATGAGTTATAATTTTTATTTTTATTTTATTTGAATTTTCATTCATAAATTTTTACCTTAAACAGTTGCAGCTTGCATTTGTTTGGCTTTTTCAACGGCATCTTCAATTGTGCCAACCATGTAGAATGCTTGTTCTGGCAAATCATCATGTTTGCCATCAATTATCTCTTTAAAGCCCTTGATTGAATCTTCAAGTTTTACATATTTACCTTTTGTGCCTGAGAATTGTTCTGCTACAAAAAATGGTTGAGATAGGAATTTTTGAATTTTTCTTGCACGGTTTACAGTAAGTTTATCTTCTTCTGATAATTCATCCATACCTAAAATTGCTATAATGTCTTGTAAATCCTTGTATTTTTGCAGAATTTCAAGAACTTTTTTAGCAACTTCGTAGTGTTCTTCACCTATTATATTTGGATCAAGTGCTCTTGAGCTTGACTCGAGCGGATCTGCAGCAGGATAGATGCCCAATGATGCAATTTGACGCGACAATACTGTTGATGCATCAAGGTGAGTAAATGTTGTAGCAGGTGCGGGGTCTGTTAAGTCATCTGCAGGTACATAAATTGCTTGTACTGATGTGATTGATCCTTCTTTGGTAGATGTAATACGTTCTTGCAATTCACCAACTTCTTGTGCAAGTGTTGGCTGATAACCTACTGCAGAAGGCATACGTCCTAAAAGTGCAGAAACTTCAGAACCTGCTTGCACAAAACGGAAAATATTATCGATAAACAATAGTACGTCTTGCTTTGAAACATCACGGAAATATTCTGCAGAAGTTAGTGCAGAAAGCCCTACTCTCATACGTGCTCCCGGAGGTTCGTTCATTTGTCCGTATATAAGAGCAACCTTATCTAATACTCCGGATTCCTTAAATTCATTATACAAGTCATTGCCTTCACGTGTTCTTTCGCCAACACCGCCAAAAACAGATACACCATCATGTGCCATTGCTATATTATGAATTAATTCCTGTATAAGAACGGTTTTACCAACTCCTGCACCACCAAATAGACCTATTTTACCACCTTTTTGATAAGGCATTAAAAGGTCAATAACTTTGATTCCTGTTTCTAATATTTCAATGTTTGTATTTTGCTCAGTTAACTTTGGTGATTCTCTATGAATTGGTAAATAATCTGATGCTTCAATAGGTCCTTTATTGTCAACAGGTTCACCTAAAACATTTGTAATTCTGCCAAGTACTGCTTTGCCTACAGGTACTTTAATCGGGTTATTGGTATTTATAACTTTCATCCCGCGTCTTAGTCCATCTGTTGATGACATAGCAACAGAGCGAATCGTGTTTTCACCTAAAAGTTGTTGAACTTCAACAGTTGTTTTTTCTCCATTATCGGAAAATATATCAAGAGCATCATATATCTCGGGTAAATTTCCATGAGCAAACTCAACGTCTATAACAGGCCCGATTATTTGTACGATTACTCCTTCATTTTCATTTAATACCGTATTATTCATACAATTACCTCAAATTAAATTTTGCTAAGATAATTATAAGAAAAATTTTTAAATTTTTGTTAAAAATTGATTTAATTTCAACCGTTTGAATTAGTCAAGGTAAAAAACAGTAACAACTTTGTGGGAATCTTCTGCAAAATCAACTGCTTTATGCAGTGTATTTGATGTATGGGAAAGGAAACAAATAAGTTGTTGACACTCACTTATAATTTCTCTGTTGCAAATTCTGGAAGCATCAGCAAGTGTCATCATAGCTCTATCCGGATGTTCAATTATATTTGGAACGCCAATAAGTTGGTCTTGAACATCTGAAGGCTGTTGACCTATAGTCTGGGGAAGAATAACTTTTAATTTATCAGGGTTAGCTTTCATAGCACCTCTAATTGCTGCTGCATTTGTACCTGAAGAACCACCTGATGTTATGATTGTATTTCCTTGCATAACAAGACTTGTTGTGAGTGTTTCAATAATCTGTTGATGAGTAATCGTAAGGTTACGACTGCCGATTATTGCAATTCTTTTTGCACTTTGCCTGATTGTTGCAAGCTCTTGTGCCAAAGTATCAACTTTATGAATGTCGTCTTCTGAAACTGTGTCCATATCATCTAAAGGAACCATTATTGACGATTGTTGATTTTCTTTTTCATTTTCACTCATTTAATTTTCCTGTTATCTATTTTTATATTATAATGCTAATAATACCATGACTTTCCCTATTTTGGAAGGTCCTTAACATTTTTTAGAGGAAGTTTTTACAAATGATTGCAGAAAAATCATATTTAGAGGGGCTTAACAAAGAGCAACATCAAGCAGTAAGCGAAAAGTTGGGGCCAATTTTGGTGCTTGCCGGTGCCGGAAGCGGGAAAACAAAAGTTTTGACTTCTCGAATTGCGAATCTGGTTGATTCCGGAGTTAATCCTTTTGATATCTTGGCTGTTACTTTTACAAATAAAGCAGCAAAAGAAATGCAAGAAAGGCTTTCAAATTATTTGGGGGAAAATGTTGTAAAACGCATGTGGGTTGGTACTTTTCATAATATTTGCGGAAGAATTCTAAGACGTGATTTGGAAAACTATAAAACTAAAGACGGCAGGAGTTGGAATAATAATTATGTTATCTATGATGATTCTGATACTAAAACCGTAATTAAAAATGTACTCAGAAAGCTTAATATGGATGAAAAAAGCTTTGAACCGAAAATGATAAAATCTGTAATTTCAAATGCAAAAAACAAAATG
This sequence comes from Candidatus Gastranaerophilales bacterium, assembly GCA_944324865.1. Classification (GTDB taxonomy): domain Bacteria; phylum Cyanobacteriota; class Vampirovibrionia; order Gastranaerophilales; family Gastranaerophilaceae; genus Galligastranaerophilus. The sequence goes on along the minus strand of CALUXW010000002.1, from coordinate 55,520 downwards.
CAGGATGCTTATGCTTTTTCATCTTTAGCTCGAGATTATCAATCTGATAAAATTGCACAGGTCTATTATGAATATGAAAAACAGCTTGCTTTAAATAACGCACTTGATTTTGATGATATGTTGATGTTGAGTGTTAATTTACTTAAAACAAATCCACAAGTCAGAGAAAAATATGCAAATCGTTTTTTACATATACTTGTTGATGAGTTTCAAGATACCAATAAGGCTCAGTATGATTTAATAAACTTACTATATCCTTGCGACGGTTCGAAAGATGCTGTAGGTAGCTTGTGTGCTGTCGGTGATGTTGACCAATCAATTTATTCTTGGCGTGGGGCTGATTTTAAAATTATATTAAATTTTCAAAAGGATTACAAAAATACAAAGTTGATAAAACTCGAGCAAAATTACCGCTCAACTGCAAATATTCTTAATGCTGCAAACGCTGTTATTATTAATAACAATGAAAGAATGGAGAAAAATTTATATTCCCAAAAAGGTTCAGGCGCAAAAATAAAAACTTTTGAAGCATCTGATGACTTTGAGGAATCCGGTTATATTGTGGGAAAAATCAAAAATCTAGGTGTAAATCTTGATGAAATTGCTGTTTTATATCGAACAAACGCACAGTCACGTGGAATCGAAGAAGCTTTAATATCAAATTCAATTCCTTATAAAATTGTAGGAGGGTTAAAATTCTATGATCGTAAGGAAATTAAAGATATAATTGCATATTTAAAGTTAATATATAACCATAGTGATTCTGCAAGTTTAAGAAGAATTATAAATGTTCCAAAGCGCTCAATAGGTGATACAACAGTAAATAAGCTTGCATTACTTGCTGATGAGCTTGATTGTTCAATATTTGATGTATTAGAAGATATTGAAAATATTGAAGAATTTAATACGGCAACTAAAACCAGACTGGCCAATTTTAGGGATTTAATACAGGAGTTTTCACGAAATCAAAATTCTGTAGAATTATCCGAATTTGTGCCTATTGTATTGGAACGTTCGGGTTATATGGCAGAATTAAAAGAAGAGAATTCAATAGAAGCTCAATCAAGAATTGAAAACTTGCAAGAGTTTGTAAATGTTGTAAGAGAATTTGAAACAGACGAATTTATAGGTGACGAAGAAGATGATTTGGGACTTTTGGGTAATTTTTTGTCTCAAGTGGCGCTTGTTTCAGATATTGACCAGTTAAATGAAGATGACAAATCAGTTACGCTAATGACTCTGCATGCAGCAAAAGGTCTCGAGTTTCCGATTGTTTTCCTTGCAGGGCTTGAAGAAGGTATGTTTCCGCACTCTAGAAGCATAGCTTTTGGTGCACCAACAGGCGAACTCGAAGAAGAACGCAGACTTATGTATGTTGGCATAACACGTGCAAAAGATGATTTATATTTAACTTGGGCACAAAGACGACGTATTTGGGGGGATGTTAAATATTTTCCAAAAAGTAGATTTGTAAATGAAATACCAGTAGATTTACTTGAAGATGATAATACTATTTCAAGGCATTCTTATAACTCTGACAGCGTTGAACACGGGCGTTCAACCTTTAAAAGTGCAGCAAATAAAATCAAGGAGAAAAAAGAGTTTAAAGATACATATTCAAACTCTTTTAATACATCAAGTTCAGGTGGGTTGTCTAATAATTTAGCATCCAGTCTAAAAAATATTAAAAAGACAGTTTCGCAAAATGCAGAGCGCACACCTAATAAGGCATTTTTAGTTAAAAAAAAGCCTTCTGCGTTAAACAAGGAAAATAATCAAAATATGTCAGATATTATTGCTCGTTGTAAAGCTCTGGCAAAAAGTCCTAAAAACACCGCACTTAAACAAACTTTTAATACATTTAAGGTAGGCACCAGAGTTTTTCATCCGCATTTTGGAATAGGTAATATTATAGATGTTGAGGGTGAAGGCTTAAATGCTACTTATAAAGTAGACTTTGCAAAAAACGGTATAAAATCAGTTGATGCTTCAATAGGAAATCTAAAGACATTTTAGTCTTCACCTATTTCTTTTCTTATTCCGTATTTAATTTCTAAGACATCTGTTCCAAGGGCTTCCAAGACCTTCATGGCAAGGCATTCTTTTTGTCTTGTTATTGCGTATAAAAGGTTTTCTGATGAAATTTTTGTTTTATTGTGAGATTTTGCAATTTCATAAGCACACTCAAGAGCTTTTTTTGCACGTGGAGTATATTCAAAAGGACCTTCGTATGGTTCAGATCCGCATCCTACAAGCTTTTCAACTTCATATCTTGCATCTTTTAGTGTTATGCCCAATTTTTGTAATGCCGTTGCACCATTGCCTGTTCCAAGTGCTAAAATACCCAATAAAAGCATTTCCGTGCCTATATTTGAACAGTTGAGATTTTGTGCTTCTTCTCTTGCAAGTCTTAAAATTGAGAGCATTTCAGGAGTTTTACCCGTTATTTCTTTTGTAAGTTTTTCTTCAAATGCTTCGGTGTCATTTGTTAAATCTTTTAAAATGTGATACGCTATGCCCGTTTTTGTTTTTATCATTCCTAAAATTATGTGTTCCGGCCTTATTTCTACACTCCCAAGTTCGCGTGCAGTATCAATAGCCAAAAGCATTGCCTTGAAAGCATTTGGAGTAAATATTATTTGTTTTTCCGAGTGTTCAAATTCTGCACTGCGAGATGAAAAGCCTTCCAGTTTTTCTGTAAAAATGTCTTTGTTAAGGCCGTTTTTCTCCAAAAATTTTGTAACTTCGTAATTATTATTTTCCAAAATTGACTGTAAAATTTGTTCTGTACCCAAAATTTCATACCCGCAGGTGGACAATTTTGAAGCTGCGTTATTTAAAATTTCTTCAACATTTTTTTCTTTAAAAAAATTATTTATGTTAGTAAGTGTTGGCACTGAATTTTCTGTAATATTTTCTGGATGTTCGAAGCTTTGATTTGAATTTTTATCTAAAAGCCTTGTTAGGTTTGAAATAATTTTTTCTTCATTTAAATTAAATTTTTTAATTATTTTATAAGCTCCTGCGTTAGTTGAGGAAAAAAGTGCCAGAGCAATATGCTGGGGCATAATAAAGCGACTTTTATATTTTTTTGCAAGGGACAAAGTTTCGTCTAAAATACTTTTTGCACTTTTGCTGAATGTAACCTCATGATGACCTGAAGGATTGATTTTTGCTCCTATTGAAAAATTTATTTCTTCAATTAATCTGGAGCGGTTAATTTTTTCGAACTCTAAAATTTTTGCCTGCACCCCTTTTGTCTGTATGTAGAGTGCTAATAGTAAGTGCTCAGAGCATATTTGGTAATGCCCTAGCCGACGAGCTTCTTCTTGCGCTTGTGTTACTATCTCTATCGCTTTTTGAGTAAACTTTTCAAACATTCTTTAATTTTAACCTAAATTTTAATACTTGTATAGGTATATTATAAAATAATGGTTACAGGTCCGTTGTTAATTAGTTCTATTTTCATATGTGCCCCAAAAATGCCTGTTTTAACATTTAGAGCTGATTTTTTTAAGATTTCAACGAATTTTTCATAATATTCTTTTGCAATTTTTGGTTCTTTTGCATTGTCAAAAGAGGGTCGTGTGCCTTTTTTACAATCTGCACAAAGGGTAAACTGTGATACAACAAGTATTTCACCACTTATATCTAAAACTGATTTGTTCATTTTGCCCTGTTCATCTTCAAAAATCCTTAATTTTAATAGTTTTTGAGCAAAATATTCAAGCATTTCTTCACTGTCGTCTTTTTCAACTCCAAAAAGCACCAAAAGCCCTTTTTTAATTGATGAATGTAAATTATTTTCAATCGTAACGTTTGCATTTAAGACCCTTTGTATGACAAGTTTCATTTTTTTCTCCTTACATACTAAAACCCTAAAACCGACTTTTTTATTTGTCAAGTTTTAAGGTTTTAGTATATGTTATTAATAATTTTTTACACACTTATTTTTTGTCAATCTATCTTGGTATGCTTATAATGCTTTGCAGCTTTTTCTTAGCCATCAGAAAATCCCCCTATTCCTTCCTGAATATTTCTTAATTCATTACCTCTAAGTGACTATTTTTGACAAGTGTTCAGTCTTGAGAAAATTCTTCCATAATTTTTTGGTTTTATCATCTGTAATTCTTCTTAAGACAGTGCTAATTGGAGTTATTTCGATAATTCGGTTATACTTTGTTAGCTTATTGTTAAGCGTATTCTATTACCTCATCTACCTTTTTTATTGCTTTTGCTAACCCCTTGAGTAATAAATATGCAAAACACAAAAATAAAAAAATGTTAAAATAACATACAAACAATTTTTTTATTTATTATATTTCTTAAAACAAAACCCTAAAATCTGTTTTCATTTGACTTTAGGGTTTTTAATTTATATTTTAGAAACTAGTTCTTAATATCTTTAACAGATAAACCAATTCTGTGTTCTTGTGGTGTGAACTTTTTGATTAATACTTCAATTTCATCACCCAAGTTGTAAAGTTGATTAACATTTACATGTTCATCTGATATTTCAGATGATGGCAAAAGTGCTTCAACTCCAGGGTAGATATTAATAAATGCGCCGAAAGATGTAATTTTATTAATTGTACCTTTGATTACATCGCCTTCTTTAAATTTATCTGCAATTTCGTCCCAAGGATTAGCGCCCATTCTTTTTAGGGATAATGAAATTCTTTTTAAATCTTCATCAATTTTAATAACTTTAACTTCAATTTTTTGACCTAAAGAAACAACGTCAGACGGATGTTTAATTCTTTCCCAAGAAATTTCTGAAATTGGAAGAAGTCCGTCAATGCCATCAATATCAACAAAAGCACCAAAGTCAGCTATTCTTACAATTTCACCTTCAACAATTTGATCAACTGCTAAACGAGAGATAACTTCGTCTGCAACCATTTCTCTTTGTTGAGTGTAAACTTGTCTTTGAGATAAGATAAGTTTATTTCTTTTGGGATCAGCTTCAAGAATTTTAACTTCAATTTCTTGATTAATTTGAGTATCCGAAGGCGAACCTGTTCTTAGTTGAGAAGATGGGATAAAACCTCTCAAGCCTTCAATTTCAGCTATTAAGCCACCTTTAACTGTAGATACGATTTTTGCGATAACGTTTTCGTTGTTAGCTTTAATGTCGGAAAGTTTTTGCCAAGCTTGAGCGCAAGATAATTTTTTAAGTGATAAAACCGCAACTTCATCATCTTCTTCGTCTTTCATAACATAAAATTCTTTTTCGTCCCAAAGTTTAATAACTTCATCAGGGTCTTTGTCGGTAAAATTGGATACTTCACGATTGGGCAAAAATGCTTCTGTTTTTGCACCGATGTCAACTAAGTAGCCATCTTTTTCTTTTTTAACAACAACACCTTTAACAACGTCAGCAACATTTAGTTTGTAAGTGTAGCTGTCTTCAAGCATTTTCTCGAACTCATCGGCCGAGATTGTTTCTAAAGTACTCATTTTATTCTCCTTTCGATAATTTATCTATTACTTTATTAATTATGTAATCAGGTGTAGAAGCGCCTGCTGTTACACCTATATTTTGAGCTTTTTTAATTAAATCTTTGTGATTATTAAGCTCTAAATCTGTTTCTATGTGAATAGTTGTTGTAATCTGACGTAAAATTTCTGCCAAGTGAGTTGTGTTAGCACTTTTTTTAGAACCGACAACTACCATTAAATCACTTTCTTGAGCTAATGTTTTTGCTTCATTTTGTCTAAGAGAAGTTGAAGCGCAAATTGTGTTCATAATTCTAATATCCTTACAAAAAGTCCTTAGATAATCTACTACTTCATTTAAATATTCAACCCTTTGGGTTGTTTGGACAACAATACCGATTTTATTTTGTTTTTTAATTTTTTCTTCAATTTCTTTTATGGAATTTAAATTTTTTGCAACAAAAACATCTTCAGAGTTTTTAGCGTGACTTCTTGCATTAGATGAAATTGCCATTACTTCAGGGTGCTCTGCTCTGCCTAAAATAATTACAAAATAACCTTCGTCTGCAAGTTCAATTGCTTTGTTTTGAACTTTTTTCACATCAGGACAAGTAAGGTCAACTATCTCGTAACCCTTATCCTCAATTTCTTTTAAAAGTTCAAGTGATGCTCCATGGCTTCTTATAACGCAAATTCCGTTACCATGTTCAGGCAATGTTTCAACTGTCTTTATTCCTAAATTCTCAAGTTCTTTTATAACTTGAGAATTATGAATTAACTCGCCTAAAACATAAATATTTTTATTTGAGTTTTGTGATTTAAGTTTTTTTGTGGTCTCAACCGCCCTTTTGACACCGTAACAGAAACCGGCATGCTTGGCTAATCTAATATTTTTAGTTATTTAAAACACGTCCTTTTTAAAAGAGTCGTACAAAAAAATTAGTACGCTGATATTATTTAAACATAGACATGTTTTTAGTACAATATAAAAAAATAATTTTTGGAGTAAGTAGTGGAATATTTTGAAGTTGGCACAAAAAAAGATATTTTATATTGGTCAAAAAGGTTGTATCAGAAGGGGATGACCCCTTCTACAAGTGGAAATATTAGCGTTAGAACAAAGGACGGAATTTTGATTTCAGCCTCAGGTGTATGTCTTAATGATATGGACGAAGATGATATTGTGCTAATAGATTTTGATGGAAATGTTTTGGATGGAAAGAAAAAACCATCAAGTGAAAAATTTTTACATACTCAAATTTATGACCTGAGGGACGATATAAATGCTATAATACATTCGCATTGTCCATACATTACTGCTTTTGCATGTTCTAATAGAATAATGCAAGAACCAATTATGGCTGAATTTGTATTATATTTTAATAAAATTCCTATTGCAAAATATCATCTGCCTTCATCTATGCAGCTTGCAATAGAAACAGTCGAATATTTTAAAATTTCTGATACTGTTTTAATGCAAAATCATGGAGTAGTTAGCGGTGCAGATACTTTGCAAGAAGTATTTTACACGCTTGAGTCATTAAGAGCTTACAGTGAAACTTATTTTGGCACACAGGTATTGGGCGGTGCAAAAAAATTAAGCAGAAAACATATAAAAGAAATAATGAGTTTAAAAAAATAATAATTGAAAGGATAAAATATAATGTCAACTCAGATAATAGAAGCGCAAGCCGGAAACATTACCGAACAGATGAGCTATGTGGCACAAAAAGAAGGAGTTAGTGAAGAATATATAAGGCAAAAAGTAGCGCAAGGCCGAATTGTTATATTAAAAAATAATCAAAGAAAGAATTCTATTCCTGTTGCTGTTGGTGAAGGAGTAAGTGTTAAAATTAATGCCAATATAGGTACATCAAATGAACGTTCAACAATGGAACAAGAACTTGACAAAGTTCGAGTAATTGAGCAAACAGGTGCAGATGTTTTAATGGATTTATCAACAGGCAAAGATATTGATGAAGTAAGAAGAAAAATTATAGCAGCAACAAATTTACCTATAGGCACAGTTCCAATGTATCAGGCAGGCAAGGAAGCTCTTGACGAGTATCATAATATTGCAAAATTATCTAAAGACAAACTTTTTGCTGATATAGAAAAACAATGTCGTGATGGGGTAGATTTTATAACTGTTCATTGCGGTGTTACAAAATTTGTAATAGACCAGTTGGAACGTCAAGGACGAGTTACGGGTATTGTATCTCGAGGAGGTGCAATGCTTGCATGTTGGATAAAAGCAACAGGCATGGAAAACCCTCTTTACTCTAATTATGATGAACTTTTAGATATTGCTCGCACTTACGATGTTACATTGTCTCTGGGAGATGGGCTTCGCCCGGGTTGTGGAGCAGATGCCGGAGACAGGGCACAGGTTGCAGAAACAATTGTTTTAGGCGAATTGGTAAAACGTGCTAAAAAAGCAGGAGTACAAGCAATGGTGGAGGGCCCCGGACATGTGCCTATGGATAAAATACCTTCTATGATTAAAACAATTAAGGAATTAACTGATTATGCACCATTATATGTTTTAGGGCCTCTTGTGACAGATATTGCCCCAGGCTATGACCATATAACAGCTGCAATAGGTGGAACTTTGGCAGGCATGCATGGTGCGGATTTTCTTTGCTATGTTACACCTGCAGAGCATCTTGGCTTACCTAATTCTAAACAGGTAAGAGAAGGAATTTTGGCATCAAAAATTGCAGCACATGCTGCCGATGTTGCTCGCGGTTATCAAAAGGCAATCGAGATAGATAAGCAAATGTCTATTGCAAGAAAAAATCTTGATTGGACAAAGCAAAAAGAATACTCGATTGATAAATCAGTCTTTGATGGTTTGAATTGCGAAAAAGATGGTGCACCCTGCACCATGTGTGGCGATTACTGTTCTATGAAAATATTTAAGGAATATTTTTAAAAATGCTTATAGCTGCTTACGATGCACCTATGAACCCCTATGGACCGGCAATTGATCAACTGCATCCTTACAAAGGTACTCTTAGTGGCGAAAAAGAACATCAAAAACCTTCTTATAATTATGGACCTCCATCTACAAAATATCCTATATTAGCTCTTGAGAATGATATTGTAGATAAAAATGGTATGGGGCTTAAAAAAGGATTCTATGAAATTAGAATTGATGAAAATAAGCAATTTTTGCTATTTGTACAGTCAGGTAAATTGAAAGCAAAAATACCTGTGATTTTTTACAAAAGCTTAAAAAAAGAAAAACAGATGACGCAGAATCTTACAGATAAAAAAACATTAAAAAAAATAAAAAAAGAAGCAAAAAAAGCACAAAGAGAGGCATATAAGTATAGAAAAGGCGAATTACCAAAAGAAGTTATCTTTAATGATGTAAAAATAAATTATGACAAAAAAAACGCCTGTTGGGTGGTAATTTGGGAAGCTGATGAGTCAAGAGCAATTGGGTGTTTTAGAATTTAATTCAACTAAAAAGATGATTTTTTGTTTAATAAAGTGTGATAACCTCGATTTTACAGGAGTTAGTGAATAGAGAGGCTGTTATGCAAAAAATTTCCCCCTTACGAGCAAGCGTTGCCAAAGCTTTTAACGACTTTAAAGCAAGCAGGGCAAAAAAAGCAGAAAATAATCAAAATTTACACACAAATCCTTTCGGAATTACATTCAAGGGTGTGTTGTTACAAAGTGATGTATTTGAATCAAGTACGTCTGCGCAAAAACCCGCATTAAAAGATAGACTTGCCTCAGGCACAAAAATGCTTGCAAGTGCTTGGGTAGGCACAATAAATAAAATTAATTCTATGAAGGGTGCTGCAATATCTTTTGGTAGAAAAATAAAAGAAACTACAAAAAATACGATTGATATGTTAAACAATACAAATGTTGAATTTGATATTTTTAAATACAATGTATCAAGATTACAAAATCAACCGGTTAGTGAACTAGAGCAGATGCTTAGAAAAGAATTGGGGGCATAGTTATGAACAATCGCAGAATTAAAAACATTATTGAAGCGCTTGCACGTCACAATGACGAAGATTCAATAAGGGTATTGGATGAATTAGGAACAAATTGCCCGATTGATGAAATTCGTGAAATGACAAGTAAAGCTTTAATTAAAAAAAATACCCACAAATCTCTTGAAACAGTTATTGTAAATAAAGGAAAGGGGATTAATGACCTCTCGGCACGTGTTGCAATGACTGCAATTAACGAACTGTTGGCTTTAAAAGATAAAAGTGAAGCTATTAAAATTCTAGATGACACAATCAATTTACACTCAGAAAAAGATGTCCAAGATACAGCTCGCTCTGTCAAGGCTCTTATGTCGTTCAGTTCTTAATATAATTCTTTCTTTAACCTAAAAACCCGCGATAAGCGGGTTTTTTGTTTGAAAAAAAAGAGAGTATAAGTGCATACTCCCGTAATGTGTTTTTGGTTTATCAAAAGTTTAAAAGTAATTATATAAATATAATATATAACTTAACAATTATATTGTCAAGTAACTTACAAATGTAATTTAATTTTTATTCCCTGTTTATATTGTGTTTTAATAAAAAAAATATGTCCACGAGAGGATTCGAACCTCCGACATTCACCTTAGGAGGGTGACGTTCTATCCGTCTGAACTACGTGGACATAATATTTAATTTATTTAATTATACTCTAACAATATAATTATTCAAATTTTACAAAAATTAATTTTTTTAATCTATCCTATAATTCTTGTAGCATAATGATTTGAGCTTATACTTAACTCTTTTTACTCATGTAATTTCGGTAATTGTTTTAACTGATTAAAAGCAATATTCTTAATTTGTAAGATAAAAGAGAGGAGTGAATATGCCGTATATAATCCCCCATACTTTTAAGGCTGGAGAAAAGGCAATTGCCGAACAGGTTAATGATAATTTTAATTATATTAAAGAGTCTATGGATCAAATCAGCTCTACACTAGGTGCGCAGATTAACAGCAGTCAAGAGTCATTAAGTGAACAAATAGAATCTATAGAATCTCAAAGTCAAGATTTGCTTGATTTAATCAGTGATAGAGATAAAATTTTAAAGCTGGGAACAATAGTAACTCCTGATCCTACACAAGACGGTCAAATTCCTACTGCAGATATTAGCTTAACTGCAGATAAAGTTCATAGTGCAGCAATTGTTGCAAATTCACAAATAATATTACCAACTATAAGTGATAATACAAAATTTGTTAATATACTTTTTGAGTTCACTATTGCAGAGGATAAGACTTTGACTTTACCCCTTAATATAAAATGGCAAAATGGAGAAATCCCTTCTCTTACTGCAGATGGAGTTACCATTAACCGTTTATTTTTTGATACTACAACGGGAGGTACTAATTGGTGCGGTATTTATAGTAGTTTTAGCGTTGTTGAAGGTTAACTTTATGAATAAGAAAATTTATGATTCCTCAAAATATAATCTTGGTAAAAACTCAAAAGTATTTTCTGTATTTGCATCTGATGAATATGGGGATTGGACAGAAACTTGCAATGGGACAAGCGGATATTATTCCTTGGCAAAAAATAGCTTGACTTCTACTTATGTTGTTAGTGGCTATGGCCTTAGTTATTATGGCAGTTGTTCTTCAAAAAGGACTATTAATAATTTAAAAAATGCAAAAGAAATATCATTTGTATACCAAAGTACGTTATCTGCAAATAATGTTTTTTATTGGTCGGGTGGCTGGGATGTATATTTTAGTCTTTTAGGCGGCTACGTTATGTTGCGTTTTATAAATCCTAATTCTTATATTGAGGTTAACGGTACTGCTCTTCATTTAAATTTAGTACGTTATGAAACATATAATATAACACTGAAACAAAATAGCATTATTGTTGATAACGTTGAACATCAATTCCCTGAGGGGACTTTACTTAAAAATGCGCAAAGTAATGAGTGTATAGGTTATTGTTATTTGGGTCAAATATCTGCAGGTGGTGGTGCTTGTAATGCTACTGCTTACTTGAATGTATCTGATTTGAATGTTAAATGGTAGAAAGGAAGATATAAAATGTATGCAAAATTAATTGATAATAATTTAAAATATGCTCCTAATTATTTAATAATTAATAATAAACTTGTTTTAAATCCGCAAAGCACCAACTATCTGGATGCAGGTTATAAACAGGTTGAGATTATGCCTATACCTACAGTTCAGTTGGGTCAACATGTAGTTAAAACTATTAGCGAAAATGAGGACACAATTTTTGTAAATTATTCACTGGTTGACGATGAAATAATAACCAATGAACAAGAAAATTAATAATATCTGACAACCTCTTAAAATATAACAAACACACCATTCTCCCTGTAATTTCTTTCCTCCCCTTTTATATAAAAGGGGCTTTTTATCGACTTTGTTCAAAAGCTATGTTAAAATAATATTACCCTGTGCGGGCGTTAATTTTGTTCCTACATTTTTATAAATAGGGAGAGCAGGCTCTTTTTAAAAGATAATTGAAGTATACCTTGTGTGAAAACATTTTAAGGAAACGGATTTATCGAGGCGCTCACCCACCTGCGTTAGTTTTCGCGGGTAACAAAATCCGCTCGCATTCGGGTTAATTTTTTAAGTTTGCATAAACAGGATTTTTTGCAATAAGTTTTCTTATATTATCTGAACCGCCTTGTTTTAGGTAAAGTCTTGAGATGTAGTTTTCACGTTTTACAAGTGGGTGATCAATGTATGCTATAGCTTTATTTTTTCTTACAAATGAATTCCATGTTGTTGTTTCTGATATCCATGCCCTTAATTCTTCTGCATGAGTATTTGTAAAGGTATGATGTTGACTTTCATGGGCAATGAGACAAGCAATTGTTTCAACAGGTGCATCTTTGTATTCTTCACTAATATAAATAACAAGATCGCCTCCACGTGTTTTAGCACTGAATGCCTCACAATTGCTGCAACCATATATTGATAAATTTCTAAACATTACCCTGATAGGTTTATTTGTAGAATTTCTGCCACATAAAATTGCGATAACATCTTGTCTATTGACTGTTTCCAGTGCATTAAGCGCTGCAGTTATTCTAGGGTTACTGGTAATTTTTTCATAACCTGCGGCATTTGTGATGTTAAATGTAAAACAAATAACAAATATTAAATAAAACAACACTCCCATTTTTTTCATAGATTAGCCTTCACAATTAGATTAGATTTTATATTTATTTTTTTCGGTTGTGCATATTCAAACTTTATACTTTAAATTACTATTGTTACATAATTTAATATTGTCTGTTTTGAGCTCTTGTGGAGTGGGGTATTGGATAAAAAAAAGGTTTAAAGTAATTTTAACGGGTGATTGTCACCCCTGTTTATTTGTAAAACAGGAAAAAATAAGTGGAAAATCGTAAATATTATTATGTAACATTTTCTGTTATGTGCCTTTGGTTGTTTTTTGTTTTAAATGCTCCATTGACATATAAATGTGCTGCACAAAATGAAGAAGAAAATCCATACCAAGCAGAAGTAGAAATAACTCAGGAAATGATAAATAATGCGTACGCAAAACCGCTAGAAGTTGTATTTACACCTAAAATTGAAAAAGAAATAGAGATAATGGAAAAGCGTCATTTTAAAAACAAGGTGCAAAATGAAACCGACAGTTACAGAATTGCGCGGCTTGAAAATGAGCTTATGGGAAAAGTATGGGAGTGCACACCGCTTGAAACAAGAATGAGAAGATTAAAACTCGCATCCCAAAGAACAGTTTTGGCAGGTACATCCTTACCAAATAATCTAAGCAGGATATATACTCAAAAAAGAATAAGAAATGATTCCATAGAATTAAGAGAACAAGAGCGTGTTGGTATAATAGACGGACTTTTAAGAGTTTATGCCCCTGATTTATATGAAAAAGTCAGATTTAGAAACAATAGAAATTTTGAATATTATGGGTTGGAATAAAATTCTTCTTGCAAGGAGTGTTTTCTCATTGTATTATTATTTTATAAGGAGAATTTTATGAGTCAAATTACAAAAATAGCCTGGGATTTAAACGAAAAAACAAATAACAGATATCAGCTCGTATATGAGTTAATTGAGCTTGCAAAAAAACTTGTTGATGAATCTCAAATGAAAAAATCAAAAGATGATTTTGGTTATGATTTTGATATGTCTTTTGACCCTGCAATAAAAAAAGAAAAGCCTGTTCAACATGCAATTATGGTAAAAGCATCAGAATCTGACGACAGTGGTCTTGTAGGCTAATTTTTTTATGAGGGAAACCTTTGAATTTATAAAAGATAAGATAAATGATTTTAAACCCGAGATAGCAATTGTACTTGGCTCGGGTTTAGGTGCTTTTTGTGAAGGTTTAGAAGGAATTAGAATACCTTATTCACAAATTAAAGGTTTTGCACCATCTACTGTAAAAGGGCACAAGGGTGAACTTTTATTTAGTAACGTAGAAGGTAAAAATTGTGTAATGATGCAAGGGCGTTTTCATTATTACGAAGGACATAGCCTGGCGCAAACCACATTACCTATAAAAGTTTTTAAAAAACTTGGTATAGAAAAACTTATTTTAACTAATGCTGCAGGTTCATTAAAAAAAGATTTAATTCCGGGGAGTATCATGTTAATTTGTGACCACATTAATTTCATGGGTTCAAATCCACTAATCGGAGAAAACGATGATACATTAGGTACACGTTTCCCGGATATGAATGAAGTTTATTCAAAAAGACTGAGAAATGTTGCAAAAAACTGTGCTAAGAAACTAAATATTAAATTAAAAGAAGGTGTATACAGTGCACTTTGCGGGCCAAGTTATGAAACACCGGCTGAGGTTAAAATGCTTGAGATATTAGGCGCAAGTGCAACAGGTATGTCAACAGTTCCTGAGGCAATTGTTGCAAAATATTGTTCTATGGAAATTTTAGGTATAAGTTTGATTACAAATTATGCTGCAGGTCTGTCAAATATTGCCCCTAATCATAAAGAAGTCGTGGAAATGGCTAAATCTGCCGGAAGTAAACTTATTGCACTTTTGAAAGAAGTGATCAAATTTTGTTAATGCTACTTTTGTAGCATTTTGTAAATTTACTATTCATATTTGATTTAAAATGAGTTATAATAAAACTGTAAGGGTTTTATCCCTAACAGTCGGTGTTTGAAAGGCGTTTAATGAGCGAAGTACAATTTCACAATGACCTTATGAGGTTAATTGAGATTCTACCTTCTAAAATAAGAAGAAATATTCAAGAGGATTTGCTGGAAGATGCAATTGAAATTGTTCTTGATATAGGAAGAATTCCTGAAGTAAGATTGGGCAATGGAAAAATTCTTTATCTGGGTAATGATAATGTTACAAATGACGACATAGATTATATTGTGTCAAAAGTTCCCGAATTTACAAATGATAATCGCTCAGGACTGCCCGGAACTTTACATAGAATAAGTGCAATAAGAAATCGTCAGGGGAAAATAATAGGTCTTACTTGTCGTATAGGACGTGTTATAACAGGTACAATAAGTTGTATAAAAGATTTTGTTATTCAAAATAAAAGCATTTTATTTTTAGGTCGCCCTGGGGTTGGTAAAACTACAAAACTTAGAGAAATAGCCAGGCTTATGGCAGATGATTTAGGAAAGAGAGTTGTTGTAGTTGATACATCTAATGAAATAGCAGGGGATGGCGATGTTGCACATCCTGCAATAGGTAAAGCCCGCCGTATGCAAGTTTCTCAGCCTGAATTCCAAAAAGATATTATGATTGAGGCTGTTGAAAACCACACCCCGGAAGTCATTGTGGTTGATGAAATTGGTACGGAACTAGAAGCCCAAGCTGCAAGAACAATTGCAGAACGTGGTGTCATGCTTATAGCAACTGCTCATGGCAATACTTTAGAAAATTTGATCAAAAATCCTACAATGTCAGATCTTGTCGGCGGGGTCAGTTCTGTTACATTGGGTGATGATGAAGCAAAACATAGAGGTTCACAAAAAACTGTTTTAGAACGCGAAAAGCAGCCTACATTTGATATAGTCATAGAAATTATAGATAGAAATACACTTGCTGTTTATAAAGATACTGCACAAGCTGTTGACTGTATTTTGAGAGGTTGGCCGATAACTCCTGAAATTAGAAAAGTTGACCAGTCTTATGAAGTGCAAGCTGCTGTCCAAAATATTGCTCAAAGGGTTCAGGAACTTGATAAAAAAGCGCAAAGTCCTCTTAATTTTAGTTTTAACAGACAAAAATATATTGATGATGTCAAAAAACATAAGAAAATATATATTTATGCAGTTTCGCGTTCAATAGTTGATAAAATTATTGAAAGATTAGATATTGATGCTGAAATAGTAAGAAATGTTGAAGATGCTGACTTTGTCATAGCTCACAAAAATTTTGCAAAAGGCGGTACAAGAATTTTGGCAACTGCAAATGAATATCGTTTGCCTGTTTTCTTTGTGCGTACAAATTCTATGTCGCAAATCCAAAAAGTACTAAAAGATGCCTTGAATTTAACTCAAGAACCACAATATGTGGAAAATCACAGTAATTTTAAAGATGAAACAGAGTTGGCTCTGGATGAAACTAAGGCAGCAATTGCAAAAATTTTTGAAGGGGCAGAATCTGTTGAGTTACAACCTCAAAACCAAAGCATCAGAAAATTACAACATGAATTGGTGGAAGCTCATAATCTTTCTTCCGTAAGCGTGGGCGAAGGTCAGCATAGGCATTTAAAAGTATTTAAAGATGAATCAAATGAAGAATCCGCTTAGTATTTTACAACGTAAACAAGTGTATCAAAAAGTAGAGAAGATAGAGGGGATTGAATTTAAATTTAGAAAAAATCCACTTTCAAAATGTTTTAGAATTTTATTAAAAGATACAAATACAGTACTAGTGACTTTACCTAAGAGAGCAAGCTTTCAATGCGCGAGGGATTTTGCGCTAAAAAATTTGAATGATATTAAGGTTGCAATAAAAAACCAAAAACCAAAAGAGTATTTTCTTGATGGTATTGAATTTAATTCAAGGAAGGAATTTATTTTAAATTTAAGGAAAAAGGCTCTGGAGGTATTACCAAAAAAACTTCAAGAAATGGCATTGAGGTATGGTTATAAATATAATAAAATTTCGCTTAAATTTATGAAAAGCCGTTGGGGCAGTTGCTCTTATAATAATAATATTAATTTAAATATTGCTCTTGTACTGTTGGAAGATGAACTTATTGACTATGTTTTGCTGCATGAGCTTGTTCATACAGTTGAGAAAAACCATGCACAAACTTTTTGGTCAAGGCTATTGTTGCATATGCCTGATGCCAGAATAAGACGACGTATTCTTAAAAGTAGAAAAGTTATTTAATATCATTATACTGTTTATTAAATTGTGCAATTGGGTAATTGATTGCATACTTTTGTTTCGCTAATTTATTTTTGGAGGTTTTAATGGCTAAAGAACTTGTTTGGTCTAAAAATTCTATTATTTTGAACAGAACGGTTGATGATAGTCTTGATTTGCTTTTCTGCCAGGATTTAAAGAAGACTAATTTGTTTAAAAAACAAATTTTTATGGAAAGAAATGTGAAAGGTTTGTTGAAATTAATAAAAGAAATTTGGTAATTTTGTAAGAAAAAGTGTCGATAGAGACTTGCAAACGTGCTTTGCAACGGCAGACTTGCCAATTGTTCAAGTCCCCCTGATTTAGTTTAATTTTGCATAAAAAATTTGTCGTTAAGGTTACTATATTGGAACCAATTGTACCTTATAAAAACACCTGTTCTACAGCCGGCATGAGTATTTACGACAAACTTATCAGTATAATGAAAGACTCTACGCAGCAATATTACAACATGAGGATTGCTTTGGGGATGCAATGCCACTAGTTCAGTTTTCATTGTATAATGGATTAAAAGGAGTTAATATGGACGAGGAAGATAAAAAAACTTCAATAAAACTGTTTGAAGATTATAAGGTCAGAACGAGCTGGGATAACGAAAAAGAAACCTGGTATTTTTCGGTCGTTGATATTGTATGTATATTGTCAGGAAGTACAAATCCTAACAATTATTGGAAAGTTCTTAAAAACAGACTACGCAAGGAAGGTAGTCAGTTGGTTACAACTTGTAACCAACTGAAAATGAAATCTTCTGATGGAAAGTATTATAAGACAGATGTCCTTGATACTGAAGGAGTATTACGGCTTGTTCAATCTATTCCAAGCCCCAAAGCCGAGCCTTTTAAGCTATGGTTAGCAAAAGTCGGAAGTGAAAGACTTGATGAAATGCAAGACCCTGAAATTGCTATTAACAGGGCATTGCAATATTATTTAGCTAAAGGTTATTCTCCTGAATGGATAAACCAACGCTTAAAATCCATTGAAATAAGAAAAGCACTCACAGATGAATGGCAGAGAAGCGGTGTCAAAAATTCTGAATATGCTATTCTTACAGATATACTCACACAGGAATGGTCCGGCATGAAAACCCGTGAATATAAAAATTTTAAAGGGTTAAAGAAGGAAAGCCTTAGAGATAACATGTCGAATATGGAACTTGTTTTAAATATGCTGGCGGAAGTATCAACAACAGAAATTTCAAAACAAAAAAATCCTAAAACATTGAATGAAAATAAATCCGTAGCAAAACAAGGCGGCAGTATTGCAAAAGAAGCACGTAAAAAACTTGAACTTGAAACAGGGAAACCTGTTATAACTGATGAAAACTTTTTGCCTAATCAGCGAAAAGCCAGGCGAATAAAGAAAAATGATTAAAAAACATTGATTCGTTTGAACCCGCAAATAATATTTGAATACTAAAATTATGATAAAGGAGATTTTATGAAAAAGTTATTTATTTTATTTATTACTGCAATTCTATTCACTGTGAATGGAGCATTTGCCCGTGATGTTGACAGAAAAATTATTAAAGATGCAACAGTAGAACAAATACAAGCAATAATTCTGGATACAATTAGTCTTTATGAAGGAGTAATTACCAAAAAAGAGATAAATAAAAATGAACACAAATATGTGGTTGATTATAATGGAACAACTTTTTTGGGTATGATAGGCTGGTCTAAAGATAAAAAATATCCTAAAGCTATGTTTTCTTGCCAATTAAAACAAAAAGGCAAGGATGTAGAAATAGTTTCAAGAAAAGTTATTTATTCAGGTTGGTTTGGTCCGCAAGCTGTTTTTAATCACTACAAAAAAATATATCAAGAAATAGAATATCAAGGATTTGTAATAGAAAAAGGATAGAAACTTACAATATGCAATTTTTGTATTTAATAAATAAAAAAGAGAGTAACTTTTGTTACTCTCTTTTTTATGGTGTCGTAGGCGGGACTGTCTTGGTCGCTCGCATTTAACGGCAATTCCGTGTTTTGTTTTCTGTAATTTCATCACATCAAACAAAAGCACTCCGCTCCCGCTTGAACCCCACAAGGCTTCGCCTTGTGGGGTTCTGCGTCCCCCAATACAATCTACTTGCATTAAAAAAGACTCCGTAAGGAGTCTTTTTATGGTGTCGACGGGGGGACTTGAACCCCCACAGCTTTCACCACATGCACCTCAAGCATGCGCGTCTACCATTCCGCCACGTCGACATTTAACAATAGTATTTAACTTTCATCTTATCTTAGTGGCGGAATGGTAGTATTTGAACTACGCACTGCACGTCTTCGCGCTTGCCGCCACGTCGACATTTAACAATAGTATTTAATTTTCATCTTATCTTAGTGGCGGAATGGTAGTATTTGAACTACGCACTGCCACTAGGGCATTAACTAATCTTCATACTTTTTAAACAGCAAGGACGCATTATGCCCGCCAAATCCAAAAGAATTTGTAAGAGCATATTTAATATCAGCCTTAACTGGTTTATTTGGTACGTAGTTTAAGTTTGCAACCTCTGGATCTTGATTATCAAGATTGATAGTTGGAGGTATGATACCATCTTGTAATGCTTTTATACATACAATTGATTCAGCTGCACCTGTTGCACCTAGCATATGTCCATGCATACTTTTTGTTGATGAAACTTTTAATTTTTTATTTGTGTCAAGATCGCCAAAGACTCTTGCTATAGCTTTAGATTCAGCAATATCTCCAAGACCGGTGCTTGTGCCATGTGCATTTACATAATCAACATCTTTTGGTTCAATACCTGCATCTTTTACAGCTAATTCCATTGCTTTTGCCGCACCAGCACCTGTTGGATCGGGTGCAACAATATCATAAGCATCAGCAGTCTGACCATAGCCGACAATTTCAGCATAAATTTTTGCACCACGAGCTTTTGCATGCTCTAACTCTTCAAGTATGATAATTGCAGCACCTTCTGACATAACGAAACCATCGCGATCTATATCATAAGGTCTAGATGCTTTTTTTGGTGCATCATTTCTTTTTGACAATGTTCTTGCCGACGTGAAAGCACCAATACCAAGTGTAGTTATGACAGCTTCGGACCCTCCGGCTATAATAATGTCTGCATCGTTGTATTGAATAGTTCTAAAGGCATCACCAACACAGTGTGCAGAAGTTGCACAAGCTGTAACAATAGCCTTGTTAACTCCTTTTGCGTGATGGCGCATTGAAATTCTGCCTGCGCCCATATCAGCGATTAGCATAGGCACTGTAAAGGGAGAACATTTAGTAGGTCCTTTATCAAGTATATTATGGTGTTGTTTTTCAAAAGTATCAAAACCGCCGGCTGCAGAACCAACTATCACACCGTATCTGTATTGGTCTACGTTCTCTGGTATTATTTTTGAATCTTCTACAGCTTCATCTGCTGCCACAACAGCAAATTGTGTGTACCTGTCCATCCTTTTTGCTTCTTTAGGATCAAGTTTATTCCAAGTTTCAAAATCCTTAATTTCACCTGCTATATGAACACTATGTCCTTCAAGTGGTATTCTTTCGATTGTATCAATGGCGCTTTTTCCTTCGAGCATGCCATCCCAGAATTTTTTTGTACCATACCCATATGGCGTAGCCATACCGATACCTGTCACTACTACTCTTCTTTTCTTGTTCTCCATCATCTTTTCCTTAAACTTTCAAAACAAAAAGTTACAAATTGATATTATCTCATTGCAACTTTTTTGCAAATGAATTCTGTGTCTCAAATATTTTAACTATGAATGAGAGTCGATATAGTCGACAGCATCTTGCACTGTTGCGATTTTTTCAGCTTCTTCGTCAGGAATTTCGCATCCGAATTCTTCTTCAAAAGCCATAACTAATTCAACAGTATCAAGAGAATCTGCACCAAGATCACCTGTAAAACTTGCTTGTGGTGTAACCAAGTTTTCATCTACACTTAATTGATCTACTACAACTTTTTTAACTCTGTCTAATGTGCTCATTTTTACCTCAATTTATAATACTAACTAACTTACAAAATAGATTATACAAGGCACAAAGTTATTTTGCAAATTATAAAATATAAATAAGACATACTTTCTATAATTATTCTACAGGCTAGTTCTAGCCTTATTGTTAAACTTTTTTATCTTTAAGTAATGTTAATTTTTTTTACAATTTTACTTTCCATGACAAATAAAAAAGCGCACTTTTGTGCGCTATAAATCTCTCTGTTTTTCTCCGTATATAAAAGATACAATTAGTTACTTGCTGTCCAAATTGCATCTCTTGTTAATTTTGAGTTAACTACTTCTTGTGAAATATTGACGTTAGAAGGAGTAAATATAAATACTGACTCACCTATTTTTCTTTGAGACCCATCAAGAGCATGAGTGCAACCGCATAGGAAATCAACTATTCTTTGTGACTGTTCTCTATCCAATAATTGCAGGTTTAGGATAACTGTTTTTTTAGATTTAAGTGCTTCAACTATTGTAATTGATTCGTTAAAAGACCTTGGTTCAAAAACCATTACCTCATGACCTCTGTTTTGGCCATGTAGTACTCTTAAATTATTGCGTTCTCTTGTTTCCATAGGATTTTGTGTTTCAAAACTTCTTTTTAAAACATTGCTTCCGTCTGTTTCATACTCGTTATCGTATTCATCGCTTAATTCACCGAATTCATTTTCATCCGGATTATCAAAACCGAATAAGTTGTATAAAAACTTGAATTTTTCACCTATGCCTGCCAATTTCTTTTCCTCCTTTATGAATTTTTGAATAATATTCTTCCTAACCTAATGATGGTAGCGCCTTCTTCCAATGCTATTTTGAAATCATTACTCATTCCCATTGAAAGTTCTTTAAGATTATATTTTTCCCTAAGTTTTCTCATTTGTGAAAAATGAGCTCTGAGTTCATTTTCGTTATCTGTTAATGGTGCTATGTTCATAAGCCCTTCAACCTTTATCGAATTTAGGGTTGATATTTCTTCAATTAGATTTTGAGTTTGTAAAGGTGCAATCCCGAATTTAGTTTTTTCATCAGCTACATTAACTTGAATCAAAACTTTTTGGACAATTCCTTTTTCTGCCGCGCACTTTGCTATTTCTTTTGCTACCTTTAGTGAATCTACACTGTGAATGTAATCAAAAAAACCAACTACGTGCTTTACTTTGTTCGTTTGTAAATGTCCAATAAAATGATAAGTCGATTTTTTCCTTATTTCATCGTCTAATTTGTTGATTTTTTCTATAGCTTCAAGAGCCCTGCTTTCGCCAAAATCTCTCAAGCCTGCCAAATAAGCATTTTGTATTGCATTTTCATTATAATATTTTGTAACTGCAACAATCCTTATTTTTTTTCCATCAACTATTTTCAATATACGGTCGAGATTTTTTTTAATCGTGTCTAAAGTACACACTTATCATTTCCCCCGTGTTTTGCAGTCAAATGCAAAACCTATTTCATTATATTGTATGTACTAAAATATGACAACAATTTGTTTAGTGAACATATTGTTGTTTATACACTTATACTCAAAACATGCATTGGCACATGATTTGAGTATATTTTACTTTTAGTAATATTTCTTAATATTACTTTTTATACTTAACAATGCTTTACAAGTTTAATTTATAAAATTAAATCACGCATTTCTTCTATGGCACGTTCCAAACCAACAAAAACTGCGCGAGAAATAATACTGTGACCGATGTTAAGCTCTATTAAACCTTCAATTTCATGCATTAAGTGGACATTTTCATAATTTAACCCATGACCCGCATTTACCCTCAAGCCAAGGTTTTGCGCAAGTGCAGCTGCGGTCCTAAGTTTTTCGAATTCTTCTTTTTCATTTTTTGTTCCAAAAGCATTTGAAAATGCACCAGTGTGCAGTTCTATAAAATCTGCATTACAATTGTGCGCACTAAATACCTGCTTTTCATCAGGGTCTATAAATAAACTAACTATTATTCCTGCTTTGTGTAAGGGCTTTATAAACTCCCTTATGTAGTTTTCTTGAGAGTATACATTAAGTCCTCCCTCTGTGGTTACCTCTTGTCTTTTTTCGGGGACAATACAACAGGAGTAAGGTTTATTTTGGACTGCAATTTGTTGCATTTCATAAGTTGCTGCCATTTCAAGATTTATATTTGTTTTAATGTTTTTTTTGATTTCTTTCAAATCGCCATCTTTAATATGTCTTCTGTCTTCTCTTAAATGAACGGTAATTGCATGAGCACCAGCTCTTTGTGCTATTATGGCAGCATCAAGTACGCTTGGTTCATTGCCACCGCGTGCATTTCTTAAAGTTGCAACATGATCTATATTTACTCCTAATTCCATAGTTTGAATAATATCATATTTTTGTAAATTTTTAAACTGGTACAAATTGACTATTTCACATGTGTTTTGTGGACTAAATTAAAATTTCATATATAATAATTGTAAAATATTGTAAAAATTTAATGAGAACATAGCGTGATTTGTCCAAAGTGCAAAACTGAAGTAAGCTCTCAAGATATTGTATGCCCCGGATGCGGTCTGAGGCTTAAATTTAAATGCCCAAGATGTGGAAACTATACAAGGATAGGTTCTTCTTCTTGTTCTGTTTGTGGTTTTGCTTTTGTGAAATTTTGTCCAAAGTGTGGCAGTGCAAATTATGCTTCTAGTCCTGAGTGCAGAAAATGTTCTTATATTTTTAATCAAACTGAAAATAAAAAAATAAAGTCGGTACAGATAAAAGTTGACAGTACACAAATTAAAAAAGAAAAAAAACAAAACAAGGTTCGTATAAACGAACAACAAAAACAAAATAAATTATTGGTATTTATTGATTTTATTAATCTTGAAACTCTTTTTGATAAATATAAAGATGAAGAATTCCGTCAAAAAATTGTACTTAATATTAAAACATCAATCAAGCTTGGCTTTAATGTTTCTTGCGAGTTTATAAATCCTCACAGAGTTGTATTTAAAATACCTCATACTAAAAATTTTAAATTTCTTGATAAAGTTAAACTTTTTTCAGATGAATTTGAAAAGTTTAATAATATACTTTATGAAACATTGGGTGCTGGCATAGCGTATAAATATGCTGTTCTTAGAGAAGATGAATATGTGCAGGCAAGTTCTGTTAAGCAGTTAGAATTTGGAAATGAAAAAGATATTATAACTTCACAAGGCGCTTATTCTTTATTGTCTTCCGAAATTCCGCTTATAAAAATCTCACCTGAATCTTATAAAATGGTTTTTTTGGATCAAAAACCGGTGTTTTCCCAAAGCGAGTGCCAAAGAGATGATGTAGCTCTTGAAATGATAGTTGATGCTATAAATGATAGCTCAAGCGAAATTAAGGCGATATCTTTAAATGCTCCGCGCGGATGTGGCAAAACTCATTTACTGGATGCTTTATATAAAAGACTTGAAGGGTATTCACAAATTGTATTAAAAGGTCATTGCTGTGCGCTTACACAAGTTACGCCAATGGGCCTTATACAGGATATTTGTTTGTCTTTGTTTGATTTATCATTTGCACCAAGCAGGTATGAAAAAAGGGTGCAAGAGTTAAAAGATGTGTTGGGGCAAAATTTATCAGGTCATGTTTCGCAAGAAAAAATAGATACTTTAATAAATATTGCCTACCCATTGAAAGAAGCCTATTACGAGCATATTTTAGAAAATAAAAAACGAACTTTTGAAGACTTGAAAGATATACTTGTTTATTTAAAATCGAAAAGCAAACTAACTCTTGTAATAGATGATTTTGATTTAATTGATGAAACTTCTTTTGATTTTATAAAATATTTAATAGAAACGGATTATTTTAAATCAGGCGCAAAAATGGTTTTAACTTATCGTAACCAGCATGCCATAGCAATGTATATAAATAGTGAAAAATTACCTAAAAATGCCTGCTTGAATATAAATCTTGCACGCAAAGAGGCTGGGGATGTCAGAGAATTTATTAAACTCCAAATTGGTGATTGCGATATTTTGCCACAAGGTGTATTGAGTCAAATTGTGTTAAATGCCCAAGGTAATTTCGCTTATGTTGAACAGGTTCTATATGATTTACAAGAAACAAAGATTCTTCATTTGAAAAACAAAGAATTTGTTTTTGATGATGCGCAAAAAGAAATGTATGTTACAAATAATTTAAAAGAGCTTTTAGATAAGCGTTTTGCATACTTAAAGGAAAATTACGAGTTTGAATACGGTTTCTTAATGGTTGCTTCAATGTTGGGTGGAAAATTTACCAAGTCTCTTATGGAAAAAGTTTTTGCCCTTGAGTTGGAAAATTTTGAACGTGTGGCGGCATTTTTGGAGAAAAATGGATATATTAAGCGAATTACGGAAAATATTTTTGAATTTAGGAATTCTCTTGTTTGGTCGTATGTGTATGCATGTGCAAAGGATGACAAAGATTTACTGGAGTTGCATAAAAAATTGCTTGCAGAAATTTGCAAAAGAACTGTTTCATCCCCTGCAATACCTTCACTATTGGCGCAAATTACAGGGGAAAAAGATTTAGCTTTCAGTTTATGGACAATGAGTTTGAAATTGGCATCGTATATTGGTGATGTAAGCTTTTATACTTTGTGCCAAAAGCAGAGCTTAATATTACTTGAAGATGTTAAACTTTCTAATTTTGAATATATAAAAAATAATATTTGTGAGCGTTTAGGTAAATTAACATACAATAAAAATCCTAAAGAGGCTATTGAGTATTTGTCTAACGCTATTGTTAGTGCTCAAAAAAGTGAAAATGAAAATAAAGTCGTTGAATTGAGCGGTTATTTAATACAAAGTTGCAAAATGGCCCAAAATTATCCTGCAATAATTGAAACAGTTGATGCGGTTCTTGCAATTTATTCTAAAGCAAAACAAGAATTGCAGAGAGCTTTAATTAAAACAAGAAAACTGGAAGCACTTTTATTTCTCGGTAATTGGTCTGAGATTTCAAGTATTGTTAACAATGAAGTAAATCCTGTATTACAAGATTATTTAAGGCATCCCAAAAAAAATGAGTTTGCAAGTATAAAAGAAGTATATGAGGCTTGGATTATGTCAAATATAATACTTGCGGAATCATATGCTCAACAGGGTAGTCCTCTTGCTTTTGAGCTTATTGAAGAAGTACAAAAAGAATTAAACAAGGATAAAACTCATCAGATGACAAGATTAAAGTTGCACCTTGCTCTCTCTCATGCTTGCGCTCAAACATCAAGAGGTTTTATAAAAGATTCTGATGAAATTTTACAGTCTATTTTAAAAGAATTTTCCTATGCGGTTAATGATTTAAAACTTGTATCAAAATGGAATTTGATTGATGTATTTAATAAAGTCCTCAGTGGAGATTTTGATAATATTAAAGAAGATTTGTTTGAGGCAGTTACTTTTGCAAATAATTGTTCGGATGAATATACCAAAAATGTTTTAAAAACCATGCTTGCATATGTTTTATTGAAAGAAAATAATGCACTGAAAGCACTTGAAATCTGTGCTGAACAAATGACATATTTTTCAGACAAAAAAATTGCTTTTGGAGCACTTTTGGCATGGTATATAAGTGCAAAAGCAACACTGCCTTCTTCAGGAGCAGACAGGTGTATTGAAATATGTGAAAAAGCTGTTGCAATTTGTGAAAGTGCTAAAATTAGCAGTATTAATTTTAAAATACTTTTTCAAGAACTTTTGTCACGTGCTTATCTTCAAAAAAATGATTTTGATAATGCAAAAATGTACTGTGAACTTGCACTTCAAGATGCAAGTGCTAATGAATTATTGCTTTTGCAAATGCATCTTTATAAATTAAGAGCAAATATAATGCAAGATCTAATTGCTAAACTTGATGACGAGAAGAAACTTCAGACCGCTCAAAATACAATTAGAGTGTATGAAAAGGCATTATTATTAGCATCACGCTTGGGACTTGAAAGACATCATTATGTAATACAAAAAGAGTTGACTGCCTTTAGAGCATATTGTCAATTAAAGCGTATTAGCTAATTGACATGAAACAAAAAATTAACTAAAATTATTGCTATGAGCTTAGATACACCACAACATATGTACAGTGCGGTTCCCCCGACAAAACTTAGAAATCGCGAAGAAAAACTTAGAGAGGCTAAAAATGTTCCTTTTTGGCATTTTATAGGGGATATAGTTTTTCCAAAAATGCTTGAAACTCGCTTTTATTCTTTAATGTATAAAAATTTAAATCGTCTTGAAAATCGCGATAAAACAAAAGCAACGATTTTTTACGCCCCGCATAATAATTGGTGGGATGGTGTTTTAGCCTATAATATTATATATAGAATTGTTAATAAAGTTATAAAAAAGCCTCGTTTTCGTTTTATGATTGAAGAGATGAACAGGTTCCCGCTTTTTCAATATGTCGGATGTTTCCCTATAAACAAAAAATCACCACAGGCATCGATGAAATTTCTTCAATATGCTGTTACTACTTTAGATGCGCCGGATATTGCTTTTTGGATTTTTCCTCAGGGAATAATTCGCCCACCAATGTATCGACCTGAAATTTTTCAGTCCGGGCTTGCTTATATTGTGAAAGAGGCTGCTAAAAAATTTGGTGGCGTTAATTTGGTGCCTATTGCAATAAATTATACCTTTTTAAGACAGGACAGACCTGAAATACTCGTTGATTTTGGTGAACCTAAGATTGTTAATAATTCAGATTTCAACAGAAAAGAGTTTACTCATGCTCTCGAGCGTGAATTTGAACAGTTTTTGGATAAACAACAAGCTGACATTTCAAGTGCAAATTTTGAGGGATATCATTACCTTTTCAAACAAAAATTAAAATGGTGGCGTTATATTGAACAAAAACTAAAAACAAAAGGTCTTAAAAATAAAGAAATTATAGATTTAAAATAGGAAATTTATGAAAAAATACTCTGTAGGAATAGATTTAGGTGGAACGAAAATACTGGCTGCAATAGTCGAAAAAGAAAACGGCAAAGTACTTTTCGAAGTTAAAAACAAAACAAAAAAAGAAAAAGGTAATAAAAAAATTGCCACAAAGATTATTGAAACACTTGAAGAGCTTCTTGAAACTTCAAATGTACAAAAGGATGAAATTTCTTCAATAGGAATAGGGCTTGCTGGTCAAGTGGATAGAAACAAGGGCGTTTTAATTAATGCTGTCAACCTTGAGTGCAAGGATTTGAACGTAAAGGAAATTCTGGAAGAAAAATTTTCAATACCGGTAAACATAGGAAATGATGTTGAAGTGGCAACATTTGGTGAGTTAAAATTTGGTTCAGGTATTGGCTATAAGGATATTGTTTGTATTTTTGTAGGGACAGGTATAGGTTCGAGCATTGTTAAAAATGGAAAGATACACCTTGGTGCAAGTCAAAGTGCAGGTGAAATAGGACATATTATTGTTGATTTAAACGGTAGAGCTTGTGCTTGTGGTGCTAATGGTTGTCTTGAAGCTTATGCCTCAAGAAGTGCGATTGAATCAAGAATTTTAGGTGCTGTTAAAAAAGGTAGAAAATCTATTATTACAGAACTTACAGAAGGCAAAAATATTATAAGTTCAAAACATATAAAAAAATCTCTCGAAGCGCATGATGAAGTTGTGACACAATATGTAAATGAAGCAATAGATTACCTTTCGGGTGGTATTGCAAGTATTATAAATTTTTATAATCCGGAGCTTATAATTCTTGGCGGTGGGCTTATTCAAAGTGTTGATGATTTTTATTTACAAACAATTAAAAAAGCACGTGCAAAAGCACTACCCACACCTGCTGCTAAAATAGAGTTTAAAAAAGCATCACTTGGCGATTATTCAGGTGTAATAGGTGCAGCACTTTTGGAACAAAGGGTTATTTGATAAAAATTTTTGTGCAATACTTGATTTATGTTTAATGATTTAAAAAATATTCAAATTCCTGCACTAAATCGTTTTTTAGCTTTAAGCGGTGTTTCAAAACTATCTTTAACTGCGCTTAATAATCCTTTAAGACTACTTATTTTTCAGGCAATTTTAAAACAAAATAAAAAGATATTATATATAACCCCTAACGAACAAAGTGCACTTAAATTTCAAAAAGATTTAGAAAATTTTTGTGAAATAGAAGCAAAAATTTTTCCTTCTCAAGAAATAAATTTTTATGATGATGTTGAGAAAAATTATTACATATATCAAGAACAAATAAATGTTCTTTTGGGTTCTTATGACGTCGTTTTGGCGCCAATCCGCTCACTTTTTGAAAAATTTGCGACTAGAAATTTTTATGAAAAAAATTCTTTTAAGATAAAAGTAAATAGTGATGTTGATTATCAAAAACTTTTAAGATCGCTTTCAAAACTCGGTTACAGACGTACAACAAGTGTTGTTGATGTTTCAGAATTTAGTGTGAGAGGAGATATATTAGATATTTACACCCTTGATAAAAATCCTGTCAGAATAGAGTTTTTTGGTGATACTGTTGAAGATATCAGATATTTTAATCCAAAAACACAACGAAGTTTTGAAAAAGTACAGGAGGTAACAATTCATCCTTTGTATAAATTTTTGCCTGATGAAAATACAATTGAAGATTTTAAACAAAAACTTTTAAAGCAAGCTAAAAGTACAAATAATGAGATTGCTTACGACATTTATAATCAAATTTGCGAAAAAATAAATGAAAGCGGTTATTTTGATGGTATTGAATATTATCAAAGTTATTTAACCGACTCTCTTTGCAGTCCATTGGAATATTTTAAAGACTATGTATTAATATTTGATGAGTCTTCTCAAATATTTGCAAAATTTGAAAATCTTGACAAAGATTTCTGTGATCAGTATCAAAAAGAAGTTGCATCAAACCTTAAATTACCACTTTTAAGGCTTAATCATACAAAATATGACGAATTTATCCATGATGTTAAAAAATTCAAAACAATAGGTTTTGATAATTTTTTAGACGATAACCATGATAAATTAATTGAATTTGAAACCTCTCTGCCACCGATTTTTTCATCTGATATTTATGAGATAAGTACTTATATAAAAAATAATATTAAAAATAATTGCAAAATTTTTATTTGTACTGATTATCCAAAAAGAATAAAAGAAATTTTAAAAGAGCAGGAAATATTTTCGGATAATATTATAATTAAACCGTCTTTAAGTTATGGTGGTGGCATTATTGATTTTGACGGTAATTTTGAAATTCCGCAAGGCAGATACATTTTTTTATCGGATAAAGAACTATTCAATAAACGCTCGAGAGATGTTACGGTAAGAAAATATTTTAAAAATAAACAATCTCAAGATTATATTGATTCTATAAATGATATTAGGGAAGGCGAATATGTTGTGCATTCTATCCATGGGGTTGGTATTTATAAAGGACTTACAAAGCAGGAAATTGATGGTGCAAAAAAAGATTATCTTGAAATAGAATTTGCAAATACGGATAAACTTTTCATGCCTGCAGAACAAATTAATTTGCTTTATCGATATCGTGGTTCGGGTCAAATTAAGCCCAAGCTCTCAAAAATGGGAGGTAGTGCTTGGGAAGCTGCAAAATCAAAAGCAAAAGGTGAAGTTGAACTTATAGCGCAAGATTTACTTGAACTTTATGCAAAAAGACAGATGTCGCAAGGAATTGCATTTGATCCGGATACTACTTGGCAATTCGAAATGGAAGATGCTTTTGAATACACTGAAACTCCCGATCAGATGAAGGCAATAATAGATACAAAAGCAGATATGGAAACTGCTCGTCCTATGGATAGGTTAATATGCGCTGATGTAGGTTTTGGAAAAACAGAAATAGCAATAAGAGCAATTTTTAAAGCTGTAATGTCAGGTAAGCAAGCTGCACTTATAGCGCCTACTACTATATTGGCTCTCCAGCATTATCAGACAATTTACGAGAGATTTAAACCTTTTAGTGTTCATGTTGAACTGATATCAAGGTTTAAAAGTGCAAAAGAACAAAAACAAATTGTAAAAGAAATAAATGAAGGCACTGTTGATGTTGTAATTGGCACACACAGGCTTTTAGGTGATGATATTCAATTTAAAAATCTTGGGCTTTTGGTAATCGATGAAGAACATAAATTTGGTGTAAGACATAAAGAAAAACTTAAAAAATTTCGCGAAAATATTGATATTCTTGCCATGTCTGCAACCCCGATACCAAGAACATTAAATATGGCACTTTCAGGTATTAAAGATTTGTCGGTTATAAATACTCCTCCTAAAAATCGTTTAAGTGTTAAAACTTATGTCGGAGAGTTTAATGAGGCTTATTTAAAAAATGCAATAAACCATGAAATACAACGTGATGGACAAGTTTTTTATCTTTATAATCGTGTTGAATCAATATATCATTTTAAAGATTATCTGTCTTCTATTGTTCCAAATGCGAGAATAGCGGTGGCTCATGGCCAGATGAAAGACGGTGAGCTTGAAAAAATAATGTATGAATTTGCAAATAAAGAATACGATCTTTTGTTATGTACAACAATTATTGAATCAGGACTTGATATTTCAAATGCAAATACAATTATCATCCATGATTCCGATCGTTTTGGTCTTGCGCAACTTTATCAATTGAGAGGGCGTGTTGGTCGTTCTGACAGACAAGCTTATTGTTACTGTTTTTATAAAAAATCAAAAGAACTTACTGCTGATGCATATAAGCGTTTAAATGCCATAAAAGACTTTGAAAGTCTTGGCAGTGGTTACCATATAGCACTTAGAGATATTGAAATTCGTGGAGTTGGTAATATTCTAGGTTCAAAACAGCATGGGCATATGGTAAATGTTGGGTTTGACACATACTGCAACCTTTTGGAGGAGTGTGTAAACGAACTAAAGGCAAACCAATCTAAGGATCCTTATACTAAAGAAAAAAATAAAAAAGTTCAAAATACTATTGTTGATATAAATGTAACAGCTTATATACCAGATGAATGGGTTGGTGGATATGAACAAAAAATGCTTGAATATAAACGTTTGAGCGATGTTAAAAATACGACAGAGCTTGATAATGTAGTATTAGGTTTTAAAGACAGATTTTCAAAACTGCCACAGAGTGTTGAAAATCTCATAAAGCTAATAAGATTAAGACTTATTGCTCAACAAAATAATGTTTCAATGATACGTGAAACACCTGATAATATTAGAATCTACACTCAATTTAACGAAAAAGAGTGGATGTATTTAAGAAGGAAAATTGATTTTTCGATAACAAAATATTTCAAGTTTACAAATCCTCCAAAAACAGCAACACAAACAAAAGGTATATTGTTGATGAATAAGAATAATCTTAACTTTGATGAAGTATTTAACATATTAACAGATTTGTTTTATTATATATCTAAAGTGGTATCTGAGTTCAAAATTCAAAATTAAATATAAGGAGTAGAATTTATGAAGTTTACAA
This sequence comes from Candidatus Gastranaerophilales bacterium, assembly GCA_944324865.1. GTDB lineage: Bacteria > Cyanobacteriota > Vampirovibrionia > Gastranaerophilales > Gastranaerophilaceae > Galligastranaerophilus. The sequence goes on along the minus strand of CALUXW010000002.1, from coordinate 23,297 downwards.
AAGTATTTTTAAGCGCTATGTTTTCACTTGTTTTGTTTGCAGGGTGTACCCCAAACAACAAGGCAATTATTACAGTGAATAACGAACCCATTAAAAGGGGTGAATATGATGAAATTATGAATATTATAAAAAACAACCCTCAATTTAAAAATGCATCTGAGGCTGAAAAAGCTGAAACAAGCCCTGTAATGCTAATGACAAAAGAAAGGGTTGTGCAAGACTTAATTGTTAAAAAGCTTTTGGATCAAGAGTACAAAAAACGTAACATAACCGCAAATGACAGTGAAATAGAAGCTAAAAAACAAGAAATAATTAAACAATTAGGTTCACAAGAAAAATTTGATCAAATTTTAAAAGAAAACAATGTTTCACAAAAAAGAATAAAAGAAGATTTATCAAATGAAGTAAAGGTTAATAAACTTTTAGAGGCAACAAGTGATATTAAGGTGTCAGATAAAGAAGTAAAAGATTTTTACAACAGCAATAAAGAGCGCTTTAATTATCCTGAAAGAGTTAAAGCATCACATATTTTAATTGAGGCAAATCCCGAATTGATTAAAAAATCAATTATTGATGCAGATAAAGATGGAAAATTAAGTGCAGCTGAAATTGACAAGAAGGTTAAAGAGGCTATGGATAAGAAAATGGCTTTAGCTAAAGATGTCAGGGCACAGGCAGTTGCTAATCCGAAAAATTTTGCTGCATTAGCCCAAAAATATTCTGATGATAAAGGTAGTGCTCAAAAGGGAGGGGATTTAGGATTTTTCCCTCGTGAAGCAATGGTCAAGGAATTTTCTGATGTAGCTTTTTCTATAAAACCTGATACTGTTTCAGAAATTGTTGTTACAAGGTATGGTAATCATATAATTATTGTTACTGATAGGGCTGCGGCAGGACTTGCGCCTTTTGAACAAGTTCAGGGTGAAATTAAAGCATATTTGGAACAAAATAAAAAAATTATTGCATTGCAAAAATTATTTGATGGACTTAAATCAAATGCAAAAATTGAGTTCAATGATCCGTCTTTTAATCCTGAAAATATACAAAAACAGTTAAGGGGTGAAACTGTTCAAACATCCCCCAATGCTCAAAATATGACACCTGCAAAGTAGAGTAAATTTGATAAATTAGCATAGCCGTCGACAACAGGAGTTATTGACGGCTATGCTTATAATAAGGAGAAAAATGGGTAAAATTATTGAAAAAGATAAACTGCAAGAGCTTTTAAAAAACCTTAGAGCTCAAAAAAAGGTTATTGTTGCAACCAACGGTTGTTTTGATATACTTCATGCCGGGCATGTTAGGTATCTTAAAAAAAGTAAGACTTTTGGCGATGTTTTAATTGTCGGGCTTAACTCTGATAAATCTGTTCGCTCAATAAAAGGTGAGGGGCGACCAATTAATAATGAAAATGATAGAGCAGAAGTCCTTTGTGGCTTAGAAAGTGTTGATTATGTCATACTGTTTGATGAAGATTCTCCTAAAGATTTGCTTGAAATAATTAAACCCAATATTTATACAAAGGGGGCTGATTATACTTTAAAAACTTTACCTGAAGCCGATGTTATACTTAAAAATAATGGCTGGGTAGAATTTATTGAACTTGTTGAAGGTAAATCAACGACAAAAATAATCGACAAAATTAAATAATTGTAATAAAATAGACATATTCTATAGCATTTGAGGAGCAAGAAGGTGAGTAAAAAAAGTTTTTCGCAAAAAGAAATTTCTGAAATTTTGGGTGGTATTTTAACTGTTGTGCAAGATGGTGTGATTGAAAAGGTTGCACCTCCTTTGCTTGCAGATGAGTCGACTTTAGCTTTGGCATTAGGTGAAGATGAAATTGCAAACCTTGCCAAAACTAAAGCAAAAACCGCACTTGTTCCTTTGGGAGTAAGTCTTGACAATATTACAACAATTGAGGTTGAACGTCCCAGACTCGCTATGATGAAACTTTTAAATTTATTTTATGAAGGACCGGACACACCTGTAGGAATTCATCCAAGTGCTGTAATTCATCCTGAAGCTAAACTTGGTAAAAATGTTTCAATAGGTCCGAATGTTGTTGTTTCACGTGGTGCTGAAATTGGCGACAATACTGCTTTAATGCCAAATGTTTATATCGGAAAATTTGCTAAAATAGGAACTGATTGTCTTTTTCATCCGGGTGTAAATATCGGTGATAAGGTTCAAGTAGGCAATAGATGTATAATTCACCATGGCGCAAGTCTTGGTGCGGATGGTTTTAGCTTTGTGACAGAGACTCCCGATAATATAGAAAGTGCAAGAAAAGAGGGCGAAATAAAGGGGGGAAAAGAAAATCAAAAAGTTTTCAAAATACCTTCTTTGGGTTCTGTTGTTATTGGAAATGATGTAGAAATAGGTGCAAATGCTACAATAGATAGAGGTACTATCGAAAATACCATGATAGGTGACCAAACTAAAATTGATAATCTCGTTATGATAGGTCATAACTGCAAGATAGGACGTGCTTGCATGATAGTATCCCAAGTGGGTATAGCAGGCTCTTGTGAAATTGGTGATAGGGTTGTAATTGCAGGACAAGCCGGTCTTGCGGATCATATATCGATAGGAGATGACTGCATTATTCTAGCCCAATCCGGTGTAACGAAATCACATCCTGCTAAGACAGTTCTTATGGGTGCTCCTGCGGTCCCAAGAAAAGACTTTTTGAAACGCATGAAATATTTAAATGAAGCAGAAGTTATGGTTCAAAAATATAAAAAATATCAACACTTGTTAGAAGATTATGAGAAATTTTTAAATGAAGACGGTAAAATCTAAAATTATTGCAAAAGGTAACGGTTTAATGACAAATCTCGAAGCTCTACTTGAGATTTGTCCAAACACATCAAATGAAAAACAAGGCATACGTTTTTTTATAAATGATAAAATGATTGAGGCTAAAACATCAAATGTTGTTTCGACAGAGCATTTTGTAGTTTTGGCTAATGTTCAAGAAGGTGCAGATGCTAAAATAGCTCTTGTAGAGCATTTTATGGCTGCATGTGCAATTTGTGGAATTGATAATCTTGATGTTTATTTTAAATCTCAAGGTTATGAAGTTCCTATTATGGATGGCAGCGCAAAAGTTTGGGTTGATTTATTTAACGAAACTGGCTACATTGGAGAACAAGCTGCGGTTAAACATGTTGAAAATCATTTTGTATTTTCTCAAAATAATTCAATGATTGTTCTGATGCCATCTCAGGCTAAAACAACAATAACTTATGCGGTTAATTATAATCATCCGGATCTAAAAAATCGTTGGGTTAGTTTGAATCAAGATGTTAATATGAATGAAATAATTGAAGCCAGAACCTTTGGTTATTTAAAAGACCTTGAAACGTTTCAAAAGCTGGGTTTTTCAAAGGGTGTAACAATTGAAAATACTGTTGGTATGACAGAAGATGGTGGTTATACTACACAATTAAGAAGTGAATTTGAACCTGCAAAGCATAAAATTCTTGACATAATAGGTGATATGTATTTGACAGGTATAAATCCGTTATTATTAAATGCCAATATTTTTGTAAAGGAAGCCGGACATGCTTTGCATGTTCAATTTGCAAAAAATATAGAAAAATGTTTATAATTTTGAAAAGGAGATAAGATGGAAACAACTACGAACAAGCCTCTTTCCATGGATATAATACAAATTATGGAAATGATACCACACAGGTACCCATTTTTACTTGTGGACAGAATAACGGAATATGTACCTGGAGAGTACTCAAAAGGCTATAAAAATTTAACGGCAAATGAAATGTTTTTTAACGGTCATTTTCCGGGAAATCCGGTTATGCCGGGTGTTTTGCAAATTGAAGCATTGGCACAAACTGCTGCACCGATTCTTTTATCTCTTGAGCAATATAAGGGAAAACTTGCACTTTTTGCCGCAGTTGATAAAGTAAGATTTAAAAATATTGTGCGTCCGGGTGACAGGTTAGAGATGGAAACGTATATGACTAAAATTAAAGGACCTGTTGCAAAATGTGAGGGGCGTGCATATGTTGATGGAAAACTTTGCATAGAGGCCGAAATTACAATAGCATTGAAATAGAAAGTGTGAAAAAAATGACAATACATAAAAGTGCAGTTATTTGTGATAGCGCACAAATTGCTTCTGACGTTGAAATAGGACCAAATGCCGTAATTGGCGAAGGTGTTATTATTGAAGCCGGAGTTAAAATAGGTGCAGGTGCAAATATTGAGTTTGCAACAATCGGAGAAGGTACAAAAGTTTCACCCATGGCATCAATAGGTGGTGAGCCTCAAGACTTGGGCTATAAAGGCGAAAAAACTGGAGTAATAATTGGTAAAAATTGCTGGATTAGGGAATTTGCAACTATAAATCGTGCATCAGGTGAAGGAAATGTTACAAAAATTGGTAATAAATGTTTGCTTATGGCATATTCACATGTTGCACATAATTGTGAACTTGGCGACGAGGTAATATTTGCCAACGCAGCAACAATAGGAGGACATGTAAAAGTTGGATTTGGTGCTTTTTTGGGCGGTCAATCGGTGTTTCATCAAAATATAAGAATAGGAGAAATGGCTATAATTTCAGGTGCTTCTGCGGCAAGGCTTGATATAATTCCTTATTGCAAGGCGGAAGGTATCCCTGCTATACCAATAGGTTTAAATGCAATTGGTTTAAGAAGGAGGGGCGTAGATAAAGCATCTCGAGATGCAATTCATAAAGCGATAAGAATTTTAAGAAGTTCAGAGTATAATACCACACAGGCCCTTGAAATTATAGAAGAAACCGTCGATAAAAATGAATATGTAAATAAACTCGTTGATTTTGTAAAAACTTCTAAACGTGGTGTTACGTTGCGCTTTAAAGATGCTTATTACAAAAATATGGAGGAGTGCGATGAATAATAAAACAATTTTAGAAAAATATGCTCAAATTTTGGTAGATTATTCAACCAAAGTCCAAAAAGGTGACCTGGTTCTTATTAGGGCTGAAAGCTATCAATGTCAACCTCTTGTAAAAGAAATTTATAAACGTGTACTTGAGTGTGGTGCTCACCCTATAGTAAGATGTTCCATAGAAGGACTTGCTGTAGACTTTATTAAGTATGCAAATGACGAACAACTTGAATATATTGATCCGATAACAAAGCTCGAATATGAAAAAGTTGATAAATATATATCAATTGGCGCACCGTTTAACGTTAAAAGCATGGCAAAGGCTGATTCAAAAAAAATGGCAAAACGTTCTGCTGCAACTCGAGAGCTTTCAACTCTTATGTTAAACCGTTCAGCTGAAGGCAAGTTAAACTGGGTTATTGCGGATTATCCGACTCAAGCCCTTGCACAAGAAGCTAAGATGTCCCTCGATGATTATACTGATTTTATTATAAATTCATGTTATCTAGACTTGGACAACCCTATTGAAAAATGGCAAGAAATCGGCCGTGAACAAGACAGGCTTGTAAACCTTATGAATGGAGGTAAGAAGCTTCATATTACAGGTGAAAATACTGATATAACATTTAGTGTCGAGGGTAGAAAATGGGTTAGTTGCTCTGGTCTGAATAACTTTCCGGATGGTGAAATTTTTACCTCTCCTGTTGAAGATAGTGCAAATGGTGAAATTTATTTTGATTTTCCTGCAATCTATCGTGGTAATGAATCACATAAAATATGGTTAAAGCTCGAGAATGGCAAAGTTGTTGATGCGAAAGCCGAAAAAGGTGAAGACTTTCTCATATCAATGCTTGATATGGATGCGGGAAGCCGATTTGTTGGAGAAATTGCAATTGGCACAAATGACAGAGTAAAAGATGTGACAGGTAATATTTTATTCGATGAAAAAATTGGTGGTTCAATTCATATGGCGCTTGGCGCAAGTTACCCTGAAACAGGTGGCAAAAATGAGTCCGGTTTGCATTGGGATATTATTAAAAACATGAAAGAAAATTCAAAAATATTCCTTGATGATAAGCTTATTTACGAAAATGGAAAATTTGTAATTTAAATATAATGAAACCCAATGACATATTAAAGCCTTATATAGATAATTTGGATGATAATTTAAAAGCTATCGTCAATGAAAATTCCAATGAGTTAAAAAATGAAGTTATTGGGTTTCTTTTTTCTAAAGCAAAACGAATTAGACCAATTTTTACTTATCTTTGTGCACTTTTACTAGATAAGAAAATTGATAAAAATATTCATAATATTGCATTGTCTGTTGAGCTTTTACACAGTGCAACACTTATACATGATGATGTAATTGATGAGAGTTTAAAAAGGCGAGAAGAAGAGAGTTTTTATTCAAAATTCGGCTCAAAAAAATCAATAATAATTGGTGATTATGTTCTTTCACTTTGCCTTTTTGCTTTATCTGAAATACAAAATACTCAAATTCTTAAGATTTTTTCAGATAATATTATTAAAACAATAAATGGTGAAATAAGCCAGTTTGATTCAAGGTTTACACTACAAAGTGAGCAAGATTATTTTAAAAAAACAGCTGCGAAAACTGCCAGCCTTTTTGTTTGCGTAGCGCAGTCAGTTTGTTGTTTGAAAAATGCAAATTCTAAAATAAAAAAATCTTTAGAAAATTTTGCATACGATTTTGGTACTGTTTTCCAAATAAATAATGATATAAAAAATATTTTATCCTCTCAAGATGATTTTAAAAATGGTATTTTTACATTGCCTTATATTTATTTTAAGCAGGAAAATCCTACTTGTGATATAATTAACTTTAGTAAAAACCAAGCTCTTAAATATACTAAAAAAGCTTTGAATAAATCAATAGAAATAATGAATAGAGCATTTTTAGAACTTGAATTTTCTGAAAATATTGAGGTAAAAAATTATTTAAAAAGCTTGTGTAATAACCTTTTGAGGATGTAATGGACAGAGAAAAATTTTTAAAAACCGCAAAAGATTTTGTAAAAGAAACATTTGAAACGCTTGTTTTTGTCATTGTTGCGGTAATTATAATAAGATTTTTTATTGGTGAGCTTAGGTGGATCCCTTCTGGTTCAATGCATCCGACACTAGTTGAAAAAGATAGACTTTTTGTGGAAAAGGTTTCTAAAGTTTTTCGGCCTTTAAAAAGAGGCGATGTTGTTGTGTTTTATCCGCCAGACGAAAGACTTAAAAAGGATGTATTTTCTGTATTTTCAAGGCTAACGGGTATTTTTTGTCATGATATTGCTTATATCAAAAGAATAGTTGGCATGGAAGGTGATAAATTTGAAATTAAACAGGATAAGGATGGTAACTGGTATGTATATATAAACGATATTCCTCTTGATGAGCCATATATTTTGTCAAAAACAGATTGGACTCCATGCAGGGATGATATGTACTGTGGTCCTTTTATTATACCAGAGGGGCAGTATTTTATGATGGGTGATAATCGGGCAAACTCTCAAGATAGCCGTTTTTGGGGGTTTTTACCTAAGGAAAGAGTTATAGGTCGCGCTTACTTTGTATTTTGGCCGCTTAATCGTATTGAAATGCTTAATAAATATTCAAGATAGTCTCTCTAAAACATTTGGAGTAATATTTATACATAATTTGACATAGTAGTGCATTTTGTTGTCTAATTATAATAACAGACTTGTCTTTGGAAGTTTTGAATGCGTATTAAACAGTTAGAAATAGATAATTTTAAATCTTTTGCAAATCAATACACAATTCCACTTATGGAAGGTTTTACGGTAGTTTCTGGACCTAATGGCTCAGGTAAAAGCAACATTATTGATTGCATTTTGTTTGCATTGGGATTATCTACTGCAAGGGAATTGCGTTCAGAACAAGGTGCAGCTGATTTAATTTCAACGCACAATAAAAGAAATGAGGCATTAGTAAGAGTTACTTTTGATGTTGATGAAGAAGGCGAACTTATTATTGCAAGAAAGATAAAAAAAACTAAACAGGGTGTACAAAGCACTTATTATATGAATGATAAGCAATGCGCTTTAACTCAAATACGTTCTGAGCTTGAAAAGTACAATATTACGTCTAATAGTCTTAATGTCATTATGCAGGGTGATGTAACAACTATTGCAAATTGCAGTTCAAAAGAGCGTCGTATATATTTGGATGAAATAGCCGGTACTGCTGAATTTGACAGAAAAATTACTGCTGCTATGAAAGAATTGGAAACAGTTGAAGCAAGGGTTCAAAATTCTTTAATTGTAAAAAATGAAAAAGCAATAAGACTTGACGAATTAAAGGAAGAACGTGAAATTGCCTTGAAATACAAGGAAATGCATGATGAGAAAACTAAACTTGAAAGTCAAATTAATATTATAAAATATTTTGATACAAAGCGCTCGCTTGATTTTGTACATCAAAATATTCTTACCTCTACTAAAGAAATAAAGACACAAAGTATTAAGCTTGATGAAATAAAATCTAAAATCGAAGATAAAAAAGTAAGTTACAAAGAAATTTGTGAAAAGGTACGCGCTCAAGGCGAAGACAAGCAGTTGGAAGTAAAAAAACTTCTAGAAGAAAAAAAAGGAGAAATAAGTCGCAAGGAAACATCAATTGCGCACAGCGATAAACTTATTTTAGATAATAAAAAGACTGTAGAAAGTTCTAAAAACGGTATAGAAAACCTTACAAAAAAAAGAGAAGAAAACCTGAAATCTATTGAAGATAAGGAAAACCTTGTAAAACTTCGTGAAAAAGAATTAGAAGAAAAAAATACGAAATTGATGCAAATAAATCTTGAAATGTCAGGGCTTAATAAGACTGCAGATGAACACATTGAGAGAAGAAATTTCCTAAGAAAAGAATTGGATACTTTGAAGGATAGTGAAACAGAGCTTATAAAATCAAAAGTTCCTCTTGAAATTGAACTTGCTAACTTTAAAAAAGAATTAAATGACTCGAATAAGAAAATAGAGGAGCTTGAAGAAGGACAAAAAACATTTTCAGATAAAAAAGACAAGCTGGAGCTGCAAATTCAAACTTTGCAAAAAGAACTTGATGAATGTAAAATTTCACAGAAACTTACTTTTGAAGAATTGGACAAAACGCGAAATAAAATTGGTGACTTAGAACATAGTATACAACTTGCACATAATAAAATTGCAATCCTTGAAGCCAATAAAAAAGCATATAAAACCTTTTCACTTAGTGCTGGTGTTGAAACCATCATGAATGCTCATCTTGAAGGTGTACATGCACCATTGATGCAATTGGCAGATGTTGATGGTGAATATGCTGATGCAATTGAAGTAGCAATGGGGGGGCGTTCAAGATTTGTTGTTGTTGATGATGAACATGTTGCTACTCGGGCAATACAAATTTTAAAATCACAAGGGCGCGACAGGGCAACTTTTTTACCATTGAATAAAATCAAAAAAGCACCAAGCCGACTTTCTTTACCTAAAGAGGAAGGAGTTATTGATTTTGCAATTAATTTAATAGATTTTGATGATGAGTATATTGATGCTTTTTATTTTGCACTTGGAGAAACTGTTGTAGTTGATAATTTGCAGTGTGCAAAAAAATTGATGAGTAGATATCGGGTTGTGACTTTAGAAGGCGATATTTTTGAAAAGTCAGGTGCAATAACAGGCGGTGCAAAAAAAAGAAGTGCAAATATGTTTTCAAAAGCAGAGGATAAAGAATTGGAAAATTATAAAGAACGTTCAAAAGCTTTTGAAAACGAACATGCAGAGCTTTGCCAAAAGAGAAATAAGCTTGATAAAAATTTAGAACAAATAAGACTTGATCATCTGAATGCGCAAAATGCTTACAATAGCGCAAAATACGAACTTAAAAATTTGATTGATGTTAATTCCGGTGCAAAAGAGTCAATAGAAAAACTTTTTGTAAAAATAAATGAAATAACTCCGAAAATTAAAGCCAATGAAAAGAAACTTGACTCAATGGAAGCTGCGCATGTGGATTTGCTTGAAAAAATAACACAACTGCAAAATGACATAGAGGAGGTTGAAAAATTAATTGATGAAGGAGAATTGAAAGAATTAAAAGAAAAAACTCAAGGTGTTGAGAACGAGATTAAAGTTTTAGAGCGTGAAATTTTAAATATTCAAAACGATATTGAAAAAGAAAAAAATAATATAAATTTTCATAATATGAGTATTAAACAAAGACAAGATGATATTGTTCGTTTAAACGAAGAAAATCAAAAATTAGAAGAAGATAAGAAAAAATATGCAAAGGAAATAGAAGATTTAAAAATTGTTTTAAAAGAGTATGAAAATAAAATAGAAGAGTTGGGTAAAAATCTTGTCCAATATCAAAAACAACGTGATGAGGCACAAAATGAACTGTTGGAACTTGAAAAGACAAGAAACAATATTGAACTTGAATTAGAACGTATAAATGAGCAAATTGAAAGTTCAAAGGCCCGTAGACGTGAATTAGAGCCTTTACTAGAACAAACTGCTCAAGAACTTCAAGAAGCCGGAGTTAACTTAAAAGATGTCGAGCCAACAGAGATTTCACTTGATGAAATAAATTCTAAAATTCAAAAATTACAAAAGAAAATAGAGGCTTTAGGTCTTGTTAATATGCGTGCAATAAATGATTATGAAAATGTTGCAAATGCACTTAATGAACTTAGTGAAAGAATTGAAACCCTGGAAAAAGAAAGAACTGAGATATTAGAGCGTACAAAAGGTTATGAGGCTAACAAAAAAGAAGAATTTTTAAAAACATTTGATGCCGTAAACAAAAATTTTCACGATGTTTTTCCGTTGCTTTCCGAAGGGTATGGAGAACTCGTTTTGGAAAATCATGATGATCCTTTTGCCGGCGGATTGGCTTTTAAGGCAAATATCAGAGATAAGAAAGATCAAAAGCTTGCTTCTATGTCGGGTGGCGAAAAAACCTTGACTGCATTGGCTTTTGTTTTTGCAATACAGAGATATCTTCCTGCACCGTTTTATGCATTTGACGAGGTTGATATGCACCTCGATGGTCCAAATGTTGAAAAACTGGCAAAAATGATTAATATTCAAGCTAAGCAGACTCAATTTATAGTTGTAAGTTTAAGAAAACCTATGATTGAGAGTGCTGATAAAATGATTGGAGTTACGCAAAAAGGTAAGGGTGTAACAAAAATATCAGGAGTAACGATTAAAGAAGCTGAGCAAGAATTAGGAATAGCATAGTATGAAAAATAGTGTAGAGAGTTTTTATAATTCGGATAGTGAAATACTAAAAAATATCAAAAGTCTTGATTCAGTAGTAGACTTTAAAGATGCTACAGGATTTACATCTAAAAACGGAATACAAAAAGATACTAATATTGATGCTATAGAAATACTTGTAGATTTAGCGCGCAGTGGTAAAATAGATCCCTGGAATATAGATATTGTTGATTTGTATGATAAATATATGCAACGTCTTAGCGAGCTAAGGATAAAAAACCTAAAGTCTATAGGCAGAGCTTTACTCTTTACTTCGGTCTTATTGAGGTTGAAATCAAATATTATAGAAGGAGTTACTCTGGATGGACTTGAAACAGATGAACAAGATTTTTTTGATGACGGATTTGAAGCTGAATACGAAGAGGAGCAACTAAAACTACCTTCTTCAAATATAATTTCCTTTGATGAGGTTTTGCAAAGACGTACAAGTGTAAGGTTGAATAGAAACAGAAATGTAACATTAAAAGATTTGATTCGTCATTTAGAATTTTATGAGCAATTAGAAAAAAAACAAAGTTTAAAATATGCAATTGAACGTCAAAAAAGACGAGTTCGTGATTATTCAAAATTAAAAGCTAAAGATATTTTAAATCTTGCACATGAGGAATATATTCAAAATGTAGTGGAGAGAATGCGTCAAAACCTTGAACAAATCTTTAAAAAAGAGAAGAAAATTGAGCTAAGAGAATTATCACTTTTAGGTTTTGACAGAAGTTCTGCTTATGTCGCAGTTTTATTTTTAATGGTTAAAGAAGACATTGATATTGTTCAAGAAGATTTTTATGGCAAATTATATGTAACAAAAGTTCAAAAGTCTGCGGAGGAAAAAGTTGCAAACTGAAGAAACTAATCAAATAAATAATTTGAAAGCAAAAGTCGAAGCTGTTTTGTTTGTAACTGCTCGTGCTATGTATCCTGCGGAAATTGCTCAATTACTTAATGTGCGAGAAGATGAAATAGAAAGTGCTCTTTTGGATTTAATGTTTGATTATTCTTCTCGTGAAGGTGCACTTGAGATTGATGATGAAGATGGATATATAATTCAAGTCAGAGCAGAACATCTTGATATTGTTGAAAAACTCTGTCCTGTAGATTTAAAACCTGCAGTGTTGAAAACTTTGACGGTTATCGCCCTTAAAGAGCCTATAAGACAATCTGCACTAAAGGAACTACGCTCAAATGCCTATGAGCATGTTGCCGAACTTGTTGAAAAAGGTCTTGTATCAAGAACAAAAGATAGAAATGGCAGATCTTATAACTTAAAAACAACACCAAAGTTTGCGGAATATTTTAAACTAAAAGGTGATGCAAAAACTCTTGCTAAGATGTTAGATGCAAATAAAGAATTGAAAGAATTGTAATTTTTTCTGTTGCATTTTATCAACTTTTTTTAGTATAATCAAAATGTCATATTTGACATTGATATTAAAATTTTAAGGAGAACAAAATGAAAGTTAAAATTGAAGAAGGCTGCATTGCTTGTGGTGCTTGTGAGTCATTCTGTCCGGATGTATTCAAAGTAGAAGATGTAGCAACTGTTAATGCTGCTAATGTTGCAGGTAATGAAGACTGTGTAAAAGAAGCAGCTGATGCTTGTCCGGTAAGTGTTATTTCTGTTGAAGAATAAACAATTTTTTTAAAAATTGCACCTTGACTACAAAGTTTGAGGTGCAATTTTTTGTTTTAGATTTTCTACAGCGTTGTCTATTGTTGGGATTTCAATTTCTTGATGTTTAATGTTATGCCTTTTTTGGTATTCTTTATTAATTATTTTGCCTATTGTGTTTGCTATAAATGTTGTAATTGTACCAAATGCTAGAGCTTTTATCCCTGTATACATTTTCATTGTTGCAAATGTGGTAGATAACATACCAAGACCCAAGGGTACTCCTGTTGTGAGCGCTGCCTCGACTCTTTGGTTTTTATCTTCTGCTTGAGCAAGATACAATCCTAACATTCCCGTCGTGCTTATCATGCCCAAGACATCGTTTGGAGCACTACCTATTTTTATGTCACGAATCTTGTCAAAAAGGTCGTTACATTCTGTTCTTATTGAATTATTTAATGATTTTTCGGCATTTGTTTTGGCGCTTATCAGATTATTGTACTGTTTTTCATCAATTTTGCTTTTCAATAATAAATCAATAATTTGATTATCTTTTTCCAGAACCAAATCTCGAATTTCTCTTAGACCTTCGATATGTTTTGCTTTTTCTTCTTTTACCATATCTTCGGCGATAAATTCTCCAAAACCCTTGAAGTCATGTTCTTTAAAGGCTTTTTTAATAAGTTTGTTAAATTTATCCCTAACTGCTATACAAATTCCTTTTTTGTTTACACTGTCTATTTTAGACTCTATTTCTTTTGCTCTTGCAGGTATATTTTCTGGTGAAAAATATTTTGAGATGAGAGAATTTCTTTCTTCGATGATGCGTGCAATATCATCTGTATTGGTATTTTTTAATAATTTGTCAAAATTGGCATAGCTATTTTTGGCATGCTTATATGCTGCCTGGGTCATGCTAATGCCTGTATCTGTGTATATTTGTGATGTTTTTTTTGCAAAACTTCTTAAAAGGGGAATTTTATTTAAAAATGGCAATAAATAACAATCTTTTATATTTGCTAAATTGTTCAAAAAATTACTTATTTTAAGAATTCTTCCTTCTTTTGCACTTAATTCAATATTTTCTTTTAACTTCGTAAGGTTTAATATGTTTTCTGCATTATAGGCTGTAATTTTTTCGCTGAGAATTTTTTTGACTTTTTTATTAAATCCTCTGGCTTTTGTTAAAACTCCAACAAGTGTTATTAAACTTGCTGCAATAAGAGATAGTGCAGCTATTTTTGTACGTTTAGCTTTTGATGCTTTAGCTGCTTTTTCGTTTTGGTAATTTTTATTATTGTTCGAATTTACCTCATTATCATTTTTTTCTTGAATAATCGGATTTGTGAAAGTTATATATTTTGGGTTTAAATTTTGGTAATTCGAAATATTTTGTGAAGACAGATTTTCCAACATAACCTTAAAAAGATACAAATTTACATATATATAAAAACAAGGCAATTGTAAAAATTGCCTGTATCTATCTTATTTTTTGCGTTGTCTTTTTTTCTTTTTTTTGTCAGCAAGCTTTTCTTCTATGTCTGATTTTGCGTTATCTATTGAATATTTGGCAAGCGGTTTTTTTGTTCTTTTGTCATAAAATACGAGCCAGTGATGTTTTTTTCTGTCATTAACACAAAAAGATAGTTTGCCAACAACCCTGTCGCCGGGAGCAATATTTTTAAACCAAAGTGTGGTATCGCCAAAGGGCGATGGGAAAAAGGTTGACTTTGTATCATTAACAAGAGCAATGTCAAATGCAGAAAATGTGTTTTGCGTGAAGTTATCAATTCCAAGTGATAATGTAATTGTATTATCTTCGCCAAAGGGGTCTTTTTCAAAAACAACATTGTTGATTCTGACATTCAATCCTTCAAATCTCAATTCTTCTTGTCTAAAAGCATCTTTTGAAAAAACAGGCAAAGCTATATCTGACATAACTTTTATTTTAAGTTCATCCCCAGGTTGAATGAGTACACCGTCGCCTTTATGTAAAATGGCTGCAGTTAATCCTACAACTCCACCGATAGCCGCACCACCTGCAATAGTGTAACCATGAGATGCGATAGCCGCTTCGATCCCAAGTAAATTAAGAGCTACAAAACCACCAACAACTCCACCTGCAAGAGTATAGCCTACATGTTCACCTATTGCTTTTGCAGTGCCTTTTGCAAGGTTTTCTTTTGTTGAGAGAGATGCTTGTATGGGAATTTGTCTGCCATCGGGAGTTACAAGGTAATCAAAATCCATCATTATATAGCCGTCACGACCCATGTTTTTTGCTTCTTGCATATACTGAACTTTACCATGCGCAATTGAGCCCTTTGGGATTATAATGCCCTTGTCACTTGAAACATCTTCTGAAACCTCGGCAAAAAATTCATCTCCCTCTTGCGTATAACCGGAGCTTAAAACTTGCGAAACGGTCATTTTGATAATATCTTTATGCTCAAGTGTTTCAACTTCTCCTGTAAAAAGTTTTTTGTCCAATTCTTCTTTTTTTGTGTCTGTATGCTCAACATACCCTTCGATTGCAGCATAACATAAGGGTGTGAACATAAACATTATTAATATTAAAGAAATAAATCTTTTCAAAAACACTCCCTAAATCCTTGTAGTAATAATTATAATACAATTAATTAATGAAAACTACATAAAACTTAAAAAATAGTTTAAAAATATCAAATTATGCTAGAATACCTTTAAAACTTGGGAGATCGTATGAATAATAATTGTATTTTTTGTAAAATAGCAAACGGACAGATACCGACGGATTTTGTATATCAATCATCCAATGTTGTCGTATTTAAAGATATTAATCCTCAAGCTCCTGTTCATTTGCTTGTTGTACCAAAAGCGCATATTGAAAATTTAAATGTTTTAAATGATAAAGAGTTGAGTTTTGAGCTTTTTGATGCAATAAAGGCAGCAACAAAAAAACTTGGAATAAGTGAATACCGTTGTGTAATCAATACAGGCAGAAGTGCAGGACAAGAAGTTTTTCATTTGCATATCCATGTTATGGCCGGTAGAGATTTTTTATGGCCTGCAGGTTAGGTTAAATTTTGTAACATGATTTTGAATTTGCGCAATCTTTGCTGAAATAATACCTTATTTAAAATATAAGGAGGAAGTTTATGTATAGTGAAAGTTTGATGCGTTATTTAATCGGTTACAAAAGTGATGAACTAAAACCTGATGAAAATTTAAAAACAAGAAAAAAACCGCTTATGATAGATTTGACAGGTGTAAAGTATGTTACTGTTCCCCTCCAAAACAGGTCAAAATAAAAAACTTATTAGACAATATTGTCTTAAAAAAAGACAAGATATGTTCCAATATGGAATTATGGATAGTATTTCAAAAAAAATCGTAAATAATATTTTAAACTCACAAATATTTGAAAATGCAAAGCATATAATGCTTTTTTATCCGATTAAATTTGAAATAAATCTTTTAGCTTTGTTGGAGTGTAGGGATAAAACTTTTTACTTTCCCAAATGTAATGGCAATGATTTATTGGTATGTCCCAACAGTAATGAGTTTGAAAATAACAAATATTCGATACCCGAACCTGTAAGCGATGCATTATGTGATTTAAAAATTTTAGACATAATTTTCACACCCGCACTTTGTGCAGATAAAAATAAATACAGAATTGGGTATGGTGGTGGATATTATGATAGATTTTTTTCAAAAAATAATTTAAGTGCAAAAAAAATTATACCTATAAGTAAAGAATTTGTGTGTGAAAAACTGCCAATAGATATGCAAGATATACCTTGTGATATGTTGCTTTGCGAAGACGGATTTATGTAGTAGCAATATTTAGTCTTTTGGTTATTTCTTGGGCTATTGTTTTGTTTGTTTTTGTGCATTATTTTTTTAATGCATTTAAATTAGGGGGAAATATGTCCAGAGAAATAGAAGGTACAAGAACAGAAGAAAATCTTATGAAAGCTTTTGCTGGCGAATCTATGGCAAGGAATAGATATTCTTATTATTCAAAAGTTGCAAAGGATGAAGGATATGAACAAATTGCTGCTATATTCTTAGAAACTGCAAATAATGAAAAGACTCATGCTAAAAGATTTTTCCAATTTTTAGGTAGGGATAACATACCACTTGAAATTTCAGATATGCTCTATCCTACTGGCTTAAGTGATACAATTACAAATCTTGAATATGCTATAGAAGGAGAACATGAAGAGCATACTGTGTTATATCCTGATTTTGCAATAATTGCACGAGAAGAAGGTTTTAATTCAATAGGTGCATGTTTTGAAGCAATTGCCCATGTTGAAGAAGCACATGAAAAAAGATATAAAATCTTAAGAGATAATCTAAAAAATAATACAGTATTTAGAAAAAACACTGAAATAATATGGAAATGCAGAAAATGTGGTTATCCGTTTTTAGGAAGTGAAGCACCTTATGCTTGCCCTGCTTGTTTGCATCCAAGAGCATATTTTGAAGTGTATGGTGAAAATTTCTAAAATTATAAGCACTTTAGGAATAAGACCTAAAGTGCTTTATTTTGTTTTATGTTTGTAATAATATTTGAGGTATGAAAGTATATTTAGGAATTGACGTAGGTTCTGTTACAACAAAACTGGCGCTGATAGATGAAAACGGAAAGTATATTGACTCTTATATGCTAAGGACTGCAGGTCAGCCTGTAAAGGCTGTTCAAAATGGTCTTAGTGAGCTATTGAAAAAGTCGCTATGTGATTATGAAGTTTGCTCAGTCGGTACTACAGGGAGCGGTAGAAACCTTGCAGGTGCCCTAGTTGGTGCGGATGTTATTAAAAATGAAATAACTGCACATGCTGTTGCAGCATCGGTTATTGTTCCGGGTGTACAAACAATACTTGAAATAGGGGGTCAGGATAGCAAAATAATAATACTGCGTGATGGTATTGTTACGGATTTTGCAATGAACACTGTTTGTGCTGCAGGAACAGGGAGCTTCTTAGACCAACAAGCCGGCAGGTTAAATGTAAAGATTGAAGATTTTGGAACTATTGCGTTGCAATCTACCTCACCTGCTCGTATTGCCGGTCGTTGTGGTGTTTTTGCTGAATCTGATTTAATTCACAAACAGCAGTTGGGTTATCCTGTTGAAGATTTATTATATGGGCTTTGCCAAGCACTTGTTAGAAATTATTTGTCTAATTTAGCTCTAGGAAAAGAGATTTTACCGATTGTTACTTTCCAGGGTGGTGTTGCAACAAATAAAGGTATGGTAAAAGCTTTTGAAGATGCCCTGAACTGTGAAATAGTAGTACCGCAAAACCATCAAACTATGGGTGCAATTGGAGCAGCATTACTTGCAATGGAGCAACATCAGTATACTAATGAACAAACAAAATTCAAAGGTTGGCAAACAAAGGATATGCATTTTAATTCCGTTACATGTACATGTGATGGATGCTCAAATAATTGCGAAGTAATTTCAATAGTAGAAGGTGATATTGAACCATTAAAACCAGGAGAGGCACATAAGATTACTGATGTTAAGGGAAATTTAATTGCTCGTTGGGGTGGAACCTGCGGCAGATGGGACATAGGATAATGATTTTATTTTAATTAAAAAACCGCCCTTTATGGGGCGGTTTTTTAATTAAATATGTATTTATACACTAATTTTGTTTTTTGCTAATTCAACACATTTAATGAGTGTTTGCGCAACTGTTCGTTGTTCTTCTTGTGTAATTTCTGCAAACATTGGAAGTGATAAAACAAGTTTCGTATTTTTTTCAGTATTTGGTAAAAGTCCTTCTTTCAAACCGAGGTAGGCATGGACTTTTTGTAAGTGTAATGGCACAGGGTAGTATATCATAGCACCAATACCGTTTTCTTGCAGAAGTTTATGTACTTCGTCACGATTGGGAATTTTTACTGTATATTGGTGATAAATACAGTATGTATTGTCTAATTCTTTTGGTGTTTCAATATCTTTTACATCTTTAAACAATTCGTTATAAAAAGCGGCATGTTCACGTCTTTTTTTATTCCAATCATTAATATATTTTAATTTAACTCTTAAGATTGCTGCTTGAATTTCATCCAATCTTGAATTTATACCAATTTCATCATGATAATAACGGATTGCACCTCCATGATTTCTAAGGGCAATCATGCGATTTTTAAGAAATTCGCTGTTTGTAACAGCAAGACCCCCATCTCCCATAGTTCCAAGGTTTTTTGTAGGATAAAAGCTGAAACAACCAATATCACCAAAAGTTCCGACTTTTTTGCCTTTATATTCCGCACCTATTGCCTGGCATGCATCTTCAATAACAAATAAATTATGTCTTTTTGCAATATCCATAATTACATCCATATTGCAAGGTTGCCCGTAAAGATGAACCGGTAATATAGCTTTTGTTTTTGGTGTGATTTTTGATTCAATTTCGTTAACGTCAATATTAAATGTATCAGGGTCAATATCAACAAACACAGGTTTTGCCCCAACAATTCCAATAGCTTCTGTTGTTGCAACAAATGTAAATGCAACTGTTATAACTTCATCGCCTGCACCGATGTCTAATGCTCTTAGTGCAAGATGTAGTGCATCTGTACCACTGTTTAGGGTTACTGCATTTTTTACTCCTAAGAATTCGGCAACTTCTTCCTCAAATGCTTTACAATTTTTTCCTAATATGTAAGAGCCGCTTCTTAAAACTTCTAAAACTTCTTTTTCAACTTCAGTCCCGACCGTTGCATATTGCCTTTTTGAATCAATAATAGGTATCATATTTTTTTCTCCCGATACTAACTTAATACAATATTATCACAAAATTATGTGCCCTTAACATAATCTTTATTAACAAAAAGCGCACTTGAGCATCGCAAAGGATATCAAATGCGCTTTGATGTGTGTTCATGGAGAGAAATTTGGGTTAATTTCTTTTATATTTAAATTAAGCTTAACGCCAATGATGGCAGTTGGTTAGCCTGAGTTAACATAGAACCTGAAACTTGTTCAAGTATTTGTTGTTTTATCATCTCAGAACTTGCCTCTGCAACATCTGTGTCTGTAATTCTTGATTTAGCGGTTGTTATATTTTCAACAGTAATGCTTAAATTATCGTAAGTTGAAGTCATTCTGTTTAAATAACCCCCTAAAAGACCCCTTGCTTCAGTTACATTTGTAATTGCTGCCTGTACTGTATCCATATACAGTCTGAAATTATCGCCTGTAGGGTCAAAGTCTGCACTGTCAGGGTCTAGTTCTGCAGGAAGAATTATCCCGTTAACTGTTCCTGAGTCAGTTGTTGTTCCTATGCCAAGTGTTGACAAGTGACAATCCGTAAATGCTCCGGAAATATCAAGAGTATTGAGAGGATTATCCGCATTTTGCGTGTCTGAGTATGCCCCTATTTGTACAATAAATCTTTTATCGGGGTCATTAGGATCAAAAGTCCCATCCAGCATTGTTCTGCCGTTGAATTGTGTAGATTGTGCAATAACATTAATGTCCTCTAGTCTTTGTTTGACTTCAACAAGTATTGCTTGTCTTGACTCTACACTGTTTGTGTCGTTGGCACCTTGGATTAAAAGTTCATTAATCCTTTGCAGGTGATCACCTATTGTAATCATTCCGCCTTCTGCTACTGCTGCAAAATTTTGTGCATCTTGCACGTTGTCCATAGCTCTGTTTGAGCCGTTGATTTGTACCCTCATGTTTTCTGAAATCACGAGCCCTGCTGCATCATCTCCGGCATTGTTAATTTTCTTTCCGGTTGTGAGTTGTTGCATTGCCTTTTCTAAAGCACTGAGTGATTTATTGAGGCTGTTTTGGGCAATTAGTGATGGTACATTTGTGTTTACTGAAATTGCCATTTTTCTCTCCTAAGTTTTTCCACACAAATGTATTCGAACAAATTTTCTTATACTTTAGTTTGTGTTTACTATACTAAAGTTGCATAAATAGTCAAAAACCCTTGTATGGACTATTTTTCCTCCCTTTAAAATATTTATTTAAATATCCTCTGTTTGATGTAGAAAAAAATATTTTATGTTAAAATATCCTTGTTATGCCTCATTTTTTTATAAAATCAGATAATATTAAAAATAATGTTGTAAGTATTTATGAAAAAGATTTACTAAAACATCTTGTTTTGTCACTAAGACTTAAAATTGGTGAAAAAATAAAATTTATTGATGAAAACGAGACTAGCTACGAATGTATTGTGGTTAATGTTTCAAAGACTTTTGTCGAGGCAAAAATTGAAAATTTGTATAAATCAAAGAGAAAGTTAGGTTATGAGTTGTGTCTTGTGCAAAGTGTTCTAAAACCTGAAGCACAAGCACTCTTAATATCAAACGCTACGCAATGTGGTGTTAGTAAAATCTACCCTGTTATTAGTGAGAATTGCGCAGTGTCTGAAAAAAATCTTAAAGATAAAATAAAAAAATGGGAAAAAATATCCAATGAGGCTGCAAAACAGTGTGAAAGAGCAAATTTTGCTTGTATAGAGGATATCAGGGACATCAAAACTGTTTTTGAAAATTTTAAAAAAGAGAATATTTTAATATTTGCAGAAAAATACGAAAATATTGAACTTGACGATGTAATAAAAAATGTTGATAAAGATAGCGCAATTGCCGTTGTTATAGGTCCTGAGGGTGGATTTAGCGAAGTAGAGTTTAGCTATTTTATTGAAAATAATTTTAATTTAATAAGTTTGGGAAGTTTAATTTTTAAAGCTCCAAATGCTGCAGTGGCAGGTATTTCAAATATAGTGACGAGGCTTAAATGAACAGTCATGATTTTGTGAAACAAAAAATCAAAAATGATGAGATTTTAAAGAGTATAAAAAATGTTTTAAGTAATCAAAAAGCTTGGCTTGTTGGTGGTTTTGTCAGGGACTTATTTTTAGGAATTCAAAATTTTGATAGAGATATCGTCGTAGAGGCAAATGCAAAGAAAATTGCTCAAGATGTCTCAAATTACCTAAATGCAACTTTCATAGAGCTCGATGCGGAAAATGAAATTTATAGGGTAGTTTTGCAGGATAAAAAAAATTATTTTGATATATCTTGTGCCCTTGATTCTGATATATTAAAAGATGCCAAAAGACGCGATTTCACATTAAATTCCATTATGTTTGATATAAATAAAAATAGTTTATTTGACCCATGCGGTGGTATTTTAGCTCTAGAACAAAAAAAACTTATTTGCGCTGATTTAAATAATTTATCTGATGATCCGTTAAGAATGCTTAGGGTTTTTAGGTTCGTTGCACTTTATAACTTTTATGTAGAGCAAGATGTACTTATATTTATCAAAAATAATGCAGAATTAATTAAAAAATGTGCACAAGAGCGAATTAATCAAGAACTTTTAAAATTGTTTTCAGGTAATCATTGTGCAGATGCGTTGCTTCTGGCGGACAAATATAATTTTTTAAATAAAATTTTTCCATTTGTGGATGAAATTAAAAAAATTCCCCCAAATAGTCACCATCATTTAAACTTGTTTCATCATTGTATTGAAACAATGCGAACTGTAAGAACAAACAACCCCTTATTAAAACTTGCTGCCTTTTGCCATGATATAGGAAAGCCAAAGACTCATACTATTGAGCCTGATGGCAGACATAGATTTATAGGGCATGATAAAGTGGGTGGAGAACTTATAAGACCAATACTGTCAAACCTTAAGTTTTCAAAAAAACAAATCGACTATATTAGCGCAATGATAGAAAATCATATTTACCCCTCTTCCCTTATGAGCTCAAAAGAAGTGCAGGATAAAGCAAAAATTAGATTTATAAAAAAACTTGATCCATATGTTGAAGATATAATAGAGCTTGCACGCGCAGATAGGCTTTGTGCAAGGGGTCCTATGGTGAGCAAAGAAATGGTGGAGGAAAATTTGAAAAATCTTTGCGAACTATTAAATTTTTACAAGAAAATTAAACCTAAGTTGGAGAAATTGCCAAAATTGCTTGATGGTAAGGAAATAATGCAGATTTTAAATATAAAACCATCGCCAATTTTAGGCAAAGCAATAGAGGCGCTTAAAATAGCACAAATTGAAGGTGAAGTATATGATTCTGAACAAGCAAGGATATTTGTAAAAAGGTGGTTTATTGAAACTGTAAAGAAATGTAACAAAATTGATTAAAATTGAAATTATATAAAGTATATATACTTTATATATATGTAAGCATTAATTAAGAAAAATTAGCAACCTTAATTTATAAATTCACTAACTTCCTAACCTTCCCTTCCTATAAAAAGTATTACTCCCGAAAGGGAGTTTTTTTTATGTTTTTATACTTGACCTTTATTTATTTTCAAGGTAAATTACTGATATAGTCGTATTGATGAGTGCTATTTTAGCTAAATGCGAATAAGTGATATTTTAATAAAGCAATTTTATTTAACGATATATTAAATAAAACCACACTGGGCGAGTGGCGAAATTGGTAGACGCGCTAGATTTAGGATCTTGTGCAGCAATGCGTGGGGGTTCGATTCCCTTC
>CALUXW010000001.1 GCA_944324865.1 Candidatus Gastranaerophilales bacterium | reverse complement strand
TTAGTGAATGTCTTTTTAATTTGTTTAACAAGCCGGCTTTTAATTTTCTGCTGCCTTTGGTACTGCTGTTTGTATTCCTCCATATCTCTAACTGTGCCGAGAACATTTGCCATCGGATGTACTTTCTGAACCCTATGTGCCACGCATAAAAATTCGCCTTTCATTGAATAAACTTGAACCTTTGAAAGGTCAAATAAACTGTAACGGACATAAACCTTATCCCGAAGTCCAAGAATAGCATCACTCCTGTAATGCATTCCGAGAAACGTTATTCCATGCTTGTTTATTGTCCGAGCCTCAGTTTTCATCATCAGGTCGTTCAAAATATTTTTATCTATATCCTGTTTTCGAACACCGTTTAACATTTCCTGAATAGTTTTTGAACGGTCATTTGGACAAGGTTTTGAATTGTAAAACTCAATCCAGCAATCAATAAATTTAATAGCCTCCTGAACTGTCGGAATGTAGTTTTTAGTAAGTTTTTTGTGCATATCTCTGTGGAGTTTTTCACCACGTTTTAACCACGCAGGTTTATCCTCAATACTTGTGCCTATATAACTTGTCATCATTTTTTCAAATTCTTCCTGAAATTCAAGGAAGAATCTTTCTATAACTTTTGCACGTGCATTGTATGGTTTAGCAAAAACGGAGCGGATACCTAAATTGGCATACACTCCGTTAAAGCCCTCCTCGTCAAAATCACAAGATTGAAAATACTTCGCCTTGAATGCTTTGCCGTTATCCTGATACACTACTTTCGGGATTATTCCGAGATTTAAAATAGCGTTCCTTAAAGCACTTGCAATACACTGAGTATTTTCAGTCATCATAATTTCATAGCCGACTAATGCCGTTGATTTCCAGTCTAAAAAACCGACCAAAGTTGCTCTGGTCGGTTTTCCTGTGAACGGATTTATTACTTGAAAATTGAGAACGTGTCCGTCTGCGATTAATACATCTCCAACATTAAGGACTGAAATATCCCTCTCGATATACGCTTCCACTTTATCGTGGTAGGCTTTTTCTCCCTCTCTAAATAAAATCCATTGTGCATAATTATTCTTTTTGTAGTGTTCGGCGAATCGTCTGAATGTTAAAACACAGGGAATATCTTCAAATCCACGTTTTTCTAAAATATGTCGTGTAAGTTTAATAGCCTTGCCTACACTGAATTTATTCGGGTGCATAAGGAATTTAATAAATATATTTTTCATCTCCTGCGTAAGGGTTGTGTTGTATTCGTTTTGCTTTGAATATTTATACCCCGGTAATAAAACTCTGTAATCCTCACAATCTTCATAAGTCCAAAGCCAACGGTGAAGTGTGCCGATAGAAATACTTCCGAGAAATTGATAAACTTTAGGTAAAAGCATTCCAGAATTATACAAATCTAAAAATACCGAATCCGCCTCTTTTTTAGTGTTGTATTTGGCTCTAATGTTCTGTAAAGCCTTAACAACATCCACTCTTGCAAGTGCCGTTAATTTTGCACTTTCAGCAATAAAGGTCGGATATTTCGGTTTAGTATCAAGCGGAACTAATGCTGTGCATTTTGATTGAGTTGCCTCTTTAATTAGTTCATCTTGAAGTTTTTCCTGTACTTCAGGTTCTAAACTTGAATAAAGAATTTCATACGAAGTGCCGCCGAAAACCTTTACTTCACGAGCAATGTATTTGCCCTTTTGAATCGCAAGCCTTAACGAGCGGTTACTCGTTAACCCTTTTATCTCTGCTATTTTATTAATGGGGACGAACGAGTTAAAAGCGGTGCTTGCACCGGCTTTTTCAACGAGTGAGGAGCCAAAAGCTTTGCTTATATTTATATATTCTTCAGTTTTTTGGATTATTGACTGTTCAAAACCTTTGCACTTCATTTCGTTTTTCCTATCGTAAAAACTACATTCCGGCAGTTTTTCCACAAGGACGGCGTTCGCTATCGCTCAGCCTTGTCAAAATCCGCCATCGTACACACACGATAACTCTGAAGACAAAGGATTGGAACTCTACTTCCGAGCTTTGGCAACAACTCTTAACATACTTACGCAATCAAAGATTGCTTGTATGTTAGAGTTTTGCATCCATCATTCTAAGGCTCGCTATAGCTCGCTAAGAATGAATGTATGTCGGTTTCGTATCAATTGAAAAATATTTGTTTCAAATTTGGTTCCGTTTATTCTCAAATTTAATGTAAAAATTTTCCAACCTTAAGAAAAAAGTTCCGACCTTGTTTCAAATTCTCAAACCTTATGATATTTTTGTGAAAATTTGCGGAACTGGACTATTCCGAAATAATCAAATTATCCGTACAGTTCAAATTTGGTGCGTATCTCACTGATAATATACAAATCTCAATCTATCCGTACAGTCCAGAAAAAGTCCAGTTTTCCAGTTTGATTTTTTTGGAAAACATAATTTTCCGACCTGAAAACGCCCTCACAGAGCGACCTAAGCCAAAATAATCAAAGTATCCGTACAAATCAATCTGGTCGTTAAATTACAATGATGCTAAAATAAGCTATAATATAGATTTAAAATTGGAAGTGAATATCATAAATAATAAAATAGCAAGGGAGAGATTCGAACTCTCGACCTCACGGGTATGAGCCGTGCGCTCTCACCAACTGAGCTACCTTGCCATGTGAGTAAAACACTATATAAAAATTATCTATAAAACATAAAAAAAATCAAGATTTTTATTTAAAGTATTCCTTTAGTTGATGGAATTTTTTCCGAATTAGAATTATCAATTGCAACTGCTACTCTTAATGTTCTGGCGAAAGCCTTAAAAATACATTCAATTATATGATGCGGATCTTCCCCATTTAACATTTTTAAATGCAGTGTAATATTTGCATTTGCGCATAAACTTTGGAAAAAGTGTGCAAGCAAAACAGTTTCAAAATCTGATATTTTTTCTTCTTTGATATTTACATCTATTTTGCAATATGAACGACCTGAAACATCAACTGCACACAAAATAAGAGCATCGTCCATTGGCAAAATAATATTTGCATATCTGTTTATACCTTTTTTATCACCTAATGTATCTTTTAATGCTTGTCCAAGCGTAATTGCAATATCTTCAACCAAATGATGAAAATCGCCGTCAAGAGATTTAGCAGACAAATTAATATCAAAATTTGCATGTGCACAAAAAAGCTCTAACATATGATTTAAAAAATTTATAGGGGTAGATATACTATAAGAGCCATTCCCGTATGGATTAATAACTATCGACACCTGTGTTTCATTTGTGTATCTAGACTTTTCAACTGTTTGCATATATATTTTCCTTTAATTTTAAGAATTCATCAAGTTTAGAAATATCGTCTATGATATCATTTGCGCCAGCTTCAGTTAATATTTTAGCTGTTTTTGTTCCATTTTTAGCGACACCGTATACTGTTGTGGCACTGCCAATTCCTGCATATATATCATCAATAGTATCACCAAAATAACATATGTCATTATATATTGTTTCGCTTTTTATTTTGTTTAATCCTTCCGGATGAGGTTTTCTTTTGTCTTTTTCAATATCATCTTGTGAAACAATCTTACAAAAATATTTCATAATATTAAATTTTTCAAGAGAATATATAGCTTCTTTTTTGGGTCTCCCTGTAAATGCGCAAAAGTCATAATTATCTGATAAATTTTCAAAAATATTTTGATTTATATTCAATTTTTCATTATCTATTATACCTTTTGAACCTTTTAAGTCGGGATTAAAGAATATGTTTTGAAAAACCTCTATAACTTCATCAAGTTCTATGTAAAACCCATGACTTTTTAATAAATATTGTGTTAAATCCCAGTCGCAGTTTAAGCCTCCAATATCTTTTGCTTGCTGTATTTCTTCATCTGAGATTTCTTTGTTCGAAAAGTGTTTAAAAGTTTCCTTGATTGCCAATCTGTATGAATTTGTGACATCAAATACTACACCATCAAGGTCAAAAACAATCATATTCTTCTTTTTTAATGCAGAGAAAAATAAATTAATATCTTTAACTCTCGGTGTTGTTATCCTAAGGCAATTTTTCAGTATGTCGGAATTTTTAAATTGTTTTACTATTATGCCATTCGATTTTAATTTCCAATAAATAAACTCGCAATATTTTCCAAAATCACAAAGTACAAAGTTTGCTTCGCTTTTATAGGGCTTAAATCCCATTTGCATTAGCCCTCTTGTTAAAAGTTCTCGTGACATTTTTATTTGTTCTTTTATATAATTCTCATATTCAAAATCATCGAGTGTAGCAATACCTGCTGATACGGCTGCCACATTAACTGAGTAGGGAGATATTATTTTTTTACATTGTCTTATATTTTCTTCTCTACTCATTATCACGCCTAATCTCAAACCTGCTAATGCGCAGTCTTTTGAAAATGACTTAACAATAAAAATATTGTCATATTTTTTCAAAAGTGAAAAATAATCCGGAACATTTTGAGCAAAATTTATGTACGTAACATCAAGAATTAATGCTATTGACGGACAATTTATGAGTATTTTCTCTATATCTTTAATACTGGCACATTCTCCGGTAGGATTATTTGGGCTTGATATGTATATTATTTTTGTATTACTTTGAACTTGCTCGATTAATTTATCTGCATCAAATAACCACTTTGTGTAGTAATCCACGTTTCGTACATTTCCTTGTGCAGCTTGTGCATATAAAAGCGGCATTGAAAATGTAGGTTTAAAGCACAATAACTCTTCATCTTTGTCTAAATATGTTTCTATTATTACATTTAGTGCTTCATCAGCACCATTTGTCGGCAATACTTCGCTATCTTTTAATTTAAATTTTTGAGCTAATTTGTCGATTAATTCGCCATAGTGCGGATATGTACAAATTTGTGTCTGAGAAAGTTCCCTTAGGGCAAATAATACTTCTTTTGTTGGTCCATAAGGATTCTCATTTGAATCAAGTTTTAAATTACAAATTCTCGCATATTTGGGCGTAGAGTATGGCAAAATCTTTTCTACGGCTTTTTTTGGTTTAATCATATAATGATTATACTATTATTTTTTCAAAAATAAAATTATTTATATGCAAATGCACCCTTATCCTTTATTTCAAATCTTAGTCCAGCTATCTCAATATCATCATAATCTACATATGCATGCTGGAATAAATTCCTCCCTGTTTTTATTGTAAGTTCATTGCTCTCTCTTACAAGTTGTCTTGGAATTTCAATTTCCTGGTTATCGCCGTTTATATTTAGTTCACCAACTTTATTTCCATTAAAAAATACCTCTGTCGGACTTGAATATACATAAGCTATCTGATTTTGTCCCAGTTCTTTTGCCATTTTAGTATCAAGTCCAATAACTGAACCAATTATGACAACTGCTTCTTCATTTGGCCTTAATGTTTTTGTTTTAAAAGTTTTAGTAAAATATGAACCTAAAGATTTTCCTTTAAATTCGGATGAATTTGCAGAAGTTTCCGAATATACATCATCACCCAAATGGCATACGTCACTCTCTATTGTTACATCGCCTATTT
Organism: Candidatus Gastranaerophilales bacterium; assembly: GCA_944324865.1. GTDB lineage: Bacteria > Cyanobacteriota > Vampirovibrionia > Gastranaerophilales > Gastranaerophilaceae > Galligastranaerophilus. The sequence goes on along the minus strand of CALUXW010000001.1, from coordinate 285,971 downwards.
TACTCTTTTCTATGCCGAGTTTCAGTGGTTTTGAAGCGATATTTTCATCAATTGTCAAAGAAAATGGTCTATAACCTTCTTTTTGAACAGATAAAATAGCTTTATCATTTATTTGAGTATTTAATTCAAATGTGCCATCAGAATCGCTTGTAGTTCTAAAACCTACACTAGGTATACTAATCGCTGCGCCCGTTACGGGTTTTTGTGTGTAACTGTCAACAATTTTATTTTTCTTTTTAAGTGTTGTATTTTGGTTAACTTTTCCTGTAATTGTTTCGCAAAAAGCAATATTTGTAAAGAAAAATACTGTTAAAATCATTGTTACTACTGTTAACTTTGTATTTTTTAACATAAATCCCCCGTAATAAGAAAAATATTATTAAAACTTTTAATTATTTATTATTCCCTTGTGGAGTAAAATTTTTATTACTCTTTAAAATTATCCCAAATGGTATTTTATAAAATTATCTACAGTTGATAATCAAAATGTAAAATTTAATGAGGATAAAAATATGTTTGAATGTGGATGTATTTCTGTTTTAGGTACAATCGCCTATGTTTTACTGCTAATAGGAGGTTTAAATTGGGGGCTTGTGGGTGCTTTTGATTTTAATCTGGTTAGCTTTTTATTTGGTGAAGCAACATTGATTGCAAGAGCAGTATACCTGCTTGTTGGTTTATCTGCGGTTATATCAATATTTATGGTAATCGCACACTATATTAAAAAATCAAAAATGTAACTATGTAAAGACGGCTATTTGCCGTCTTTTTTATTCCCGTTTACGATATCTTCAAAAGATTGTTTTCCGAATAATTTTTGACTTAAGAATATTTGTAAACGAGGTATTAAAATTGCCAGTCCAAATGCACTTACTGCCATTCCTAATATATGAAAAAGTGCAATTCTGCCCAATGTTTTTCTTAAAACTTTATTATTTTTTAAGTACTTGCCGTCTATAATCTTATCACCGGCTTTATTGGCTATTTCTCTAATATATCCATCAATACTTTCTCTAATTTTTTGGCATTCCTTTGCACTTATAAATTTATCTATTGCAAGCGCTCTTTTTCCACTTGCCTCATTAATTGCATTGCTTAAAAACTCTGGATCCGCAGTAATGCTTTTTGAAAATACATCCTTTACTTGCTCTTTTGATAATATAGATATTTCCCCTTTTAATAGGGGTTGCAATTTACTCATCTCAGTAGATTTTTGTTTTAAATGTTCATCAAATATACCAAGAGCTTTAAACTGCGCAAGGAGATCTTGTAAGCTTATTGATCCGTCTGCATTAAATTTTATTTTATAAAACATATTGTCTATTGGGGCATCCATGCTAGCTAAAATTTGCTTACCGGTTAAATTTTTGTCTTTTAAAAATTCACACACCTCACTAACAGCCTTTGGATGAATATCAGTTTTTTTGAATAATTTGTTTAACCCTAAAACAACGAGGCTGGTTGAAAAATTGTAGAAAAACATAGAACATAAATCTCTAAAGAGGTATTCAAATCTCTCTGCAGGGTGTCTTGCATTATAGACTCTTCCTGCAAGCATACCTGCATCAGTAGAAATCAAACGCCAAGAATTTTTATTTTCAAGATTATAGGTTGCTGTCATTATTCCGTTGAATATTGCACTATTGCCTTTAAAATTTGTTTCATATTTTGAATTATTATTATTTTTCGTATTGTCTATATAATTTCCCATGTCAGGCAATTTCTTTTGTTTGTTTTTTTTCATCATCTTGTCTGTTATGGCATGGTTAATTCTGGGGACTACAAAACCTATAAGCCCTGTGGTTATAATAATACTTGAAATTATCTTCGAAAATTTAAATATTTTTGCTTTGTTTGACATATGATATGCAGGGTTACGAAGTGCATCTTTGCCGGTGTCAGTCATATCATTTATTTTAAAAACATATTTGCCTATTAAATCCCCCAGTTTATTAAGACCCTTGATTCCCCAAAGCCAAAATGCAGCACAAGTAACTTCTTCTCGAAATCTTTCTTTTGCTTCTAGTGATCCACCTCTTTTGTAGCTTTGGTATGTTCTTCCGGAGGTACAGCAAGATTCTATTAATAAAGTTGAAATCGTAGATGTTGGGTTCTTGAGGCAAGATAACCCTGATATAATTGATTTATCTATAATGCTTGTCATATATACATCGGCAAATAATATTCGTATGTGAATTTAAAACTTGTAAAAAAAATTTTTTGCTAATATTATTCGCTTTGCACTAATTCGTAACCTGTAAGTTCGGCTGTTTGTAATTTCCACTGTCTTATTATTTCTTCATATGGTAATTCATGTGAAATTGGAGTACCCATTCTTAGATTTACCGTTTTACGTTTAAAAATATTCCAGTTATAACTTTCCATACCGGAAATTCCAACAGGAACAATGTCTGCTTTTACCATTTTTGCAATTACAACAAAGCCTTTATTTACTTCTTCAATTTTTTTATTTTTTCTTATTCCGCCTTGAGGAAATATACATAAATTAAATTTTGCTCTAAACACATCCACACTAGTTTTGATTGTTGATACCTCAAGTTTTTCACGATTTACGGAAAAAGCTCCCAGTCTTGAAATATTTGTTGCTACCCATTTGCCAAAATTACCCTTAACTTCGTATAATTCTTTTTTAGCCATGTATGCAAGCGGCCGTACTGTTAACATATTCATTAAAAAAGGATCGCAGTATGAAATATGATTTGCCGCAAAAATATAAGGCTCTTTTTTTAAATTTTTATTTCTTTCACATTTAAATTTGTAAAATAAACTAAAAATAGGTATGTAAAGGATATAAAGAGCATAATATTGATATAGCCTTGTGAGTATATTAAAATCCTTTGCATATTTTCTTGCATGGTTAATCTTTTCCATTATTTTCTCCTGCGGTTAACAGTGCTATTTTATTTTTCCAGATATTAATCATTTCATGAGTGTCTTCCATATAAGGGATTGGCTCACCTATATTAATTTTTATATGACTTTCAAAAGGTTTTCTGTCTTTTTTAATTGCACCAACTATGCCAACGGGTAGAATATCGCATTTAAGTGTTTTGGCAAGACCTGCAAATCCTCTTGAAATATTATCCATGTTTCCATTTACTTCTCTTGTTCCTTGTGGAAAAAGTCCTAATACCCAATTGGTTTGTTTTATTCCAAGTGCTGTTTTAATTGTAGAAACACCAAGTTTCTCTCTGTTAACAGCAAATGCACCTAAAAGGTTTAAGAAAAATCTTGCAATAGGCTGCTCGAAAAGTTCTTGCTTTGCCATATAGGCAGTATGCCTGCCAATTGCATCAATAACAATGAAAGGGTCAATTGCACTGACATGATTTGAGGCTACTATAAAAAATTTGTGTTTCGGGACATTCTTTTTGCCGGTAATTTTTAGCCCGCAAGCAACTCTGTAGTATGTGCCATATACAACTCTGCATGTAAGCCACTGAAAAAAGCCTCTTGCTGCATTGTATTCTTTTGGGTTTCTTTTTGTGTAATTTTTTGACATTTTATTTTGCCTTATACAAAACTGTGGGAGTATATTTCACGATTTAATATTATTTGAGAACATCTTATTATTTTATATTGGTTTATGTCATTTTTGTCATAGTCAATATCATTTAAATCGCCAAAATCACGCATTAACTTAAAAAGCTTTAAGTATAATGCATCTGTTTGATTATTTGCCTTTTGCTGTTTAATTATATTGTAGACTTCAATTGTCTTTGTGTCAAAAGCATCAATTATAGCTCCGTCAAGGCCACAGCCTAGTGCAAGAGCAAGATAAGCCCTGTTTATGTCAGCTCTGAGCTCTTTAGGGCAACCATTTGAAATATTTGAGAGGCCTATTAAAGTCTTAACCTTAGGGTCAAAACTTTCTTTTAACATCCTTATTGTATCAAGCGATACCAGGGCTTGTTCCTGTGCTACGCATATAGGTAATATTAGTGGGTCAATCCATACCTTTGAATTATCTATTTGGGCTGACATTGTTTTTTCAATAATGTTAAATGCAAGCTCAATCCTTTCATCCGGTGTTTTTGCTATGCCTGTATGAGCAGACATGGTTAATGCAATTAAATTGGAGCTATATTTGGCAGCTAAGTTTGTTGTACTTATTAATTTTTCTTCATCTGCCGTAGTAGAATTCAAAAACGCATTTGAGGGATCTCTTAAGCAAGAAAAACCATCAGTCATTTCTTCAATATTTGTTGTGTCCAGCGAGTAGTTGATAGCAAAATTATTATCTAAAATTTCTATTAACCACCTTAGCGCACCTTTTATTTCACCTTTTGCAGGTCCAATATTTAAGTCAACTGTATTTATTCCGTTTTTGATTTGTTTTTTTACGTTTCTTAAAATATATTCATAATCTCTTTTAGCAATAGCCTCTTTTGTTTGTTTAGAAATTATGTGTAAATTTTCCCCTATTAACACAATATTTTTCCTTTACTTTACTAAATAAAAATGCTTTGTTATAATTCTATCATAGATATGGAGGATTTTTATGAAATTTAAAAAATTTCTTGCTACTGCACTTGTTTTAGGTCTTTGCACACCTGCATTTTGCGATACAATTGGTATGGTTAATTATCGTAAAATTTTGGAAAATTATTCAAAAGCAAAAACTGCAAATAGTGAAATAGACGATAAAGCAAGCGAATTGCAAAGATATTTGCTTGATAAAGAAAAAGAGTTTAAAAAAATTGAATCTCCAATACAAAAGAAAAATTTTGAAGAAGCTACGGCGAAAACTTTTGCTGCTAAACAAGAAGCTTATGCAAAATTTAAAGAGAAAAAGGAAATGGAAATTGATACTGCCATTGAAAGTGCAATTAAAGCAGTTGCTATTGAAAACAAGATTAATACAGTCGTTGATTATCGTATAATGTATTTTGGTGGTGTTGATATTACCGACAAGGTTGTAAAAAAATTAAATATGTCGGGAACAACTACTAAATAATACTTTACAAACAATAATTATTTGATATTATATATTTATTGGAGAAGTGCCGGAGCGGTTTATCGGAGCGGTCTTGAAAACCGTCGTACGTGACGAGCGTACCGTGGGTTCGAATCCCACCTTCTCCTTTTTCTTTTTAATGTATTTTACTGCAATTAAATGATTAGTTTGTTTTGTACAAATATTTTGATAATATATTGGTTTTATTTGCAACACAGTTAAAATTTTTTACATTCATTTAAAAAAATAATACTAAATCGCATAAAATTCTAAATTATTTTAAAACTACTAAAAACCCATATGGAATTACTATTAAGATATGTAAACTTGAAAACTTGCATAATATGGCGATTTTTTTAACTCATGTGAATATAATTTATATTTTCTTTTAAAATTTGGCAAATTTCTTTATGTACAAATTTTATTTACATATAAGTATTATTTACATGTATAAGGTATTTGTATGATAACAACTGTTGAAAAAGTATCTAAAATTAAAGGAATAAGCGAAAGAAAAACTATTTTTATTGTTGATAATAATTTAATTAACAGGGCAAAGTTAAGAAATCAAATCAGATTGTCAAGTAAATATCTAGTTATTGGTGAATCTGAGTATTGCAATTATTACGATAAAGTTTGTCTTATAAATCCAAATGTTTTAATATTTTCGTCTTTTAGTAATTTTGCAATTAATGAGAGTATTATTCTTAGTATAAGGAAAGATTTTCCTCTTTTAAAAATTCTTGTTATAACAAATGACTTTGACGAAACAGAATTTTTACAGGCTGTTAATGCAGGTGTTTGCGGGTATTTGTCTGCGGAGTCCAGTTTTGAAGAAATCGTCTATGCTATAGATGAAATTATAAATTATGGCGCTTGTTTTGACAAAAGGTTAAATCGTTTTATTTTTAGAGTCATGAATGCCATGTGTGAAAATTTGAAAACAAATCATTTTGATAAGTCTCCTGATGAACAGTATAGTCTTACCAGACGTGAGCTTGAAGTTGCATCTGTGATGTCAGAATCTGCAAAATATAGTGATGTTGCTTTAAAATTACACATTTCACAGGATACTGTAAAGATGCACATGTCGCATATATATAAAAAACTGGGAGTTTCAACAAAGCATGAAGCAATTTTGAAATTGCAAAGTAAGATTTTGGAGTTTAAACTAAATTCTTCTGTTTAATTTTTTTTGTGTTAAATTTTTTATATGGATAAAATTATTGTCAATTTGATAGGCGGTGTCGGTAATCAGATGTTTCAATATGCACTTGGTTATGTTGTTTCTAAAATTACCGGTTTTGAGCTTTGCGTTGATTTATCTTCATATGAAAATTATAAGGTTAGAAATTTCGAGCTTAATAAGTTTAATATTGACATAAAATTGGCCGAAAAATATGAATGTGACCTTTTAAACAGAAAACATTTTTTTAAAAAAACACTTTATAAAGACAAAAAGAAAATTTTTTACAGAAATGTATTAAAAATTAAACATAGCGCATATTTAAAAGGATTTTGGCAGAGTGAAAAGTATTTTGCGGATTTTAAAGATGATATTTTTTCACTTTTTGAATTTAAAGATAAAAATTTTATAGTTAATCAAGATTTATTAGAAGATATTAAAAACTCAAATGCCGTAAGCATTAACTTGCGACTTGGTGATTACATTAACAATAATGAAAATAAAAGAATACATTTTGTTTGCAAAAAAGATTATTACTCTAATGCATTAAAATATATATCTCAAAAGGTTGATAATCCTAAATATTTTGTATTCTCTGATGACATAGATGGGTCAAAAGAATTTCTGCCGCAAGGTTATGATTTTGTATATGCAAATACCGCAAACTGGCAAGAAGATATGTATTTCATGACTCAGGCAAAACATAATATTGTTGCAAATTCTTCATTTTCCTGGTGGGCTGCTTGGTTAAACAAAAATCTTGATAAAATTGTTTTGGCGCCAGATAAATGGTATACAAAAGCAGCAAAAATTAATGACAAAGATGTAGTTCCTGAAAGCTGGGTAAAAATAAAAGTTTCTAGTTAAGAGGTTGTTCTATATATATGCCTTCTCCGCCCATATATTCAACTTGTTTGCCATCTAAATATAAATAGACGGGTTTTTTTGTGTTAAAAGAATCTACAGTTAATTTTATTTGTTTAATGCGGTTTTGAATACTTTTTGTGCCACCGCCGTATTCAAAATTGCGTGTTAGATTTACTATTATTTTACCATTTTCGTCTTTTACCCACATAAGTTTTACATCTACAGGTATTTCCGAGTATACGCCATGAGCTGATTCATACTTGGTCGGGCCTTTTAAAAGTTCTTCTATTGCTATCTCCAGACTTGGTGTTTGTGTTTCTCTTTCAACGTAATGAATTGTATTTTCATCACTCATAAAGCAAATTTGCATTTTTTGCATTTGAGGTTTAAGATTCTCTTCTTTTTGTCTGTTTTTTTCTTCAGTGTAATTTTTTTCCTGACTTATTGTTGTCTTATTGGTGTCAAGCTCTTGATAGCTTTCTTTGCCTAAAAAAGTATACAGATAATATCCTGCGCAAATAATAAGGCAAACAATTAATGTTCTGATAAAGACACCCATTTTTCACTCCGTTTTAAAAACTTTTTCTACTTTCAATATATTATCTGACAAATTTGCTATTGAAACAAGTTTATTGTTGTAAATCAGCATATATTTTTTACTATTTGTCTTTAATTCACTATAGTTAATGCTATTGCCGTTTAGTATTTTTTTGTATTCTTCTTCATTTATTTTAACTTTGTTAAGATTTAAGACGTCAACCGGATTTATTGCAAAATTTTCCAACTCCGGCGAAATTTCTACTGAATTAAAAATTGAGAAGTTTCCCGCCCTTGTTCTTGTTAAATTGCTTACAAAGGCGCCACAACCAAGTTTTTCTCCTATGTCTTGTGCAAGTGTGCGAATATATGTACCCTTTGAGCATTTTATATTAATTTTTGCGTAATCAGGTGGAATGAAATTTATAAGATTTATTTCATAAATTTCTATAAGTCTGGGTTTAATTTCAGGAATTTCTTTGTTTTTGCGAGCAAGATCACATAATTTCTTACCATTAATTTTTATTGCACTGTATTTCGGAGGAATTTGTAAAATTTTACCTGTAAAAGATTTTAAAACTGTGCTTAGTTCTTTTTTATCAAAAGACGGAGCGGAAATAAAAGTTTTTTTACCTTCGTCATCTTGCGTAGATGAAATGTAGCCAAATTTTAATTCTGCTATATATTCTTTGTCACTGTCCAAAAATTCAAGCAGTCTTGTAGCATTACCTACTGCAATTTGCAATACGCCTTGTGCAAGCGGGTCAAGAGTGCCACTATGTCCTATTTTTTTAACATTAAGTACTTTTCTGAGCTTGCGTATTACATCAAAAGAGCTTATACCTTTTTCCTTGTTAATGTTTAAAAAATACATTAGTGCCATATTTTGCTATTTTATTTCTCCGCGAGAAATCTTGTCTATAAGTTCTGTTATTTTTGCGCCCCGTTCAAGCGATTCATCTAAAATAAATAAAAGAGATGGTGTGTGTCTTAGTCTTATTCTTTGTCCAAGTGCATGACGAATTCTGGGTGTATCTTTTTCAAGTGTTGCTTTTGTTGCCTCTTTTGTTTTTTCATCACCAAATACACTGTAAAATACTCTTGCTGCAGAATTATCAGGCGAAACATCTACATCTGTAATAGATACTATACCTGTAATTTTTGGATCTTTTATTTCTGTGCGTAAAATATCTGAAATTTCGCGCATTAGGGCTTTTCTGACTCTTTCATTTCTTAATGACATTTTTTGTAATCCTATACCAATGTTACTCTTTCAACTTCTTTAGTAGTTGAAACTTCAATAATATCGCCTTCTTGAATATCGTTGAATTTAGCAAACGAAATGCCGCATTCAAAGCCTGTTGCGACTTCCTTAACATCGTCTTTAAATCTTTTGAGTTGATCAATTTCGCCTTTAAATATTTGCTCTCCATTCCTTATTAGAATGGCAGTTTTAGAGCGTACAATTTTGCCTTCAAGTACATAGCAACCTGCAATACGGTTTGTCTTACCAACTGTAAATACCTGTCTTACCTCAGCTTTGCCAAGTTCTATTTCTTCTATTTCGGGTTCAAGTAGGGATAGCATTGTTTTTTCTACATCTTCAAGTACTTGATAAATTATGTCATATTTTTTAATCTGCACTTTTTCTTTTTCTGCAGCTACTAGGGCATTTGCATCTTCTTTTACAGTAAATCCCATAATTATTGCGCCGGAAGCTGATGCCAACATTACATCTGCCTCAGAAATATCTCCGACACCAACATGTATGATTTTTGGTATAACTTTTGTTGATTTAACATTTTGAATTGCCTGAGATACTGCCTCTGCTGACCCATGAGTGTTAGCTTTTATAATGAGATTAAGGTTTTTTATTTCATCATTATTTAGTGTTTCTTTTTTAATGTGTGCTGCTGTCATCGCCTCAAGCCTTGTTGAACGTTCTTTTTGCTTGCGTTCTTGTACTATTTGGCGCATAACTTTTTCGTTTTCTACGGCTTCAAAAGTGTCGCCTGCTTGTGGCACTTCATTTAGTCCAAGTATTTCAACTGGTGTAGATGGACCTGCCATTTTAACTCTTCTGCCCGAATCGTCCAAAAGTGCACGGACTTTTCCGCCAACAGTTCCTACGACTATTGAATCACCTATTTTTAGTGTGCCGTTTTGTACAAGCATTGTTGCAACAGGACCTTTTCCCTTATCAAGATTAGCTTCAATTATTACTCCTGTTGCGGGACATTTTTCTACAGCTTTCAATTCTTGCATATCTGCAACCAATAATATATATTCCAAAAGTTCGTCTATTCCTGTTTTTTGAAGTGCTGAAACATTGACACATATAGTATCGCCACCCCATTTTTCAGCTATTAGTCCATGTTCGGTTAATTGTTGCAATACTCTATCAGGATCTGCATCTGGTTTATCCATTTTATTGACAGCAACTATAATTGGAACATTTGCTGATTTTGCATGATTTATTGCTTCTATTGTTTGTGGCATTACTCCGTCGTCAGCTGCAACAACCAATATTGCTATATCTGTGGATTGTGCCCCACGGGCTCTCATTTGAGTAAATGCCTCGTGACCTGGTGTATCTATGAATACAATCTTTCTATTATCAAGCCAAACTGTATATGCACCAATACTTTGTGTAATGCCTCCTACTTCAGTAGATACTATTTTGTGTTTAGATGCACGAATTGAGTCAAGAAGTGTAGTTTTACCATGGTCTACATGCCCCATAATTGTAACTACAGGTGCACGTTTTATTAGCATGCTTTCATCTGCGTTGGCGAGATATTTGTTTTTTTCTTCTTTCATTGTTTCTTCTTCGATGAAAGCATCCAAATCTTCTTCCAGTACTTCTATTTCAAAGTTTTCTGCAGCTTTTTTGGCTGTTTCAATATCTATTGGCGAATTTACAGTTACCATAATGCCTTGAAGCATTAAAAATTTAATAATTTCTGCGGGTGTCTTTTTGATTTTATCTGATAATTCACCTACAGTCATTGGTCTGTTGATTACAACAGATTTTACTTCTTCAACGGCTTGAGTTTCTTGAACATGTTTTTTATGTTTTGACTGTACTGCTTTTTCAAGACTTATTCTTTCTTGTTCTTCTTCTTTATTATTATAATTTCTTTCTTTCTTTTTCTTTTTGTTTCTTGAGTCTTGATTTGCATATATATCTTGAGAAATTATATGTCTTTTAATTGGTGTTCTTGGTGGTTGTGTTTCTGTAAGTTTTTTTTGTTTTGGTTCTTCTTTTTTTGTTTTTTCCTCAGAAATTTCTTCACTTGCAGGTTTAGCAAAGTTTCTTTTTGTAAGTGATGGAATATTTTCTATTTTATTTACTGTCGCCTTTTTTGTTTGCGTCAATTTTACCGACTCTGTTTGTTTTGGCATTTCAACAGTAGTTGTATTGGCTTTTTTTGGTGCAGGACGAACTATTTCAAGCCTTGATTTTAGCTTAGGTTCGTTTTTTTCTTCACCTTGTTTTTCTTTTTTTTCTTCCTTTTTATTTTCTTCTGCTGTTTTTGCCTTTGGCATTTCTTCTTGTGTTTTGGTTTTTTGTTTTTTTACAATAAAAGCTTTTGGTTTAACCTTTTTTTCGTCTTTTTTGTTGTAAAGTGCTTTAATTTTATCGCAATTGGCATCGCTAACTGTGGCACTGTGTGATTTTAAAACAATGCCAAGTTCGCTGTTTGCTTTTTCAATAATCTCTTTTGCTGTTGTATTAAGTTCTTTAGCGAGTTCGTGTACTCTCATTATGCTCCAATATTAACCTTGTTTATTACTTATACTATTATTAATAACACAAGCATAATATTTAGTACAGTTTTTTAAACTATTTTGTGAAACTTACAGTTAAATAATCTATCATTGTCCACTGTGATCGTATATTTTTCCTTGCCAGTACTTGAATTTCGGCATATTTTGATACTGTATCTAATTTTGAATTATCAAGTGGAATTTTTACGCTGTAGGCAATTTTACCTGATACAAGTGGGTTATTTCTTGTGATTACTTTTTGTTCCGCCTCAAGCTTATTACCGCCCTGTGGTTGGATTACAAGTTTTATAAATAAGTTGTCTATAGGATAATTTGAATTATTTTTTATATCGAACATTGCATAATATTGTTTTTTTGCAATAATAAATTTTCTATGTGAATAAATCTTAAAGTCACTTATTTCAACGTCCCCTTCAAAAATATTATTGTTTATTAATTTTCTTTTAAAATTTTCTGCTTTTAAGCTGTAAAATTTTGCTTTTGAGTATTCCCCCTCTTCTTTACATCTTTGTGTAAGTTTATTTAGGAGCTTGTTATATAATTCTATATTTACAATTTCGGGTTTTATGTTGTATGTATTTTCTATGTAACGCAATGCTTTTTCGTCATCAACATTTTGATATATAAGGCCGAGTTTATACATTGCGTAAGGGTCTGGGAATATCTCAAGTGCGTTTTCAAGCATTATAATGGCATGCCGAGGATCTTGCTCATCTATGAACTTTTCTGCAAATTCGTTGTAAGCATGGGCAAAGTCTTTTTTTACATCTTGCTGTGTTTGATTATCTGTATTTCTTGCATATTTAAGAGCTATTTTATAAACTTTTATGGAATTTGCATAGTCGTCATCTTCCAAAAAATTTTCTCCCAGTTTTGCATAAAATCTTGCCTTTAGTTCAAGATATTTTTTGCTGTATTCGGGTATTAATGAGATGTAGCCTATTGCATCATTATATTGTTTTTCGTTTGCATAAAACATAGCTGCTTTATATAACGCAAATGGGTTGTCATTTGACTTTGATAATGCTTTTTCGTAGTGTATTTGTGCATTATGGGAATCTTTTAAAATTTCATACAAAAAAGCAATTTTTAAGTTTATCATAAAATCATTAGGGTTTTGCCTTTCGAGATAAAACAGTTGATCCAGACTAAGTCTTATGTTTGTTAATTCTTTTATGTGAAAATCCGTGTTTTTTTTCTCTCCAATATGCACTTTTATATCTACAACTATTATTGCAACTATAATTGCCGCAACTATAATTGTCCAAAAAATTGTTTTAATATATTCTACTATTTCATTAATGTCTTTATTCATAAACTTCCTGAACTTCGAGCGAGTTTATACACTGTAGATGAGCAAATGTTTCATTTATACTGTATAGACTGCAATTCGTAAGCACTGTTAAATTTATTTTAAGGTCATTACCATTCAAAACCTTTTTGTCCAGCTTGGTTATTCTTGCAAAATTTTTCTCAATAATTGCGTTTATTTCATCAATATTCCTGATGCTAGTACTTAATTTTATTTCAATATTTCTGTAGTGAGAAATCCTTTGTTGAATAACTTTTTTTTCAAAAATTCTTATTAAGATTAAAATGGCCATTGTAGATAAAGTTGCAATAGTAGCTAGAGAAAATTGTCCTGTTCCGCAAGCCATTCCAACTGCAGCGCACACCCAAAGAGTTGCAGCAGTTGTAATTCCCAAGATGTTTGTACCGCTCCTCATGACAGTACCGGCACCAATAAAACCAATCCCTGTAATTATTTGTGCGGCAATTCTTGCAGGATCATTTGTGCCGATAAATCCTGCCGTTTCTTGCATTTTAAAACCGTATATGGAAAGTATTGTAAAAATGCAAGCTCCTGTACAAACAAGGATATGGGTGCGCAAACCTGCAAATTTACCGGTTATTTCTCTTTCAAAACCCAATAAAAAGCCGAAAAATATTGAAAAACCAATGCGAGAAAGCACAAGTATATTGTAATCATTAATAAAACCGTAATTTTCCATAATTGCCTATCTAATTTCAGATTTAGGATCCAGTATATCCCTTATTGTATCGCCTATAAGATTAAAAGACAAAACCGCAACAAAAATTAAAAATCCAGGTGCTAAAAGCCAAGGTCTGTACATAATATTCGCAAACTCTTGTGCTTCTTTTAACATATTTCCCCAACTTGCATCAGGTTGTTGTATACCTAGTCCCAAGAAACTTAAGCCTGATTCTGCAAGTATATAACCTGGTACGCTTAATGTGATAGCAATGATGACATAGCTTGATGTCTGTGGCAAGATATGCTTTAATATAATTCTCGTTTTTGATGCACCTATCGAGCGTGCAGCTTTTATGAAATCCTGGGTTTTGAGGGATAAAACCATGCCTCTTACTACTCTTGAAAATCCTGCCCATCCTATTAGTGCAAGTATTATTGTGATTAATAGAAATCTTTGAGAACTTGTCATGCCTGATGGTAATATTGCAGCAAGAATAATTAATAAATAAAAGCTTGGAATTGACATCACTGCCTCTGCAAATCTCATCATTAAGGTATCAATAATTCCACCCATGTATCCTGCAATACCACCGTATATTAGCCCAATTGGAAAGGATATAAACAGAGCTAAAAATCCGATAGTCAGTGATACTTGTCCTCCGTATAAGAGCCTTGAAAAATTGTCTCTACCATTTATATCACACCCCAAAAGAAATAAATCTCCTCCTTTTTGAACTCCGAAGAGATGTTTTTTTGTTTTAAAGATCCCTAAAAATTTATATTCAAAGCCATTTGGAAAAATTGTGAGATAGTATTTTTGTGTTCTGTCTTGTATGAAGTATGTTCTTAATGATTTTTTGTCAAATTTTCTAATATAATTATATGTGTAAGGTCTGCTGAGCTTACCTTGTGGGGTTATAAAGTATATATTTGAAGGAGGTGCGTAAGATAGTTTTCTGTTGGAATAATCTTTAGAATATGGTGCAATAAAACTTGCCAGAAAAATACCCAAATATAGTATAATTATAACAATTAATGAAATTATTGCAAATTTATCATTAAAAAATTGTTTTATAAAATTTTTCATTTATAACCTCACTCTCGGATCGGTTAGTTTTAAAAGGATATCAGCAATAATGTTACCTAAAATCAACATCAACGAACCTATTACAAGACTTGCCATTACAAGATTTATATCAGATTTCATAACAGCCTCAAGTATGAGTCTGCCTAATCCGGGGTATTGAAATACATATTCAGTTAGAGCTGCCCCGCTCAGAAGCCCGGCGAACTCAAAGCCAAGAAGTGTTACAAGTGGGTTTATAGCATTTCTTAGTGCATGTTTGACAATGACTTTAAAGTATGAAAGTCCTTTTGCTTTGGCAAATTTTACATAGTCGCTGTCTAATACATCAAGTAAGTTTGAGCGCATTTGCCTCGATAAGCCTGCAAGAGAAATAGTTGTTAGTACAAATGTAGGTAAAAATAAATGATGTGTAATATCAAGTATTTTTTCCCAGAATGTAAGATTTGAAAAATTTGGGCAAGTTAAGCCACCTATTGGAAACCACCCTGTTTTCTGGGCAAAAATCAAAAGAAGTATTGCAAAGAAAAACGAGGGTATTGCCATTCCTATACTTGATAATATTGTTAAAATCCTGTCGAAAGTAGTTCTATATTTAAGTGCAGCAATTATGCCGAGTGGAATTCCAATTATCCATGTCCAAAAAATTACATTTATTGATAGTAAAATTGTGTTAAATGCGCGTTCTTTTATTTTTACACTTACTTTTTCTCCGCTTACTGTTGTGCCCATGTTGCCTCTGATAAAATTTTTACCCCATATAAAATATTGAACAATTATTGGTTTATCCAGACCAAGACGTATTTTTTCGGCTTCCAGGGTTTGTTTAGTTATTGATGGGTTTAACTTTAATTCTGCTAAAGGATCAACAGGAGAAAGTCTTATCAAAAAAAAGCTTATAAAAGATACAATTATAATTATTGGTACCCCTTGTAAAATTCTCTTGAATATATAGTTCCATATTGACATAGAATAACTCTACACTAAAATCCAAAAAATTATTATTAGTCAAAAAGATTATTTAATCTTTCTTGTATTTCTTGCGGATCCATTTCGTCTGTTACCGAATTAACATCGTAGGCAAGCTGGTAATATTTTGCAGCTTCTATTTTTTCACCTTTTATTGCATATGCTCTGCCGAGATTATAATAAGCAAGTGCATAGTTTGGATTTGCTTCTGCAGCATGTTTAAAACACTCTATTGCATTAGATATGTGTGCTAAATCGTCAAGATAAATTACACCAAGATTGTTGTGTGCTATATCATAACCAGGATCGTATTTTATTGATAATTTATATTCTTTTATCGCTTCGGTCAAGTCACCCATGCCCCAGTGTAAGTATCCAAGATTACAATGTATTTTGGAATTGTTTGGTTCAAGTTCAAGTGCTCGTCTATACACTATTAGAGCGTTTTTATAGTCTTCTGCATCATAAAATGCACTTCCTAAACTAACATATATGTCGATTTCTTTTGGTGCTAAAAGATGCGCAATGTGAAATGATGATATTGCTGCTTGTACGTTTTTTGTAACATTTTGTTGTATATAACCCAGTGTTTGTGCGACTAAGCTTGTCCAGTCCTGTTTGGGATTTAATGTTATGGCGCTTTGATAGTGTGATATCGCTTCTTCGATTTCACCTTTCATAAAGTATAAGTTTGCAACGTTGCTATGTAAAACAGCGCTGTTAGGATGTATGGAAATGAATTTTTTGTATGTTGTAATTGCGTTATCATAATCGCCCATTTCTTCATATGCTTGAACAAGGCCCGAGTATGCACTAAAGCACAATGAATCAATCCAACGAGCCATTTTATATTCAACAATTGCTTCTTCATGTTTTCCAACTGCTCTGTAAACATCGCCTAAGAGAGAATATAGGGGAGCAAAGCCAGGCATTTTATCTATTGCTTCAGAATAAATCCCAATTGCTTTTTCGTAATCTCTTAAAGCATAGAATTTGTATGCATTGATGAGCTTTGGAAGTATTGTAACAATTTTTATTTTATTTAAAACATCTTTTATTGCTTCTTTATCAAATGGTAATAATAATGCTGCCAGGAAAAAATCTATATTACTTTCGATTTTTGTTTTATATGATTTGAAAAATAAGGCTTTTAAAAGCCTGTGCTTAAGATAATGTATTCTGGAAGATTTAAGTAAAGTATGCTTCAGTGCTTCATTTGCTTCGTCGAGCGCATCGTGATAACGATCTTTTTTCTTTAAAGATTGTGCTATCATGTAATGGCACTGAGCCTTATTTGCACCTTTTGTAATCGCAAGGTTAAAATAGTTTATTGCTCTGTCAAGTTCACCTTTGTGATAAAAGGCAAAGCCGATTTTATAGTATATTTGAGGGTCATCAACCAGGCTTTCAGATGCCCTTTGGTATTGGGTTATTGCCTCATCTATGTATTGTTTGGCTTGATATACATCTAAATGCCAATCCATATATAAATCTCCAAGTCGCACACAAAGTGCGGTATTGGAGGGTTCATTCATTAACATTGACTGACAGTATTCTATTGCTTTTTGAATTTGCCCGCTTTTTGTTAGCTTATTTATTTTTTTGTTTATTTCATTATATGTTTTCAATTTATGCTCCGAATTTAACCCAATGCACTTAGGGTTTTTTGACAAAATTTTGATATTTTATCTCTGTCAAATTCATTTATTTGTGAATATTTTGCTATTATCACTTGTGCGTTTTCTTTTATTATTTGTGCTTTTATATTTAAATCTTTTTCAAATTCTTCACCTAAAAATCTTAGCACAACTTCATCATCTATGTTAAAAATATTTTCATCAGGAATAAACTTTATTCCCCCGGCAGATATATCTTTGCATAGTGCTCCAATCAAACTTTCTTCTTTTTTTACAAAAAATCTAAATTCAACTGCTGCACGGACATATTCCCTTTTTTGGTTCACTTTTATTGCTTCAGCATTTTCAATTACGAGTTTTCCGTCTGTTGATGGCGCATATAGGACCATTGATTCCATGTTTTTTATTCCAAACATTGTATGAATTTGTGCAATTAGTTCATCTCCCTCTGCAAGTGCCCAAGCATAACTTTCGTATTGCTTAGAGTAGTGTATTTTGATTCTGTCATCCTCAACACTTTCAACTATCCCCTCCAATTCGGAAAATTTAGGATTTTTTAAAATTATGATTTGTCCGCGTTTTATCTCATTCATATTATTTATTTTAATTTATGGTTTATTTTTGTGCAAATTTTTAAATAAAGTTAAAAATTCAAATATTCCTTTGGAGCAAGTGCACAAATGAGTGAATTTTTTGAAAGTATAATTTTTGCAGCATCGCATACATCAAGCGCATTTACATTGTTTATCATATTTATATACTTTTCGTTAAAATTTAGTCCCAGATCCATTAAATAGCTGTATCCCTCTGTAGAAGAAAGTTGCGAATTTGTTTGAGAAAAATACTCAATTTTTCCTGTAATATTTTCTTTTGCACCCTGAAGTTCTTCTTTTGTGGGAGGATTGTTTGCTAATTTTTTCAATTCGTACTCAAAACCTTCCAAAGATTTTTTGATATTTTTTGGTTCTGTTGCAATGTAAAAACTAAATACTGCTGATTTGTAGAGTGTTTCATAGTCACTTCTGACCGTATATGCAAGCCCTTTTTTATCTCTTAGTTCGACAAATAGTCTTGAGCTTAGTCCTGATGCACCTAATATATTATTCATTACTGATAATTTTGGATAAAAATCGCTTTTTAAGCCTGGAACTATAAAACCTTGAAAAATTTGTGCTTGATTTAAGTCATTTTTTTCAATTTTTAAAATTTCTACATTACCGCTTTGAGGATTAAAGTTTTGATATTCTAAAATTTTTGAATTTGTTTTTTTTGATTTCATGAAATCAAAATTTTGTACAAAATATTGTACAAGTTCTTGTGTGTTCTTTATATCGCCGGCAATTGACAGTACTTTTCGCGAGTTTAGAATTTTTTTATGTGTTTGTATAATATCTTGTTTAGTTATTTTATCAAGTTCATCGAGTGCTTTAGATGCCGTATTTGAATAGTAGTGTCCATCAAATAGCCTTTTAATAAAGGCATCGGATGCCAAGGCTTTGGGGTTGTCTAATTCTGTATTTATTTCATTTTTCGTTTTAAATTTTTCTTTTTCTAAATCGTCAAACGTAGAATTAAGCAAAATATCTTTTGCATATTGCATTGCAAGATTAAAATCTTCATTCAAAAACAAAAAGCTGACTTTCAGATAATCTTGTTTTGCTTTTATGTTTATATCTATGCAGTTGTTTTCAAGTTCTTGAGCCAGTGTTTTTGCATCTTTTGTTTTTGTCCCTTGTAAAAGGAGCTTTGCAAAAAGTCCGTGTGTACCAGAATATCTTTCTGGTTCATCTATTGCAAAATAGAAACACACTGCTGTTCTGGGCGTGTTTTTTCTGTGATTTATAATTATATCGATATTGTTTTTTATTATGTGTTCCATTAATTTTCTCCTTCAGGCAATAAAACACTTATTGAGCAAACATCAGGTGATAAGTACTTTTTGGCAAAATTTGATAAATATTCACCATTAATTTCTTCAAGAGTTGAAAGATATTTGCTTGCCGGCATTAAATCTTCACAAACTGTCATATAATAACCTATTGAATCAGCAATATCAGATACTGTTTCCGCATCTTGAGCAAAGTTCACCTTTACCCTTTTTTTTGCCTTTTTAAGCTCTTCATCATTTATATTTGAAAGTTTTTTTAACTCATCTTTTAACTCTTCAATAAATAATTCTTTTTTATCTGGAGAAAAATTAGCTTCTATAAAAAAGTTATCTCCATCTTTAAATTGATAATGACATGTTTCAATCTGTGTGACATAAGGCTCTTTTATGCCTTCTATGAATCTCATATTTAATCTGGAACTTTTTCCTTCTCCAAGTATTATTGAAATTACATCAAGTGCTATTGTTTCTTTTAAATTTTTTGCACTTTCACAAAGAAAACCCAGCATTAGGTATGCTGTGTTAACATTGGCTTTTTGTTCTATGTATTCAGGTTGTTTTATAATTACCTCGGGTATTTTTTTGTCCGTTTTGCATTTTTGGGTAGTTGAGAAATCTTTAAACTTAAATTCTTTTTCAATTTTTTCAAGGATTTCATTATCTTCAAAATCTCCAACTACAACTGTTGTAATATTATTTGGAGTGTAAAACGTTTTATAGTATTTCATGATTTCATCACGAGGTATAGATGCAATAATTTCGCCCGTTCCAATTACGTCTCTTTTATATGGATGACTTTTATACATAGCATTGTTCAATGTTGAATAAACTTTTCTCCAGTTGTTGTCTTTACCCATACGTATTTCTTCTATTACAACATATCTCTCCCGTTTTTGTTTGGGTACTTCTTTGCCAAACTCAAAGGCAGGTCCAACTTCTTCTTCGGGAATAATAGGATCTGTCATCATATCGGCATGCATATGCACTGCAATGTCAAAAGCTCGTTTTGGGATAGTAACGTAATAGTATGTATAGTCTTTCCAGGTTGCAGCATTTATAATACCACCTTTAGATTCCAACGTCCTGTCAAAAACACCTGCTTTGTATTTTGTTGTACCTTTAAACATTACGTGCTCTAAAAAGTGGGATACTCCGTTATTTTCTTTGTTTTCATTAATTGAGCCGGTTTTAACCCAACTGCTAATGTTTGCCATATGGGAGTCCTTTTTGGCTATTACAACTTTATGCCCGCTGGGATAAGTGTAAATATTTACTGGCTCAGATAAATAAGGGTAGTTAATTTGTTCTTTTTTAATATAGTTCGGCATTTTGGTTATTCCTTTATATCAGGGCGAAGTACTGCTGCGCCTTTTAAGTACTGATGCTTAATTTCCTTTTGTTTTTTGGTTGTATTTATACATATGAGTACACGTAAACATTTTTCTATTGCCCCTTTTGCATCCATCTCCCTATAACACATCATTGGTATATCTTCAAAACCACAATATTCTCTTGCATATTTTGCCGGAAAATCAGCATCTATATCTGGTGTTACAGTAAAAATTGCAAAGGCAATATTTTCTAGTTCTATATTATTTTTATCTAAAATTGTGTCTAAAAGCTGAACAGTGCCATCTTTTATTGATTTTTTGTCATTTTTTTCAAGGGTTATTGCACCTCTTATTCCACGTGTCAACATGACTTTAAAATATCTCCTGTTTTAATTTTTGCACCTAAACTCCAATTATATGCACTCATTTCATTTTTGCCTTCAGGTTTAACACTGATTAATAATAGCGCATCTTTTGCACAGCATATACTGATTCCGTTTTTGCCTATACTTAGTACTTCTCCGCATCTTGCTTTATTGTCATTGTTGATAACTTTTGTCTTTAATATTTTGACAAGCTTACCGTTAAAAGAAGTATGACAAGTGTTTATTGTGTGCATTGCACGTATTTTGTTGTGGATTTTTTGTGCATCGGATTCCCAATTTATTTGTTTGTCCTCTTTTGTTATTTTTTTAGTAAATGTTGCTCTGTTTTTATCTTGCTTTATGGTTTTTAATGTGCCTTTATATAATCCCTTAAGTGTTTTATCTAGCAATGCTGGAGAAAGTGAGCTGATTTTGCTCATTAGTTCAGGCGTTGTTATTTCTTCATCAAGTAATATTTCTTCTTGCAGACAAATATCTCCAGCATCAAGTTCCAAAACGGTTTTCATGGTAGTTATTCCGGTTTTTTTATCACCATTTAAAATTGCTTCACATATTGGATTTGCACCTCTATAACAAGGCAAAAGAGAGGCATGGAGATTAATTGTTGCGTATTTTGGAATGTTAATTACTTCATCTGATAATATTTGTCCAAAGGCAAATGTGACGAAAAAATCTGATTTATAAGACTTAAGTTTGTGTATCAGTTCAGGTTCTTTTGAAATTTTTTTAGGTTCTAAAATATCTATATTATTTTCGATAGCAATTGTTTTAATTTTGCTTTGAATTATTTTTTTGCCTCTGCAGGAAGGCTTTGGTGGTTGTGTGACTAAAGCACAGACTTCATAGTCTTTCGAGTTAATGAAATATTTGAACGATTCTATTGCTATGTCGGGTGTTGCAAAAAAAACTATTTTCAAACTCTATTCCTTATTTTCACTCTCTTGTTTCAAAATTTCATCTTCCAATTCTTGTTCATCCAGTATTTTGTTTTGTTCTATCGAAGGAAGGTTGTTTTGTTTTAAAACTTCAATTGCTTCGAAGATATTTCTTGAATGATCAATAAATAAAATTCCTTCCAAATGGTCGTATTCATGCTGTATTGCTCTTGCAAGAAGTTCGCCGTTTTTTGCTTCTAACACAAAAGTTCTTCCTTTTAAATCGGTAGCTTTTACCAAGATATTTTTATATCTCCTGACATCCACATAAGCTTTAGGAAAGCTTAAACAACCTTCGTTGCTTTTTATTGCACCACTTTTTTTAATAATTTTAGGATTAATAAAAACAATCGGGTTTAGGGGCTCATCATCAGTTGACACATCTATTACAAATAATCTTATGTTTTCGCCAACCTGCGGTGCAGCAAGACCTACGCCGTTATTTGCATACATGGTGTCAATCATGTTTTGGGCAAGTATTTTAATTTTTTTTGATACTTTTGATACTTCCTTACATTTTTGACGAAGTTTTTCATCTCCGTATTTTAAAATTTTCAATATAGTCATAATTAAATATTACCACAATCTTTATAAAATATGAAAAATAATATATAATAATATATATAACAAAATAATTTCGTTTTGTTATTTTAAATATACTAAAGGAGAATCTGTATGAAAAAGTTTGTAACTTTGTTTCTGCTAGCCATATTTGTAGTTTGTGCACCTGTACTTGCGCGCACAAAGTATGATAAGTATGGTCACAAAATTGAAAAAACGAAAAAAGTAAAAGTTCAGGCTGCTGCTAATGTTTCCTCTGGTAATGAAGAAAATGTAAAAGAAAAAGAAAAAGTCAAAGAGAAAAATATTCAAGATGCTCGCGGCAGGAGTTTGGGTAAGGCAGTACGTGATGGAGAAACTAATAATTTTACAATGTATGACCAACGTGGTCGTAAGACAGGTTCTTATGTTGAAGATGAAAATGGGAACGGTAAATATTACGACATACGAGGAAGAGAAATTACTCGCTCAAGTCGTCAAACTGAAGACATAAAGTAGTTTATATTACACCGTATTTTTTGCCTATTTTACTAATTATTTCAACCGCACGTTCAATTTGCGTTTTTGTTAAGTCTTTCATTGCGCAAAGTCTTAATCTGCAGTCTTTTCTTCTTACTGCTGGATAGGTAACAATATTTGTGTAAACTCCACTTAGGCGAAGGTCTTGATGCATTTTGAACAATATTGATTCATTTCCTATTACTATTGGTATTATACCTGATTGCGTATTTTCAGTATTAAAGCCAGCCTTGCTTAATTTTTCTCTTAGCAAAGTTATGTTTAGCCACAGTTCTTTTCTTCCGGCTCTGTCATGCTCAAGAAGTTTAAATACCTCATTTAGTCCTGCAACAACAGGGGCGGGTAATGATGTCGAAAAGAAATAACTTCTTGCATAATGCCTTAAATATTGTGCAATTTTCTTTGTTGTTGCACAATAACCTCCTATTGCTCCGGCAGTTTTGCTTAACATACCAACATTTAAATCTATTCTTTTTTCTACGTTGCATGCTTGTGCACTACCTTTGCCAGTTGCACCTACAATACCAAGACCATGTGCGTCATCTACCATAACTTTTGCACCGTAATAAGATGCTAAATCGCAAATTATGTCAAGTTTTGCAATGTCACCGTACATTGAAAAAACTCCGTCCGTAATTATTAATTTTGCTGCATTTGTATTTTTTAATTTTTGAAGAATTTTTTCAAGTGCTTTTATATCCCCATGGGGATAAATTTTTAATTTTGCACCAGACAATTTCGAGCCGTCAAAAATTGATGCATGATTTGCGCTGTCGTTAATTATAATATCGTTTTTTGAACATAGTGCGGAAATCACTCCTATGTTAGTTCCGTAACCACTGGGAAATAAAACTGCATCTTCGCAGCCATAAAAATTTGCAATTCTTTTTTCAAGTTCTTTGTGTATATCTGTAATGCCTGCATAAACAGATACTGCTCCCATCCCGTAGCCAAATTTTTCTATAGCTCTCATTGCAGCTTCGCATACTTTTTTATTTGTATTTAAATTTAAATATGAATTCGAACCAAGCATAATTACTTTGTGTTCACTGCCACTTTTTTCTTTTATTTTCACTTCAGGTGATGTTTTTTCGCTAAGGCGTATGCCGAGTCCTTCGCTACCTGTCATTACTCCACTTGTAAGTACTTCATCAAGCCCCTGTGTCTTTTCAAATAAATCAGCGCCGTCATGTGTAAATAAAAAATCCTCGAATTTCATTTTTAAACTCCTTCGCAATAATGAATAAGTTTAATTTCCTTATCTTAAATATTCAATTGCCAAAGAAGATATACACAAGTGGTTTGATTTATGCACTGAGTGCATCAATATATTTCTTTTCAAAATCTCCGTTTTCAGCTCTTTCGTACAGTATTCTTAATGCCTCTTTGTCACTGAAAGATTTTTTGTAAGGTCGATTTTCCTTCAGTGCACTCCAGATGTCAGCAATTTGCATTATCTGTACAAGTGGTTCATTTTCAATAGAATATGTATGATGGTTTTTTACTATGTGCAATACTTCTGGTTTAACCCCTCCACTCTTGAGTGTTTCATAACTTAATTGTGCATGTTTGTCAACAACTTCTCTTTCTGAAGAATTAAGTTTGCCTTTTTTGTTTAATATTGAATCTGGTATGTATGCCTTTCCTACATCATGTAGTAAAGCCGCTTTTTTCATGGTCTCATAGTCATTTTTTGTAAAGCTTTCGCCACTTTTTTGCATTATTTTGAATGATGCTTTATATGTTGGAATAAAATGAGGATATATTTCACTTGAAACATTATGGGGATATATCTTTACCTTTATGTCTTTATTGCCAATTGCATCTTTAATGTTTTTGTTGTTTATCGCAGCTTCGCTTAAAAAACCAGGATTTGAATATTTTGTTATATAGAGCATTGGGAATATTGTTGCAAGATATGTATCATCAATTTGATATATTGGATTTGATTTTGCAGGGTTAATCCTAATGTCGCTTTTAACAAAAGTATCAAAGCTGTTTCTGTTCGGATAAAATCTTGTATTTTGACCTAAAACACGTTCATGAGCGTAATTTGAGGTGCTATTAATACTTTCTAATTTCACTACTTCTATACCACACACTACCTATATGTATTAATAAAAAAAAATTCTTTTTAAAAATTGCAGAAATGTTAAAAAACTTAATATTTATTTTCCTTATAAAATAAGCATTTCCGGCTTTTTTATATACTTTTAATAATTTTTATATCAATTTTATTACTAAATTATTTTTATTAAATATAACACGAGTTTATAGGGGGAATAAATATGTCATCCAGCGCAATTTACGCCGATAGTTTTTCTGCATACAGAAATCCCGGAAGCATTAATAATGCTATCCAGAGCAAAATAGACAATGTTGCGGAAAATGAGTTGCTTTTCGGAAACGTTGATTATTCCGGTTCTTATGAAGGCATTTTGCAAAATTATGCAAATTCTCTCGGCAATAGCCAAACTTATGAGGATGTTCAAGATACTGGCAACAATTCTTCTTCGAATGAAGTTGATAATCAAGATGATGCGGTAGATGATGATTCTTTAAGTAGCGGTGAGCTTGCACAAGATGGTGGTACAAGAGCTAGTGAAGAACAAATAAAGCAACTTAAAGCAGCTTTTGCGGATATTAAAGATGAGCAAGGCTGGTTAGGCAATGCTTGGGATGGAATTAAAAACTTTTTTGGTCACCAAAACGGTTCAAACAAAGTGCAAGATGTAATTTCTAAAGCTGAAAGCGGCGAGATTTCTCTTGAAGCGGCAGTTGAAAAATTAAATACGTTTGCTACCAAGCAAGAATCTTTTATTGATACATTTTCAAATGTTGCATCCGGACTTGCTGTAGCAGCTGGTGTAATAGCTGCACCATTTTCGTTTGGCGCAAGCTTAGCATTGGGTGCAGGTGTCGGCGCTGCAGTAAAAATAGGAATAAAGGCGTCTGATAAAGCAACAAATAATGTAGAAGGAGATTACACATTAAATAATGGTTTAAAAGATGCAATAACAGGCGGAATAGGAGGTGCAGTTACAGCTGCAACTGCCGGAATTGGAACTGCAGGTTTGGTTGCTGCCAAAGAAGGTGGAAAAGTTCTTGTAAAAGAAACAATTAAACAGGGTATTGTTTCCGGTGCTAAAGCAGGCGCAATAGATGGTGCTGTTATGGGCGCTACCAATTATACCGCTGATGCTATATTTGATGGTGATGAATTCTCCTTTGGAGGTTTTGTAGGTTCTACTGCAAGTGGTGCCATAGGTGGTGCTCTGGTAGGTGGTGCTGTAGGCGGTGTTACATCGGGCGTGAGTGCAGTAAAATATAATAATGCAGTTGACGCAACAGATGTTTTAAATGCACGTGATATTGATTTAAATACTCAGTTACAATCTCTGGATAATAATGATTTGAGTACTATGTTATCGTCTAAAAATGATGCTTTGCAAACTATAAATAAACAAATCGATGATTTGTGCGATGTTAAAGATTTGACAAGTGAGCAAACAAAATTATTGTCACAATTAAAACAACAAAAAAGTTATCTTGAATCTGATATTGCTAAGTTGAAAAATAGTACTACAATTGCTGATTACAAGGAATATTTAAGTACGGAGCAAGACATCTTGAGTAACAAAATTACCTCAAATCAAAAAACAATTTCATCTTTGGATGCATCAAAAGTTGTAAGCGAAGCTGATGATGAGGCTCTTAATGCAGTAAATAAACTTAAAAGCGGTGATTCAATTTCGCAAGCAGATGTAGATAATCTTGTAAATACAAGAAATGAAATTGTTGCTAAAATAGACAGTCCAGATCTAACATATTCGCAAAAGCAAATTTATAAAAAACAATTACAAGATTATGATTCCGCTATTAATAAACTAAAGAAAAACGGGTTAATAGATGATAGTTATGCAGTTAATAAATCCACAAGTGTTGAAAATACGGGTACTGTTAAAAAACCTGTATACAAACAAAATGGTTCGCTTGCATCAACAGATACTCAAAGAATTACAGTTCTTCGAGACAAGGTAAAAAGCAATGAAATTAAAACATTGCAAGATGCATATGATGCCGGTTTTACAAAGGTTGAACTACAAAAAAGTAATTTGTATAACAGATTAAATTCGGCAAAAACTCAGACAACAGTTGCTCCTGAAGCTACAACACAAACAAGTGCAAATAATACCTCTACGTCTGATAGTGCGGTTTCTAATTTAAAAGCTTTTGGTAAAAATATTAAATCAACTGCCGATGATTTGTTTGATTCATTTACAAAAGGTATTAAAAAAACTGATTTATCACCTTCTAAAGTAAAACAAATGTTTACAGGCAAGGCTAATGCTACAGCAAAAGAGTTTACTGATGCTTATAATGCCATGAAAGAAACTGACAATTACAAAACTAACTTATTGTTTAGAACTTTTGTAGAAGATTTATTTAATATTGGTAATGCAGAATAAACAAATATTTAATCCTTAAGTAGTAATAAAGACACCTTTTGTTAAAAGGTGTCTTTATGTAAATAAATGTAAAGTTTAGAAATACGATTACACAACGATTTTAGAAAAAGATGCATATTGTATATCAATTTTTTATATAAAATTTTTTTTATTAATATATACGAGAAAGAATTGGGAGAGAACATGTCAACTAACTACAACTATACTTATTTTAATCCGTATTGGAATGAGTCATTGTATGAAAATAATTATTCTAGTACCAACAATCAGTCAAACAGTAGTTCTTATTCAAGTATATTTGATAGTTATAGTACTACATTATCAAATTTTAATGTTGATTATTCAAAGGGCTACAGTGGAATACTTACCGATTATTATGATAAGGTAAATGCCTACAAAGAAGAGCAGGAAAAATTAGAAGCAGAAAGAGAAGCACAAGAAGAAGCTGCTGCTCAAGAAGCTCAAGAAAATAATGAAACTGATGAGACAGCAGATGTTGAAGAAACGAATGAAGTTGACGAACAACAAGATGCACAAGAAACTGATGAAGCGCAAGAAGATAACCAAATCTATGATGAGCAAGACTCAGGCGAGTTAAATGCTAACTATAGCAATAATTCTTCTGTTGAACATGATTGCGAAGTAAGAGAAAACTTTGATGCAGAAGAAGTTGCAAAGTCTTTGCATGATGCTGCACAATTGAGAGGTCAGGCTGAAATGTTGCAAAACTCTATTTTCCGTAAATATTTTTATGGTTTAGAAGGAGAATACGAGGCTCTAAATAATGCTGAATTAGATGCAGTTGCGCAAGCATATAATGAAATGTATTGTGAGAACTTGGATTCTGTATTAGAAGATATATTTTCTTATGATACTGAAAATGAGCTTGTAAGTAAGCTTAGAAATGCAACTGAAGTCATTGAATATGTTGATGATGATGGAAATAGTGTTTCTAAATATTTAGGTGAAATTAAGCCTGAAGATATTTCTGATGATTTGTTGAAAAAATTAGCAACAAAATATGATGCTGCTACAGTTGATAAGTGGGGAACTGATGAGAATGCTGTTTGGCAGATTATGTCACTTGACCCGGAAGTCTTAAACGTGTTAATAGAATACTATGATAATAGTGCACGTGCTGATATAAAATCATTTGGTCAGACATTAAAAGATGAATTTTTCATGACTTTTGGTAGGGGTAAAATTCTTGAAAAATATAAAAACGCCACAGGTAATGATGCATAAATTAACATGGCTATATTCTGATTTTAAGTGTATAATACTCCTTGAAAAAGGAGTATTATTTTATGATTGAAATGAGAGTTATGGGTATTGCCTTAGATACAAGAAGCGGTTCACCAATAGTAGTTCTTAATGACTTGCATAATAGAAAAGCTTTGCCTATTTGGATTGGTTCTGCAGAAGCAAGTTCTATAATTAGAAAAATCGAAAATATACCTTCCAGTCGACCAATGACACATGATTTATTCTTAAATTTCTGTGAACTTTCAGGTTATAAAATTACTAAAATTGAAATTAATAACGTTGATGAACAGACCTATTTTTCTACTATATTTTTATACAGCGATGAGCTTAATAAAACAGTTGAAGTAGATGCACGTCCTTCTGACGCTATTGCAATTGCAATACGTGCTGAAGTTCCTATTTATGTAACTGAAAATGTCCTGGCGACAGGTGTTGTTTCTACTGATACTCAAAAAGACGAAGAAGAGGCTGCAGAATTTAAGGATTTTATAAAGGATATAAAGCCTTCGGATTTTGAAAAAATGCTTAAAAAAAATTTTGAGTCTGATCAATAATCTTTTTGTATGTAAGTTATTATTTCTTTAATAAAGTACAAAAATTTGTAAATAATTTCGCCCGTGGTTATTTTTTGTTCTCTAAATGTAAAGCCGGTACGAATAAGTTCTCGCTGTATGGATTTTAAACCTATAAAATTTTGAGTTGCAAATTCTTGATATTTCATAGTATTATATTAATAATCAGTTTAGAAAAGGCAAAATATGAGTAAAGTTACAAAAGAAATGGGTATAATTGAAATAGTACAAAATCACCCGGAAAGCTTAGAAGTTTTTGCAAAGTATGGTTTGGGATGTATTGGTTGTGCTGCGGCAAGGTTTGAAAATCTTGAAGCAGGAGCAAAAGTGCATGGTGTAGACCCTGAACAAATGGTTGCTGAAATTAACGAATTAATTGAAAAAAACAACTAGACAATTATATTTTTTTATATTAGAATTATAACGCTCGTAAGAGCATTTTAAGCCCTGGTGGTGGAATCGGTAGACACGTTGGACTTAAAATCCAATGGGGCTAATAACCTCGTGCCAGTTCAAGTCTGGCCCAGGGCACCATAAAACCCGTATTAAAGCGGGTTTTTTATTTATACAATTTCGTTCTTTATTAGCTCGTCTTTTATTTTATCTAAACCTGATTTTATAATTCTTGAAATTCTTGACGGTGAAATCGAAAATTCGTCAGATAATTCATGTAATTTTTTTTCTTTAAAAAATTTAGACTCTATTAAATCTCTTTCTCTTTGTGGTAAAGTTGCAATTGCTTTTTTTATTGCTTCAGACATTTGTTCAAATTCATAAGATTCTTCGGGGTTTTTTCTAAGGTCCTTTATTTCAAAAGGTTTGTCGTTGTCTAGCATTTCATCGGTTGATAAAATTGTTTTATAAATTGCTTCTCTTATTTCATTTGCGTTTTCTATATCTTTTTGATTTTGTTTAACGCCATGCCAGCGGTATCGTCGCCTTAGTTCGTTTCTTATTGCCCATTTAATTGCTGTTGAAAGATAAGACTCGTTATACAAGTCTTTTTTTTCATCTGAACATAATATGTCAACTGTTTGTATGCCTATGTTTACCAACTCGTCAAACTCAATTAAATGTTGAGATGATACACTTTTATACTCAACCTTTGCTATCTTATTAATTAGGTCAAGGTATTTTCTTAACTTTACGTTTTTTTCAATTTTACTTTTTATGTTTTTCATCTTATGTACCAGAGTAATTATAATACCAAAAAATCACATTTTGTCACTATTTTTTTAAAATTCTTTTATTCTCTTCCCTAAAAACTTTGTATATACTTATATATACACATTTTTAATATTTGTAACATTTTTTATTGACATTATTTTTTGTTTCGAATAAGCTTAAATTGTACCCAAGACAGTCGGTGCTTTTGCTTAATATCCGACCTAGGTGACAAAGAAATGTTTTATTCTTCGTTATTGTTTTGCGTGTACAATTGTCGCAAAACTTTTTAGTTTAAAGCGAATACCCTTTTAGAAAGGAGCACAATAAATGTCAACAAAGGCTTTTAAAAACGAAAAAATCGAGTATTTTAAAAAGCAGTTTGAGCAGGCAAAAGTTGCTATCGTCACTGATTATCGTGGTTTAAGTGTCGAAGAAATTACTCAGCTTCGTCGTGAATTGCAAAAACAAAACTCCGATTATACCGTTACTAAAAATACTTTGTGTAAAATTGCTTCTAAAGGCACAAATTTTGAAGTTATTGAGTCACTAATGCAAGGTCCTAGTGCTATTGCGTTTGGTTTTGGTGATGAAGTAAGCGCAGCAAAAGTTGTTGCGAAATTTATCAAAGAAAACAAAAAAGGTGAAATCATCGGCGGTGTTATGGAAGGGAATCTTCTAAGTGCAGATGAGGCTAAGAAACTTGCAAATATGCCTTCCAGAGAAGAACTTTACGCAAAGATACTTGGCTCTATCAACTCTCCTGCATCAGGTATTGTATACAGTGTAAATGGTGTTATGAGTGCATTAGTAAGAGCAATTGACGCTGTTGCAAAACAAAAAGCATAAGGTAAAAACTGTAAAATTTTAATATTGAAAGGATAACAAAATGAGCAATGTAGAAACAATTTTAGAATCTATCGAAAAATTAACTCTTATTGAAGCAGCTGAACTTGTAAAAGCTATGGAAGAAAAATTCGGTGTATCGGCAGCTGCTCCTGTAGCTGTTGCAGCAGCAGCTCCCGCTGCAGGTGCAACAGAAGGCGCTGCTGAAGAGGCAAGTGAAGTTACTGTTGTATTAGCATCAGCAGGTGCAAACAAAATCCCGGTACTTAAAATTGTACGCGAAATCACAGGTCTTGGTTTAAAAGAAGCAAAAGACTTAGTTGATGGAGCTCCAAAACCAATTAAAGAAAATGTTAAAAAAGAAGAAGCTGCTGAAATGAAGAAAAAACTTGAAGAAGCAGGCGCAACTGTTGAATTAAAATAGTTCTTTAATCTTTTGAAGAGCCTCTGAAATTTCAGGGGCTCTTTTGCGTAAAAAGTATCTTTGTGTAAAAATAAAAATATGGTAATTGATATTGAAAAAAAGAAAATTAAAGTAGCTTTTCCACATATGGGGACTATATATATTGCTTGGGCTGCAGCACTGAAAAAAATGGGTATTGAACCTTATGTTCCTCCATATACCAGTAAAAAGACATTGTCTTTGGGTACAAAAAATTCTCCAGAGGCTATTTGTTTGCCTTATAAATTAATTTTGGGAAATTTTATTGAAGCAATTGAAGGCGGTGCTGACTATGTAGCTATGATATCTTCACCTGGTATTTGCAGACTGGGCGAATATGGCAAGAGTATTAAAGGTGTTTTGGAGGATATGGGCTATCATGCAAATTATATTGAACTTTCTTTGTATGATGGCTTTAAGGGCATGTATGATTTTTTGGTAAATCTTACAGGTTCA
This sequence comes from Candidatus Gastranaerophilales bacterium, assembly GCA_944324865.1. Lineage (GTDB taxonomy): Bacteria > Cyanobacteriota > Vampirovibrionia > Gastranaerophilales > Gastranaerophilaceae > Galligastranaerophilus. The sequence continues at coordinate 254,090 of CALUXW010000001.1, read as the reverse complement.
AAAAATATCGTAAGAATTATTCGTGCAATTAATATTGCAATAAGAAAAGTTTTTGCTATGGACGAGTTGCAAACTTTTTTATCTTATCATAGAGCACGAGAATTGCATTTTGGTGACAGTGAAAAAGCTCATAAAAAAGCATTAAAATATATAATGGATGCCAATACTTCAGCTGAACTTAAAAAAGCTCTAAAAAGAGGTCTCGGTGAGATTTCATCTGTTAAAATTGATGCAGACAGAGAAGTGTTGAGAGTTGATTTAACCGGCGAAATATTTTTGGTCTTAGACAGTTTTTCAAATCAAAATATTGAACGTGAGCTTGGAAAACTAGGTGTACAAGTTCGTCGCAGCCTTACAGTCAGTGGTTTTTTAAAAGATGCTATTATTCCTAAAATGTGTAAGCGTGGAGAAACTCATCTGGAACGTGCTTATAGAATGGCAAAACCTTATTTAATGAGAGATATTGGTGGTGATGCCCTTGAATGCATTAGTGACGTTATGTACGCTCGGGAAAAAGGCATCGATGGACTTATACATGTGTCACCTTTTACTTGTATGCCCGAAATAATGTCTCAGAATATTTTTCCAAAAATGAGAGAGGATGTAAATCTTCCAATTTTGAGCTTAATTATGGATGAACAAACCGGAAAAGCCGGATATATCACACGCCTGGAGGCATTCGTTGATTTAATGCGCAGAAAGAAACGTCGCTTAGCAATTCAAAATCAAACAAAAGATGTTATAATGAAATAAATTAATCCTTGGGCGGTTTTTTATATTTTAAGCACTGTGATATAATTTTTTTATGCGTGAAAATCCCTTACTAGAAATAAAAAATTTCTCTTTAGGTTTAGAAATCGACAAAAAGGTTTATCCTGTACTTAAAAATGTCAATTTTTCTTTTTTTAAGGGAAAAATACATGCAATTGTCGGTGAGTCTGGTTGTGGCAAAACCATGAGTGTTATGAGTGTTCTTAAGCTTTTGCCCAGAAATTCAAGAATTCTTGGTGGAAAAATAATTTTTGAAAATGAAAATATTTTAGATTTTAGTGAAAAACAGATGCTGAAAATACGTGGCAGAAAGATTGCGCTTATACCTCAAGATCCTATGACTAGCCTTAATCCTTTATATACTGTTGAAAATCAATTACTTGAAGTAATAATGCTACATAATGAAGTTTCGAGAGACCAGGCAAAAAAAATAGCAATTAAAACTCTCGAAAGTGTTGAGTTTAAAGATGTTAAAAATAGGATTAAATCATACCCCCATGAGCTTTCTGGCGGCATGAAGCAAAGAGTCATTATTGCCATGGCACTTGCTGCAAATGCAGATATACTAATAGCGGATGAACCAACAACTGCGCTTGATGTTACAATTCAAGCTCAAATCTTAAAATTATTGATGAAAATAAAGGAACAAGGTAAGACAATAGTATTGATTACACATGATTTAGGAGTGGTTGCCCAATACAGTGATGATATTTCAATTATGTACCTTGGACATGTTGTAGAGCGTGCTGCTACGAATGAACTATTTAAAAATCCTCATCATCCTTATACAAAAGCCTTAATTGAGGCCTTGCCGGTAAAAAAAGGAAAAAAATTAAAAAATATCGTAGGACAACCTGCTCCAATAACTGAAAATATAACAGGTTGCCCGTTTAATCCTCGTTGTGCAAAGGCAGATTATCTGTGTTTTTCTCAAATACCAACTTTAAAAAATGTTCATAACAGTAATGTTGCTTGTTTTCACCCATATTAGTTGATTATTTTTTTTGTTTGTAATAATCTTTTAAAGAAGGTTTATTTAAATTCGTATGGTAGTTATACCAGCCCAAGCCTAGGGGTAGAAATTAAACCTTATATGTAGAAGAACGAAAGGATAAAAACTATGGCAGTTGCAACTTTAGTTGAATTACTAGATGCTGGTGTACACTTTGGTCACCAAACACAAAAATGGAACCCAAAAATGAAACCGTTTATTTTTGGTGCAAAAAACGGAATTTATATTCTTGATTTAAGAAAAACTTCAGACAAATTAGATGAAGCTTATGAAGCTGTACGTGATATGGCTGCAAGAGGTAGAAATATTCTTTTTGTCGGCACAAAGAAGCAAGCTATGGATGTTATTGCCCAAGAAGCAACAAGAGCAGGTGCATATTATGTTAATCGCAGATGGCTCGGTGGCATGATGACAAACTTCGAAACAATCAGAGGTAGAGTAAATAAATTAAGAGAGCTTGAATCTTTTATGGAGTCAGGTCATGCTCAAAAATTACCTAAAAAAGAAGTTGCGCAACTAAACAGACAGCTTGCAAAATTATCAAAAACTCTAGGTGGTATAAAAGAGATGAAAGGCATGCCTGATATGCTTTTTGTTGTTGACCAAAAGAAAGAGTTAATAGCAATTCAAGAAGCTAACAAATTAAATATTCCTGTTATTTGTTTAGCTGATACAAATGCTGATCCTGATGGCATTGATTACATTATCCCAGGTAATGATGATGCTTTGCGCTCGATTAAACTTGTTGCTTCTAAGTTGGCAGATGCTATTTTAGAAGGCAAAGAACTTAGACAAAATAAAGCTGCTGAAGGTAAAAAAATTGAAAAAATTGAAGCAGCAGATGCAAATGTTACAGTTGAATAATAAAGGAGTAAAATATGGAAATAAAAGCATCTATGGTAAAAGAGCTTCGTGATAAAACTGGTGCAGGCATGATGGATGCCAAAAAAGCTCTTGTTGAAGCTCAGGGTGATATGGATAAAGCAGCAGAAATTTTAAGGCAAAAAGGTATTGCATCTGCTGATAAGAAAATGAGTAGAATTGCTGCAGAAGGTGCTGTTGCTTCATACGTAGAAGATAAAGTTGGTGCAATGGTTGAAATGAACTGTGAAACTGACTTTGTTGCAAAAAATGAAAACTTTAAAAGTTTGGCAGATATGATGGCTCAAGCTGTTGCTAAACTCAATCCGAAGTCTGTTGATGAAATGCTTGAAATGGATTGCCCTGTTTGTAAAAAGAAAATTGATGAAGTTATAAAAGAACAAATTGCAAAAATTGGTGAAAAAATCACAATTAGAAGATTTGTGCGTTATGATGCCGATTGCTGCGTTTCAACGTATATTCACAATGGCAAAATTGGTGTCTTACTTGAAACAAAATGTGAAGGTGCTTGCTCTGACGAAACAAAAGCACTGGCTAAAGATATTTGTTTGCATATAGCTTCATCTGCTCCTGAGTTTGTTTCACGAGAACAAATTCCCCAATCTGTTATTGATGAAGAAACTAGAATTGAAATGGGTAAAGAAGACCTTGCAAACAAACCGGAAGCAATAAGGGCAAAGATTGTAGAAGGTCGTGTAAATAAGCAAATGGCACACAAAGTGCTTTTGGAACAACCTTTTGTAAAAAACCCGGATGAAACAGTTCAGCAATTGATTAAAGGTAAGATATCAATAGTAAAATTTGACAGATTTGTTCTCGGTGAGGGTTTGGAAAAAAGACAAGATAACTTCGCACAAGAAGTAATGAACCAAATAAAAGGCTAGTAATTTAACGCATATTATATGCCCTTGTATATGCAAGGGCATATTTTGTACATGACGTATGTTAATGATAAAATAAATATATGTTTGAAGTTAAAATAGAAACAAATTTTTCGGCAGCGCATCATTTGCTAAATTACAAGGGTAATTGCGAAAATCAGCATGGTCATAATTGGAAGGTTGAAGTTTATGTTCGTGGTTGTGAGCTTGATAAGGCAAATATCCTTGTTGATTTTAAAATTTTAAAAAAATGCGTTAATGAGGTTGTGGATTATTTGGATCATTCCGACATAAATGAATTACCTGAGTTCAGTGGTATTTCGCCGAGTTCCGAGATTATAAGTAAATATATTTATTCTAAGGTTAAAGTGAAATTTTCCGGCGTGTCACGTGTAAATGTCTGGGAAACACCCACATCAAGAGCATCCTATTGGGAGTAAGGAGTTAAAATGCATATACTGCAAGCAATTTTTGTTGGTGCTATACAGGGTATCAGCGAATTTTTACCTATTTCAAGTTCTGCACACATAGTTTTTTCTCAATCTATTTATAAAATTTTAACAGGTTCACAAGTTTTAAACGAAGTAGGTTCGCAGGAGATTTTTTTTGACATCATGGTGCATCTTGCAACCTTGCTTGCTGTTTTAATATTCTTTAGAAAAGACATTGTAAATATAATTAAAGCCTTTTTTGTTGGATTAAAAAATAAGAACTATTCTGATGTTGATTTTAAAACTGCAGTTTTTATTTTAGCTGCAACTCCTGTCACTTGTATTGTTGCGTTGATTTTGAAAGAACCAACACATGCTCTTGTCGAAAATCCAAAAATAGTTAGTTTATTTTTAATTGTTACGGGATTTATTTTGTTTTTTAGTGAAAAATTAAAACAACAAAATAAAGAAATGAATTTAAAAATTGCTCTTTGGACTGGTTTGGCACAAGGACTTGCCGTATTTCCGGGACTCTCCAGATCGGGTTTGACAATCGCATTACAAGTATTTTTTGGTATGGATAGAGTAAAAGCTGCCAGATTTTCATTTCTGATGAGCATTCCGGTAATTTTAGGTGCATCAATGGCTTATCCTGTGCTTGAAATGGATTTTTCGCAGATAGCAAACTTTAACTACGTTGCCATAATTTGCGGTTTTTTAACTTCCTTTATTGTGGGTTATTTGTGTGTTAAATATTTTATGAAACTTTTGGGAAAAGTTACGCTTAAATGTTTCTCGTATTATTGCTTTGTCGTGGGGGTTCTGATGTTTTTACTATTTTCAGTCTGCCATCATTTCTAATTACAAGTGAATCTTTGTCTTTATTTCTTTTAATGTAGTCTATCATTGTTTTATCTTTATCAAATTCAAATTTTTCTACTTCAGCTTTTGGTAGCATTTCCGGGTACTCTTTGCCATTGGCTAAAAAATTATCAAGTGCTACTGTATATATTTTTGTTTTTGACGGATTATTTACATCTATTGAATTTTCATTGCCATTTTTATCAATAAAACTTAAATTTAGAAGGTTGCCGTTTGTATCTATCGTGTAGTTGATTCCACTGCATTGTAAAAGTCCGGGATAGCTGTCAACTGAACCAAAGGAGCGATATGCTGCATTTTTTATTGCTGAAACAATTTGTTCTTCAGTCATTTTAGTTCTTATTAGACTATTTTTCATTGGTGCAGATTCTTCGATGTCCCTTTCTGTTAATTTTCCTGTTTGAGGTACTTTGCGTATATTTGCGCTATTAATAATTGCTACATCGGTATCAAGTGCTTCTTTCATCGAGTCTGCAACCTTGCCTGTCCAAGCACTGGGGCTAATTTTCCTGTTTTCAGGCATTGGGTCTATATCTTTAATTGTTCCTATTTGTGTTGAGGTTCCAATTTCCGAATCTCTTATATTATCAATAATTGAACTTTTTTTCTTACTGGTTTCAATTACTGAATTTGAAACTCTTTTTAAAATACCATTTATATCAAATTCTGCTTCTAATATACCGTAGTTCTCTGCATTTTGACCAGTTTGAAGAATTATTACAGGTTCGTTTGATTTGCTTCTAACCAAATTTTCACCTTCTTTTATGCCCTCAATTTTATCATGCGAATGTCCACCAACAATAATATCAACACCATCAAGTTGACTTGCGAGTTTTTTATCAAAATCTTTTCCAATGTGCGAGAGAATAATTATTTTATTCACTCCTTGTGATTTTAATTTATCAATTTCTGCTTGTGTTGATTTCACGGTTTGTTCAAAGTTTTCTACATTTATTTCCGGTATTTTTTCGGTAGAAACAACTGTTTTTAAATCCAGTGGTGATAAACCTATAATTCCATATTTATTGCCATTTTCTTCTTTTATAATTGAGCTTGCAATGCCTTCTGCGCCTTTGTTGTCACTTGTTGTCAAATTTGATGAAACAAATTTTGTGTAAGATGTATTTTTAATTGTATCTTTAAAAGCCTTAAAACCAGCATCGAGCTCATGGTTTCCTATAGCGCAAGCATCAAACCCCATGTAGTTCATTAAATTTAAAATTAGCTGATTTTTCTTTGTATTTCCGCCAGACCAACTATCTCCGGCTATTAGTTTTAGTGTATCAAATTTTGTGCCTTTTGTACTTGAGTCAAATTGTAAAGATGCACCTAAAATACCGCCAAGATTATCGGTTTGCCCGTGCCAATCATTTGTGTAAAGCAATTTTAATTGAGCTGTTCCTTTTGGCGGTTCTGGTTTTTTGGGGTATATTAAATATTTTGACTTTATTTGTTCCATACTCGAATAAAACATGTAAAGTTTAGAAATTGCTTTTAGTATGAAATTTTGTTAAAGATTGATAAAAATTCGGGAAAAGACGTATTAACCCAAGCGAAATCTTTTATATTTATTTCTTTTTTGCATTTCAGACCTGCTGCAAAGAAACTCATCGCAAGTCTATGATCCATATAAGTTTCCACTTCTTGTCCACCAGTAAAATCATTTTTGTTTCCGTTTATAATAAAACCATCGTGTTTTTCTTTTATATCTATACCTATTTTGGTTAATCCCAGGACAAGTGCACTGATTCTGTCTGACTCTTTATTTCTTAAGTCTTTAGCATCTTTTACAATGGTTTGACCTTCAGCTTGTGCTGCCAAAACTGCTATTATGGGTAATTCGTCAATTAATCTGGGTATAATTTCTCCGGAAATTTCACAACCCTTGGTGTTCGGAGAGTATCTAACTTTTATATCACCTACTTCTTCGTTAGAGACTGTTTTTTTGTCTAAAAACTCGTAATGTACGCCCATTTTATCAAAAACATCTAAAATGCCAGTTCTTGTGGGGTTTAATCCGATATTTTGAATAATTATTTCACTGTTTGGCACAATTGCAGCCATAACCATGAAAAATGCAGCAGATGAAATATCTCCAGGGATGATAATATTTTTTGGTACAAGGCAAGATTTTCTAATTTTTGTATAAAAACCATAATCATCTTGTCCTGTTTCAATTTCAGCTTCTAAATATTCAAGCATTTTTTCACTGTGATTTCTTGATAGTGTTTTTTCATAAAATACTGTTATACCATCAGTATTGATTCCTGCAAGCAATATGCAAGATTTAACCTGGGCTGATGAAATCGGACTAAAATATTCTATCGGCGATAATACTGTTCCCATAATTTCAAGTGGGGCTTTATAGTTGTTTGATTTAATTTTTGCTCCCATAAGACTTAAAGGTTCTATAATTCGTTTCATGGGCCTTTTGGACAAACTTTCATCACCCGAAAGAACACTATCAAAATTTTGTGCTGAAAGCATTCCTGATAACAAACGCATTGATGTCCCTGAATTTGCGCAATCAAGAATATTTTTAGGCACGCTGAATTTATTTGGTGCAATTAATTCGATTATTCCTTTGTCTATATGATTAATTTTGCAACCTAACTGTTTAATGATATTGAGTGTTGCAAGACAATCAGCCCCTTGTGAAAAATTTGAAATTCTAATTTTTCCACCTGTAAGCGCACCAAAAATTAGACTTCTGTGCGAAATTGATTTATCAGAGGGTATATTTATTATTCCCTTAAGTCCCTTATTTTGCTTTTTTGAAATTATATTGCTGTTCAAATTATTCACCAAACGCGATTTCTTTTACAAAATTTGGCACATCGAAAGCTGCAGTTTGTATTCTTGTATTGTATAATTTGCAAATTTCTGAAATCTCATCTGCTCTGTGTTTATCAACTTTTTTATGACAATGAGGTGTTTCGACTTGCTCGGAGCAAAATGCCCAAGACCAATAACCACCAGGGTATGTCGGAATTGGTCCACAGTATGGTGAAACATTTTTGAATACTTTTCTTAAAAGTTTGTACATCTTGCTCATTTCATTAACATTTGCAAATGGTGACTCAGATTGCGCTACAACAATTCCGCCTTCTTTTAATGATTTTTTTACATTTGTGTAAAATTCTTCTGTAAATAGGCCTTCACCCGGACCCATAGGGTCTGTTGAGTCAATTAAGACAACATCGTAGCAATCTTTTTTGTTTTTTATAAATTCAATTGCATCTTCTACATAAATATTAACTTTTGGATCATCAAGTTTTAAAGAAATTGTTGGTAAAAACTTTTTACTTGCTTCTATTACCATGTTATCAATTTCGCACATATCAACACTTTTAACTGATTTATGTTTTAATACTTCTCTTACTGTTCCGCCGTCACCACCGCCAATTACTAAGATATTTTGCGGATTATTATGTGCAATAAGTGGGACGTGCGCAATCATCTCATGATAAAAAAACTCATCATGCTCTGTTGTCATCATTAAACCATCTAGTGTTAAAACATTGCCCAAGCCCTTGCTTTTAAATATTTCTACCTCTTGATAGGGGGATTTATCTTTAAAGAGTGTTTCCTCTCTTTCTATTGCTATACCGTAATGTAGTTGATTTATTTCAAGATACATATTTTTATCCTTTATTAAACTCTCTTAATCTATTATACAAAAAACCAAATTATTTGCTATAATAAATGCAAGCTTATGAGAAATGTCATCTTAAAATCTTTTGAAGACTTTATATCGCAACCTTTAGGTATATTGCGAAACAAAATAATTCAAATCGCAAATCTAAAGTCTGATTTTGTAAGTACAAAATCAGTAAATGTTGAAATAATGGATGACACTATACAAGTAAATGTTGTTAATAACGATAATGTATATAACCTTTTGTCAGCAGTTGTTTATAAAAAAAGACTTAACGAGTTAAGAAGACCCGGTTATGAAAATAAAACAAGCGACCTTTTTGCAAAGCTCTCCAAATCTTAAGCAATGTTTAAAATCCGACATTTGTGAATTTGCTCTTTTGGGGCGTTCTAATGTAGGTAAATCAACTTTTATAAATACACTTTGTAATAATAAGAATCTTGCAAAAACGTCTAATACACCGGGCAAAACACGTCTTATTAATTTATTTGAAATTAAAACAGCGGCATTGCCTTTTATTATTGCTGATTTGCCGGGTTACGGATATGCAAGAGTTTCTAAAACAGAGCAGGCGATGTGGCAAAAGAACCTTGAGGAATATTTATTAAAGCGTAACAATTTAATTTCTTGTGTTCAGTTTATTGATGTTCGGCATGATATTCAAAAAAATGATTTTCAAATGAACGAGTGGTTAAAAGTTAATAATGTTGCACATTTTATAGTATTGTCAAAGTGCGATTATGTTTCGAAGAGTGATATTTTAAAGAAAATTACATATGTTAGAAATTTATTTATGACTGATGTTTTGCCTTTTAGTTCTAAAAATCGTTACTATGTAGATGATGTTTTGAATTATTTTGAAAATTTGTGTAACAAAACTTAATTTCCCATGTCTCTTTTATAAAAAAATGTTATAGTTTTTTTATGGAGAGTCCGATTTCTAGGAGTTGCATAAATGACTACACCTTTAATCAGCTGATTAAGGAGGCTCGTGCTCTTCAAATTAAAAATACTTTAGATAAAATTGGCGAACTTAATCGCTCGCACAGGGAAGATATACTAGAAAAAGTCCTTGAAAATACTTCTAAATTCAGGGTGCAAGACAAGTTTAAAGCATTAAAGAATGCAAGAAATTTTTAAATACAGATTAAAATTAACAAAATACGGTGAGTTAAAATATATTTCACATCTTGATTGGCAAAACCTTGTTATAAAAACACTTAGGCGTTGCCAGTTAAAGCTTGTATTGAGCGAAGGATTTAATAAAATTCCGAAAACAGGTTTTTCGCCCGCGTTACCTCTTTTTATTGAAAGTGAGTCAGAGTTTGTTTATTTTCAAACTTACGAACCCGTTCCGGAAAATTTCAAGCAGCTTTTTGAGAATAATACTAATAAAAATGTTAAACTCTTGGAATGTACTGATTTTTCGCATGTTTCAACAAGGCTTCCTGCTCTTGATAATCTTTTACAGTGGGCAAAATATGAGGCAATACCATTACTCAACAAAAATGAGGGTATTTTAAATTTTAAGGAATTAGAGTATAATACAAAAAAATGTTTGTCTTGCGATGAGATATTAATCGAAAGAAAAACAAAAAAAGGTTTAAGTAAAGTTATAAATTATCGAAAATCTTTAAATTCATTGGAGTTTAAAGACAGAGTTTTGACTTTTGTTTTGAAAACAGGTCAAGATGAGAATACTCCCTCATTGCGTGCAGATGAATTCTTGAAGCATATATATGGGCAAGATTATTTGTTTAATGTAAAGAGGCTTTGTTTTTTCGATAAAGACCTAAATGTTATATAAGATTTATAAGGATAAATTTATGTCAAAAAAAATTGTAATTTCCGAAAAGGACAACATTGCAGCTGTAATTGAAAACAGTAAAGTGAATGAGTTTTTTGTTTCAAGAGGTGATGTGCTTATGGGTGATGTCTATTTAGCAAGAGTAGACAATGTTTTGCCAAGTATTGAGGCTGCCTTTTTAGATGTTGGTATGAGTGATAAAATGGCATTTATTCATGCAAATGACATAGCAGGTAAAGGACCTCTTAAGGATAAGGTGAAGCCAAATCAAAAATTAATTGTACAAGTTGAAAAGGAGCCGACAGGTCATAAGGGTCCAAGAGTTACAACTTCTCTTAGCCTTCCGGGCCGATTTCTGGTGCTTTTGCCGGATGAAACTGGTATAAATGTTTCAAGAAAAATTGTTTCAAATAAAGAACGTGCAAGATTAAAGTCAATAGTAAGCTTATTAAAGCCTGTCGGGGTTGGTGTTATTGTTAGGACTGAAGCAGAAGGACAATCTGAATCTGAAATTCAAGAAGATATTGAAATATTGCTCGAGAAGTGGAATTCAATTGTTACTGCTGCCGATACTGCAAATCCGCCTTGTCTTTTGTATCGAGATCAGGACTTGTTATACAGAGTTATTCGTGAAGCTTGCAGCGAAGATGTTGAGGAAATCATTGTCGATACACCTTTTGCGCTTCATCGCACAACTCAGCTTTTGCAACATTGGAATATGAATGTAAAAGTTAACATGCACAAAGGCGCTGAGCCCTTACTTGTAGCTACTGGAGTTAATAAAGAGATACATGCAGCTTTGCAAACTAAAGTAAATTTACCACTGGGCGGATACTTATTTATTCAACAAACTGAAGCACTGACAGTAGTTGATGTAAACAGCGGAAAATTTACAAGTTCATCTTCTCAAGCAGAAACAATTCTAAAAACAAATCTGCAAGCTGCTGATGAAATTGCTCGTCAATTAAAATTAAGAAACATTGGCGGTATGGTAGTTGTTGACTTTATCGATATGGTATCTAGAATGGATAAACTTGCAGTGCTTGAACATTTTGAACTTGCTTTAGAACAAGATAAAGCAAAACCGCAAATAGGGCAACTTTCTGACTTAGGACTGGTCGAGCTTACGCGACACAGGCAGGGGCAATCTTTATCTGAAATATTCACCAAAAAATGTGATAAGTGTGGTGGACAAGGTTTTGTTATAGAAGATTTGAAATTTCAATCTTCTAATTCTCAAGGAGAAGCTCGTGCTAAAATGAATAAAATTAAAGGACCATTTGCTGCTAATTTTAATACTGATGCTAAACCAACCTCAAATTCTCAGCAAAAATTCAGTAAAAAAGATAAAAGGTCTAAATTTAATAAAGATTTTAATAAACAAAATGAAAATATGCAGCAAGCAGATGTGGTATTGCAAGAAACACAGGAACAAATACCAGCTGATGTAATTATTGAAACTGCAATTGGTAAAATTTTTGAAGTAGAAAGTACCCCTGAAATTAAGACTGAGCAACCAGAAGTTTTGGCACCCGTTGAAGAGCCTGCCGATGAAAACAATACTGAACAAAAAAAGGCAAAAAAAGTTTCAAGAAAAACCAAAAAAACGCAAAAAAAAGAAGCTCAAAAAGTTGACTCGGAAGATAAGTCTACAGATATTCAACTGCAAGATGAGCCAGAAGCAACAAAACAAAAACGTACAGTAAAAAGAACAAGAAAGGCTAAAAATGCGTAATTTCTTTGTATTTGTGTCTGTAATTTCAATTATATTTACAAATTTAATTGTCTTTGCACAGGAGGAAACTACTGTTTTGCAGGAAAATAATATTCCTGTTGAAAGCTCTCAGACTGCTAATGAAAACTTTTCTGATACTGGCGAAAAAAGTAATATTGATGAATTAAATAATGAAATGGGATTGGGCGAACAGCGACAAATTATAATCGACGATGTGCAAAGTTCGCCCAATGATAATAAAGACCTTACAAAAAAAGTCGTTCCAAATACTCGCAGTGAGCTTACAAAAATGGTGAAAATGTTTTTAAAAGTAATGCTGGCGGTGGCAATCAGTTCGGTTATTATTTTTGCTGTGCTTTTGTTTGTCAGACGTTTTTATTCACCTGCTGTTACTTTTGAAGATTTGAATTCAGATGAACAAAAAAGAATTACTCTTGATACGCCACAAAATAAAAACGAGGCTTTAAAAACTTTTTTAGATAAGACAAAAGAAATGTAACTAAAATGCATTTTGTTGGGGTTTGCCACGGGTTTTTAATAATATTTCTACAATTTTTGGCATCTGACATACAAATGAGTATTTCGAGATTTCCAATGAGCATTTTTTACAATTGCAATTAATTGAATAACACTCACATGCCTGCGTAGTCCAATTTTGTGTAAGTGACTCTGATACTTCGCCATTTGTTTGGGGGATATAAATTTCGGAATTATTCATATCAACACCTCTAAACTTACCTTACATATATATTTTAAACCTGATTATGCAAGTTTTTATCCTGTATTTGTATTATGATTGTAAATATTTTTTAAATTTTGTACCATTATTTATTTTTTGATACAATTACTATGAGGAAATTACTTGTCGGAATTATGAAAGATAGGATAACATTATTACTTATAATATCTTGCCTTCTGGCTTTTTTGGTTATATTTCAAAATTATTTTAAAACCTCATATGCCGTTGTGTTTTTGATATGCTTTATGACGCTTTATATGTTATATATGTATCTTTCAATTAAACATCAGCGTAGAAAATTGAAAAAAAATCCTCTCAAGATAAATTGTGATTATAAACCATTTATTTCTATCATGATTCCTTGTCACAATGAACATGAGGTAATTTATGATACCGTAAACAATATTTTAAATATTAATTACAGTGATTATGAACTTATTTTAATAGATGATCGTTCTACAGATAACACAGCTGAAATTATCCAAAATATCGCCAAGGATAATAAAAATATTAAAACATTAGTAAGAAACAAAGATGCATTCCCTGGAAAATCTGCAGTACTAAATGATGCAATGAAAATTGCAAAAGGTGATGCCATTCTTGTTTTTGATGCTGATGCAAAAGTTGAACCGGAGTTTATTAATTTATTATTGCCAAAGCTTGCACCTGATACCGTCGGAGCTGTTCAGGCAAGAAAAGTAATAATTAATGCAAAACAGAATTTCCTTACAACTTGTCAATATAATGAGTATGTTTTTGATTCTTATCTTCAAATAGGTCGTGATGCCGTTAAAGGTGCAGTAGAACTACGTGGAAACGGAGAAATAATTAAAAGAAAAGCGATTGAAGATATTGGTGGCTGGAATAATAATACAATTACTGATGATTTAGACATGTCAACCAGATTACATATTAAAGGTTGGGATATTCGTTTTTGCCAAGATGCAATTGTTTATGAAGAAGGTGTTATTTGTTTTAATGCACTAATAAGGCAACGCAGGCGTTGGGTTGAAGGTAGTATAAGAAGATATTTGGAGTTTGCAAAAGATGTTTTTTTCTCCAAGGACATGTCATTAAGGGTTGGTTTTGATTTGATTGCTTATATATCAGAGTTTCTTTTGCCATTTTGGCTTGTTGCGGAACTTTTTATCCAAGCTTTTAAGTTTGTAAGAGGTTACGAAGACAGTATTTTAACATCTATTATATTGCTTTTTTGTACCGCAGTATTTTTTGCGTGCGGATTAATATATTCGCTCATTAAATACTCTCACTACGGGTTTCTTCGTGCAGTTTGGCAGGCTGTAATTACTGCAGTTTATATTGTTTTAATTTGGTTTCCTATTGCAATGTTTATTATTTTTAAAATAATATTTACTAAGAAAACGATGGATTGGGGCAAAACTCAACATGGCGTTGTAAGTGAGTGTTGCAGGGGGAATAAGTAATGACAAGCTTTTCACCTGACTATCATTTTATAGCGATTGGTGGTATTGGACAAAGCGCACTTGCAAATATTCTTCTAAAAGAAGGGAAAAAAGTTAGCGGTTCAGACATTGCAAAAAATAAGTATGTTAAAAAAATGGAAAATGCTGGAGCAAAGATATTTATCGGTCACAGCAAAAATAATATATTGGCAAATCCGGTGATTGTTGTTTCAAGTGCAATAAAGGACGATAATCCGGAGATGATTGAGGCAAAAAGACGTTCTCTTAAAGTTATACACCGTTCTGATTTATTGAAAACTATTTCAGAGAATTACCCTTGTTTTATGGGATTTTCCGGTACTCATGGAAAAACTACAACAAGCGGACTTTGTGCTTATTTGTTATCTAAATCTGGTGCAAAACCCGCATATGCAGTTGGTGGAATTATTCCTGAATTAAATACAAATGGTGATTGTGAAGACAAAAATACAAAATATTTCGTTGCAGAATTAGACGAAAGTGACGGCACTATCGTAAAGTATATGCCTAAGCTATTGCTAATAAATAATTTGGAGGCTGATCACCTGGATTTTTATAAAAATGGTCTAGCTGATATATTAAACACTTTTTCTGTATTAATACAATCTCTTGATTCTAACTCTAAAGTTGTTATTAACCTTGACAATGCCGGTAATATTTCCCTTGTAAGCCACAATAAAGATTTTAAAAATTTTGTCGGTTACTCGCTTAATAATTCTAATGCTAAATACTATGCGAAAAATATTGCATTAGATGTACTTTCTTCTGCTTTTGATGTTTATGTAAATTCTAAATTTTTAGGAAAGATAGAACTTTCAATTCCCGGATTACATAATGTTTCAAATGCTCTTGGTGTTGTCTCAATGTTGCTTGAAGCAGGACTCGAATTTAATTCATTTGCATCATATTTTAAAAATTTTACAGGAATGGGAAGACGTTTTCAAAAAAGCGCAGAATTTAACTCAATTACTGTGATTGATGATTATGCCCATCACCCAAGAGAGATAGAGGCAACCTTGAGTGCGGTTAAAAATTATAAAGAAGGACGTATTGTTGCAATTTTTCAACCACATAGATTTTCAAGATTTAATGCATTCTATAGTGATTTTTTAAATGTTTTAAAATTGGCGGACTATGTTGCTGTTTTAGACGTTTATAGTGCTGGTGAAAAATACATCAGTGGCAAAACTCCAAAAGATTTAGCAGACGAACTCGGACAAAGAGCGGAATATTTTGGTGGGACAATAGAACAAGCGGGTGAAAAAATATCAAACAAACTTAAAAGTAAGGATATTGTCTTTACTTTGGGTGCAGGTGATATTACAAAAATGGGCGAGGTTTTGCATGGAGTGTATTTGCTCAAAAAATAATATTGAATTTTATAATAATTTTCAGTTAAAAAATTTTAATACGCTAAAAATTTCCTCAGTTGCTGATATTGTATATTTTGTCAAAGGCGAGCAAGATATATTAGATATTTTCGAGCTTTATGATGATGTACATGTGCTTGGTTGGGGCTCAAACACACTTTTTTCCACGTTTGGTATTGAAAAACCTGTTATTATTACAAGAAAAATGTCCGATATTTCCTTTAGGCATGATACTGTTGAAGTACAGGCGGGTGCATCTGTGCAAAAGTTATCTGTTGAGGCTTGCAGATTTTCCCTTAGTGGTTTTGAGTTTTTAATAGGCATTCCTGCAAGTATGGGCGGTGCTGTTGCAATGAATGCAGGTGCCCATGGGCAGAGTATTTCCGATTGTCTTATAAGTGTGCGAATGTATGATAAAAATGATAAAAAAATTAAAGTTTTTTCAAAAGACGAACTCTTGTTTTCATACAGAAATTCTATCGTAAAAACTCAACCTGGTAGATTTGTTGTACTTAGCGCAAAATTTAAATTGGAAAAAAAGGATAAAAATTTAATAAAAAAAATGATGGATGATAATACACAGTTTCGCATAAATGTGCAACCCAGTCTTTCTTTACCTAATTTAGGCAGTGTTTTTAAAAATCCAATTTTACCCGATGGTCAAAAAATAAGTGCAGGAAAACTTATAGATAAGTGCGGATTAAAGGGATTTAGAATTTTGGGTGCGGGTGTTTGGGAAAAACATGGTAATTTTGTTATAAATTATGACAATTGTACATCGAGTGACTATACAAATGTTATCTTTAAAATGTATGATAGTGTAAAGAAGAAATTCAATATTGAATTAGAGTGCGAAATAGTTCAGGCAGGTCGATTAAGTGAGCCAGAGGAAAAAATATGGAAAATATTGAAAAAAGATTAAATAAATCTTCAAAAATAGCTGTTTTATGCGGTGGATTGTCCGCAGAAAGAGATGTATCTTTAAGGAGTGGTAAAAATGTCCTTAATGCGCTTTTGCAGTTGGGTTACCAAAATGCAAAACTTGTTGATGTTGACAAAAACATTGCTAAAATTTTAAACGATGGTGAGTTTGAATATGCTTTTAATGTTTTGCATGGTAGATATGGTGAAGATGGCTGTATTCAAGGTCTTTTAGAGATTATGGGTTTAAAATACACAGGCTGTAAAGTTAAGTCCAGTGCAATCTGTATGGATAAAGAGACAACAAAAAATATTTTAGCTTCCAATGCTATTCCTCTCATTTCTTCTGTGTGTGTTTATGATATTTCAGAATTAGAGCAAGCTGTTTCCGGTCTTAATTACCCCTTAATGGTTAAACCGGTTAAGGAAGGCTCCAGTATTGGTATGAATCGTGTGGAAAATTTTACTGAGCTTGTTGAAGCATTCAAAATTGCACAAAAGTCAGATAGAAAGATTTTAATTGAAGAATATTATCAAGGAAAAAGTGCTACTGTTGGGGTTTTGCAAAGAAAAACTGATAATAAAATCGAAACATTTGCTACACCTGTTTTGGGATTTGAAACCAAAACACAGTGGTATGATTATGATGCTAAGTATACAAAGGGTTTAACCAAATTTATTTTGCCGGCAGACTTTGATAATAACATGACAAAAACAATACAAAATATTGCAATACGTGCTTTCGAGGCTTGTGAGTGCAGCGGTCTTGCTCGTGTTGATTTTCTTGTTTATAATAATACACCATATGTGCTTGAAATTAATACAAATCCAGGCATGACAGATCTTAGTGATTTACCTGCACAAGCTGCTTATATGGGTATTGACTATAATAATCTTGTTGAGTTAATATTGAAAACCTCGGAGTTTTGATGGGACAAGAATATTACAGGAGAAGACTAAAAGCTAATAAAATGCGCAGACTTATTGCATCCAGAAGGAGTGCAATAAGAAATTTCCGTTTGCTTCTGCGTTTTTCTTTAATAGTTTTAATTATACTTTTTGCAATAAAAGTCATAAAACTTCCGGGTTGGTATATTAATTCTGACTTGCTTGCTATTGCAGATCCGAGAGTAATAAAAATTGAAGGTAATGCAATTACTCCTAAATATAAAATTATTGACCTGGTTAGACAAGTGCCACTTCCATATGTTCAGATTTTCAGACTTGATACGAGCGAAATAGAAAATAATCTTTTAAAACTTCAACCTATAAAAAAAGTTTATATAAGAAGACTTTGGAATCCTGCCAGACTTAATATAATAATCGAAGAAAGGTTACCTGTTTTTTTAATTACTCCTGCCCTGGACGCTGAGCCTATCTATGCTATTACTACTGATGGAGTATTTATCGATAGAGAATACATGCCTATAAGTCCAAAATTTAAAACATACAAAATTATTACATATGGTGTCAGGGGGGATGATTATGAAAAATGGAACAAGCAAAGAGTTGACGAAATTTTAATGCTTACAAAGTCTATTGAAACTTATGGTGGTCAAAAAGTTGAATATATAGACTTAAGAAATCCATCGGATGTCTACATTAAGCTTGAAAAAGTATTGATCAGGTTTGGTGAAATTAACGATACTGCTTTAAAAAGAGCAAAATGGGTGGCTACTATCTTGCCCGAGGTAGCAAAGTTTAAGCAAAAGATTAAATATGTAGATTTAAGGTGGGAGGATGCAAAATACATTAAGCTTGAAGAGGCAAGTGAGCATATTAATGACAAGACAAATGAGGATGCTGAAGATAAGGAAGAACAACAGAATTAAAAATAACTTTTAAATAGTTCCATTGCATTTGTGTCTCTGATTTTACTTAGTCCGATTTTTATATCTAGTGAAAAATTTAAACTTTTTGCAGCTCTTGCGCATTCGCACAATATAAGTGGGTCAAATGTTTTTTCATATAAAGTTTTTATATCTGAGTTTGCAGAATTGTTACCAATGTTTACAATACAGTTAAGTGCTCTTTGTATTCTTTTTTGTGATTTATCAAATTCTTTGGTGATTAGCTTTATGTCAGTTTCGATATTTTTTAAATAATTATTTAACTTGTGTA
This sequence comes from Candidatus Gastranaerophilales bacterium, assembly GCA_944324865.1. Lineage (GTDB taxonomy): Bacteria > Cyanobacteriota > Vampirovibrionia > Gastranaerophilales > Gastranaerophilaceae > Galligastranaerophilus. The sequence goes on along the minus strand of CALUXW010000001.1, from coordinate 235,417 downwards.
TTTCGTATAAGTGTTCTTTGTCCAAGTCATAAGTGTATGTAGTATTGGAGCTTGTGATGCAGGTTATATTTTTAATATCCGCAATTATTCTTTCGCTGTATGAAGTTTTGTTCTGTGCTAACTCATATATAAATCCATAAAGATTAAAGTCTAAAATAGTTTCCAGAGGTGTATCTTCTGGGTAAGAAGATACAATTTCATCGTATAAGTTAAGAATTTGCTCAAAACTTAAATATTTTTTTAAAAAAATGTAGTCATGTGCATATAGTATTTCTTGAGCAATATTTGATGCAAAAATATTATTGTCAAGTTCGTTTATTATAAACTTTATGTCTTCTGATATTCCATAGTTAATTAAAAATTTTATTGCTTTGTATTTAATGAATTCATCATCATTTTTTAACATCAAAAAAGCTTTGTCGTGACTAAATTTGTCATTAAAGGCTCTTAGTGTTACTGCCGAAACACTTTGTAAATGTTCATTTTCACAGAAGGCAAATTCTCTCAGGTATTCAAGTGCAAGAGGGTCATTTATTTTTTCAAAATATTTTACGGCATAAATTTTCTGGTTATCTGTTCCTTTTTGCAATAATTCTAATATTGCATCAGTTAAATCTTCGTTTGCATATTTTTGCCAAATATTATTAATATAACAGCCTATTTTATCGTCATAGTACTTCGCAAATTCAAAAGTTGAATTTAAATTTTTTGTATTTGTTGCCAAATTAAGATTTTTTACAATTTTATTGACAACGTAATCAAATAAAAAAATAGAGTTTTCGCATAATGTTTTAAAACTTTTTATGTCTGTTTGGTTTAAAATGTCCTGTGCAGCCTGTTTGGAAAGTTTTTCGTCTTTAGATATAAGATTTTTTGCATTTTGAGTTTTTAAATTCATATTTACAATTATACATCGATTTGACTTTCTTGTATAATTAATTTAAGTTAGTTTCATAAGGCTAAAATATGTTGGAAACAAAATATCAAAAAATATTATTAAAAATAAGCGGAGAGGCCTTGTTGGGTTCTCAAGAGTTTGGGATTGATCCTAAGCCTGTTGAAATGATTTGTAATGAAATTAAAAAAGTACATGACTTGGGTGTGCAAATCGCAGTAGTGGTCGGTGGCGGAAATATCTTCAGAGGTATGAAAAATTCTAAAAAGCTTGGAATGGACCAAGCATCAGGTGATTATGTAGGTATGCTTGCTACTGTTATGAACGCTATTGCCCTCCAAAGTGAGTTAAGAAAAATTGGAGTTGCTTGCAGGGTACAGTCTGCATTGGATATTCACAAGATAGCTGAACCTTATATTAGATTTAAGGCTATTAGGCATCTTGAAAAGGGAAGAGTTGTTATATTCGCAGCTGGTACTGGTAATCCGTTTTTTACTACAGATACAGCTGCTGCGTTGCGGGCCGCAGAAATTGGTGCACAAGCAATGCTGATGGCAAAAAATGGTGTTGATGGAGTTTATGATGATGATCCAAGGGTAAATCAGCATGCTAAAAAATATAATAAAATAACGTACGATGATATAATTGTAAATAATTTAAAAGTAATGGACTTAACTTCTTGTTCTTTGTGTAAACAAAATAATATACCTATTTATGTGTTTGATTTTGCACAACAGGATAGTATTGTTAAGATTTTACATAATGAAAATGTTGGAACATATGTAGGAGAATAAGCATGTCATTTGACGAAATTAAAAATTCTGGTAAAGATAAGATGGAAAAATGTGTTGCACAACTTAAAAAGGAGCTTGCGACTGTAAGGACTGGCAGGGCAAACCCTTTGGTACTTGATAAAGTTTTGATTGATTATTATGGTGCACCTACTCCACTTCGCCAAATGGCACAAATTAGTGTTGTTGAGGGTACAACACTTGTCATTACTCCATTTGATAAGACCATTATAAAGGAAATTGAAAAAGCCATTGTTAAGGCAGAATTAGGTATTGCTCCGAATTCTGATGGCATTGTTGTAAGGCTTGCTTTCCCTCCCTTGACTGAAGAAAGGCGTAAGCAACTTTCAAAGGATGTTAAAGCAATGGGAGAAAATGCTAAAGTTGCAATAAGAAATATTCGACGTGATATGTCCGATGAAGTAAAAAAATTAGAAAAGACTGAAAATATGTCCGAGGATACTGTAAAAGATGCTCAGGCAGATGTTCAAAAATTGACTGATAAATATATTGGCATAGTAGATGATGTTGTTGTTGAAAAGGAAAAAGAGGTTTTAACCGTATAGTGGAAGACACTCAAAAGCAAAATAAAATAATGAGGGTAGTTACTGGTGTAATTATTTCACTTGTAGCATTATTGTGTCTTTTTATGGGTGGTATACCACTTTTATGTTTTTTATTTGTAGTTATTTTTTTTGGTTCTGTCGAGTATGTCAAGATACTCCGTACAAAAGGCTTTCATCCAAGTCTTTCATTAATTTTGCTTGCAGATGTTGCTTTTGCTATTTTAATTTTTTTTAGAAGATTTGATTTGTTGCCTTCCATCATCTCATTAGCTGTCATGGGTTCTTTTTTAATGGTTCTTTTTATGGGGAGACAACCCTATATAGTTAATGTTGCAACAACCGTGCTTGGTTTTTTGTATTGCGGTTGGTTATCTTGTCATTTATTACTGATAAGACAAATTGGACTTGATAGAATTAACGCATTTCAAATAGGAATAAATGAGGGTCTTTGGCTAGTAATTTTTGTATTCCTGATTGTAGTTGCAACTGATATTGGTGGTTATTATTTTGGTTCTAAGTTCGGAAAACATAAGCTTTCACCGGTTATAAGCCCAAAAAAGACAATAGAGGGTGCTCTTGGAGCAACTTTTTGTGCTGTCGTGGTTGCTCTTTTTGGCGTGTTTTATACTAAATTGACATTCTTTGAAGCTTTTTTTGCCGGAATTTTGATTACTGTTTCTTCGCAATTGGGAGATTTGTCGGAATCTTTGGTAAAACGTGATGCGGGCGTAAAAGATTCAAGCAATATTTTACCCGGACATGGTGGAATTTTAGACAGAACAGATGGTTATCTGTTTGCATTGCCGGTGGCGTATTATTATTTTGTAAATTTTACAAACGGTCACAATATAATTCTTGAGTTTTTTAAGTATATTCAAGGTGTTATTCATGTCTATTTCTGATAGGGAAAATAATTATTGTATATTTTTAAATAAATTAGGATTTGGCAATAGTAAAGATTTTTCGCTTTTTGAGATGGCAATGCGACACAGCTCTTATGTTCATGAAATTTCAATACCAATAGAGTGTTCTTATGAGAGACTAGAGTTTATGGGCGATGCTGTTTTAAAGTTAATTGTTAGTAAATATTTATATAATAAATTCCCAAATTATAACGAGGGAATTTTATCTAAATTGCGTGGTGAAATAGTTGCTGATAAAACGTTGGCAAAGTTTGCACTTCAAATCGGTTTAAATGATTTTATATTAATGTCAAAAAATGAGAGAAAGTCAGGCGGTGAGAAAAAGCAGTCTATTCTTGCTTGTGCTTTTGAAGCTTTTTTGGGTGCAATTTATTTAACTTTTAATTATAGCAGAGTCGAAAAGTTTGTTATTTCTAATTTTTCAAGCAGCATTTCTTTAATAGAACAAAAAATTGATGAAATTAACCCCAAGCAACAACTGCAAGAGTTTACGCAAGATATCAGTCATACTTTACCGCAGTATATTTTAGTATCTAAGACTGGTTCAGAGCATAAATCATTATTCGAAGTTGCTGTATATTTTGATGGTAAAATTTTAGCAAAGGGGTATGGCTCAAATAAAAAATCTGCTCAGCAAGATGCTGCAAAAAATGCTGTTACGTATTTAAAAAACGAGGGTTTATGGAAATAATTGTTTCTCCGTCTATACTTTCTGCTGATTTCGCTAATCTAGAGCGTGATATAAATAAAATTAAAAGTGCAGGGGCAAAATGGGTTCATATTGATGTTATGGATGGACATTTTGTACCAAACATAACTATAGGTGCTCCTGTTGTGAAATCAATTCGCAAAGTTACTGATTTGAAATTAGATGTTCATTTAATGATAAGTGAACCTAAAAAATATATAAAAGATTTTATAAATTCCGGTGCTGATATTGTTACTTTTCATTATGAGGCTCAAAATAATTGTGTGTGTGAAATAATCAATGAAATTCATGCCATGGGAAAAATGGCCGGTTTATCAATTAAGCCTTCTACACCTTCGAGTGCTATAAAAGATTTTATTCCCCTTTTGGATATGGTGTTAATTATGACAGTGGAACCAGGTTTTGGCGGACAAAAATTTATTCATGAGTGTGTTTCTAAAATAGCCGATATTAAAGAGTATTCAAGGTTGTATGATAGAGATAATCTTATTATTCAAGTTGATGGTGGAATAAATGATGCTACCGCAAAAATATGCACTCGTGTTGGGGCAAATTCGCTTGTTGCAGGCAGCTACCTTTTTAATGCCAGTGATTTACACTGTGCAATTAATTCATTGATTAAATAGAAAATATGCAGCCACAATAAGTTTGTCTATACATGTTGTTTTTCTTTGCAATTTGCTGAGTAATCTTAAACCCGTCACGTTTTTTAAAATCATAGGGTAAGAATTTTACATTGCATAGATTTTCCGCTTCCTTAGCTGCTTGAAAAATCTTTTTTGAAATTTTATGTGGGCTTATGCTTAATGTTGTAGTAAAATACTCTAAATTAAGTTCTTGAGCTTTTTCTGCTGTTTTATGGAGTCTTAGAAAATAACACTTTTCGCATCTTTTACCTTTTTCAGGTTCTGTTTCCAGCCCTATAGATATGTTTGTAAAATCTTTTGGTGAATAATCTTCGATAATTAGTTTAAAATTTTCTTTTTTCGAATATTCTATAAGTTCATTTAATCTTCTTTGGTGTTCTTCATGTGGATATATATTTGGATTATAAAAATATACTATAGGTTCATAGCCTTCTTCTTTAAGGTAATTAATGGGGTATGCACTGCATACGGCACAGCAAGCATGTAAAAGTACTTGTTTCATTTTAATGCAGCCCTTTTGTGGCGTTTTTTTGCTTGTGCATAGAGTGTTTTGATTTTAAAGTATGGCATTGCACTCATATATGGTATGTTGTCGATAACTATTGTTGGTGTACCGTATATACCTTTGTTTTGCGCTTCATCTATTTGACTAAGCAGTTCTTGTTCTATTTCCTGTGATGATACATCATTTACAAGTTTTACAATATCTATGTTAATTTTTTCACTTAATTGTATAATATCTGCCTCGCTTGTTGGTTGTTCATCAAAAATTAAATTTGACATATCCCAGTATTTTCTTTGTTTTTTTGCTGCTAAGGCATATTTTGCAAGTGTACATGCGCCTGGATGCACAGTATGTGGTATATATTTGTTGCATGATGTATCGAGTGGATAATTCATATGAATTATTTGTATATCTTTGTTTTCATGCGCAAATTTGGAGGCCATTATATTGGTTACTCTGCAGAATGGGCACATAAAATCGCTATATACATATATAATTTCGCCTTTTGGGTTGCCAAGTATATTTCCGCTTACAGCATACTTATTTTTTTCCATATTCATAAATTCTTCAAATGATTTTTGTATTTTTTGTTGAGGCGAAAACACCATTGAAACGCTTGTATATGTTACAATACCTATAAAACCGATAAGTAAAATTATAAATAAAACCGTATATTTTTTTACACCGTCGATAAAATCGTAAATTGTATTTTTTATATCTTTTATAAAGAAACTTCCCTTACTTTTAGCAAAAAGTGCTATAAAAAGATCGATGAAATAGGTAATAAAACATAGTGCACATATTTTATTAATTTTAAAAATAGAAATAGTCGCAAGGCAAATTGAGACACCAAAAGATATTAATCCAAGTGTTGCTATGTAGCTTTTTGGATTTTTAAAAACATCAAATATGGTATTTTTAAATTTATTCTGAATTAAGTGGACAAAATTTAAAAACAGTGTGAGTAAGTAATAAAACATACCCCATAGCGCAAGTGGTATGCCTAAAAACATTGAGTAATTTGTTTTTGCCACACCATCACAGTCAATCAGGTTGTTAACAGAGCAAAAACTTGCACTGTATTGTTCATTAAAATTTACTTTAAAAAATATAAATGCTAATTCTATCGTTAATAAAAATCCTATAATTGCTAATAGCGCTATAATAACTGTTTTTTTCTTTTCCATAATTCCCTCTGCTTAATTTTATCGCAAATTAAGAAAAATTGCATTATCTTTTAATTTATTGTACATTGTTACAATTCTTAATAACATTTTCTAATTTTATTAAAGTTTTAAAATAAAATAGCCGATTGCATGAGTAACAAGGTTACAATATGGGAATTATAAAACCAGAAAGGATTACAAAAATACTTATGTAAAGAAATGTTACGATATATACTATGTATGAAATTTGTATATACTAAATGTTTTTATATAAGTATGATATGTAAAGGTGGTATAATATGGGACTAGCAGCAAGTCAGGGCAGATTGTTACTCTTAACAGCAAGGAAAAGCGATTTAGAATATCGTGCTCAAGAAATTTCTCAAAGAAGATTGATACTTGCATCTGAATTGGAAACAGTTTCTTCTCAATATGCACGTAAGACCGCTAATAGACAAATGAAGTTAACACGTTTGGTCAAACAAGGTGAAGCAAACTTGTCCCAAAATGTTAATTTGACTTATAAAAACTTAATACAATCAGGCATGAACGACGATGGGTCAAATATTTCTGATTATCGTGTAAAAAATGCCAGAGGACAAGTAGTTGTTTCTGACGAAAGTGAACTCCCAGAAACTGCTGCCGATGCAGGATATGGTGATGGTTCAGGAGTTACTGTTAAAAAGGACGGAAACAAAGTTATTGTTTCAGGTACTTATAATGGTGAAGATGTATATGATGTTTATGTTGTAGATAGCAAATTATCAGATGCATCTGAAACCGAAAACTATTTCCAAGAAGGCTTGAGAAATGGCAGATTTATAATAGAACAATTTTCTGCAATAGATGGTAATGGTGATGAAATTGGTAGTGAAGCAAGCGAATCAGGCGCAATAGGTGAATGGCAATCTGTCAGCTGGTCTGGAATGACCGAAATACAAGATAATTACTATACAGAAGATGATGCTACAGCACAAGCAGAATATCAGTCTGCCGCAGCAAGAGTTCAGGCTCAAGATAAAAAACTTGAAACCGATCAAAAACAAATTGAAACTCAGCATAAGGCTGTAGAAACAGAATTTGAATCTGTTCAAAAAGTAATACAAAGTAATATAGAAAGTTCGTTTAAAATATTTAGTTAATAAAAATTGTCCCCTGTTAATACCAATGTAACTGCAAAATATCGACCATAATGGTCGATATTTTGCAGTTTAAATTCTTATATTAACTCCGTCATGCAATAGTTGTTCTTTTAGCAAGCTCACCGGAAGCGTATTATAATGAAAAATAGAAGCAGCAAGCGCAGCATCTGCATTTGCAGTTTGAAATACATCTTTAAAATATTTACTGTCTGCACCAGCTCCTCCCGAAGCTATAACAGGAATTTTAACTGCAGAAGTTACAAGTTTATTCATCTGTATATCAAAACCCTTTTGTGTACCATCATAGTCCATTGATGTGAGCAATATTTCTCCTGCTCCCCTGTTTTCAACTTCTTTGGCCCAATATTCAAGTTTTATTCCGGTATTTTTTTTCCCTGCATTAATGTGAACATAATAGTTGTTGTCTATTTTTTTTGCATCTATTGCAACCACAATACACTGTGAGCCAAAATAATTTACACAAGTATTAATTATATCTGGATTTTTAACAGCATAAGAATTTATAGAAACTTTGTCTGCGCCGGCATTTAATATTGCCACAATATCATCTATTGAGTTTATGCCACCTCCGACGGTGAAAGGTATAAATACATTCTTTGCTACTTTGTCAACAAGTTCTGTTATTGTTTTCCTTTTTTCATTTGTCGCTGTAATATCTAAAAATACTAATTCATCTGCACCTTGTGTGGAATATTTTTTTGCTAATTCCACGGGGTCTCCTGCATACTTTAGATTTTTAAAGTTTATACCCTTAACTGTTTGCCCTTCTTTTATATCCAGGCAAGGAATTATTCTTTTTGCGAGCATTAGTATTCCAGATTCATTTTTGAAAACTCTACAATTTGGTTTTTTCCACGTTTCTTTGCGGCATATAAAGCATGTTCAGCATATCTAATTACAGTGTTTGAATTTTCTTCAACATTTTCAAGGAAGGGATAAGAAGATATGCCTCCTGATATTGTAATAGGGTGCCTTTCGTCTTCGTTTGCTGGTATGAATTCCATTTTTTCTATATCGTGTCTAAATCTTTCCGCAAAAATGAATGCATTATCTTCAGTAGTATTTGGAAGAATTAATATAAATTCCTCATCTCCATATCTTGTCAGTACATCCTCTTTTCTGATAAGAGCCTCAAGCATTTGTGCTATTTTTTTCAAAAGTACATCACCCCAGTCGTATCCATACATATCATTAACTGTTTTGAAAAAGTCAATGTCTATAAGTAAGCATGAAAGCGATGTGCCATACCTTTTTGCTCTAGACATTTCTGCTTCTAGCCTGTGATGAAGGTATTTTCTGTTATATAAACCTGTGAGTTCGTCAGTTATTGAAGACTTTTGGAGATGAAAGTGATAGTATGATGTTTTTGCCAGTGCGCAAACTCTTGTTGTAAATTCATATTGGTTAATTGGGCTTTTGATAAAGTCAAACGAGTCCGCTCTAAGTGTAAACGGCTCTATATTATCTGTTATTATTAATACTGACGTTTCAAATTTTGTAATTGCGCAGACGTCTTTTACCTTTGCTATTGGAGCGTCAATTATAATAACTCCGGGTGTGTATTTTTTGTAGTTTTTTATTTCTTCAAATTTTGTGTTAATAATGTTAAATTCTTCATTTGCGCCAGATAGCATTTCTGTGTAGCTACTTGTGCCTTCTTGTGTAAAAATTACAATATTCATGCCGTTAATATCCTTTATTTGGTACCTTCATTATAATATTTTTTATTTTATATCTCTGAATTTCTATTTTTCCCATTGGAGTGTATACAATTGCATTCATGCGGTCAAGACTTTCTATTCTGCCTGTCAATTCCTGTATTTGTCTTGAAAAAAAATTTTTTTTATACATTACCGCATCGCCAAAGTATTCATTATTCACTTCTCTTTGGTAGGTTAAATCTGTACCATTATCATTTATTACTATCATTCCTGCCCCGACAGATTTAATTCTTCCGTTTGATTCTACTGCAGGAGAAATAACCGTGTCGCAAAAAGCACATGATGGCAGCAATATCACTATTGTAACTATATAGGCAATAATTTTCTTAAATATTTTAACCATTTATGACAGTATACCATGTTTTGAGTTTATCTGTATTTATTTCATATAAATATACTATGTATTTTTGTTGAATATTGAATAAACTATTAATATAGATTAGTGGAGTTAAGATTTGCCTGCACAGTTACGGAAACAGCAGTATGATTATTATGATAATAATACTGTAAGAATTTATCCCAAAAAGCAAAATAGAATTCATAAAAAGCGTCATGTGAGTCCGTTTGTTAGATTTTTACGTTTTTTATTTGTTTCTTGTTTTTTAACTTGTTTTGCTTATTTTGTTGCTCCTGATGTGTACACTAAATATTTTGAACCTTTAATTTTAAATCATATATTAAATAGAAATATAAAACTTGATGCTACAAATTATGTTTCGGCTTATCTCAATTATGTTCACAATTCAGAACTTTTTGGTCAAAATTTAATTGTACCCGTAAATAAGCATACTAAAACAATAGTTCCCATGATAACATCAGGTGAACTTACAATAACTATACGTGAATTAAATAATTTGTTTAAAAGTTATCCTAATATGCAGCCTTCAGTATATGTTTGGGAATATTCGACGGCAAGAGAGGCAAATATTGACGCTGACCTTTCTTTTCCTGCTGCAAGCATAATTAAGCTACCAATTTTGTTTGAACTCTTTAGAAAAATTGACAGGAGTATCACTAACGGTTCAAATTCTACCTCTTTGGATAAAAGATTAGTTTTTAATTCGAGAAATTTAACTTCCGGTTCAGGCAAGTTACAGTTTAGCCCTTTAAATCGTGCTTATACTGTTGATTTTCTGGCAAAAATAATGATTACACAATCAGATAATTCCGCAACAAATATGCTTATTGAAGAAGCTGGCGGCATGTCTGCAATAAACTCCTCGATGAGGTCTTTAGGACTTGACAAAATTGAGTTAAACAACAGGTTGCCTGATTTAGAAGGTACAAATAAAATCAGTGCTAAGCAAATTGCCACTTTGCTCTACAATTTGGACAATCCTAACTTTTTGAGTGATAAAAGTAAAATCATGATTAAAGAGTATATGGCAAATGTAGAAAACAAGAGTCTTTTACAAGCTGGTTTGCCAAATGAAGCAATTTTAATACACAAAACCGGTGATATAGGAAAAATGTTAGGTGATGCTGGAATTGTTTATGCTCAAAATGGCAGGAAATATATCGTTGTTGTTTTGGTTAAGCGTCCATATAATGACTATAGCGCACGTGATTTAATTCAAAAAGCGTCAAAGATTATTTATGATAATATTAATTCAGGAGTTGATTTATATTAAAAAGCGACCTTTTGGTCGCTTTTTAATTTAGTGGATTTTTGGTAAATTTCTAAGCTTTATATGCAATTCTCTTAATTGTTCTTCTGAAACATCTGATGGTGCTTGCGTCATTACACATTTAGCTTGTGCATTTTTAGGAAATGCAATCACATCTCTAATTGAATTTGCCCTGACAAGTAGTGCTACAAGCCTATCAAGACCTAGTGCAATACCACCGTGTGGTGGCGTGCCATATTTGAATGCATTTATCATAAACTCAAACTTGTTGTGTATTTCTTCTTCACTTAACCCTAGGGCTTTAAATGCTTTTTCTTGAATTTCGCTATCATGGATTCTTATAGAACCGCCTCCAAGCTCATTTCCATTATATACAACATCATATGCAATTGATTTAACGTTTGCTTTATCTGTTTCCAGTTTGTCTAAATCTTCGTAAGCAGGCATAGTAAAAGGATGGTGAACACTAACATATCTATTTTCTTCTTGAGAATACTCAAATAATGGAAAATCTACTACCCAAAGTAAATCGTGTTTTGCTTTGTCAATCATTCCCAATCTTTCGCCAAAGTATAGTCTAAATCTTCCAAGTACGTCAAATACAACCTTGTGTGCATCTGCAACAAAGAATACAATATCTCCTTTTTGTGCATCTGCCCTTTTTTGAATTTCGTCAATTTGTTCATGTGTTAGAAATTTAAATACAGGTGATTTTACAGTTCCGTCTTCCATATATGTAACCCATGCCAGACCTTTTGCTCCATAAGAAATTGCAAGATTTCTTATATCATCCATTTCTTTTCTTGAATAGCCTGCGATACCGGGGATTTTTATGGCTCTTACCGTTCCACCTTTTTCAACAACAGATTTAAAGGCTTCAAATGTTGATTGCACCATAATATCAGATACATCAAACAGTTCAAGACCAAAGCGTGTATCTGGTTTATCTGAGCCATATTTTTCCATTGCTACTTTCCAGCTAAGTCTTTTAAATGGGGCTTGAACCTCGACACCGGCAGCCTTGAAAGCATCTACAATCAGACCTTCTGCCATTTTTATAACATCATCTTGTTTTACAAAACTCATTTCGATATCTACTTGAGTGAATTCAGGTTGTCTATCTGCTCTTAAGTCCTCATCTCTAAAGCAACGCGCAATCTGATAGTATTTTTCAATACCGCCAACCATTAAAAGTTGCTTAAATATTTGTGGTGATTGTGGTAAAGCATAGAATTTTCCGTCATGCACGCGACTTGGAACGAGGTAATCACGTGCTCCTTCAGGAGTTGCTTTTGTTAAATTTGGAGTTTCAATTTCAAGAAAATCTTGATTATTTAAGTAATTTCTTATAGCTGTAACAATTTTATGCCTTAAGGTCAGATTAGAAAGCATTTTTTCTCGACGTATATCTAAATATCTATATTTTAGCCTTACTTCTTCCGATACGTCCTCATCATCCAAAACAAAAGGTAATGCAATAGCCCTTGATAGTATTTCAATGCCATCCGGGTACATTTCTATTGTGCCTGTTTTTAGTTTTTCATTTATTGTATCATCTGGACGTTTTGAAATTTTACCCTTAACCTGAATTACGTATTCACTTCTGAGTTCTTGAAATTTTTCATACACTTGTGGGTTAATTTGCGGATCTGCTACTACTTGAAAAAGTCCGCTTCTGTCACGAACTTCAACAAAAATTATTCCACCTAAATCACGTACAGTTGAGACCCAGCCGGCAAGTGTACATTCTTTACCAATATAACTTTCGTTTATTTGTGTGCAGTTTTGTTTTTTGTAAGACAATTCCATGCTTTTATCCTCTTAAATTCTTTTATAAAGTAATTATAAAATAAAAATTTTATTTGACCACGATTTTTTTTAAGTTACACTGGTATTGTTATATTTAATTGGAGTGAGTATTAATGGCTTTGAAAAATTTCTTATTCACATCTGAATCTGTTACTGAAGGGCATCCTGATAAGGTTTGTGATCAGATTTCAGATGCAATTTTGGACGAATTTTTAACTAAAGACCCAAAGTCGAGGGTTGCTGCTGAAACAACTGTTACAACTGGTATGGCTCTTGTTTGTGGCGAGATTACGTCTAATTGTTATGTGGATATCCCTTCTGTAGTTAGAAATACAATTAAATCTATAGGTTATAACGGTGAAGAAGGTGGCGGATTTGATTACAAGACTTGTGCTGTTTTAACAAGTATAGACGAACAGTCAAGTGACATTGCCGGTGGTGTAAATAAAGCATTTGAAACAAGAAGTGACAATGCTGATACATCTAAAGATGAAACTCTTGATATAGGTGCAGGAGATCAAGGTATTATGTTTGGCTATGCTTGTAATGAAACACCGGAGTTAATGCCATTGCCAATTTCTTTGGCTCACAGGCTTGCTTTGCAGCTTTCAAAAGTTAGAAAAAATAAAACAGTTAACTATTTAAGACCTGATGGCAAATCTCAAGTTACGGTTGAATACATTGATGGCAAACCTGCAAGAATTGATACTATCGTTATTTCAACCCAACATGATCCGGAAATAAACGGAATTTCAGATAACCAAAAAATACAAGCGCAAATTCGTGAGGATATGATTAAATATGTCATTGAGCCTGTTTTTGCAAATGATGAAATAAAACCGGATTCGACAACAAAATATTTAATTAACCCTTCAGGCAGATTTGTAATTGGCGGACCACAAGGTGATGCAGGTTTGACGGGTAGAAAAATTATTGTTGATACATATGGTGGTTATGCGCGTCATGGTGGCGGTGCTTTTTCCGGAAAGGATCCGACAAAAGTTGACCGTTCAGCTGCATATGCAGCTCGTTGGGTTGCAAAAAATATTGTTGCCGCTGGACTTGCAGAAAAATGTGAAGTTGAACTTGCATATGCAATTGGTGTAAGTCGTCCTGTATCAGTTCTTGTTGATACTTTTGACACAGGAAAATTAAACGATGAATGTTTAGCCAAATTAGTCGAAAAGAATTTTGATTTAAGACCTGCCGCTATAATTAAGCAATTCGATTTGAGAAATTTGCCTGCCAAAAACGGTGGTAAATTTTATCAAAGACTTGCTGCATATGGTCATATTGGTAGAACAGATTTCGTTGTACCCTGGGAAGATACTTCAATTGCGGCAAAATTAAAAGAGCAAGCGCTTGTTTGTGCTAAGTAGATGTTATTTTGGCGGTGCAGACTGTGCCGCCTTTAATTTTATATGTATGATGACTTTTCTAACATTTCAGATATATTAAATGCTAATTTATTCAGTACAAAAAAATTAAAATTAGCATTTAAACAGCATACAATTTTCAGTTTTTGGGGAAAAATTGCGGGTAAAAAATTTGAAAATTCTTCAAAACCTTATGCAATAAAAAATTTTAAAATGTATGTTAGTTGTGCTGATTCTTATGTGGTGCAAGAGCTTTCTATGTACAAGAATTATCTTCTAAAGAAAATTGAGCCTTATGCTAAGGCTCTGGATGTAGAAATTTCTGATATAATTTTTAACTACAAAAATTGGTCTGATAAAGCTATAGTTGATTATATGGATGACTTTCCAGAGTTTTATACTGATGATGAATTGTCCTGTATCGAATATATGGAAAATGATTTTAAAGTTGTGTTTGAAAATATTGATAATTCCACTTATTTAACTGATGAGCAAAAAACGATTTTCAAAAATAAAATTATTAAATTACAAAAAGCAAAAAAACTAAGATTTTCATAAATACTTGTTTTGTTTAAAAAAAATGTATAAAATAATGTAAGTACAGTTTTTTAAGGTTGCATATGGACAAAAAAGATAAAAAAGTTGTTTCAATTGGTTCTAAGACAAAAAAACACTCTGAGCCTAAAAAAGATACAAGCAAACAGGAACTTGAATATTGTAGTTTTTGTGGCAGACCAAATACCATGGTGCCAAAGCTTGTAAAGGGTCCGGGTGTTAATATTTGTTCAGAGTGTACTTTGATTGCAGTCCAATATTTAATATTACAAGATGGTGCTCTTTCTGCGGAAGCTCAGAGGATAATTGATATGCTCTGGGGTACAAATAAATGAGTACAAGCTCTAAAATGCAAATTAGAGCACAGGTTTTGCAATCTGTTTTAAGATTTAAAAATTCATCATTGCCTGCTGATAGCGATGTTAGTGATGCTATTAATGTTCTAAAGGAAATCGAGAATCATGAATTTGTGGCAAATGTATTATTGAAGGAAATTTCCGGAAGTGGATGCATTTATGATAATATTTTAACGTTGTTGCTATTTAGTATTTGTGATGCAGATTTATTGACAAATGAAATTTTAAAATTTTTAAATGATTTGAATACATCTGATGCAAAAAAACTATACCTTATTAACATATTAAGAGAACAAGGGCAAAAAGTTGACTACGAGTTTATTAAGGCTCATGTTAGTAACCCGGATGATGCAATTGATGTTGAGACACGAAAATTTTTACAGTGTGCACAAATAAGCCCTGAAGTCCAAATTGATTTTTTTGATTTTTATTTTACAGTAAGTGCTGATGATAAAAATATGCTCATAAATTCTATTATTGATGATTATTCGGGTGATGAGCTTGCATCTTTGCTTGAACCGTTTGCTTATTTTTATCCTAAGGTTTATATTAATGAAAAAATCCTGGGTGCACTTGAAAGTTCCAAATCATACTATGCACTCAAACCTTTAAAATGGTGTGCAGACAATTGTCGTGATGTTTATTTGGCAAAAATGGCAAATAAGTGTTATCAAAAGATGTTGCTTTTAGGGTTTGATGGAACAAGGGATGATGCTGAAATTTTTAATTCTTTTTTAAAAAATTCAAAACCTTTAAATTTTTACTATTCTTGTGCTGATGGCAATTCGAATATTTCTTGTGTCTTTGCTAGAAAAAAAGATAGTGGATTTATACAAACCTTTTTTACGGTTTTTAACTTATTTATTGGACCTATTGCATGTTTTGGTTTTGATGAAATAAGCAATAAAGATTTTAATATTATTTTGTCCAGGTTCTTTAACTCTTCTCTTTATGCTTGTATAAATTTAAATGATGGTCGAGCTATATTTGATGAATTGTCTTCTAGGGGTTGGCAAGATAATGTTAGTGTTCCTTATGAGTTTATATGTTGGCGTCGTTTGACTTATGATATAAAATTATCTAAAGATTTTGATTTTAATAATTACCTTGTTTCAGGGTTGCAAAAAGTAAAAGTCAGTGAAAAAATGTTGTATGAAATATTTAATTCCTCAATTTTTTCAAGTTGGTTTTATGATTGCAATACTTCTCCTTTATTGTTTGAGTTGGCTGATAATATTTTAAAAAATAAAATATCAAATATGAATAAAATTGATAATTTGGTAAATACTTTAGTTAATTCATTGTTGGAAGATAAGATATTTAAAGAAAGACTTGTAGAACAAATATGTTTTCAATCTTTTATATTAAATAACGCTAATTTAAATACTACTGCTAATGCTTTATATTCGACAATTTTTGATCAAACAATATTTAAGACACTAGTATTAATTTTGGTGCAAAAAAGTTTGTACATGCATTTTGTTAATTTAGCATCTGTACAGCAGCAAGCTGAAAGTTCAATTTTCAGACGCAGACAAAACATAGGATATGATGTTGACTTTGTAAAGAAGATGCCTGTTATTTTAGAGGAAAAATGGGTTATAAAGGAAGAATAATTGCTCTTGATATTGGTACCAAAAGAATTGGTGTTGCTGTGTGTGACCCAATGAGGATCGTTGTGTCCAAAGTTGGTGTTGTAAAAAGAGATAATACGATAAGTGGTAATCATAAGGCGATTGAAGAAATTAAAACTTTGTGTCAAAAATATGATACAAAAACAATTTTAGTAGGTATACCTTATAATATGGATGGCTCTTTAGGCTTTCAAGCGAAAAATTGTATAAATTTTATAAAACCCCTTGAGAATGAATATGAAATTTTATATCATGATGAAAGACTCACTTCTTTTGAAGCAGAAGAATTACTTAAAAGTGAAGGTAAAAAATATACTAAAGACAAGGGAATGGTTGATGTCTTAAGTGCATGTATTATTTTAGAAGACTATCTTAGAGAAAAGGAATAAAAATGAAAGACAATGAATTCGAGATAATTAAAACAATTGATGAAAACGGCCAAGAAATTGATTTGAAATTAATTGATATTATTAATGTTAATGATGTCGATTATGCGCTTCTAGTGCCGGCGGAAACAAATGTTGATGATGACGAGGAGTGTGAAATTGTCTTGATGAGGTTAAAACAAGACAACTCTGAGTATATCTTTGAAGTAATAGATAGTGATGACGAATTTGACCTTGTTTCTCAGGCTATAATGGAAGATAGCGGATATTAATTTGATTGACCAAGACTCAAGATATTGTTTATTTCATCAAATGTTTTTGTTTGTTCGTTTGTACCTATGTCTAAATTTTTAGCTAATTTTACTCTCTTGTTTCTAAAGAGCATATCACAAAATGCCTCTAGTCTTGTTACAAAACCTGCTTCGCCGGTATGTTCGTCTATTGAAAGGTTTAACAAGGGTTTTGAGAAGTTTTTAGCCTTTCTTTTGATGTCTTCTATCATTAGGGAGTCAGGTCCGCACCCAAAAGCAGTAATTGTTATTATGCCATCAATTTTATTATTTTTTAAGTAATGTCCGGCGCAACCTGTTACTTCCATTTGATTTGCCCAATATGGGGTTGTATCAAGTGCACAGATTCCACTTTGCAATTGTCCATCTGTAAGTTGGTAGGCACTGTGCACAACTACCCCCATTTTTTTAAGCTTTTTAAAAATGTCCATGCAGGCTTTTTTGTCATATATATTGTATCCATGTGCAACTAGGGCTACATGTATTATTCCTTGAGCGTCTTCTTGTTTTGGAGATATTACAACCTTGCCCTCCATTGCGTTTTTTAGCGCATCTTCAAAATTTAAACCTTGTTGCATCATAACTCTAAAGTTGTTTTGCACTACAAAACCTGCCCTAGAGGCCTCTTTTATTAGTTTTTCATTTGTGATACCAAATGGTTTAACTGCTTGTTTTAAAAATTCATATAGTCCGAGATTTTTTTCGGATTTGTCTAAAGTTGCTTCTATTATTTCAAAATTACCTCTTACAACATTTCTGATTAAATCTGGCAATCCCCTGATTTTAGAGCAATTATATATTTTGGGTGCAATGGATTGTATTGAAGGAACAAAAATTTTTTTAACACCTTTATTTACAAGCTCTACAATATGACCGACAAATATTTTAACAGGCAAACAGGTTTCTGTTACAACGAGTGATGAGCCTTCTGACAATGTCTTTTTTGTTGTAGGATTACTTAAAATTATTTCTATTCCCAAGTGAGTAAAGAACCCCCAGTAATACGGAAAATAGTTGTAGTATGATAATGCTCTTGCTATGCCTATTTGCTTTTTTTGTTTCATGGAAAAATCTCCGTTTTGTTATTAATATAATACTTGAAACAATTTTTTTTTGCACTTTGTATTGTAACAATAATTTAACTAAATATGTATTTTGTGTAAATAATTTGTGTTATTGTTTTTTATAAAAACATAGGTTTTGTATGTTATCAAGTATAAATTATAATTATAATAGTCCATATACGTCATCTTACTGTCCTCCGGTTGTTCAAAATGTTTATTACGCAATGCCGCAAGCAGGTGGTGTGCCTTACCAGGTTGTACCTATGTATATGACAAATCCGATAAATCCTTTACTTGTTAATCCAAAAATAAGTTCTGATTATACTTATTTAGGAACTATCAAAACTCCATTTGGTGAAAATATTTATACTTATATGCTTAAAAGCGGTCAAAGAATTGCTATTTTGCCTCGTGAAGGCACTACTATACTAAAGACATTTGTTGATTCAGGGTCAATGAATGAAAATGACAGAATAAGGGGTATAAGCCATTTTATTGAACATAATCTATTTAACGGAAGCGAGAATCTTGCCCCGGGCCAGTTTTTTAAAGATGTTACTAAAATGGGTGCTTCAACAAATGCCTCAACTGATTATGCACAGACTGATTATTATATTTCATCAGGCATTATGTGTGATGCCGATTTTAAAAAAGCAGCACAGATGCATGCTGATATGATATTGAGACCAAAGTTTTATAAAGATATGCTTGAAAAAGAAAAAGGTCCAGTTACTTCTGAAATAAGTATGATTAATGATGATGTTACAACTAAGGCCGCTAATGAAGTGGTAAGAAATTTATTTCAAATTAATTCTACTTCAGAAAATCTGGTTGCAGGCTCAATTGATACAGTAAATAATTTAGCGCGTGAAGATGTTGTTGATTATTGGTCTAAGCACTATACTCCAGATAGCTTGTATACTGTTGTTGTAGGTGATGTTAACCCGCAAGATGCAATAGCTACATTAGCAAAAGAATTTAATCAGCCTGCCAAAGTTCGCCCAGATACTGTAACTAAAGAAGTGCTTACACCAATAACCACGCCTGTTAGAATTGATCTAAAATCACAAATTACAAATACTACAAATATTATAATGGGTTTTGCAGCTCCTACTGTTGATAATACGCGAGATACAATTGCCCTCGAGGCTCTCGATATTTTGCTGGAAGGTAATTCTTCTTCAAGACTTTCAAAAGCTCTTTCTCAGCTAAATTCGTATAGTTATTTAAGTTTGCAAAAAGTAGGTTTAAATAATAATGACCCGCAAGCATTATTTGTACAAATTAATACACCAGCTCAATTAGAGCAAAAAGCACTGGATGCATTTTATGATGTAATATTAGATTTAACTAAAAACCCTCCCAGTGAATACGAAATGAATACAATTAAAAGTAACTTAACGAAGCAGCTTGCCATAAGTTTTGAAAGTGCTGAAAATACTTGTGAGGCAATTGGAAGCGGATTTCTTGATGGTAATTTAAATGATATTTCAAACATGCAAAATATCATTAATTCCCTTACTGCACAAGACATTGTGAATGCTGCGCTTAAGTATGTTGATTTAAATAAGGTTTCAATGGCAATAGTTCATCCTGCTGGTGTAAGTGATGAACAAATATTGAATAACTATTCAAATAGTAAATTTGTTCCCAAAAACAAAGCTGCATCTGCCGGGGAAATTTCTTTCGGTTCAAGGAGTATAGACACTACTGATGTAAGTGAATATGCTTTAAATAATAATGCGCATATTGCGCTTAATAATTCAAACAAGTCTGATGTTTGTTATCTTAATTGGCGTTTAAGTGCAATTTCTGCTATGCCTAAAAATCTTGCAATACCATATGTCTTAACTGAATTATTAAATACAGGTTCTGCCTTACGTTCAAAGGAACAAATTGACATTGATACAACGTCAAGTGGAATTGAGTATAACTTTGATTCAAACGGATTTCAAATATTAGTCAGTGCTAATTGCATGTCTAAAGATTTAAGTAAAACAATGTCATTATTAAATGAAGTTATGTATAATCCAAATTTTTCGAATGAAGATTTTGAAAAAGCAAAAAATAAAATTAAAGCTTATTTTGAATCAATCGACAAAGATGGATCAGATAATATGCTTGTACAGTTGTACCCCAATTACTTTGGTTCTGCTAAAGAAATTCTTAAAGGGTTGGAGTCTATGAATCTGAATGACGTTGTAAAACATTATAAAGATATGATAAATAAATCTTCTTCCAATTATGTAGTTACTGCTCCATTTTATTCAAATCCTGATTTAAAAGCATCTGCCATGTCTTTTGTTTCGCAAAGTCCTGTTGTATTCAAGGATTTTACCCCAAAATTTAATTGTATTTATAAGCCAAATAAGGAAACAAAAGTTATTGTTGATACAGCTGAATTGAACCAAGCCCAGATTTATAAAACTTATTCTTTTAAAATGTCGGGTAATATTAAAGATGAAGTAAAATTTGAGCTTTTAAATGAAATTTTGGGTGGTTCACCTGCATCAAGGTTATTTCAAGATTTGCGCGAAAATAAGAAACTTGCCTACAGAGTCTCTTCTCAGGTGCAATCTTTTGAGGATACTGGTATTTTAACTATGTTTATAATGAGTACAACAGATGATAAGGCGCAAGATGAAATTAGTTACGATAATTTGCAAAAGTCGCTAGACGGTTTTGATGTACAAGTTAAAAAAATGCTAAGTGAACCTGTTAGCCAGGAAGAATTAGATTCTGCAAAAATGCAACTAAAGCAAAGAATTGCAAAACAAACTGAGTTGCCTGCATCTGAAACAGATTTAATTTCAATGAATATGACTCTGCCGTACGGAATTAAAAGAATTGATGAATATGTAAAGGCAATTGACTCTATAACAATCGATGATATATCTAAAGCCGCAAAACATGTTTTTAAAAATAAGCCAACTATTTCTATACTTGCTAGTCCGGACACAATTAATAACCAGCAAGACTTTATTAATTCTTTGGGTGATGTTATTCAAGCTGATTAATTTATATCTGTTGACTGCGGGTTAGCCCATTTGAATGATTTTATCGATGTTGTTTTTGATAGAGGACCATTAATCAAAACTTGAAAATCTTTTGAAGTAGAATTATTGGAAACATTACTCAATGGTGGAATTTTTGAGATATCACTTTGATTTATGTCTGCAAATAATGGGTTTGTTGGTGTTATTGTTTTAATGGTATTTAAAATGGCAAGTCCTGCATCAGGAAGTTTTTCTACAACTTTATTTAATGAAAAAGAACCCAGAGGTCCTAAAATACTCACAACTGATGATGAAATTCTGCCGAGCACTTTTATATCGGAATTTTCAGTCAATAGATTATATTTACCTGTTATATATAAACTCATATTAGGTCCTGATGATTCAAGACTTGTAATATTTGCCCAACCATTTGATAAAGATATTTTACCTTCAATATTTTTAAATTCTCCGGTGTTTCTACTTGTAACTGCAGAGATGGTTTGGTTAATGTTCCAATTCAAAAGGCTTTGCGAAAGTAGATTGCCTGCATGTAAAAATCTTTCAAACCTTGCGGCTTCCCCGTATTGACCATTTGAAATGTCAAAAATTACTTGTCCGTTTAGTGTTCTCATTTGTTGATTAAGATTATTCCCTCTAAAATTAATTTTAGAGATTCCGTTTGCTGTACCGCTCATTATTATAGAACTGCCGCCTGCAAAACATGATGCTGCTTTTTTTGCGTTTATTGATTTTCCAACTGCATCTATTGTTACTTTTGTGTTTGCAATGTTATAGGTTGCATCAGCAGATATATTTCCATCTGCAAATGTTGCAACTATCTTTGAAAGTGTGAATAAGTTGTTGTATAAATTAAAATTAAAAGAAATATTTTGTGATTCTATTGTGCCTGATTTTAATTTTGTAATCTTTGCATTACCATTTTTGATAATTAGTGGCAATGTCGGACCTGCTGTAGTTTGTGTATTTGGTAATGATGTTGTCAGTTTTAACAATGAGTCTGCATTTATGTAATTAGAATTAAAATCCAGTGAATTGATTGTTATAACTTTACTGAAGTTGCTTGAAATTTCGGCATTTCCATTGAAATCGGAATCAGAAATTTTAAGCCCTTGTGCTTGTGCATTAATTGTAGATTTCTTGAAATCTAGTTTAGTATTTGCAAGGTTTATTTTAAAATCAGGATAAGATAAATTTGAAATATTTGCATTACCGCTTATTTGCGGATTATATACAGTTGAGTTCAAGATAAGATTTGCATCTGTATCAAATGATAACATGGCAAGCGCAGGTAGTGTTAGTGAAAGTTTTTGCGGTATTAAGATATTAAAAGAAGAAAACTGTGGCATATTTGAGTTTATATTAAGTATTTTGCCATTAATATCGGCTATACTTTTATTTTTAGATATAATTGAAATAGTGTTTATAATAATATTGTTATTTTTTATGTTTAAGTCTGCATTAAGATTATTTTCCAGACCTTTTATGTTTTTAATATCAATAATGCTTATGTGGTTTTTTGGATTTGAAGTTACATCACTTTTCAAATTTATGTTATTTAATGTACCACTAATTTCAAGTTTAAATGGCATTTGACCTTGATATGTTATATATTTTCTGTTTTGTGCAGGTACAAAAGCCAATATTGTTTGTGGATTTATATTTCCGTTTGAAATAAATTTAATTTCAGGATTTTTTGTGTAGTTTTTTATCTCGCCTGAAGTGTTAATTTTTGTACCTTGTAAATTTATTAAAAATGGTTCAATAGTTAGTGTTTCAGAGTTTGCATTTATTATACTTTTGTCTGTATTAATTGTTAATGATGGGTTTTTAATGTTGGCTTTGAAATTTTGAATATTTGCTTTTGCGCTAAAATCATTTTTTTTATCAGGTTGCGCAACAATAGAGATTTTATCAATAGCTATTGATGTGCTTAGACTTTTAATTAGCATTGCCAAGTTGTTGAGCTTTATATCTGCAACAGGTACTAAATTTTTAAAATTTCCTCTTATTTCAAACAGTATTATTGCAATCCCGTTGTTGAAAGAGTAGTCTTTTATGTCTTTTTCTTTTAAAATTCCTGTTTGTTTTGCAAGCTTGATAATATCGGAAATTTTTACAGGATCAGAGCTGACGGTTATGTCAGTATTTGTCTTTGAGTCTATTGTTCCTGATACTGCAAGTTTTGAACCATTTAAAAATGCTTGAGTATCTTTAATTGAGATTTTATTGCCGTTAAAATCAAGCAGGGATTTTATTTGAGTTAGGTTTAATCCTATTTTTGGATATTTAACGTTTGCTTCTTGCAGTTCTAATTTTCCGGATGATTTAACTGATTTAAGATCGCTTTTTAAGTTAAAATCGCAGTTAAAATATCCTTTTACACTTGCAGATTTTACATCATTTTTGATTGCAAACATTTCGAGTATTGATACAACAAGATTTTGAACATTAGTAAGACTGATTTTGTCGCTTTTAATGTTTAGATCAAGATTTGATTTTTTACTTATATTCATAGTGTTATTAGCACTAATAAGCTCATCTTTTGAAATGTATATTTTGGATTTAGTGTTAATATTATTTTTATTAAAAGTTGACTTCATGTAGCTGAGGGGCAGGTTGTATTTGTTAATTTTTAAAGTAATTTCGTCGATATTGAAATATCCTTTTGCATTAAATTTTTCTCCAAGCTCAGTAATTTTTAAATCGCAGTCAATCTTTGAGTGAAAATTGTAAGTGTCCAGATTTGCAAGTGGGTTAAAATCTGGGAAAAAGTCAATAATTTTTACATCGTTTTTATTTTTTTGCTCTTGTTTTGGTAATTTTGTTTGTAATTTAATGTTATAATCTATAAAATTTTCTTTATTTCCTTCCGCTTTTAAATATCCGTTGCTATTTAATTTTAATGGTCCGTTTAGCGAAGAAAGCGATACTTTCGTATTGTTTGCAACCAATAAAAAGTCTTTTGAAATATTTTCGTCTTTTACAAGCAAATCGACTTTTTGTATGTCAATATTAATGTTTTTTATTTCTATTGGTAAATTATTTTGTTTGTTTTCCTTGTTATTTTTTTGCAATTCGTCAGTTATTTTATTTATGTTTTCTTCTATTGTATAGTTTTTATTTTTTGTAAAAACAAGTTTTACGTTTGCATTTTGGACATATATTTTGTCCAAATTCAGTTTTTTAAAAATTAAAGTTGGTAAATTAATTTCTATGGATGGTCGTTTAAGGTTTAAGAAATCTGTATCGTCGGGATATTTTAATAAGACGTTGTCTGCAGCAAATTTAATACCGAGTCTCCAAGTTGTTTTAAACTTAGGGTTAATCAATGAAAATTTAAATCCGGTTTGCTTTTCGATTTGCGTATTTATTTGCGGCGTAAAATTATTTACATTTATTACATTTGGCAGTATAAGCAAAAATGAAAGATATAAAAATAATATAAATCCAAAAAATGATATAGAACCTATTTTTAAAATTTTTAAAATTTTAGGGCTTGTATTGATTTTTTTGAAAATCATGTAACCTGCCTTTTAAATTTAAATTTCCATAATTGAAATGCTTTTAACACCTGCATTTCTTGCTGTGTCCATTAATTTAACAACGCATCCATGCTGACTATTGCCTTCTGCTTGAATCATTAGTCCGTCAGTCAAAGTTGATGACTTTTCTTTGATTGTGTTAAACAAGTCTTTTTCTTGAATTTCGCTTTCGTCTATATAATATTTGTTATCCGAGCTGACTGTAACTGTAAGTATTTTATTTTCTTTTGGCGTATCTTGTGTTTTTTCTATGTAGTCAGGTATTGCTAAATTCAAACCCTGTTGGTCAAGCATTGGCGCTATAACCATCATTATAATTAATAACACAAGAAAAATGTCGGTTAGGGGGGTTATATTTATTTCGTTAAATGTTTGTCTTTTCATTGTTCTTCCCCCTTGTTTTGGAGTTCTTTTTGCTCTTTTTTACTAAGTGGTTCACCTGCTACAACAAGCTTTTCAAATCCGGCATTTTGGGCAGAGCGCATTATTTGCATTATATCTGAGCTTTTTGCTTTTTCGTCTGCTTTGACAACAACTTCCTTTTTTTCCATATTTGAAATTAAGGCTGCAAGTTTACCCTCTAGAGCATCATGACTTGTTTTTTCTCCGTTTAAAAATAACTCACCTTCTTTTGTTAGTGCAACAGTTGCATTTTTTTCTTCAATACTTACACCAGAGTTGATTTCCGGAATTGTTATATTCTTATCTAAAGATTGAAAACTGGGAGCGATAACCATCATTATTATTAACAAAACCAGAAAAATATCTGTCAATGGTGTTATGTTTATTTCATTAAATACGGGTTTTTTACCGTCTGCACTTACTTTTATAACCATTTTTTTACCTCAAAATTAAAGAGCAATTGTACCTGATTCGTCTACTTTTACTTCTTCGTCAGAGTCAATAAAGCTAAGGAACACAAGTTTAATTAGTTTAAAATCGCTTTCAAAACGAGAAACAACCGTTTGAAAATAGTTATACAAGACTACTGCCACAATTGCAACACCAAGACCAAAAGCTGTTGCAATAAGAGCTGATGCAATACCTGTAGCTACGGCTGCAGATTGATTACCTTGTACCGCCAAGTCTTGAAATGTATATAAAATACGCACAACCGTACCAAATAAGCCAAGGAATGGTGCAACGCCACCAATTGTACCAAGTATTGTTAACCCTTTTTCAAGTTTTCTTGTAGCTAGGCTTGCTGATATATCATACGCCCTTGAAAAACCGGCGCGCTGTTCGGTGTATATTCTTAAACCTTCGTCCACCATTTCACTTATAATGCCCCCTAATTGTATCGATGCTCTTTGTGCGGCACCAATATTGTTTTTTACCAAAGCTTTTTGCAAAGTTTGAATAAATTCACCAATGTTGCGGTCATTTTTTTTGTAGTAGTAAAATCGGTTAATTGCAACAGCAATTGTAAGAATTGAACAAATGAAAATAGGCGTTAAAACAGGCCAGTCCATTTTGATTGATTCTAAAAAAAGTTCCATAATATTTTATCCTCATTTTCTGTATTATCTGTAACTTGCTCCGAGTACGTTGTAATCAAAAGTAAACTCAATATCTATGCTGCTACCTTTAAATTCTGGAGGTAATGGTCTAAAAGGTGCTGTCAACTCAACTGCTGCCTTTGCTGCAGCATCAGATAGTGGTTGACCCGAACTTTTTACTGTTTGTATCGACAGTAATCTGCCATCACGTCCTATTTTAAATAATAAGATAACTCGTTTGCTTTGGTCGCCTTTTGGAGGGTTCCAATTTCTTTTTATTCTTGCTTCTAAATCACGCATGTAAGGCCCCCAGTTTGGTTGTCTTATTGCGTCTATTCCGGGAGGTCCGGATGGATTTCCCGGACCCGGATTGCCTATGTTTCCGCCGGAATATCCTGAACCTCTTGAACCTCTTGAACCAGTTGAGCTCCTTGATGCACCGGAACTTGAACTACCTTTTGATGCCGAAAATTGAGGCGATGGCATACCTGTGCCCTTAGAGGTGCCTGATGCTGTACTTCCGCCGGATGTACTTGAGCCTGATTTAGAACCTAAACTGGGTGCAGGGCCCACAGGAGCTGTGCTTTTTGGAACTGCCACCGAAAAAGGACTTTTTGGCACTTGCGATAGCTTTGGTGCTTGAGTTTTTGGTGGTGTTGTAGCTGGTTTAAGTGTGGGCTTAAACAATGGTGAAGGTGCTTTTGCAGGTTGCGGCTTTTGCGGTGCTTTTGGTGCCTGAGTTTGTTGTTTTTTTACAGGGGTGACTTGTTTTTTTACTTGTTGTTTAGGTTGTGTAGTCTTTTTTTGCGCTACCGACGGTGATGAAACAGATTTTGGTGCAGCTTTAGAAGGCGCACTAGGCAAAGAAACCTTTCGATTTGGGTCATGTATTCCGCCTGCTCTCGAATTTCTGTCGGAACGATATTTTGTATTTTTGTTAATCGGCATTGCTTCATTTTGTGTTATTACAAATTCTATATCTCTTGGTTTTAAGGGTGGTTTTTGAATTAAGTTTAAACTAATTGCGTATGTAATGAGTGCCCAAATAACGAAAAACGCTACGGGATGTAGTATGATAGACATTATAAGCGAGTTTTTTAGGGATAACTCGTCTCTGTCATCTTCGAAACTATTGGGAAGCGTTTTGATATCGTTTTCCATTAAATCATCCGAATCGTCAATATAAAATTTGTCTCTCAATTTAGTCATATCGTCTCTTTTTATTTTCTTTGAATTTATTTTTAAATAAATGACTTTAATTTAAATTAGCCGATTTACTATATTTACTAATAACTCTTTGGTGCACTTAGGGTTATTGGTTGGTCAAAATATATATCCATAACTGCATTTGCAGGTATTTGCACATCTTCTCCGGATTGTCTTGCTGCATTTAGCAGACCAAGTCCGCCTCCTACTGCTGTACCGTATACTGCACCTTTTCCAACTTTTCCGCCAGAGAGTGGTCCCATTGCAGTGCCCAGGACAGCTCCTCCTGCTGCACCAATTGCAACATTTTTGCCGTAATCTTTAGCACTGTCTTTTGTTGCACCACCTTTTAATATACCAGTATTATCTGTTGTTGCAATCATTGCACTAACGGGTATATTATAGCCTGATGGTGTTGTAATACTTGTAAATCGTATTTGTATTTGACCGTTTCTATTGCCTATTCCCGCTTTTTTACATTTTGTTATAGTGCCGTTAAGTGTAGAACCTTGCGGCGCAACTTCAATTCCATTGTATGTGAAATCTTTATTTAAGGTTGCATATACGCTCATTCCTTTACTACAAGTTTTCGAGTCAAGAGTTTGTGAAATAATGGCACTTGTCGTAGTTCCGGTTGGAACATAGACAACTTGACCCTGTAGAGTGCTATAGTTATTGTTTGTATTTGTGACGTATGAATAGTTGGAATCTGCGTATGCAGAGTTGGTTAACAAGGTGAAGGCTGTAAATACTGACAGTACCAAACCTTTTTTAAATACTTTACCCATGTCTCCTCCTTTTATTCCTTTTTATTATAATACACTATAATTTTTGATAGTAAAGTTTAAATCAATCATTTGTAATATATGGGCTTTCATTTACAACGAAAAGTTTTTGTCCGGGTTTTACACCTCTATGTTGTCCATATTCGTAATCTCCGCTTGGCACCCATTGTGTTGTTCCTGACCAGTGCCACCTAGATTGATATAAATGTGTCATTTTATTATATGAAGCAGGTGGTGCCAGTTCTCCTCCTATCATATCGCTTTTACCGTCTGTTATTACTCCGTCAAACTCATGTGTTTCACCATTTGGTAATGTGATATGTGTAATTTTGAACTTAATTGCAGCATTAATGCCCTTTACAGGCATTTTCAGCATGCTTACATAACCTGTAAAAATACTATTTTTAGGCACAATATTTATTTCATCTAGCCAAGTGTCCTGTGGTGCAATAAAGTAAACCGTATCACCTTCTTGTAGTGTTTGTGTAGAGAGTATTTTCTTTGTTTCTACAAGAACAAAAGAACCCTTTTCTAGTGTTGCAGCTAATGTGTTTAGACTATACATTGTTAGTAAAACAGCCACAAAGGTAATTGCTAAAAATATTTTTTTCATAATTATTATATTAAGTCATTTTTTTAATTTTGCAAAAGTGAAATTAAAAAATATGAAGAATTTTTACTCTGATAGTTCAGATAGTATAATTGTCACATGGTTTTTTCAAAGAAAAAAATTATAATTTTTATTTGTTCACTTGGCGCTTTTTGTCTGGTTACATATTTTTTGGCAGGTTTTCTTGCAAGTTGTTGCTTGAGTGCAGATAAAATAAAAAAAATTGTCAAAGAAAATTCTGGATTGACTGTATGCTTTTCTAATACAAAAGTACGTACATTGCCAGACTTAACAATAAGTATCACTGCAGATAATTTTTCAATTTCCATGCCCGATGAACAAGAAAACATTTTATCTACTGCAAGATGTAACTTAAGAATAGCAATTTTACCTCTTTTGTTTAAAAATATTTCAGTTTCAAAATTCAGTTCTGATGATTTTAAGCTAATATTACAAAGAGATAGGGACGGCGTATTTGATTTTGAAAAATTTATAAGTAACGAGATAAAATTTCCGCTTAAATTAAGATTTAAAAAAGCAAATGTGCAAATTAATAATATTAATGTTAGTTTTTTAGACAAAAAGTTTGATAAAAAACTTGAATATGTTTCTGATGCATTACTTTTCAGCGCTTCGGACAATCCGAAAAAACTTGAAATAAATACAAAAGGTATTTTAAAAACATGTGCCCTTGATTCATTGAATTGCCATGATACTAATGTTGCATTTTACTTTGATTCAAGGTTACCTATTAATAAGTATTTAGACTATAAAGATACAAATTTTGACATTGATATTAGAAATATTAATTTAGCTCCTTATTTACCATATTTTAATGAGTTTTCAGGCAATATTTTTAATAATTTGTCTGCAAAAGCCAACCTTTCTTTTAAGAAAAATCAGGACAGAACAAATGCTAACTATTTACTTAATGTAGAATTATCAGATGTTTTAGCTAATTTTAACTATAATGGTAAAAAAAATATTATTTCTTTGCCTGCAACAACATCTTTGTCTTTACCATTTATTGCGCAGAAACGAGAACTTCTCATTAAGCCTTCCGATGTTTTGTCTCATGATATTAATTTAAATTTTTCGGGGTTAGTAAAAAATTATAAAACAAAGAATCCAAAACCGGATATAAATTTAAAAATTACAAATAGTGAATTCATGAGTTTTATTCGTATTATTCCTGCATCTTTCGTTGTTTATAAAACAGATATTATTAATGAACTTTTAAAAGCTAATCCTTATGCAAAGCTTAATGGTGAGATTAATATTTCAGGTAATTACAAAAAACCAGATATTAATGGGGATATTAAAGTTGATGACCTTTACTTATTTACTCGTCCAAAAAATTTTGATACAGCTTCGGTTGATTGTAATTTTGATGGCGATATTGTAAATGTAAATGTATATGTTGCAGGTCCAAACAATCAGTTTGTTAAAGTTAAAGGTCATTCTGAAATATATGGTAAACAAACCGGAGAATATGATGTAGTATCCTCGGATTCTGTCGATTTAGCATTTGCACACAAGTATTTAATTCCTGTTCAAAGGGTAATAGGCTTTAAACTTGGACCTTTACCTTTTATGAAGATTTCTGGCAACGGTAAAATACATATTAAAACTAGTGGCACAATTTATGATGCAGTTGTTTATGGTAAATTTAAGGCAAAAAACATTACTGCCTCTATGGATGGCTTAAACACTGTTTTAAGGAATGGGAAAATTGAATTGGACTTTAATGGGAAAATTATTAATATTGTCAATACAAGTGCAGATATGTCAGGCGGTGTATTCGAGTTGCGTGGATTTGCCGATGACTATAATAATCTTGATGTAAAGACACAAATTACCAATGTGACTGCTACTGACATTTTAAATATAGCAAAAACAAGTACACTTATAAAAACTTATAGCGGTGATTTATCGTTTATTAAGCAAGCAAAAGGTGATTTAAATCTATCAATAGTTTTCAAAGGAAAAGCCAAAAGTCTTGAAGGTCTTGATTTTATAAAATATATAAAACCAACCGGGGAAATTATTTTAAAAAACGTAAGTGCTACGATTTTGCCAAATTATAATTTTTCTAATATAAAAGGTAAAATTACATTTTCCGACACCTTTAATGTGGATATTGTTACTAAATTTAGTGGAGCTGACTCTTATTTAAAAGGCTCTATTACTCCTAATGAATCTGATTTAACAAAGAGTAGTGCAAAATTTAAATTAAATTTAAATCTCGGTGTTAAAATGCTTTCTTACTCTCGGCTGCTTAATATTATAAAAGAGCAACATTATTTTTCCAATAATGATTTAAAATTTTTACTTACAAATGCACCTTTGAATAAAATAGATTTCTTATTTAATGCCTTTGGTATGGTTAAGGGTGAAATTCCTGCAAATTTTAAAAAGCAAGATTATTCTAAAGTAAAATTGTATGGTAATTTTGAGCCGATTAATTCTGATGTGTCAAAAAATATCAAATTTATCGATGGAAAATATAGTGCTGATGGTTCAAAAATTATAATTTCAAATTCCCATGTAAAATTTTTTGATTCAGATGTTTATGCAGATGGGCATATTAATGATTTTATAAGAAACCCGCAATTAAATTTAAAATTAAGCGCAAATAATTTCAGTTTTGGTAATGTTCAAAATTTTGTAAACAATTCCGATATTAAACTTTTCAGGATTTTACTTTCAGATTTCGTTGATTATAAAGGATATCTAGATTTTAATTTAAACATTAAAAAGAATTTTCCTTACGGAAAAATTAAATTTAATAATATTTCCATGTTTAATAAAAAACAACAAATCCCTCTAATTTTAAAAAGCGGCGCAATAAAGTTTACAGGTGAAAAAATTTTTGTTGATGCTTTTAATTTTAATTACGGTAATACGCCTATTTACTTTAATGCGACAGCTAGAGATTACTTGTCTAAAAAGCCGTTATTTAATGCAATGTTTTCTACAAATATTGACGAAAGTTCTGCAGATAGGCTGATTAATCCGTATCTTACTTATCCTTTTAAGGTAAAGGGTGAAATTCGTCTAAAAGGGAGAATAAAAGGTGATTTTAATAATTATTCTCTTATTTCTTATTTAACTCTTCCTCGTGGCACTGATATTACATATATGGGGGCAAATTTCGGTGATATTCAGTATGATAGGGAGTTTGAAGCAAACGCTAATTTTGCAAAAAACAGCGCTAAAATAAATAATGCAAGCTATGTAATGTTTATTCCTTCTCAGAATAATAAGCCAACTCCTGTGACAATGTTGAAAGCTTATGGTAATCTTATTTCTAATGGAAAAAATTTATCTTTTAGTAATTTTAGGATTTTCACACCTAATGCAGTTACAGCAAAGGTTTTTAATGTAATTTTTAAAAAATCAGTTTTAAAACAAGGACTTTTTAAGTGTGATTTGAATCTAAACGGAAGTGTATTATTGCCGCATGCAACCGGTAAAATTAATTTTAGAAATATTAATATTCCTTTGTACAGTACAAAAATTAATGATTTGGATTGTGATATTTCAAAAAGAAAAATAATTGCTACAATTAAAGGTAAAAGTTTTGATTCCGATGTTGAAATTTTTGCAAATATACAAAATAAACAAACATTACCTGTTATTGTGGAAAATTTAAATATAATGTCAAAAAAGACAAGTCTTTCCCAACTTATAGAAGGAATTTCTCAGTTACCAAAAGGTTCTTCCGATATTGTTCCTGGTCAGCCAATAATTTTAAAGCCCAAGGATTTATTAATTCTTGATGGTCATGCTAGTGCTGACGAGATTGAACTGTATAATATTAAAGCTTCAAATTTAAAAATGCATTTTTCTAATCCTACGGGTGATATGTTAAACATTAACGACATGAGTTTTGACATTGCGGGCGGAAATATAAAATCAAGCGGAAATTTTGATGTTTCATCCATGCTTTTTGATATTGACTCGGTTGTAAATGATTGTGATGCAAATACGCTTAGTGAAAATTTTCTTGGATTGCAGAATCAAATTTACGGCAGAACAAATGCAAAAATTAAATTAAAGGGTAAAATTCCGGAAAATGCTCAAGATATTAAACTTGTTTCGGGTAATGTAAATTTTAGCGTAAATAATGGTAAAATGCCAAAGCTTGGGTCATTAGAATATTTATTAAGAGCTGGAAATTTAATAAAAAGTGGAATTCTTGGTTTAACTTTAAATAATTTAATAGAAGTTTTAATGCCATATAAAACAGGTGAATTTTCTGCAATAAAGGGTAGCTTTGAACTTGGGGCTGGTAAAATTTCTTCTTTGGAAATTTTCTCTAAGGGAAATAATTTGAGTTTATTTATATATGGTAATTATGATATTATAAATGACGATGCAAATATAGAAGTCCTGGGCAGACTTTCAAAAAATGTTAGTAATGTTCTGGGGGCGGCGGGAAATGCATCTTTAAATACTTTATTAAGTACACTTACGGGGAACAAGATAAAAGAAGGTGCCAGATCTCAAATAGTTGAAAATGTGAATAAAATTCCTTTAATTGAAATTTCTGCTGATGATTACAGGTTGTTCTTGGCAAAAATTAAGGGTAAGCTTAATTCTGAGGATTATGTTAAAAGTTTTAACTGGCTCAACTAAGTCTTAAGATTAATTATTTCTTAACATACTTGCAAGTATAAAAATTTGATTATAAAATTTTAGCAAAAGGAATAAAATATGAAAAAATTGACATTATTTTTAGCGATATTGTTTGTAAGTGTTTTATGTAGTGCATGTATAAATAATATTGCGATTGAGGAATTAAATAACAAAGCTCAAGAATATATGCAAAAAGGTGACTTTCAAAGTGCAATTTGCAGGCTTGAGTCAAGTGTTGATTTAGATGGTACGGTTTTTGAGACACGTTATAATCTCGGAGTTGCATATATTAGTGCTCAAGATTTTAAAAAAGCTCAGGAGCAGTTGAGTGAAGCTATAAAAATAAAACCTGATTATGCTGATTCATATTATTCTCTTGCAGTTGCCCAGGAAAGTGATGCGCTGCAAATTCTGGAAGATGAAACTTCGAATGATTCAGATATTCAAGTTGAAGTGGTAAGCGATGATAATTCGGATGAATTTTCTGACTTAAAAAATATTAATGTGCAAGAAGCAAGTGAGCTTGTAGAGAAATTAAATAAGGCAATTGCATCTTATAATAAGTATTTAGAACTTAAGCCTCAGACTAATGATAAGGATGATATACTTTCTCAAATAAATTATTTGCAAGATACCGCAAATAAGTATGCACAAAAGTATCAAGTAGGTGATTATAACGGTAGTTTTGAATAATGTTTCAATCTCCTTTTATTAATGCTTTTTCTCTGGGTGATTACGATGTGAAAATGTATGGCGTTGTTATGTTTTGCGCAATTTTACTCGGGACATTTGTTTCTGTTTTAATTGCAAAAAAATATAGCAAGGATGTAGATATAGAAATTTTATATGATTTTTTTCCTTTAATGATAATTAGCGGGATTTTATTTGCTCGATTATATTATGTTGTTTTAAATATTGATTATTATTTTTATCATCCTATGGAAATACCTGCCTTATGGCATGGAGGCATTTCGATACATGGAGCAATTTTGGGCGGTGTGTTGGCAGGAATTTTTTACTTTAAAAAAAATAAATTGCCACTTTTACCTTATGCTGATGTAATTACTTATGGGCTAGTTTTAGCCCAGGCAATCGGTCGTTGGGGTAATTTTTTTAATTCTGAGGCATTTGGCACACCATGTAATTTGCCTTGGAAATTATATATTTCTCCGCAATACAGACCTATTGAATATTCTTCTTATGAGTATTTTCATCCTACTTTTTTGTACGAGTCTTTGTGGTGTTTACTTGTTTTTGTTATATTGTTTTTCTTTGTGAGAAAAAATAAGAAATGCTCAGATGGAGTGGTTTTTTATTCTTATTTCATACTGTATTCCATAGGCAGATTTATAATTGAAGGAATAAGGACCGATAGCGTATTAAATATTTGCCATGTCCCTATTGCTCAAATTGTTTCTGTGATTATATTTTTTATTGGTATAGCAGGACTTGTTTGCTGTTGCAAAAAAATACCCGCTTGAGCGGGTATTTCTAATGTTTAATTAAACTTTTACCTGTCATATCTATTGGTTTTTTTATACCAAGTAAATCTAATACCGTTGGGGCAATGTCACACAATGCTCCTGTATTATTAAGTTCTACATTTTTCATATCATTTGTAACCAAGATAAATGGTACCGGATTTGTTGTATGTGCTGTCTGTGGAGAGTTTGTTTGTTCATTAAACATCCATTCTGCATTACCATGATCTGCGGTTATTATCATTTCAACATGATTTTCTAATGCCTTTTTTGCAATTTTTCCTACACACTCATCAACAGCTTCTACAGCTTTAATTGCAGCATTCATTACTCCAGTATGTCCTACCATATCTGGATTTGCAAAGTTTACAAGTATGAAACCATACTCATTGTTTTCAAGTGCTTTAAGAACGTTATCGCATACTTCATATGCACTCATTTCGGGCTTTAAGTCATAAGTTGCAACTTTGGGAGAGGCAACAAGTTTTCTTGTTTCTAGTTTAAATGGAGTTTCTTCTCCTCCGTTAAAGAAAAATGTTATATGTGCATATTTTTCTGTTTCTGCTGTTCTAAATTCTTTTATATTATTATCATCCAAAACTTGTCCTAAGATATTTGTTAACCTTTCAGGCTTGAACGCTACAGGCAGAGGAAATGTTTCGTCATATTGGGTCATGCATACGTAATAAATATTTCCCCTTTTTACTTTCCTTTTAAAACCTGTGAAGTCATTGAGTGCTATTGCGCTTGTAATTTCTCTTGCGCGGTCTGGTCTGTAGTTAAAGAAAATAATTGCATCATTATCTTGAATTCTTTTTCCACCAACAACTATAGGTTCGACAAATTCGTCATTTTTACCGTTATGATATGATTTTTGAAGTCCTTCTACGGCACTTTTGGCTTTGTTACCTTCACCTAAAAGTAGTGCATCATATGCCTTTTCTACTCTTTCCCAGCGTTTATCTCTATCCATTACCCAATATCTTCCAATCACAGAGGCAATTGGTGGTAGATTGTATTCTTTTAACGTTTGTTCTATTTCTTCCAAGAATTCTTTTGCACTTTGCGGAGGTGTGTCACGACCATCTAAAAAAGCGTGGACATATACATCTTTAAGACCGTTTTGTGCTGCCATTTTTATTAAGGCTTTCAGATGTTCAATAGAGCTATGGACACCACCTGTAGAAACCAGTCCATAAATATGAAGTGATGAATTGTATTTTTTAACATGATTTATTGCGTTTAGAAATTCTTCATTTTTAAAAAAATCACCGCTTTCAATTGCTTTGTTGATTCTTGTTAATTCCTGATAAACGATTCTGCCGGCACCAATATTTAAGTGACCTACTTCCGAATTACCCATTTGACCTTTTGGCAGTCCCACATTATTTCCGTCTGCATGAATTTGTGTATGGGGCATTGTTTTGATAAAATTATCAAAATTAGGTGTTTTACCCTTTGATATGGCATTATATTTTGTGTCGCTCGAAATTCCCCACCCGTCAAGTATGCATAGTAATACACGTTTTTGATTTTCCATAATTCTTTCCTCTCTTACTTGTTTAATATAACATAAAAATAAAAAAATAGACCTAAAGATTGATACAAAATTATTCTAAATATTGGATACTATACATGTGTATGAATAAGGACTTGGGTCATGTTAGACAGAATTTCAAATGAGAGAAATGAAGCTGTATCACATAACAGTATAAGTAAAATTTCTTCTCTAAATACGCAAGGCGTATATGAAAGTGATGATAGCGGTTTATTTGTTGATGAGTCGAATATTTCTGATATTGCGTTAAAACTTTACGAAAGAGAACAAGATGTACAAAAGTTCACAAAGCTTGCACTTAGTGATGCGGATGATAAAAGTGCTGATGCACTTGTTGTTTCAAAAGTTTTTGATGGTGAAATTTCAATTGATGATGACGATGCTATTTTTTCATTGTTATCTAATGAAGAATTTTTAAATGAAATTGCTTCATAAATTTAAAAGGTTTTATTACCTTTATATTTTGAAAAAAAAGTATTACCGTAGCGGGAAATGTAATCGTTGCGGTTGTTGTTGTGAAAAAATTTATGTAAAGCACGGCAGTAGTATCATTTGCGATAAAGAAACGTTTGAGAAGCTTCAAAAAATGCATAAGTTCTATGCAAATCTTGAAGTTGTGGGTTCTGATGAAACAGGTTTAATTTTTAAATGCAATTTTTTGGATCCTCTGACTCGTCTTTGTACAAATCACAAAAATCGTGACAGAATATGTGCTCAATATCCTCAAGAAGAGATTTTTTCAATGGGTGCATCTTTAAGTGATGGGTGTGGATATAAGTTCACCCCAATTATCCCTTTTTCCGAGGTTTTTGAAAAGGTTTTAAAATCGGATAAAAAATATAAATTTTAAATTTTTTGTTGATTAAAAATTTGTGCAAATTTTATTGCTTCTGCAGTTTTTTGCACATTATGAACACGTATATAGTCAATTTTACAATTTGCAAAGTAAGCACTGCTGATAGCTGTTATATCATCTGCTTCTTTTGGTGTTTTTGCACCAATGAGTTCTTGCAGAAATCTCTTTCTTGATGCTCCTGCTAAAATTTCAAAACCAAGACTTTTGAACTCTTCTATCCTGGCTAATAATTGAATGTTTTGTATAAAATTTTTTGCAAATCCAAAACCTACATCAATTATTATATTTTCCGGGTTTATTCCGCTGTTTAATGCATATTCACACTGTTTCTTGAGTTCAAAATAGACTTCATCGATTAAATTTTTATATTTGCACATATTGTCCATTTCTTTTGGGGTAGAGCGTGAGTGTACAATAACTATTTTTGCATTATGTTTTGCAACTTTTTTTGTCATATCTTTATCATAGCGCAGACCTGATACATCATTAATTATTTGAGCACCTGCTGTCAAGGATTCCCGTGCAACTATCGAGCTTCGAGTATCAATGCTTATTTGTGTTTTAGGATATTTTTCTTTTATGTAGTTTATAATTGGTATAATTCTTTTAATTTGTATATCATCTTGAACATCAAATGAGCATGGTTTTGTGCTTTCTGCACCTATGTCAATAATTTGAGCACCTTGTCTTATCATTTTATCAACGTGTTCGCAGGCATTGTTAAAATCCAGAAATTCGCCACCGTCAGAGAATGAATTATCTGTAAGATTTAATATGCCCATAATTTTTGGTACTGATTGTTTTTTATACAAAAATATTTGTTTAATTATATCTTTTGAAATTTCATTAAATGATAAATTTTTTGGCTGTTTTTTGAGTTTTTTTGAAACCTCAATAAGTTGAGATATTGTTCCTGAAAGTACACAGTCAGTTTTTTCCACCTTGCAATTAACTGTATTTTTATTAACAGCACAATCACAATCGCAACTTAGTGCGGTTTGTTTCAGAATATTTGCTTCAAATGAGCGTAAATCATAAATTTTTAAACTTAAAAATTTATGATTGTTAAGTCCTATTTGCAAATATTCGGGGCTAAAACCGATATTTTTAATTTCTTGTTCTATAAAGTTTTTTGAAATAATTTTCATGATAAAATTGCATTTTATGATTTTCTACATATAATAGAATAACACCAAAGTAAATATTTAGGAGAAAAAATAATATGGCAGAAACTACCATCATCAAATTAAGTGCTCAAGAGCGTGATGCTAATATGAACCCAAGACAGTTAAGGACAGCTGGTCTTGTTCCTGCTACTGTTTATGGTAAGGGTATCGATTCTAAAAATATTCAAATTTGTGCTCATGAATTTGAATTATCAACAAGAAACAACAGAGATGCTGTGTTTGAACTTACTGTTGGAAAAGATAAACTAAAAGTTGTAATTCAAGAATTGCAAAAAAACTACTCTACAAATCAAATTTTAAATATTGAGTTTAAACTTGTATAATTAAACATTCAAAAGCCGCCATAGGCGGCTTTTGTGTGCTTTATTCATCTTCGTTGAAGGAGGTTGTAAAATTGGTACTTTGAGAATTTAAAGAGTCAATAAAGTGTGTGTATCTTTCCATTCTTAATTTTAGCCAACCGAGCATTGAGTTTGAACCTATAATTTTTACGATTCGAACTGAGCCAAAACATTTCATTTTTGGATTATAGCTTTCCTCAAAAAATGTCTGACATTTGCAATTTAACTCGTCAACAAGATCATAAAGCGTTTTTAACCAAGCGCTCTGTACATTGAGTTCATCAATTTTATATTCTAGTATCATTGTGCCTCCTTGGCCATTTAGTATGCTGTCTTTGAAATCCTTTTTAATGTGTATGCGTTGATTTATTACTACTCTTATAGTATTATATATTTATTATATCAGATGTTTTTAAAAATACTAGTGTTATGAGTAAAAATATAAAAATATTTTTAAACAATAAACGAGTAATTGCAGATATTTTTTTGCAAGAGTCCTTTCTAAAAAGATTTTTAGGGTTAATGTTTAGTTTTAAACCAAAAGGCAGAAAAATCCTTATTTTTAAAAATGTCTTTTGGATACATTCGTTTTTTTGTTTTTTTAAGTTTGATGCAGTTTTTTTAGATAATAAATTTAATGTAATATCATACAAAAATAATATTCCACCTTTTTTAATTTTAAAACCTGTTTTTGGTACAAAATATCTTTTGGAAATTGTTAATGGGTGTTTAGATGTTAAAATTGGTGATAAAATAAGGATTGATGAACACTGATATTAAACAGCAAATAAAACTTATGCCAAAGTTACCCGGTTGTTACCAGTATTTTGATAAAGCCGGTGAGCTGATATATATTGGTAAAGCAAAAAATCTTTATAACAGGGTAAATAGTTATTTTGTGGGCAAGAAAGATTCTCCAAAGCTGCAGGTTATGGTTCCGCAGATTGTTCGTGTTGAGTGTATTGTTGTCAATTCTGAGGTTGAGGCTTTAATTTTAGAGTCGGAACTTATAAAAAAATATAAGCCAAAGTATAATATTTTATTAAAAGATGATAAAAAATTTCCTTATTTTTTAATAACTGATGAAGAATATCCGCGAATTACAGTAGTCAGAAAAGCAAACAAAAATATGCTAAAGGGTAAATATTTTGGACCTTATACTGATTCAAGAGCAATGTATTGTACGCTTGAAACCTTGGGTAAAATTTTCCCCTTAAAAAAGTGTAAAACACCTAAATTTAAGTCAAGACCTTGCCTTTATTATGATATTGGGCAGTGTTGTGCACCTTGTCAAAAATTAATTTCAAGTCAAGATTATAAAAAAATTTTAAATGATGTTGAGCTTTTCTTATCGGGTAGGCAGAGCGAACTTTTGAAAGTAATTGAGAAAGAAATGCAAATTGCAAGTAAAAATCTGGAATTTGAAAAAGCTGCAAGATATCGTGACAGTTACAATGACATCAAAAAAACCATGGAAAAGCAAAAGATTGTTAGTGAAAATACTCGTATTAATCAAGATTATGTAGGAATAATTAAATCAGATGGGTTATATTGCGCAACTATACTACAGGTGCGTCAGGGTAGATTAATCAATAAAAAAGATTTTACTTTTACTCATATAGCAAATTCTCGTAATAGTGATGCTAACGAAATTATGCAAGCAGTTTTAAGAGAGTATTATGCAATTATTACCGACACTGAAATTCCTGCAAAAATCACATTGTTAGATCCTCTTGAGGATTATGAACTCTATGAAAAGTGGCTTACTGGCAGATTGGGAAAAAAGGTTACAATTAATGTTGCAAAATCGACCCGAGATAAAGAAATGCTTAATATGGCCCAAAATACTGCGCAATTTAATATGGACCAAGCTAAATTAAAAGAATTGTCAAATATTCAAAATGATTACAATGAAGTTGGAGTTTATCTTATGGAAAAACTGAATTTACGCAAGTTTCCCCATACCATAGAATGTTATGATATTTCTCATACACAGGGGACTAATACTGTTGCATCGGGTGTTTATTTTGAAAACGGTGTACCAAGAAAGTCAAAATATAGAAAATATAAACTCCAAACAATTAAAAAGGGCGAAGTTGATGATTTTAAAAGTATGCGTGAAATTTTGCGTAGGCGTTTTAAAAGAATTAAGAATGGTGATATCTTGCCTCCAGATTTAATTATTATTGATGGGGGCAAGGGTCAGCTTTCTAGCGTTATTAATGTTATGAAGGACATGGGCCTTGATTTGGATATTGTTTCACTTGCAAAGCGTGAAGAGGAAGTATTCTTGCCTAATAATTCCAAGCCAGTTATTTTAGCACTAAATTCTCCTGCTCTACATTTGTTTCAAAGAATTAGGGATGAAGCGCACAGATTTGCTATTACATTTCACAGACAGTTGCGTTCAAAAAATATGACAAACTAAAAACCTATAATCATGCCAATTTTTTCAAAAAATGTCAATTTAATAATACTATCAAGCTGTTTTGAAAAAATAATTTTTATAAAAGTAATATCGCTAATACATTTTCTAAGAAAATCTTTGAAAAATACTCTGTTAACATTGTATACTGCTTGTGGGTTTTCTTTATTTAATAAGTCTTTTATTTGTAATATGAAATTGATAATTTCTATCAAATCTTTTGAAGTAACAACTTTGTTGTTACAGTATTTTTCAATACTTTTAATAATTTTGTCACAATTAATATTAAAGTGTTTTGCCTGAGCATTAAACATGAGTTTTTGCGATCCTGCACTTTGAATCATTTTTTTTCTTTTTGATGTATTACTTAAGTACCATCTGTATTTTACCAGTACGTCTTGTAGGTTATGGTAGGTCAGTTCTTCAATATGTTTTAGCCATAGTCCATAGTCTTCACAAACATCATTTTGTTCATCATATTTGATGTCATATTTGTCCATTGTTGATTTTCTTATTATTGCAGTTGAATGACAAATGCAGTTGTGGGAAAAAATCATTGTATATTTTATTTTTTCATTGTCGATTGGAAAGTTTATTATTTCATTTTTTGGAATTTTTATAAATGATGAACCTAAGATGTCTGTTTGCGGGTTATTTTCCATATAATCGAATTGCACTCTAAGTCTTTGCGGATTTGAAATGTCGTCAGAATCCATCCTTGCAATATATTTCCCTTTTGCAATTTTTAAAGCCCTATTTGGAGTTCCCACCAGACCAAGATTTTTTTCATTTCTTAAATAAATTATTCTTTTATCATTATAACCTTCTACAATATTTCTAATATAATCCTTTGAACAGTCATCAATTATAATTAATTCAAAGTCACTGAAATCTTGGTTTAAAATACTCTCTATCGCCTCTTTAAAATCTTTTTCGGCAGTATTATAGACGGGCATTATGACACTAATTTTTGGGCTTAATTC
This sequence comes from Candidatus Gastranaerophilales bacterium, assembly GCA_944324865.1. GTDB lineage: Bacteria > Cyanobacteriota > Vampirovibrionia > Gastranaerophilales > Gastranaerophilaceae > Galligastranaerophilus. The sequence continues at coordinate 193,102 of CALUXW010000001.1, read as the reverse complement.
CATAATTAATTCTTTCCTTTTTTTTCATGATATTATAAAAATATGAAAAGGCTAGAATTATGTTTATCTACTGATGATAACTATGCAAAGTATGCTGCAGTTGTTATTTATAGTGCTTTGAAAAACAAAAAAAATGATGAAGATATCATTTTTCATATTTTATATTCAAACTTGTCAACGACTAATATTGAAAAATTAAAAAGCATGGGCAATATTATTTTTCACAAGCTTGACAATTCTCTTTTTGAGCCCTATTTTTATAATGGTGTTTGTACTAATGTTACTATTCCAACATTATACAGGTTAAAGTTACCTAGTTTATTGCCTGATGTAAAGAGAGTTTTGTATCTTGATTGCGACATAATTGTATTAAGTTCGCTTAGTTCTATTTATTTCTGCGAGTTGAGTGCAAATCAGTATGCAGCCTGTGTTCCTGATTTAGCTCAAGATGCTCATATGTTAAGAATGAATCTTGAAAATTCATGTTCAAATTTTTATTTTAATGCAGGAGTATGCCTGCTGGATCTTGAAAAAATGCGCGAGAATAATGTCGAGAATAAAATGTTTGATTATTTGCGCAATAATTGGGAAAAACTCAGCTATTGTGATCAAGATGTAATGAATGCGGTCCTGCTTGGTCATGTTAAGAAAATGGGTAGAGAATTTAATTTCATTACTCCTAATTTTTATTTTAAAAATAATTCTAATCCTGCCATTGTTCATTTTGCAGGTACTAAACCTTGGAAAATCGGCTTTTATAACAACTATAGAGAGATGTTTTGGAAATACTACATGTCAACACCTTTTTCATCCGATTTAAAACAAATTTTGATTAAAAATATTACATTTTTTATGCACTGTAGATTTTGTCAATTTTTGTGGTTTTTTAAAATGTATCCCATTTTTTTCTTAAAAGATGACAGAAAGAAAAATTTTATGCGCATTGTTAAATCAATGGAATTTAATTATTAAAATTTAATATTTGTAATTTTTGTAATCCAATATTTTAGGGGTGTAATTTTCTTATCTGTAATTCCTCTTAAGTAAGAATGTCCGCCGTATTTCCAGTGCAATTTGTTTAATAGTAACCCCTTTCGGTTTTTTGTGTATCCTTTATATTTCCAATTTTCAGGAATTGCATACTGTGGCGGGATAATGAGAGGGTTCTTATCTAACATGTATTTGTTTAAATGACTTTCATCATGCCAAATAGCTATTATTCCGTTTTGAAAATCTTTTCTTATGCTATTTTCTATCTCTTTGCACATGGCTATGTATTCTTTTGTTCTTCCGCCGTGTACACCGCTCATAAAATAATGTGTACCTTTGCCGACAGGAATATAAGCGAGAGATTGAGGGTTTCTTTCATAGGGAAATTTGTCAGGAGTAGATTTAAGCTTGTGGTTAAGCCATTCTCCAACGCAAATGTAGCCATTATCTTTACTAGGTAATATTTCATCCCCAATTGGTGCAATAAATTTCATATTTGCATTAAAGTGAAAAATATAGTCTAGTTCTTCATATAGTTTTCGCCCGCTAAGCAAAATTGCGTATTTATCACATACGCTTATAGGCCAGTTTGATGACTGTGCAAAAATTTTAGTTACATCGTCGTTTTCTTCATAATTAATTTTTGGCGCATCGGTATATATAAAGTATTTTACTTTGTGCCCAGGAAAAAGATACTGCTTTGCGCTTTTGTAAAACTCATCCCAAAAGCAAATATATCTGCCTGTTGCAATATATAATATGCCTATATTCATAATTCCCTCACATTTTTAATAATTTTACTATATTTTTGGTACTTTGTAAAAATATTTTATTTATCCTTTAAAAAAAATCATATAAGTGTTATAATAGTAGTAATAAATATGATGGTTGATTGTTGTAAAAAAAGTTTTGTTAGTTACTTTGTCTGTGTGACAGTAATCATCATGTGTCTTTTTTTATCAGGTTGTGAAAAAAAACAAAGTTTGATTAATACTCATTATATGCCGGGACATAAATTTAGTGATTTTATAAATAAGTCATCATCTCAATTGCCTTCAAAAGGTGATAATGGTATAACAAGAACAAAATCAGGATTATATATTTACAAAGATAATTCCACAATTAACACAACGGGTTATAAATTTAATTTTAAAGTAAGGTCTGATGTCGGGCCTATGGATGTAAAGTTTGATGCGGAGCATTTTCGTACAAGATACTAAGTAAAGGAATATAAAATGAATTTTAAGCATGGGTCATTAGAAAGTATTATCTTAAATGCAATGTGGGAGCTGGAGAAAGCAGGTTTGTATAAAAACTCTGTAAAAGAAGTTTATGAATTTTTATCTAAGACTGATTCTACAAAAAGGGCCTACACTACTATAAAAACTGTAATGGACAGATTATTCGAAAAAGAAGTTTTGCTTAGAATTAAGCAAGGAAAAAAATTCTTCTATAGAACTGCGTATTCTAATTCTGATATCATAGTCACCTCATTAAGAAAAATTGCCAGCCAATACTGTAACGGTGATATGACAAAACTTATGCGCATTACAAAGTCAATGTGTGAAAATGATAATAATGCAATGTTGGTAAAATAATATGTCTGCATCTGATACTGTTTCATCTTATATAAAAGATAGAAAAAAAGTTTCAGAACTTATTTTTGATGTTCTGACAAAAAAGTTGAGTGTTTTAGAGGCACTGGGGCAATTCCCGAAAAATCTTGGTGATCCGACACTTAATGCTGCTTTTCATGCGCTTGTGCATCTTGAAGCGGATGAAGATTTGCGCTGCAATGATGCTAATTATCGTGATGAACAGGATATGTATCTTGAAGATATAGCCAATATTCTATCTGAGGGAAATGCCCTACCCTGCAATGTAATAGAAGAGTACAACAAATATCATAAAGAATCTTTAATATATCCCAATATAGATAAAAAAGCCGTTTTTATGCGTTTGAAGAAAATGATTAATTTATGATGCACAAAAAGTGTAGCGCACAAAATATTATAGAATTTGTTTTTGTATTTTTAGTTACAATGTCGATTTTTCTTTCTGTAATCGAGCTAGGGCTATATTGGCGCGCAAAGTATTCAGTGGCAAATATTGCAAACGAAATTACCGCAAATATTCAAATTGTTTCTCAAAATACAAAATCTCATGACGAAATTTTGCAAAGTGCACTTTTATTTACCAAGAAATGTTCCGGACTTTTAAACTTGTCTGATTCCCAATATGCACTCTCGGGCAGTGATGGGTCTTATTTAATTAAAAGTGATAAAGTTAAACATGGACAAAGTATACTTGCTGTTTTCATTAATATTGACACTAGCAGTAATTCAAATGTTAAAGTAATTGTATCATATAGATATAGTGGTATATTTTTATTTAAGGATGGTGTTACAATAACTTCCGCTGTATCTAATTCACTTTGCAAGTATTAAGAAAGTGCAACTTTTTTTTGCATCTGTTATTATATTTTTATGGTTCAGACAATAGATGTTATCATACCTGTTTATAACGAAGAAAATACGCTGGAAAAAGTCATAAAAAAGCTTGAGGATTGTAAATTTTGTGGGCTAAAAAAGAGATTGATTTTTGTTGATGATGCCTCCATTGACTCCAGTGCAAAAATTTTATCAAAGTATAGTAATCATATTGTTATTAGCCACATGCAAAATCTTGGCAAGGGCGCTGCAGTTGCAAGTGGTATTAAGTACTCAAATGCAGATATTATAATAATTCAGGATGCTGACTTAGAATATGACCCTGCTGATTACGAAAAATTACTTCCATTAATTATTGATAATCATGCCGATGTAGTCTACGGTTCAAGATTAAAAAACAAGAATATTGAAAAAAACTTTTTATTTTTAAGTTTATTAGCTAATAAATTGCTTACATTGCTTACTAATATTTTATACATGGCAAATTTGACGGATATGGAAACATGTTATAAGGCATTTAGAAGAGAGTGTATAAAAGACTTTAAGATTAAATCAAAAAAGTTTAACTTTGAGCCGGAAATTACTGCTAAGATTTTAAAAAGAAAGCTTCGTTTTGCCGAAGTTGAAATATCTTATTCTCCTCGTGACTATAATGAAGGAAAAAAAGTAAGAGCAAAAGATGCACTAGAAGCAATATTTGCTCTTTTTTACTTTAGATTTTTTAATTAGGGTATAATTTTCTTATGAACGAATTTAAACATTATACAGTTATGTTAAATGAGGCAGTAAATGCTCTTGAGTGTGATAACTCGGAAAAAATCTATGTTGATGCTACGCTAGGTGGCGGTGGGCATAGCGAACTCATACTTAAAAAAATTTCTCCGCATGGCAGACTTTTTTCTTTTGACGTTGATATTGATGCAATAGAAGCCTCTAAAACACGTCTTGCCAATTATCAAAACCTCACAATAATTCATGATAGTTATGTTAATATTAAATGCAACCTTGAAAAATTAGGAATTTCAAAAATTACAGGCGGTATTATATATGACTTAGGTGCTTCTTATCATCAATTGACAACTTTAAATAGGGGTTTTAGTTTTAAGTATGATGCTCCGCTTGATATGAGGTTCAATTGTGGCGAGAATTTTTCCGCATGGGATGTTGTTAATAAATACAGTGAAGCGGAATTGGTTAATATTTTTTCTAAATATGGCGAAGAGCATTATTCAAAAAGGATTGCGCACGCAATTGTGAAATCAAGACCACTTAACACCACTTTACAATTGGCAAATATAATTTTACATGCTGTTCCAAAGACAAACTCTCGAATACACCCAGCTACAAGAGTTTTTCAAGCAATTAGAATTGAGGTTAATCATGAGTTGTTAAATTTTGAAAAATCATTGAAAGAAGTTGTTTCATTATTAGATTCAGGTGCTATAATTAGTATTATAACTTTCCATTCTTTGGAAGACAGAATTGCAAAATCAATATTGAAAAACCTTTCATTAAACTGCAGATGCGAAAAAAATGTTCCGGTTTGCAAATGCGAAGGTAAGTTGGTAGAGTTGGTAAATAAAAAACCTATCTGCCCCAGTGAGGAAGAAATTAAATTAAACCCACCCTCAAGAAGTGCAAAATTAAGAGTAGCAAGACGGGTTTAAGTTTAGGAGAGATAGCTTGAGTTCACTTTCTTTTAACAGAAATAATAAAAATAATAAAAACGGCAAAAATTCAAAACCGCAATTGCATGGTATTATGCGTAGTCCTTATCGCCCAAATGATACAAATTTTAATCTTAGCCGAGGTGTTTCAAATGGTAATCAAATAATTAGCGGTTATTTTACAAAAGAAAAATCTTATAAAGAAATGGCAATTGCCCGTGTTAACAGTTTTTTGTGTGCTATGTTGGGCTTTTTGGTTTTTGTTTGTTTGGTGAGTTATTATTTTGTAACCATGGGTGAGGTTTCGTTAAATCAAATAAGGAAAGAGACACTTGCGCTAAATTATGAAAATGAAGATTTACAAAATAAGCTAGATAATCTGCAGTCATATTACAATGTGGATATTGCGGTTGCTAAATCTAATATGTTACATCGTGCAACCAAGGTTGTTGAACTTTCTGCTGCAAAAATTCCCAGTGTCAGGTTTGAAAATCAAGACAACGCTCAGAAAAAAGCTTGGTCGATGGGCTATTAGATTTTATGAGCAAAGATAGATATAAAAAATTTGATAAGCGAATCGGATGTTTGCAGTTTGGTTTTAGTACTTTCATTGCATTACTGCTTGTTTACTTGTTTCTAATTCAAGTTCTTGATATTAGACAATATCGTGATCGTGCAAAAAAACAGCGGGCATCAAAACTTTTTGTTTTACGTGGTGAAATTTTAGATAGAAATGGTTATAAATTAGCATCTGATAACACTTCTTTCAATTTGTATGCTCATCCTATGTATTATGATCATACTCCGCAAGAATTAGCTGAAATACTATCTCCGCTTGTAAATATACCCGTTTCTTCTCTTGCCAAAACTCTTGCAGGTGACGAACCCGTAATTTCTATAAAAAAATCGCTTGACAGAAAAACTGCTGAAGCCATTAAAGCAAAAGGTTTGCGTGAATTATCCCTGGAAGTAAAAAATAAAAGAGTTTATCCGCAAGGAAGTCTGGCCTCTCATGTACTTGGTTACTATAATGCTGATGCTGACGTGGCTGGAGGTATTGAGTATGTTGCTAAAGACTATCTCGAATATTTTGATAAAAATATAACTTACGAAAAAACACCTCGTGGTGATGTTATATATAATTTTAATACTAATCCGGAGGATATAGCAGCACCAATTAAAGGAAAAACACTTAATCTTACTATTGATTCTGCTGTTCAACATATTTGTGAAAAATATTTAAACAAAACTGTACAAAGAACTAAAGCCCTTAGAGGTGCTGTAATTGTTATGGACCCTAAGACTGGCGAAGTTTTGGCACTTGCTGCATATCCTTATTATGACCCTAATAATTATCAAAAATATTCAATGGTTGATATGAAAAATTGGGCAATTACAGATGTTTATCCACCTGGTTCAACATTTAAGGTTATTACTGTTGCCTGTGCCATGATAAATGGTAAAGTGAATAAAAATTCTCGTATACTTGATACAGGAAAAATGAAAATTGGTTGGTGGGAAATTAAAAATTACGATTACTACAAGAATAAAAATCCCGGATTGATTGATTTAGTTTATCTTTTTGAACACTCAAGTAATGTCGGAAGTGCTAAAGTTGCGCAAATGATGAGTTCTCAAGAGTTTTATGATACTTTAAAAACTTTTAATTTTGGCGATGTGACAGGAATTGATTTGCCCGGTGAGTCATCAGGAATTTTACCTCCTCCTAAAAGCTGGGATGTAGCGACACATGGTGCTATGGGATACGGTTATGGTGCATCAGTTACTGCGATACAAATGGCTGCTGCTGTTGCCGCAATTGCAAATAATGGTATATGGATTACTCCTCATGTAATAAAATATACTCCTGAACTTTTAGAACAAAAAGTAGTTCAAAGACGTGTTATGAGTGAACAATCAGCAAAAGATTTGACTGATATACTGGTTAAATCAATTGAAAACGGTAAGAACATTGCAAAAATGGATGAATATTATGTTGCTGCAAAAACAGGTACATCACGTCGCCCTTTGGATAATGGTGCTGGATATTCGAATAAGTTGTATACTTCAATGGTAGGCTTTTTGCCTGCAAGTGATCCGAAAATACTGGTATATGTTGTTGTTGACAGTCCTGGAGGTGAAGCAATTTGGGGTTCTACTGTTGCTGCTCCTATTTTTAAAGATATTACTACTGAACTTGTAAAGATTATGAATTTAAATCCTGACAAGAAAAAAGATATTAACAAAAATGCAATTTAAGAGTAAAATATTTTTTGCATCACCATATATGGAGAGAAATTATGGAATTAAGTAAAATAATTAAAGAAGTTGAACCAAAACAAGTTTTAAATTTTAAAGATGTTGATATATGTGGAATTTCTTATAATTCAAAAACAATAAATTCACATGAAATCTTTGTATGTCTGAAAGGTGAACATGTAGATGGACATGAATATGCACAAATGGCTTTTGAAAAAGGCGCTGTGGCGCTTATGTGTGAAAAGCCGTTAAATATAGAAATCCCACAGTTAATTGTTGACTCAACACAGAAAAAAATTGCTGATTTATCAGCTTGTTTTTATCATAACCCTTCCAGAGAATTAAACTTAATAGGCGTAACAGGTACTAATGGTAAGACTACAGTTACACACCTCATCCAAAAAATATTTGAACAAGATTCGAAAAAATGTGCACTAATTGGTACATTGGGTTATAGGCTTTCCTCAACCAGTGATTATTACGAGGCAAAACATACAACACCGCAGGCTCCAGAGTTGCAGCATACTTTACAAAAAATTCTTAAGTCTGACATTTTGAATGTTGTTACCGAGGTTAGTTCCCACTCTTTAGAACAGTATCGAGTTCGTAAATGCAAGTTTTCAGGTGCAGTATTTACAAATTTAACGCAAGATCACCTGGATTTTCATATTACAATGGACAATTATTTTAAGGCTAAGGCAAAATTATTTGAAGGTCTTGATGCGGGATCTTATGCTGTTATTAATAATGATGATAAATATGCATCTGGTTTTATCGGTGTCATTAGCTCAAAAGTAAAAATAATGACCTATGGCATTCGAAATGATGCAGATTTAATGGCGAAAAATATTGTGTTTGCATCATCAGGTGTTAGTTTTACTTGTGTTTATAAAGATGCGGAGATTGATATTAAATTAAAGTTAAATGGAATGTTTAGCGTATATAATGCTCTTGCTGCTATTGGGTGTGCAATTGCAAATGGTATTTCTCTGGATGTTTCAAAAGCGGCACTTGAGAGCACAAAAAGTGTAGCTGGAAGGTTTGAAATTGTCTGTACTTCACCTCTTGTAATTGTAGATTATGCTCATACTCCTGATGGTCTGGAAAACATATTGCGTGCCGCAAGAGAGTTGACACCCGAGGAGGGAAGTTTGATTTGTTTGTTTGGCTGCGGTGGTGATAGGGATGCAACTAAACGTCCTAAAATGGGTAAAATTGCACAGTCGCTAAGTGACAAAATTATTATTACTTCGGATAATCCACGTTCTGAAGACCCGCAACAAATTATTACAGATATACTATCCGGTCTTAAGTTAATTAATCCTAAAACCGTGTTTGTTGAACCTGACAGAGCTGAAGCAATAAAATTGCTTAAGACAATCTGCTCAGATAAAGACGTTATTATCGTTGCAGGCAAGGGACATGAAGACTATCAAATATTAAAAGATAAAACAATTCATTTTGACGACCGTGAAGAAGTAGCAAAAGTTTTTAATGTGGCAAATTAAATTGTAAAAAGTATTTTCAAACTTTTATTCTTGTATTAGAATATAAGTTGAAATGGAGGAAACTTGAGCGAAAAATTAATCATTAGCGGTTCGCGCCCATTAGAAGGTGAAGTAAGTATAAGTGGTGCAAAAAATGCTGTTTTAAAGTTAATGGCAGCTGCATTATTGGCTCAAGATGTTTCTAAAATTTATAATGTTCCGGAACTTACAGATGTTGAAATTATGCTCGACGTTCTTGAATGTCTGGGTGCACATTGTATTTACAATAAAAATGAAAAGTGGGTTGAAATTGATGCACGTAATCTTACAAGTATTGTAGCTTCGGATAAATTTGTGAGCAAAATGCGCGCTTCTTTTGTAGTTTTGGGCGCATTGGTTGGCAGAATGAAAGAAGCAAAAGTAGCATTGCCGGGCGGTTGTAAAATTGGTGAAAGGCGTGTTAATTTCCATATCAAAGGACTTGAGGCCCTTGGTGCAAAATGCGAGATTGTGCAAGGGTATGTGCATGCAAAAGCTCTCGAGCTCTGTGGTAATGATATTTGTCTTGATATTCCTTCTGTCGGTGCAACTGAAAACATTATGTTGGCAGCTGTGCTTGCAAGCGGAACTACAAGGATACAAAATGCTGCGCAAGAGCCTGAAATAGTTGATTTGGCAAATTTTTTAAAGGCGATGGGTGCGCAAATTGAAGGTGCCGGAACTAATGAGATTGTAATTTGCGGTGTTAAACACTCTGAATTGCATGGTGTTGAATATACTACAATATCCGACAGAATAGAAGCCGGAACGTATATGAGTGCGATAATTGCATCTCGTGGTCATGGAATTATAAAAAATGTCTTCCCAAACCATTTAACCATATTTACAGGAAAATTATTGGAGATGGGTGCAAAAATAAAACTTTTGGAACCTAATGTCATGGAGGTTTCTTCTAATATGCGACTTTTGCCCATGAATTTCATTACACAACCATATCCGGGATTTCCTACTGATTTACAAGCATTGGCTATGGCTCTTTTGTCGACGTCTAACGGTATTAGTGTTGTTACGGAAAGTCTGTATGAAAACAGATTTATGCATATTGCTGAGCTGTGGAAAATGGGTGCTAACATAAAACAAAGCAAAAATCATGCCATTATAAAAGGTGTAGACTATCTTGTAGGTACGTCTGTTTGTGCGCCTGATTTACGCGCAGGTGCAGCACTTGTTGTTGCTGCAATTATGGCACGTGGCGAGAGCGAAATTCATGGGTTGAATCATATTGATAGGGGATATGAAAAATTTACTGAAAAACTTAAAGGGTTAGGTGTTTGTGTTTCACGAGTTAATGATAACACTGATTTATTAAAATCTGCCGGAGGTTCTAATGACACATAAATATAAGCGTTGGTACGACTATGATCCTTTATTGGTAGAAGTTATTGATTTGTTGAAAAATTATCAGGAAGAGCTACATGCTCAAGCCTTGATTTTTTTGCAAAAAGTTGAGGAAAAGGTTTCAAAGGAAGCATTGGATAGATTTTATGAGATTGTAAAACCCTTTAATGGTAGTCGTTGGTATGATAAAGATCCGGTAATATCTAAAACAGTTGAATTATTAAGAGTTGTACCACAACAAATTCAAAAAGAAGCTGCAGATAGTTTCATAGAAGCATTGCGTGCAAATGGCGTTATTGTAGAAATTACCGAGAAAAATAATTAATTATTTTTTTAATTTTAAAGAGTATATTTTGTTCTTTATATCGTTGCATTACTTTTTTTTCCAAGTTTAGATCTAAATTTGCAAATTGACTTTCAAAGGTAGTATGCATCAGTTTTTTTAATGAGTTAATTTTTATTGTTCTTTGTGCCAGCTCGCATGATAATGCGAGTGATGCCTCGATATTTTCTTTTGTGTTTTGACTGACCTCATTATCGCAATATGCGCTCAGCAGTCTGTATTGTTGAAATTTTTTTGCACGCTGTATATTTCTTTGTTTTATTTTATCAAACAATGATTTTATAATAGCATATTTTTCCATGCAGAAAGGACAATTTCTCAGATGTAGTGCTACCCTATTGCGCTTATCGTCTGATAATTTGTCATCTATATAAGGTAAAATTAATCTTGAAATATTTTCACAAGTTAAATTTCCTTTTAGCATTTTTTCTCCTTAGCTCAAGTATGGTTTTAAATATTCCTGCAATTTTAATCTCGCACGTGCAATTCGTGATTTTACTGTTCCTATATTTGAATTTGTTGCTTGCGCAATTTCTTCATAACTTAGCCCTTGTAATTCGCGCATTATTATTGCTGCTTTAAATGGGTCAGGGAGTTTGTAAATTGAGTTTTTTATTGCAAATTCTAATTCTTTGTCTATTGCTTTTTGATAAGGGTTTGTTGTGTAATCTGGTATATCGAAGTTAATTTTTTCATCTGTATTTCCTTCAATACAAACCTTTTTTGCGCTCTTTTGTTTTTTTCTTAATGTATCATAAAATTGATTTATTATGATTTGATTTAACCAAGATTTAAATGTTCTGGGATTTTTTAATTTTTTTATATTTTTAGCTACCTTAAATAATATTTCCTGTGTTAAATCCATAATCTCGTCTGGTTTTGCATTTAAATAGTATAATGTTGCAAATACTGTTTTTTGCTGACGTCTGATTATTTCTTCAAGTGCGTCCATATCGCCATTTCTTGCGAGTTCGATTAATTTGTCCAGGGTATTATCTTTAATTTTATATTTCATATTAAGAAATTAAATCTAACTCTGTTTATAAACTATATTCTTTGTTATATAATCACTTAGGCAGTATTTTTATTGGTGATATTTTGTTTAGAATAATAGATGCAAATTTAAACCGCTCAACAGAAGCACTAAGGGTTCTTGAGGAAATTGCGCGCTTCAAGCTAAATGATTTAGACTTATCAACACAATTAAAAAATATGCGGCATGAAATCTGCAGTTTTTTTGATAGTAAGTATGATTTTTTGCTTAATTCTCGTGATACTGCACATGATGTCGGTGTCGATATTGAAAATCCTACAAAAATAAGCAGGGAAGAATGTGATATAAAAACTGTGTTTAAGGCAAATTTTAAAAGATTACAGCAAGCATTGAGAGTTTTAAATGAATATGGCGGCTTAAGCGATGAGTATAGATATAAAGTTTATTGTATTGAAAAAAAAATGAATGAGAGTTTGTTTATGAACATAAAAAAATATTTACTTAATAACAAAAAGCTTTATCTTGTTACTAATTCTGACAATTTTGACTCCGATGACAAGTTTTTAGATACTGTTGCGCTAGCATTGAAGAGTGGTGTAGACATCATTCAGCTAAGAGAAAAACATAAAAGCGCTTCACAAATTATAAAATATGGTAGGGTAATACGTCAGCTTACACTACAATATGGTGCATTATTTATTGTGAATGACAGAGTTGATATAGCTCAAATTCTTAATGCTGACGGGGTACACCTTGGTCAAGATGATATTGATATAAGTAGCGCTAGAGATTTACTTGGCGAAAATGCTATTATTGGAATTTCTACTCATAAACCTCAGGATGCTATCGAAGCACAAAGATGTGGTGCTGATTATATTGGTGTTGGTCCTGTGTTTAAAACTCCTACCAAACCAAATAGAGAGCCTGCTGGTTTATCATATTTAAATTGGGTTGTAAAAAATATTTCAATCCCATACTTTGCAATTGGAGCTATAGACGAAAATTCGATAGATGAGATTATATCTTGTGGATGCAATAGAGCTGCATTTGTTAGAGCAATCATGTATTCTCACAATGTGGAAAAAACAGTAAAATATCTTAAGGATAAGCTTTCCTAAAAACTAATTAAGAATTTATAAAAAAATATAAAATTTGTTTTTTTTATGTTTTAATATACTGGTTATCATTTGTCATCTATTAGCAGTATGAAAATATTATCAATTAACAACAATAATATTAAAAGTAATAAACATCATAGTCTAAAATCTAGTCAAGCATTTAAGGGTTCATATATGCTTGACCTGGCAACAAAGGGACTTCAAATGTGTGATAAGTACCCTATGATAGGCGTTGCTGTTACTGATTCTGCTGCTACTGATATACCAAGAACAATATTTGATTTGGTTAAAACAGGTGTGCCGGCTGCAATGGAGACTATGAGGCGTGAATTTTCGGGTCTTTTTGTCAACTGTTTAATGCCATCGTTTATTGTGCTTGCAGTAGCAAAGCTTTTGAATAAACCAATTATTGCTAATAAGTATCCCAACGTTGATTTATCTTCTTCGTGGGCTAATAGCGAAAGTATAAATAAATTTGTAAATACATTTAAAGAATCAAGGAGTGTCGTACAATCCGACTTTGGTCGTGAAGTCACTGAAACATATTTTAGAAAGTTATTGACTGGCTTAAATGGGCGCGATGGAGATAAATGGGTTGAATTTTCAACTAAGTTAGGTTCTGAAAAAATGGATCAGGTTGTAAAGATTTTATCTGATGCTGCGCTTGACGAGTCTATTGATAAAAAGTCTTTAAAACAGTTGATTTCCAAGGCGTCAAGCATTATTACAGATAGTACTCATGCTGGTGAAATACTTAGTTACAATATTGAAAAAGGTGTAAAGTTTGGTTCTAATATATCAGAACTGCTAAGAGATAGTGTAGATATTGTAAAGAATTTATCTAAAACATCAAAAAATATTGATTTGGACATATTTGCAAGGAGAGCAAATAAACTTGTTAATGCAAAAAGTTTGTTGGGTCTTGCCATCATCTTACCTCTGGCTATGTCTGTACAAAGTATCAATCGCGCAATAACTAGGCACAAATACAAGCAAAAAGGTGCACCTATTTATAAAGATTTTGAAAAAGGTAATACTTTTACTGAGTTAAATACTTCTCAAAAGGCTAAGTTTTTTTCTCAAAAACTTTTAGCTGCCGGTTCAATGATATCGCTTGCGCTTTTGTCTATGATGAAAAAACCAAGCTTGTCTATGTTTCAGTTTAAAGGGATGTTCCCCACTGTAGATCAATGCAGATGGATTGCAACAGGTACATTTGTAAGCAGAATGTTTGCTTCTGAAGATCCCAATGAACTTAGAGAAAGTACTGTAAGAGACATGGCATCTTTTGCAGGTTTATATTTTTTAGGCGACTATGCAGGAAAGGCTACGGCAAGCATTATTGAGAAAGCCAAGCCAGATGTTAAGTTGTTGAACAGGTTAGGTAAGTCTGATTCAAGCAGCCCTATTTTGCATCGAATTGGTGATTGGATTAAAAATACCACACTTAAGTCTTTTGATGAAGTTTTACCAAAGGATAAAAATATGCGCTCTATATGTCAATTAGCAAGTCTAGGATTTTCTATAATATCTTTAGGCGTTCTCTTGCCTGCGTACAATAGACATGTCACAGAGAAAAAAGTAGCTTTGGCAAAGAAAAAAGAGTCACAAATCCAAAATGTTGATAGCAACTCTAAACGTTTTATTATTGAATTAAAAAGAGACAAATCCCTTGCACAGGGTGGTATCTATGAAGCAGTTGCGCAAAATTGTTTCAAATAAAAAATACTGCCCCAATAATGAGGCAGTATTGTATACTATATTGAATTTTAAATAACTCCTTGTGCCATCATTGCTGCCGAAACTCGTTTGAATGCAGCTATATTCGCACCAGCTACATAGTTTGTTCCAAGTCCGTACTCGTCTGCAGTTTCCTTGCAAGCTTTAAATATGTTAGTCATTATATCGTCAAGTTTTTTATTGACTTCATCAAATGACCAAAAATATCGCATGCTGTTTTGGCACATTTCAAGCGCAGATGTTGCTACACCACCGGCATTTGCTGCTTTTGCAGGTGCAAGCAATATTCCTTTGCTTAAAAAGTAGTTAATAGCTTCGATATCAGTTGGCATATTTGCACCTTCTCCAACTGCAAATACACCGTTTTTAACCATTAATTCAGCAGTTTTTAAATTAATATCATTTTGGGTAGCACAAGGAAGTGCAATATCGGCTTTAATTGTATATACTGCAGGTGTTTCACCTTCTTTGTTTTCCATGTATTTAGCATCAGGATGCTTTTTAAGATACTCTTTAATTCTCAAGCGTTCTACTTCTTTTATGCGTTTAATTTCGTCAAGATCAATGCCTTTGTCATGGTATATACATCCATTTGAATCACTCATAGCTACAACTTTGGCGCCATATTGCGCTATTTTTTCAGCAGCATATATTGCAACATTACCTGA
Organism: Candidatus Gastranaerophilales bacterium; assembly: GCA_944324865.1. Lineage (GTDB taxonomy): Bacteria > Cyanobacteriota > Vampirovibrionia > Gastranaerophilales > Gastranaerophilaceae > Galligastranaerophilus. The sequence goes on along the minus strand of CALUXW010000001.1, from coordinate 177,988 downwards.
ACCTGAAATTGTAACCACTTTGTCATTAAAATTTTTATTATTTGCTTTTAGCATTTCTCGCATGTAATAAACAAGTCCATAACCTGTAGCTTCTTTTCTTGCGAGCGAACCTCCATACTCTAACCCTTTTCCTGTTAAAACTCCAGCTTCAAAGGTATTTTTTATTTTTCTGTATTGTCCAAACATGAAACCGATTTCTCTTGCTCCGACTCCAATATCACCTGCTGGTACATCTAAATCTTGTCCTATATGTCTTTGAAGCTCATTCATAAAGCTTTGACAAAATTTCATAATTTCGTTGTCTGATTTTCCTTTTGGATCGAAGTCTGAGCCACCTTTTCCACCACCAATTGGCAATCCTGTTAGTGCATTTTTAAATATTTGTTCAAATGCAAGAAATTTCATAATACTTTGGTTTACACTAGGGTGAAACCTTAATCCACCTTTATATGGTCCTATACTTCCGTTAAATTGTACTCGGAAACCTCTGTTTACTTGCACTTTGCCGTTGTCATCAACCCAAGGTACACGAAAAGATATTATTCTTTCTGGTTCAACTAATCTTTCCAATAATGATGTGTTTTCAAATTCACCATGTCTTTCCATAACAGGTTTAAGTGTTTCAAGAACTTCACTTACTGCTTGAATAAATTCTTTTTCATTTGGATTTTTTTTCTTCGTAATCTCCAGTACGCTTTCAATGTAGTTGCTCATATTTACTACTCCTATTTAATTGTCGGAATTATAATATCACTTTTTGCATTGCCTAACAATGGTTTCGAATTTTTTTGTTAAGATATTTATATTAAAATTTTGTTAATTATGTTATAATTTTTTAAAAATAGATTGGCGGTAGTATGGATTTTACTTATCAAAATGACAATGCTAGGGCTTATTTTTCTCAAGATTTTGAGCCTATATCACATTTGCTTTCTTTGATTAGAAATTCGCTAATTGACGGTAAAAAAATTGATATTTCTTGTTTAGATTTAAAATCTTACATTGATTTTAACCCAAATCTTACAAATGTTTTCCTTACTTTATTTCAAAGTGAAAATACGCCAATGCGTGCAAATTCACTTTCAGATTCACTGCAGGACAGCTTAAATATTTGTATTTCAAAGTTACGAAATGCAAAGAGATTTTTGGATTTCAATGTATCGGATAATTCGTGCAGAATATTATTGGAATGGTATATTTCAAGACGTGAAGTTGATTTTGCAAAACTAACACAATCAAAATTTAATTCACTAAGATTCGAAATTGGAATAAACGGTTTAGAATTAGTTGATGAAAATGGGCGAAAATACATATATACCCCTACTGATGCAATTGTTCATTCGCATATGGGACTTAAAAATGCACTTAATCATCTAATAAGAAAAACTTATATTTCAAAATTAACTAATAAAATATCACAACGAATTAATTTATTAAATAAAGACAAATCTTTTAAAAAATACATTACAACTTCTCGTGCGGTCGTAAGTTATAATGGCAAATGTTGTCCGTTATACAGGTGCAATATTCTTTATAATTCTTTTAGCTACGACACTTTAATAAATCAATTTAATAATTCAATAGAGTGGTTAATCAAGAACATGCAACCTGATGGACGTTTTTTGTATTATTATGATTGTACACAAGATTCTACAAAAGACCATGAGCACCCTTTGCGCCCAGAGGATAACAGATATTATAACGATTTGCGCCATTGTGGTGGTATAATTTCCTTAATCAGAGCTTATAACAATACTGCTGATGAGAAATATTTAAAATTTGCCAAAAAAGCGATAGATTTTACTATTTCAATTTCAAAAAGTCATTTAATTAACGGTGATGAGTGTTTTTATCCATTTTACAACAGTAAATCAAAACTTGGCGGAGTAGGTATGGCGCTTATTGCGCTTATGCAATATCGTATTTACACTGCTGATAAATCTTACGACAGATACATCAAAGGTTATGTAAGACATTTGCTTTCTCGACTTACTAATGAAGGCGAGTTTTTGGGCTATTATATTCATCCATTATATAATAATGCGCAACCTTTAATAACTATGACCGACAAAGAAAGAATGGAAACATTTTCTTTTTATTATCCTGGTGAAGCACTTTTGGGCTTAGGTCTTTTTGCGAATAATTTCAAGGATGATATTCAATTAGAAAAATCTGTTGTTTCAAAAGCGAGTCTTGCTATGGATTGGATTGTTAATGAGCGACCTAAGGTATACTCTGAATTATTCACTCCATTGCCATCAGATGCATGGTTAATGCAAGCTATTGAAGAATGGGCAAACTATCCTAATTTTATTAAGGAAAATCATATAAACTTTGTATATAATGATGCATCTGAAATGATCAAAAGAATGTATAAAAAAAATGACAGTCCTTATATTGATTTTGAAGGTGGTATGTACTACAACTATGGTGATCATTACTATCCTGATGGAGCAAGATGTGAGGGACTTATAGCTGCTTATTATCTTGCAAGTAAACTTAATAATAGCGCTTTTGCAAATAAGATTTTAGAAGCTGCAAAAAAAGCTGCCTGCTGTCAATTTCAACTTTATAATTCCCCGCAAATGTCATTTGTTCATAAAATTCCGCAAAAAACAATCGGGGCTATAAGATTTAAAGCTACACGTCAATGGGTTAGAGTTGACTCAATTCAGCATGTTGCTTGTTTTTTCATAAGATTATACTGGACAAAATACCCAATGGTAACAAAAAAAGTTTAGACAAATTTTATGCACTGTATTAAAATATATATATTCGTCGGAGTGGCGAAATGGTAGACGCGCACGTTTCAGGAGCGTGTGGAGTGATCCGTGAGGGTTCAAGTCCCTCCTTCGACAATTTATTATGATTTATAAGACTTATTACGATTCACCTTTGGGTAAAATAATTATCATTGGTAATAATGATTATTTGATTTCATTAAATTTTTTAAATCAAAAACATTATTTAAAGAATATAGATGCGAGTTTTTTGACTGAGAAAGACTTGTATGTATTTGACAATGTTAAAAGGTGGCTTGATATTTATTTTAAAGGTGTACAACCTTATTTTAATTTGCCAATGCTACTGTGTGGCAGCTGTTTTCAAATTAAAATATGGCAAAAATTGTTGCAAATTCCATGGGGCACTACAGTAACATATGCAAGAATCTCAAATAGTCTTTTTGGTACAAATATGTCATTTCGTGCTGTTGGCAATGCTGTTTCCAATAACCCTATATTAATAATCATCCCATGTCACAGGGTAATATCATCAAATGGTACTACAGGCGGTTATGCTGCAGGGTTGGCTTGTAAAGAAGCACTTTTAAATTTAGAATCATCGTATTCTTTGTCCAAACCTATTATAACTTTTTAATCCACCGAGTGCACCATTGTATCGGTACATTGCGGGATTATAGTTGTTATTATAGTAATAAGTGCGATTCATAACTTTGTTTGGAATTATATATTTATAATTAGGATTGTTGAAGTTTGCGTAGTTTGCATTATTAATATATGTTCCTATTGTCCTACCATTAGTGTCGTACCTTTTAATAACTTGTGGGTAGTTTGTATTGTAGTTACCATAATAATTTCTAAGTGGTGTGTATGTTGTGAATCTCTTAACCGCTTGTGTTTCGCTGATACCACCATATATAGCACACAGTGCGACAATGGCTGCTAATAATTTTCTCATAATCGTTTCCTGTAATCTGATTGATGAAAATATTATATTTCTTATAGTTGATTATTTCTATAAACACATTACTTATACATGTGAATATCAAAATAAAAATTAAAATTACAATAAAAATGCTCTCCAAAAGAGAGCTTTTAATAAACTGGGGCGAAAGGATTCGAACCTCTGAAATGGCTGGACCAAAACCAGCTGCCTTACCACTTGGCGACGCCCCAACGGATATATTTATAATATATAATAAAGCATTTATGTCAAGTACTAACTTTATTTTTTATGACATCTACAATTGCATTAATAAAACTATGCGTCATTTCTTCTATATATTCTTGTGTTGTAAGACCGTTAACAACTATATCTGCAATATCCATAGTAGGTCGGATGTAGCGGAATGCAGTCTGATTAACGTCATGAAATTGCATATCTGCTGCTTTGCCTATTTTACCCCGTGAGACTGCACGGGCATACCAACGTTCCTTTATTATTTCAAAAGGAGTATAGACGTATATTTTTACATCTACAATATCACGCATACACTCATTTAAGACATACAAGCCTTCGTTTAAAATTAGTTTTGCAGGTTTTTTTAAAACCATATCTTTTTTACTTTCACAAGTGACAAAATTGTAAAGTGGTGAGCGTATTTCCTTGCCTTGTTTAAGTGATATTAAATGTTCTTTCATAAGTGATAAATCAATTGCATCAGGTGTATCAAAACTAAAACCTGACTTAAAGAGTTCTTCATAGCTACCTGCTTGTTTTAGTTCTTTTGATGCATCTTTGTAGTAATCATCGCAGCATACAACGGTGTAGACATCATTTGTATCAGATTTTAAACAAGCTTTTGCAGTATTTTTTACAAGTGTTGTTTTTCCTGATGCAGATTCACCCGCAATAGACATCAAAAACGTTGAATTTTTGTCTACTAAGGCCTTTCTTGCAATATTAAAAATAAATGCTTCATTTATTCTTAAAATAAGAGGTTGTTTTTGTTCTCTGTCTTTGGCAATTACTTCTCTTATATTGTTTAAAATCCTTGCCACATAAGACATCTCAATTATTTTATCTGAATTGTTTGAATTTGACATATCTATATATTACACTAAAAAAACTATTCTTCAAAATTAGTTATATTTTCATCTTCTCGAGCTGCTTGTTCAAGTAGTGCATAAGTAATATATGCACCAGTTGCAACAGCTTTTGGATCAAGGTCGGATTTTTGCGCTATTTCTATTATTGCACTGTTAATTTCTGGATTTTCTTCTTTTATGTAATGTATCATGTTTTTACGCCATGCATGCATATCTGACATTACATTGTCTAAAGTTTGTTCAATAATTTTTTCATTAACAATTGGTAGCATTTTATAATTTTACAAAAATTAAATTTTACTGTCAAACAAGTGTTTATTTATGTTAAAATTACTCTTATGGAAATTTTAGTGGGAGTTTCAGGCGGAGTAGATTCTGCTGTTGCTGCACATATATTAATGTCACAAGGTAATACTGTGCATGCTGCAATGATGCAAATTTATTCAGGCGATAAGTTTTTACAGGCAGGTAATTCTTGTTATGCCACAGATAAGACTCAAGAAATTAATGATGCAAAACAAAACTGCGAGAGGATCGGCTGTGATTTTACTTTAATTGATGTTTCCCCAGAGTTTCATAGTTATGTTTTTAACGTATTTAAAAATGAATATTTAAATGCACGTACACCAAATCCTTGCGTATTATGTAATCCCTTGATAAAATTCAATGCATTTCCCTCTAAGGCAAAAATGAATGGTATAAATTTTGATAAATTTGCAACCGGGCATTATGTAATAAATGAATATAACTCCAAAATAGGTAAATTCCAATTAAAAAGGGCTATTGATACAAAAAAAGACCAATCTTATTTTCTTTATGCTTTAAGTCAAGATACCTTAAAAAATGTATTATTTCCTCTTGGTAAAATGCATAAGGATGAGGTAAGAAACTATGCATTTAGACACAATATATCCGTTGCCAATAAAAGAGATAGTCAGGATTTTTACTCAGGTTCATATTCTGACTTGCTCGACTGTAATTCGGCTAAAGGCGAAATTGTTGATAAATTTGGTAATATTTTAGGTTATCATAGCGGATTGCACAATTATACGATTGGTCAAAGAAAAGGAATTTTAGTGTCATATAGTGAAGCATTATATGTAATTGGATTTGATAAAGACAGTAATAGATTGATTGTGTCAACAAAAGACGATACTTATTCAAGCGGGCTCATTGCCGACAATTTAAGTTGGGTATTTTGGGATGGTCCAAAAAAAAGTTTTTTTGCAAAAGCTAAAATCAGATCATCACAAACTCCATTTGATTGCAGTGTAAGCATTGATAATCTGAACAATGCCAGAGTATTATTCAATAGTCCACAAAGTTCCGTAGCCCCAGGACAGGCAGTTGTATTTTATGATGACGATTTAGTTTTAGGTGGTGGTATAATTAAAGCTGCATTATAAAAGGTGGCTTTGACCACCTTTTATAATATTATTCTAACTTATGAATTTTGGAATATATCATCCATATCATCTATTTCGTCAATTGATAAAATGTCATTTAAGAAATCATCTTCGACTTGATTTTGCGTGTTATTGTCTAATGATTCTGTTTGATTTCTTGTTACGATAGTTGAATCACCGTATATGTCATCCGGGCTGTCTACTGAAGGGCTACTTGCGCAGTCGTCATCCGTATCTGTATCGGTATCTGTATCCACATCGGTATCAGTGTCTGTATCTACGTCGGTGTCTGTATCCGTGTCAGTGTCTACATCGGTATCAGTATCTACATCAGTATCTGTGTCTGTGTCAGTATCCGTATCTGTATCCACATCGGTATCAGTGTCAGTATCCGTATCAGTGTCTACATCAGTATCTGTATCTGTATCCACATCGGTATCAGTGTCAGTATCCGTATCAGTGTCTACATCAGTATCTGTATCTGTATCCACATCGGTATCCGTATCAGTGTCTACATCAGTATCTGTATCGGTATCCACATCGGTATCAGTGTCAGTATCCGTATCAGTGTCTGTATCTACGTCGGTGTCAGTATCCGTATCAGTGTCTACATCAGTATCTGTATCCACATCGGTGTCTGTATCTGTATCTGTATCCACATCGGTATCTGTATCAGTGTCAGTATCTAACGATGGGTAATCCGGTGGATCTGGTTCAACAACATCATCATCTGTGTCAGTGTCTACATCAGTATCTGTATCGGTATCCGTGTCTGTGTCTATGTCAGTATCTGTATCTGTATCTGTATCCACATCGGTATCAGTGTCTGTATCTACGTCGGTATCTGTATCTGTGTCTACATCAGTATCTGTATCCACATCGGTGTCTGTATCTGTATCTACATCGGTATCTGTATCAGTATCTGTATCTACGTCGGTGTCTGTGTCTGTATCGGTATCCACATCGGTATCAGTGTCAGTATCCGTATCAGTGTCTACGTCAGTATCTGTATCTGTATCCACATCGGTATCTACGTCGGTGTCAGTATCCGTATCAGTGTCTACGTCGGTATCTGTATCAGTGTCCACATCGGTATCTACATCTGTATCAGTATCTGTATCTATGTCGGTATCTGTATCGGTATCCGTGTCTGTGTCTGTGTCTATGTCAGTATCCGTATCGGTATCTGTGTCTGTGTCTGTATCTGTATCTATGTCGGTATCTGTATCAACATCTACGTCTGTATCGGTATCGGTGTCAATATCGATATCCGTATCTGAGTCAGAATCTGTATCAACATCAGGAGGTGTTATATCATCTTGTATATTTTGTAGGTCAGGTGCATTTATATATATTACTTCTTCACCATCACTACCATCTGTTCCACCCAAAATATTGTATGCAGCATCAGCAAGTTTGACATTATTTGTAATTGGTTTATCATTTTTAATTAGCTCTATGTCCATTGCTTGTTGAGGTGTAAGCTCGTCGCCACTTACTATTTTGCCGTCAATATTAAATTCTGCAGTCTTGAAATAATCATCATTTTGAATTATATCTTTTATTGCAACTAAGATTAATGCATTATTTTCTTCATCATTTGGATTTTCTAAATATCTGTCAAGCAATGTTTTGCCATTACCTTCGTAAGCATCTGTTGGCGATTTATAGAACTGCATCAAATCCAACATTTTTTGGTATTTATATTCGTTATCAACTTTTTCTGTTAAGTCTACATCTTTGACAGTTGATTGTAAGTAAGAAAATTTATAATCGCTACCATTTGTGATATTTTCTCTTGCACCGTGTTCATCGCAACCAAGAGCTATTCTTTGTGCTTCAACATCACCAAGGCGTATAATAATTTTATCTGTAAAGTTGGTGTTATTAATATATTCAAAGACATCATCTCTAGACATACCTTTAAAAATATCTGAATTTAGTGCATCGTCCCTTATTCCATCAACGATATCAGAATATGAATCTGTCCATATTGATTCAACAAGTTTGCCATCTTTTTCTGCGTTATTACTTCTATAATTATTTAATATAGCTTCAGAGATGTTATTATATGTTGGATAACCATCAGCGTTGGATGTTTTTCCGTCCCAAGATGGATCTATTATTACATATTCGTTATCCGAACTAAATCTTTCCTGGTCAACAAAAGTTGTCATAGATATTTCATCACTGTTTTCATCTGAGAAATCTTCATGTGAAGAGTTCACGAGTTCAATTAATAAATCTTTGCTATCAGGGTTTAATTTTGTATTTAAAAGTTTATCAGCAGGAATATCTGCAACATCTTCAAAGTGTTCTTCACTACTATCATTAACTGCATCAAGTATTACTTGCGCATTTGCTTTTGCTTGATCAAGTGCGATTGGGTATATGTTGTCATCGTTTATTCCCCCGAAATATTCTTGTATTATATTTGCAAGTGTATCATCAGAGGAAAGCTTTACGTCTACATTGACTCCGCCTTCATTATTGCCACCCCTTGGAACATAGACATATCGGACTGTTTCATGTGGGGTAGTAATAACAGTTGCGGCATGTATATGATCCTCTAAATTATAAGATTCGCTTTGTTCATCTGTATTGTTATAATTATCGTTGCTGTTATTAGTTTCATAATAATTATCTTTGGATTGCTCAGTATAATAGTCATCAAATGTGCTTGACTCAGGAGTAGACACTTCTTCTTCATAGTTTATTGAGCTGCTTGTATTGTCTGTAGCTGAATTTATTTTATCAGCTCCTTTTTGGCAAGCAGTTGTTCCAAGCGCGATTAATGTTGCACCAAATATAGCTTTAAATTTGTTGACAAAATTTGTACGTTTTTTCTTATTTTCGCTTGAACCAAACGAAAGAAAATCTGCATTATATGTACTATTGCTGATTGGATTAGATACAGTAGTTGACATTGCATTATTTTGATTTGTCTTGGTTTGAAATGGTATAATTTTGATTTCGGACATGTTATCTCCTGAATTTTTATAAAAATATACAATTTTATAAAACACGTGAAAAAAAAATTTGCCTAAATATCAAAATTTTTTAAAATATTTACATAAATTTACATATTAATAAAGCGGTACTGTTATAGTACCGCTTTATTAATATTAATGTGCGACTTTAGTTAAAGATATCATCGATATCATCCAGGTCTAAATTAAGTAGCGATGAATTATTTGGTCTTATTGTTTGGTTACCAAAGCCATCTGTTGGTGAATCTACATCTGGTGTTGGTGCACAAGATGAGTCGTTTTCGGAGTTGTCACCGCTACCTGTGCTCGGATTTGATGGTTTTGTCGAATCTTGAGTTTTGTCACCTTCTGATTCACTGTCGCTTTCTGAGTCAGAGGAGTCACCTGGTTTGGTTACATTGTCGTTGTCATTGTCAATGTCACTATCAGCATCAGCATCATTGTCTGCATCTACATCGTCATCATTATCTCCTAGTTCTGGAAACTCTGGGTCAAGTGACGGATATGTTGGAGGTCCAGGTTCTGTTGTTGGTCCGTTGTCTGTGTCTGTATCTGTATCAACATCAACATCTGTGTCTGTATCTACGTCGGTATCAGTGTCTGTATCTATGTCGGCATCCGTATCAACATCAACGTCTGTATCGGTGTCTATATCTGTATCAGTATCTACATCAGTATCTGTATCAGTATCAGTGTCTATGTCTGTATCAACATCTGTGTCTGTATCTACATCTACATCGGTATCAGTATCAGTATCTACATCAGTATCTGTATCAGTATCAGTGTCTATGTCTGTATCAACATCTGTGTCTGTATCTACATCTACATCGGTATCAGTATCAGTATCTACATCAGTATCTGTATCAGTATCAGTGTCTATGTCTGTATCAACATCAACATCTGTGTCCACATCAGCATCGGTATCTACATCAATATCTGTATCCACATCAGTATCGGTATCGACGTCTGTATCTGTGTCAATATCCACATCAACATCTGTATCTGAATCTGTGTCAGGTTCAATAACAGGCTCCGATTCTCCGTCGCCATCAGGTATTTGAGGTTCGCTGACAGATGGAGTACAGCATCCGTAGTCTTTATCAGCCTCTTCAGGCGGACTTGTTATATTATATGCTGCATCACCAAGGGTTAGTGTGCTGACTACAGGTTTTCCTTCATCATTTATTAAATCAAGATAAAGAGCTTGTTGTACTGTTAAATCTTTGCCAGCAACTTCTTCGCCGTTTACTTCGAATGTAGAATTTTTAAAAAAGTCATTATTTGAGATTATATTTTGTACAGCTGCTCCTATTAATGCTTGTGTTTCGGGGTCGTCAGGATTTTCGTTGTATCTATCAAGTAATGTTTTGCCGTTTTGCGCTGATTCGTCGCTTGGGTCTGCATAAAACTGCATTAAATCCATAACTGACGTATACTTATAATTGCCGTTTTCATCAAGTTCATTCATGTCTACTTCATCAACTGATGAATGTAAGTATGAAAATACAGTATCTGAACCTTCGGCAAAGGCCAATTTTGCGGTTTCTTCATCACATCCTACAGCAATTCTTTGAATTTCCGTCGGTTGTAAATTAAGTGTTGTTGCCTCAGAAATATTGTTTAATGCATCTAGGGCATCTTGGCCGCTTTTACCATATACTATAGCAGAATTAGCTGCATTATCTTTTAAGCCATCCATTATAACTGCATATGCATCAGTATTTTTTTGTATCGGCTTTTCGGCAGAAATAATTTCGCCACTTTGACTGTCTCTTATTACAACAGTGCCGTCATGATAGACTTCTTGTGTATTATTATCGCTAAGTGTAGTTGTTGTTTCTGGTTCACCAAGTTCAAATACTTTTTCTTTACTTACCTGTGTTTTATAGTTGTCTAATATTGCATCTTCAACAGATTTATATATTTTAGTGTCACCTGAGACATCCCCGCTTTTACCTTCGTAATTGGGGTCTATGGTAACATTTGACATTTCTGCAGTATATAGTTCTTTGTCTACATATCTTGCTGATGTTAAGTCTGAATTGTTTGCAAAATCTTCGTATCTTGATTCAACCATCACTAATTCATTTGGTACATTTTCTTTCTCACTGTAAATGTTTGTATTTAGCAATACATCTTGCGGAATAGTTGCAACATCATCATAGTTTGTACCATTTTTTTCATTAATTCTCTCTAGAACTAAATCAGAGTTTGCTTTAGCTTGATCGAGTGCAATTGCGTAGGCTTTCTGTGGATCAGCTTCTGTATCAAAATGTGCTGCTACAACAGATGCCAGTGTATTTACGCTTCCATCTTCAGCTGACAAAAATGCAACTTTAGCATCTGGTTCATAAACAAATTCTTGTGTGTCATGTGGAGTAGCAATAAGTGTTCCTACATGGATATGTTCTACATCGCCTTCATTGTTTGTTTCAGCCGCATTTAATATCTTAACACTGTCTTCGTCGATTGTAGGATCAAGTGTAGGGATATTTATTTTATCGCCTTCTTTTATTATTGTGTTCAATCTTTTGCTTCTATAGTCGTCATTTGCACCCGTGCTATTTCTGTCGCTGTCGGTTACATACTGACCAGATACATTATTAACTGATGTACCATAAATTTCCGGGTTAGCATCCATAACAATATCAACCAAAGCGGTTCTCTCATCGTCATTTAAATCTTCCCAGCCATTGTAGGCATTACCGACAATATCAAGTAAGGTGCTATTTTTTTGTTGATCCACTTCAATATAATAGTTTCCACTGTCATTTGCCTTGACTGTATTGGTGTTTAATTCGAGTTTATCACCAATTTGAGTCTTACTGTTTTGAAAAATTGAACTGCCAGAACTTGAGGTCGATGTTGTTGGAGTTTTGTTTGTTGTTGTATCGACTGCAGGCTGTACTTTTTTAAGTGAGCTACTAATACCATCAAATAGTCCCATCATTTATCTCCTATTTTTACTAACATTATCGATGTGAATACACCTACAATGTGGTTTGTCGACAACAATTTAAAATAGTTTAGATAAATCAAAAAAATATTTACATTAATTAACATTAAGATAAATATAATTTGCCACAGCTTCGCCCATGGACATACAGCTGGACTGTACTCTGAGTGCGGCTTGGGATTTAAAATCACAACCTGCTATTTTACCAATTGCAAATAAATTTTCATAATTCTTAACAATTAATGATTCAACAGGTAAACAGTAAGAACAAACTTTAAATAAAACTGACTTATCTTTTTTGTTTGAGTGAATATCGACAGGATAGTTTGAATACAAAGCTGGATTTTTAAATTCAGTATTCTCAATTATGTCATTAATTGTATAATCGTATTTACACTTAACTCTTAGAGTTTCTCTATCGCCTATTTTAGGTGCTATATTAGATATATATGAGTTTTCAAAACCTTCTATATAATTAACAAGAAATTTGTGCAGTCTCACAATAGCTTTACGTGCATCTATAATTGCATTTGAGTAGTCTAATGGATCATTATAGTCAAAATCCCTAAGTCTTGGACAATTAAGTGCAACAGTGTCAGGCATTGCAGCTACACTAAACAGTTGAAAATAAGATAAATCACTATTTTGCAGAATATTTTCTTTTAATGCTTTCTCAAAATACGGTGCCAGTGCCCATTTTTTTGTTTTATCCCATGTGAATGCAGTACTTAGATGAACGATATTATCGATACGATAGGTAGTGGTAACATTTGTATCGCTATCTACTCTCTCTAAAAAACTTGCAAGTTTAGCTAAGTCTACACCACTTATTAAAAATCTAAGACTTGGAGGCTGTTTTTGCGATGTGTCATTCCAAAATTCGCACTTTGCAAGTTTTGAAAATGATGCATTGCCTGTAGCATCAACAAAGTATTTCGACACGATTGGTAATGATAAAAATTTTGACATAATGTGAGCTTTTTTTATTAATTTATCTTTAGTCTCAATAAATTGAGCTTCTGATTCAAACAGTATGTCACAGTTAAATTTTTTTAACATATCCTCAAATACAAATTTTAAAATGACAGGATTAAACCAGCCATCGTTCGAATCAGAATAAGTAATTTGTGCACCATATTTATTTGCTAACTCTATTAAATCTTTGTAGAAAGAAGTATTTAAATTTTTAGTTTCTGTTTTCATAACAGGTATAACAAGTGAACCTGTTATATCTCCACCAAGGTAGCTTTCTTTTTCAACAAGTAATGTTTTTAGTCCGAGTTTTGAGCAAATGTACGCGCATGAAATTCCTGCAATTCCACCACCTATAATGCTAACATCATAATTTAATAACATAATTACAACTCTTTTTTAAGTAATTAATCATGCTAATTATAACATGATTTCTCGAATATACATAGTTAGTAACTGTAGGCATTTTAAGACAATATCCAATCATATCGATTGGTAGCTATAATATATATTATGTAAGACTCAAACTTATTTGTTTGCTTGGTACAAAAATATATTATGAATTATAATCTTTCAATTTTTAGTAATTAGTAAGCAGGTATTACATGTGTTAATGAAATAATTTTTAATAGTTATTATACTCAATTAAAATGTTTATAAAGGAGTGAGTATGCAAATAAACGAGTCAAATTTTAGTAAAAAAATACGTGTAATTATTATCGAAGATCATAAACTAATGCGTGTAGGCTTAAAATCATTATTTGAAAAACAAGATGACATAAGCGTAATAACTGAAGCACAAACAGGCAAAGAAGGTATTGAAAAAGTAAAAGTTCATAATCCTGACGTTGTTATATTAGATATTGGACTAGAGGATATGTCGGGAGTTGAAGTAGCAAAAAGGATTATTGCAAACAATGCTAATACTAAGGTCATGATGCTTACTTCACATATTGCGCCAGATGTTTTAATTGAGTCCTTAAGAGCAGGTGTCAATGCATATGTGTTAAAGGATATAAGTTCTGATATGTTAACAATGATATTAAGAAGTGTAAATGATGGTGCTATGTGGATTGATCCAAAAGCTGTTCCGATATTAAGAGAGCAAAATGGGAATATTATTCCTGCAAAAATTAAAAGTAGAGCAAATTTTAAAGCAACCCATGCAAATTTAACAGAAAGAGAGTATGAAGTGCTAAAGCTTGTGGTTGACGGCAAGTCTAATTACGAAATAGCACAAATTCTAAAAATAAGTGAACATACTTCAAAGGCACATGTTTGTAATATAATACAGAAGCTAGTGGTTGATGATAGAACTCAGGCTGCGGTAAAAGCAATTAAAGAAGGTCTAGTATAGCATTATCAGTACCAACCGATACGATACGTATTGATAAAAATAAACGCAAATCAAATGGAAGATTTGCGTCAAATAAGCACAAAATTAATTTATTACCAACACTACTAAATAACTATAATAATTAGTACGGTTGTAATATAAAAAACTTTATATGTATTTAATTGAAATTAACAATTATTAACAATTTTATCTTTTTGTATAAGCTTTGTCAGTCAGTATACCCGTTCTTTTAAGGAGCGTATCTACAGGAATGTAGTCTCTCAATAAGTCGAGAATTTTAATCCCGTCATTTTTAGAAACCAATCTATTCGATACATTTACATCAAAAACATTAAGTAAATTTTCGACAATAGCAGTACCAAATTCTGTGAGACATAGACATTGGTTTTTATCTGTATTGAAGCCTGTCATTGCCGCACACTGTGCATGGTCTTTTGCAAGATATTGTTTAATCTTTCTACGTGTATTGAAGGGTAAAATTTGCATCCTTATAAATTCCGCATTTTTATCTTCAAATTCAGTCGTTGCAAATTTGAATAATTTTTTTATTTTGTCCGGGTCATGTTCTCTTTTGCTTATAAGGTCTTCCAACATACCCTTTTTTGTGTATGGTTGTTGGAGTTTTGCAAAGTCTATAAAATCAACATTTAGGACTTGTTTTGCTAGTTCTTGGCCTTTTGTTGTAAGTTTTGCCATTCCAAATGATGTATTATTTTTGTAACTAAAACTTGTAGATGGTTGTATGCGCATTTTTACCTCTCTTTCATTGCTTTTTTAAAACGTACGTAATTATTTTTTTTGTTGTCGAAATTTTATATTTTTACATTTCTTAAAATTCATAAATAATAATTGATTTTAGATTAGTATATAATTCTAGTAGAAATTGATATTGGAGGTATTATGAAAAGTATTAAATTATTTTTGTCTATATTTTTAGTTATAATTTCAATAACTTTACCAGTTTTTGCAGATGGATTATCAACACGACATGATATTTTTACTCCTGCTTTTCAACTTGTTTGGCAAGATTTTAAGGATTTGTTGGCTCCAAAAAAGATTAATTTTGCTGGTATAGATCCTGCTATTGTCTGGGTCTTAAATGCCAATGAATTTTGCGCTGATGATGTCAGTGATAGCTCGTATTATAAAATTGCTGCACCAATTTCTTACTCTTTAAAAGCTAAAATTCAACGTGAAATATTTGAGAAATTCGGAGAGACAAGTAAAATATTAGATTCTATAGATTGGACTCAAAAGGGTAAGAATGATTATTTTTTGTATGCATTATTTAAAAAAGATGTTGAGTTTGCTAATGAATTTGACGTGCTTGAAAATATGTCTTTCAACAATTCTAAGCAATTATTTAAATATTTTGGTTTTACACCTGATAATGCACGTAAATATAAAAAACAAGTGCGTCCACTGTTCTATGCTTTTGACTGGGACTACGCAGTTTCTATTGAAACAAAAAATCAAGATAAAATCATTTTATATAGAACAGATTCAAATCAAAATGTGTATGATTTATACGCACAACTTACAAAAAAAACTGTTAACAATATAAGTCTGGGCGAGAGTGATGAGCTTATTGTTCCTTTTATATCTTTAAATCGCCAAATTGAATATAATAAACTGTATAATAGAACAATTCGTGGTACAAAATTTATAATTGCTAAAGCTATTGATGATATTGAATTTAATCTTGATAATAAGGGCGCAAAGTTAAGAAATGAGGCAGCTATTGAGGCGGTTGAAATGTCGATGCCTATCCCGGGCAGAGGAATAAAGTATGATTTTTCAAAACCATTTGTATTATTTATGGTTGAGAAAGATAAATCTATGCCATATTTTGCATTAAGAATAAATAATTCAGACTTTTTACAAGATGTCAATTAGCAATTTTCTTTTTCTTTAGGATTTATATTGATATGAAGATATCGCCTGTCATTTTGAACAATTATTATGTTGGCAATAGTGCCTATAGTAACACTTGTAGTAGTTTAAATGCCATTGTAGGCTCTAATTGCCATTATGATAAATATAATGCAGGACTGGATATAAATTTTGGATATTATTTTAAACTAAAACAGATAAAAGGTGTGCCATGTGCATATTGTGGCAAACCAATGCTTACAAGAGGAGATATAAAAAAAATTACAACTTTGCGTGGAGTTGAGTTGGTAAATGAGATAGAAAAATTTGTCTCACAAAACCCTTCTGCTTTTAGTTCAAATACTAAAGAGGCTATTAAATCATTTGAATTGCTGGCAATGTCTTTTCCTCAGAAGAATGGCAAAGAGATTTTACCAATTGCTTATACTGTTTCCAGAACTCGTATGATTCACAAACAGCTTGATATATATAATAAAGTGTTAGAATATGCATCTGAAATCGGTTGTCAAGAGCTTACCGATTATATTAATAAAGTAAAAGAGCAAGATGTCATACTTAAGCCTGATATTTCTATGGAAGATTTATCAAATTTTTTAATTAATAAAATTCAAGTAGAATATCGTAAAGGTGTAATATCCAATGTAGTGCACATCGTAGGCAAATTTTCAAAAAAAGAAAATATTGATTCAATAACAAATTTAATATCAATTATTTCACGATTGCCATCTTCTAAAACAGACCCTGATGCTTATTTGGTAAAATATATTTCTAAGGCTTTGCGTAAAGATCCTAAAATCGATAACCAATTTGTTTCCATGGCTGATGATGAAGCAATATTGTTTTACTCTACACTTTTATTACCTTGTTTATCAAGCGCTGAGCATGTAAAGCCATATTCTGATAATGGAAAGTCTAATCCTTCAAATTATCTTGCTACACATGTGTGGTGTAATTCGAAACGAGAATCAACAAAATTTTCTAAGTTTGTCACAGAAAATCCGGTTGTATTGCGTAACATATTAAAGTATCTAAGGTATATTTACCCGAGTAATAATCAAAAGACATATCCGGTAAAGTATTTTAATGATATAAGAGCTAACTTAAATACAGAGCTTGATTGTGTAAAAGACAACCAAGTGGTTGCTTCATTTCTGAATGAACTAAATTCGCTACATTTAAAACCCCATTCTACAATATATACTGCAACTGATAAAAATACTATCGCATCTGTAGTTGAACTAGTCAATTCAGCCATAGCATCTGACTTGGGTCATCATAATCGCGATGCAGCACTTGATAATCTATATGAGCAATGCATAAACAGTTATGTTAACTCTAGACGTGAAAAGATAGCAAAACTAATTAAAAAACTCGACAATGATGCAGATTCTTCATTGATTTTTTTCGTTTATAAACAAATGGAATCACTTACCCCTTCTTTATTTATAGATAAAAGCAAAAACGAGCTTAATGATATACTTAGTGATAATTTTATTTATAACCAAAAACAACTCTTACAAGATTCAATAAGAACATTTCTTGGAGATGAATTTGAAAATTTCAATCAAGATAGATTAATGGGAATAATTAAAAAAGTTTGCTTTAAAAAAACCCCCGAACTGTTTTGTATTAAAGTTTTATTGAATTCAAAAAATAATGATGGTAGTTATGATTTCAGTAAAATTTCCAAATATCTTAGCAGTGGAATTGTTCAGTAACTACTTAAAATATTTATTAAGATGAAATTTTAACTTGTCTTTATTTCTTTCCGTTTGTGGGTCTTTCATTACATTATATGCGCAAAATGTATCAATTTTTTCCATGCCACAAAACTCATGCATTTTATGTTCGCTAATATAGATGTCATCTATTGATCTTAAATCATAAAATCCTTTTGATTTACTAAATTCTGATTCTGCTGATGCACACGTTAGTGAAAACATGTATTTTTTACCGTTCAAAAGACCACCTTCACCATATTTTTCATTATTTTTAAAAAAAATTCCGTTTTTAAAAACTTCATCAAAGTATTTTTTTAATATCCAAGGCACACTAAACCAATTTAATGGATTCTGATAAATTATTGCATCTGCCCATACGTATTTTTCAATTTCTTGTTCAACACGATAACCTTGTTCAACGATTGTCGTCATTACATCATGAGTATTGCAAAGCGTATTAACAATATGTTCAAAAAGAACTCTGTTTAGCCTTCCTGTAGAGTACCAGTAGTATTTATGGCCGTTAATTACAAGTATTTTCATATATGTATGATATTTTAAGGATTGCAATTATACATCATCCAAAAAGGCATTGTACTTATATTTATATATTTTCGCTGATTTCTTTAAGGTTTTTCCCACCGGTACTTTTATAAAGGCTTATTATTGCTATCAAAGTGTTTATGTCTGATTCAACAATATTTTTTTCAACTAATAGTTCACGTTCTTTTGCTTCGTATAAGTGTGGTAACGTTCCTTTTCCATTCTCGTATCGTGTAAACGCTATATTGTAGTTCTTTTTTTCCAACTCTAGTCTTTCTTTGGCACTTTGTAAGTTTTTCGAGTAGATTTTTGCACATACAAGTGTGTCATTGACTTCTTTGTATGCATTTAGCGCTGTTTGTTTATAGTTTTCAAGTGCTTCATCATATTTATACTTTTTATATCTTAAGTATGCTACCTTTCGTCCACCTGTAAATATATCTAAAATTGGAGCTACTCCAAAGGATGAAAGTATGGCATTATTGTTAAATAAGTTGCTGAGTCGATATGCATTAAAGCCAAACTGTCCGAATAATATGAATCTGGGCAAGAGCTCCTTTTTTGCTACTTTTACATCCAGTCCCATATGTTCAAGTTTTTTTAGTGCAACAATCACATCAGGTCTGTTTTCTATTATTTCGGATGAAATTTGATCTGGAAATGATATTTTAGGAATATACGATTGTGAGCTGTCAGGTATTTCTTCAATACTACTGTCGCTGAGAGCATATTTTATTTCTTCTTCAACAAGTTTTCTGTCTTTATTAATTGTGTTATATTGTTCTTCAAAGTTTTTTAGAATTTTCTTTTGTTCTATTAAGTCGTCGATGCTGCATTTTCCTGCATTATATTTGATTTGTGTTAAATTTACTATGTTTTTTTGTAAATCGACAAGTTCATTTTGTATTTTAAGTATTTTATCGCATTTAACTAAATTATAGTATGCAGCAGCAAAGTCTCCTGAAATTGAAATATATTTTGCTCTTTCCTCCTGTTGAACCATCTCCAGTTGTTTTTGAATACTTTTTGTTCTTGTCCTGTTTGCTCCCCATATGTCTATTTCATAACTTGCGCTAATTGGAAAGAGTAAATTTGTTTGCGAAAAATTAGGAATAAGCATGTTTGGACCAAAATATTGATCACTTGCTCTTAAAATTCGCTCTACGTTACCACTGAGCCCTATTTGTGGTAATTCATTGGCAAGGCTTTGTTTTACTATTTGCTCACCTTCTTTAATTCTTAACTGTGCGATTTTAAAGTCGTGATTGTTTTTGAATAAAATTAACATATAATCATGCAAATTTTGATCATTAAATTCATCCCACCATTGAATATTTAAATAACCAACTTGTTTATCATTGTCTGTTTGCTTCTCTTTCTTGGCAATAGCAGCATTTGTAAATACAAGCATGATTAGTAGAATTAATATTGTTAACTTCTTCATAATAATTTTTCCATTTGTTGTATTATTTTTTCTTGTGTTATAATCATAACACAAGAAAATAAAAGAAAAGTATTTTTATGAAAACAATTAAACCCGATGTTCAAAATTATAGAAAGTTGCCAGGTGCAATGCTCGTTGCAGCAGGTGTTTACACCAGAATTTATTCACGTCAATGTTTTAAAAATCATAACTTTGATATTACCCCGGAGCAGTTTGTTGTAATAGAAGTTTTGATGCATCATGACGGTCTTTATCAGCGTCAACTCAGTGAAATAACACTAAAAGATAGGCCTAATATAACAAGAATAATAAATATACTTGAAAAAAATGGTTATGTAGAGCGTATAAGTGATACAAATAAAAGAAAAGTATTCAAGATATTTTTAACACAAAAGGCAAAAGATATTTTTGCAAAACTTTCAAGTGTTACCGAGCAATACAGGAGTGTTATGACGCAAGGTATTAATCAAGAAGAAATGAATGTATGTTTAAATGTTTTAAATAAAGTTTTAAATAACCTCTTAGACAAGGTTGATATGTCTTTGTAGATTGGAGATAAAAATGGCTGAAGATAACAACAATAATTTAAAAGAAGATACGCAGAAAAAAAATAAACCTCATTATAAAGTAAAAAAAAGAATAATTGTGCCTGTTATAACTTTTTTGATACTTGCTCTTGCAGGTATTTATGCTTTATTACATGCACACTATTATCAATCTACTGACGATGCCTTTGTTGAGGGTCATATTATCTCCATTGCTCCTCGTGTAGCAGGCCCGGTGGTAAAATTATACATAAAAGATAATCAAGAGGTTAAAAAAGGCGATTTATTATTAGAAATTGATCCCAATGACTACATTGTTGCTCTTGAACAAAAAGAGGCAAAACTTATGGAGGCAAAAGCTCAACTGAATGCATCTAATAAAAATATTCAAGAAAGTGCAAGTATTGTAGTAAAAACCGGAAAAGACATTTCAAGTGTTAAATCTCGTTTAGATTATGCAAAAAGAACTTATGAAAGAGATTTAAAGCTTAGCAGCAATGGTATAGTTTCTCAAGAAGAACTAGATGCATCTAAAACAGCTTATTTGTCATTAAGTGCGAATTATCTTGCAGAACAAGAAAAGAAAAAAGCTGCAGAAATTGCAACACAGCAAGCGGTTGCTAAACAACATGAAATTGCAGCATCCATAAAGCGACTTGAAAGTGAAATTGATGAAGCTAAGCTAAATTTGTCTTATACAAAAATATATGCCCCTCAGGATGGAAAAATTTCAGCAAGAACTGTCGAAGAAGGTAATTATGTCCAGATTGCTCAACCGCTTATGTCAATAGTTTCTGATGAAGTTTGGATTGTTGCCAATTATAAGGAAACACAGCTAGAACAAGTTAGAGAAGGTCAGGATGTGATAATAAAACTCGATACATACCCTAAAGTAAGATTTAAAGGTAAAGTTGACAGCTTACAAAGAGCAACAGGAGCTAAATCTAGCTTGTTTCCTCCTGAGAATGCTGTCGGAAGCTATGTAAAAATAGTACAAAGGATTCCTGTGAAAATAATATTTTGTGAAGATGTTTCGCATTACAATATTGCTCCTGGTATGTCTGTTGTACCAAAAATTAAAATTAGATAAGAATGAAAAAGAAAAAAATCAATAAAAATGTTAACCCTTACTTAATCGCTTTTAGTGTTATTTTACCAAC
Organism: Candidatus Gastranaerophilales bacterium; assembly: GCA_944324865.1. Taxonomy (GTDB): domain Bacteria; phylum Cyanobacteriota; class Vampirovibrionia; order Gastranaerophilales; family Gastranaerophilaceae; genus Galligastranaerophilus. The sequence continues at coordinate 156,211 of CALUXW010000001.1, read as the reverse complement.
ATTCTTTGCTGTATTGGGCACTTCTGCTACTAATGTTGCAATGAAACATATTGCTGGATTTCTTGGTGCAACTCAATATGAAACAAATACTGTTATCACTACCTATCTAATCGCTAATGCTATGGTCTTACCTTTGTCAGGTTGGTTCACAAAAACGCTTGGACAAAAAAATACATTATACCTTGCAATTACAATGTTTATTTTGGGTGCATTACTTTGCGTTTTAGCAACTAACCTACATTTTTTGCTCTTTGCACGTGCAATACAAGGAATAGGGGGTGGTGCGCTACTTCCCATGTGTCAGGCTGTACTGCTTTCTACATTCCCTCCTGAACAAAGAGGTAAGGCTATGGGAATATTCGGATTATAAATAATCTTACCACCTTTATTAGGACCTACTTTTGGCGGATGGATAACAGATAATTCATGTTGGCAATGGATTTTTTTAATTAATATACCTATTGGTATAATATCACTTATCTTGGTTTATCTGTTTATTTGTGTTCCGCCTGAAATTATACAGAAGCGAATTACAACCGTTGATTCTCTTGGTTTGCTTTCAATTATAATTGGCTTAGGGTGTATGCAATATGTGTTAGACAAGGGTCAACAGTATAATTGGTTTGATACAACTTGGATTTGTGTTTTGTCTGCAATTAGTCTGTTTTGTTTTGTATTTTTTATTTGTTGGGAGTGGGAGCGCAAGAATCAAATTGCTGATATATCAGTATTTAAGGATATAAACTTTACTATTGGTTCTATTTTAGGTGCTTTTATTCAAGTTGTACTATACTCTACATTAATGCTGTTGCCAGCTTTTTTGCAAACATTGTTAGGGATTCACCAACTGCAAGCGGGTTGTCAATACTTCCACGCCCCTTAAGTGTTGCTGTAATGCTATTAATTATCGGAAAAATTGCAGACAATGTTGACAATAGAATATTAACTGTAATAGGCCTTATAATAATAGGTTACGGCACCTTTTTGTTCACAAATATAAATCTGTCATCCTCGATCGAAAATATTATGATTCCAAATCTTGCATTAGGCAGCGGAATTGCATTTACTTTTATTTCAGTAAGTTCAATTTCATTTGCTACATTACCCGGTAATAAAATACATGATGGTGCTGGTTTGGGCGCACTTATCAGATCGGTCGCAGGTGCATTTGCTACCTCACTAACAGCAACTTGTGTTGAACGGCACTCTCAAATGCATCAATATATGCTTATTCATAATTTAACACCATATTCATTGACTTTTAATAATAAATTACTTGTTCTTAAGAATATTTTTCTACTACATTTGCCACAATATTTAGCAACTAAATGTGCTTACATGCGAATCTATCAGGATTTAACTATGCAATCAAGGCTATTTGCATATTTTGATACATTCTCAATGTTGGCATTTATTTCATTTGCAATTATACCAATGTGCTTGCTATTCCGAATTAACAAAAAAGGAAGAAGTTATCTTAAAAAACAATATTTGTGGTTTTTAAGATCATTGCGCCATTACAAAAAGATGAACAGAATCAGAAGTGCTACTCACTAATGTGTTTCATAACATCTTCACGTATATCAGATAAGGGTCCATTATATGGATGACGTAAGTTATCAAAATACTTTTGAAGGTAAGTTACAGGAAATTTGGGTAGCCAACTTAATTGAAACAAGATATTAACTGTTTCCGCACCTTGTGAATACATTAATTCATCAATTGTTTGTTCATATGCTGGTGAAATTGATGTAAATAATTTTAACAGGTAATCTGCAGCAGTTAGTGCACCATAACCAGATATTAGCCCTGTATCAGTTATTACTTTTGTGATTTTCAGCTCATTACCTTCAACACTGATTTTTTGGGTATTATCAGGCAATTCGATTTCACCTTTTTGTGCACGTTCAACTTCATACCAATCACCCTGATACTTTATCTTTAAAAGGTTTGGATTAGGCATATAAATATCGTCATATTCGTTTTCAAGAACAACTTTTCCACTGCTATCAATAATTCCGTACTTATAATTTTTATAAGTTAAGAACATTTCACCAAAAAGTGGGTCTATTCGTGAATATTCAGGAAGAATTATTATTTCACCCCTTTCATTGTACAGCCCAAAATCACGTGTATTTCCTAATTTTGCATATTTACCCAAAATTCGATCTACATGCCTGTACTTAGGTTCAACAAGATAGTTCCCATTGGTGTCGATAAGACCAAACTTTGAACCTTTTTGAACAATCCATGAAGAATTTCCAACTCTTATCAGCTTTTTATAAATAGGTTCAACAATAATATTACCTGCTTTGTCTTTTAATCCAAACTTTTCATTTTCACTAAATACAACTAAATCATTAACAGTTAAATTTCCTTGCAAAGTCTGAGAATACATACAGTTTTGTATAACCAATAAACTAAAAAATATTAAGCAAATTATCTTTTTCATATTTTAATGATACCATAAAAAATATTATGATATAATTTTAATATCTTGTGGGATTTATTATGACGGAATTGGGAAAAACACACAAAATTATTTTATATTTGGCAATTTCAGCTGTTTTAGCACTATTCATTGCAATCTTCTTATATTTAGTTGCATTGCCTTCATTAGTATCAAATTCAGGATTTATAGACTTTTTGTGTGCTAGATTAGAAAAAAATTTTAATTGTGAAATCGACCTAGCAAACACTAAACTTGAAACATCCGTAAAACCTGTAATTAAACTTAAATTTGATAAATTGCTAATTAAAAAAGATAATACTGTAATAACTGATATTAAAAAATTTGATACAAAATTGTCTTTCCTATATATATTTGACAAAAGATTGGTGATAGATAAGCTGGGCGCAGATTTTATTTTTGTTGATGTTAACAAATTGCTGTCACTTTTTGTGCAAGATAACAAAAAACAAAGTAATTCTTCTGACTTTTTTATAGATATTTTCAATGCATTACTATATGTTAAAAAATGTATTATTGTTTATCAATATTGCGAACAAACTAAAGTCGTATTTAATGGTACAGGGCTTGAAATTACAGCGCAACGAAATCCTAAATACGTTCATTTTGATATCTTGTTAGACATTATAAATAACGGTAAAAAACTTACCTTGAATATTAAAGACGACAACAAAGTATTTGCAAAAAATAGAAAAATCATAATAGATAATTGTCCTTTATATATCGATAAATCTGTTATTTTGTTAAATCTTGAGCTTGGCAGAAAATTTATTCACGCAAGTGCAAGTTCAAAAAAATTCAATGTAGCAACTGTTGTTGACTTGCTAAAAACAAATTTTATTATACCCAATGGCGAAGAATTATTATCTTATTTTAAGAATATTAGCGGTAACTTTGATTTTAGTGTTGAACTTACAAACAAAGGGCTTCAAGGCTTAGTTAACTTAAATTCTGCAAATTTGACGTTAATACCACTTGCTGATTTAAAATTAACCTTAAATTCAGGCTATATTGACATTAATCCGAACGTTATTTCACTAAGTGACATTAAGGGCTATTATTGTAACGATAAAAAAAATAACGTTGAAATAAAAGGTACAATTAAGGATTATTATAAATCTTTTGAAACTGATATAATTGTAAAAGCTATTGCAAGTAAAGAATTTTCAAAAAATCATCTGTCAAAAATTGTCGGTTATCCTTTGGAAATTACTGGGTTTGCTAATACTGTTATTTATTATAAATCAAAATATAACGATATGAATATTTGGTCAGCTTTTGTACTCAAAAAGGGTAATGATATACTTGTTGACGGCTCTTCTTTAAGTCCTATTAATTATGACAGAGTTGCTACTGCTGAGATTGATTTCGATAGTAATAATATTTATATCAAGAAAATTAACTACTACATTGCATCAACAATTGATAGAAACAGCAAAATTAAGCCTTTATTGACAATATGGGGAAAATTGGATGCAAAAACTTGTGCACTAAAAAATTTAGGGTTTGTAATTCCAAAACCCCTTCCTAGTGAGTTTTTGAATGTTTTAATCGGACAAAAAGTTTTTAGAAAAGGTAAAATTTCAGGCAGTCTTGAGTTTTTTGCTGGTAGTGCAACACCGTTTATTAATGCTGACTTATCAATGGACAAAGTAGCACTACCAGCACAAAGATTATTTATAAGAAGTGCTAAACTTACTGCCTTAGGCAAAAATATTGAACTTTCTACACAAGGTAAATACAAGCGTTCTGATTATAATTTAAATGCTTCAGTATTAAATGAAATGAAACTTCCTGTTATAATTCAAGATGTCAACCTTACTGTGGATAATCTTGACATTGAGCGTTTTATTCTATCATTAAATCAACAAAATAAGCTTGACAATACTGACAAGCAGAGTGTCGAAAAGTTAATGGTTGCGGATGAAAATAACCTTGATGAAAATAAAAATATTGACAGTGCTCCTGTATTTGACACTGGACTGTTAATTGTTAAAAATTGTGTATTTAATCTTATTAAAGCAAAATACAAGGGAATTAATGTTTCAGATTTAAAAGCTACTCTCACACTTGATGATAATGGTATGTTAAAAATTAACTCTAATAGATTTAACATTGCAGAAGGTATTTCGTCTTGCAAAATTGCATGCGACTTAAAAAATCATAAATATGATTTATTACTTGGAGTAAAAGATATTAATTCTGATATTATGGCAACTTCAATGTTGGGTTTATCACGTGAAATTACAGGCAAAGCAAATGGTATTATACATATTCAAACAGACGATTCACTTGCACTAAATGGCATCATGAAATTTACCGTTTTAAATGGAACTATTGGTAAAATTGGTTTAATAGAATATGTATTAAAATTTGCTGCATTATTTAGAAATCCACTTGCTATGATAAGCCCCTCGATATTTTTTGATATTTTGAATATTCCAGAAGGTAATTTTGACAAAATTGAAGGTGATCTTGAACTTAAGAATAATGTTATTGAAAAAATAGTAATTAAGTCAATGTCACCACAGCTAAGTTCGCTTATTGTTGGTAGGTTTGATCTTATTACGCGGGATGCTACACTTAGAATTTATACAAAGTTTTCAAACCAACATAAAGGCTTTGGTGGCTTTTTAAGGAATTTTTCGTTAAACAGTCTTGCAAATAAGGTACCACTAAATTCAAGGAATGACAGTAGTTATTATGCAACCGAGTTACAATTCCTCCCGCCAATAGATGCTGATGAAAAAGATTGCCAAGTGTTTTTAACAAAAGTTGATGGAGATGTAGAGCAAAATAATTTTATTTCGTCATTAAAGAAAATAAAGTAGAAATACAGTCTTTATCATATACATCTTTTTTATTTGCAGGTATGGCTTTAAATATTGCATTTAATTTGTCAGTTGACAAATGTTTGTATTTTGACAAATATTTTGCATAATCAGGATGACATTTGTTTACTGCAGAAAAATAATACCAGGTTTTATTCAAGTTTGATGTATTATTGTATATACTTTTTATGCAAGAGTTTGAAATTTGAGATATTAAATCTGTATTATAATTTTTATTACAATGCGTATTTAAATACTGTGAAATACACTCCGTACTAAGATTACCCGCACCACGCCCTATACCCATTAATGTTGAATCTATAAATAAATTTCTTGATAACTTTTTCTTAACCAATATTTTCGCATTACTAAATGCATTATTCAAGTTATCGTGAAAGTGAAATCCTAACGCAATTTTGCCGTTAATTTCTTTATTTAGTAATTCAAAATTTTTGTCTATGTTGATAGGGTCCAGGCTTCCTGTTGAGTCGACAAGTGTAAAGCCATGGGGCATAAGCGTGTTTACTTTTGCAATTAACAATTCTAACTCATATTTGCTATAATTTGCATAAAAAGTTGGGTTTAAAAATACATTGTAACCCTTGTCAATTAGAATTCTTGCGTATTTAAGTGCATAGTTGCACTGGTGTTTTTTAAAAATTAATCTTATATTTTTTATTAAAGTTTTATTAGCATTAGGGAGATTAAATATATCGTAATCTGAATATTTTATCATTACGTATAGTTTCGATAGATCAATATTATCGTCGACAATTTGATTAATATCACTAAGTAAATTAAATTTAGTTTTATCTGTAAAATTTCGTTCGTCAGACAAAAAACCGACTTCTATAAAGTCGATTTTTGAAAAATAAAGCGCAGAAATGATACTTTTTGATGTCTTTAAATCAAAACACCAGTTATTAGCATAACCGCCATCTCTTAGGGTTGAATCTAAAATTTTAATTTCAAACATAACTTAAATCCGGAGAGTGAGGGATTCGAACCCTCGGCAGGTAATTAGCCTGCACGGACTTTCGAGATCCGCACCATAAACCGCTCGGACAACTCTCCATAACAATTTTACAAGGAAAAATATACTTTTGCAATAAAAAACGGCACTTGAATTAGTGCCGTTTTTACAAATTGCTAATATTTAAACCAAATCACGATAAGAATTTTTAAACATATCATCATAAGTTGTATGCAATAGTTCGTGTGCTTTGTGTGAATTTGGTTTTTCCAAAAATTCTTCATACAACTTGATTATATCAGGATTTTGATGTGACTTTCTAAAAGGTAGCTGCGAATCTTCTTTGTATAAACCTTCTGCACGAAGTTCTTTTATCTTTGAGTTGTCACAGCTTCGCGGTTGTCCGCCACCATTTACACAACCACCAGGGCAAGCCATAACTTCTAAAAGGTGAAAGTCTGCCTTGCCATCCTTAATTTCTCTGATAGATTTTTCTGCCTCTTTTAATGTTGAAACTACTCTTACTTTTACCATTGTACCTTTAATATCAATTGTTGCCTCTTTTGTTCTGTGATTTTTGTCAACTCCTCTCAATGGTTTAAAATCTATGTTGTCGAGAGCTTCATGTGTTACAAACTCATACGCAGTACGCACTGCAGCTTCAGCAACACCACCAGAAGCACCAAAAATTGTTGCCGCACCTGTGTACTGGCCAAAGGGCGAATCGTTATCTTCGGGCTTTATTGTGGTAAGATCAATACCTGCAGATTTAATCATTTTTGCAATTTCTTGTGTTGTCAAAACTGCATCTGTTTGTGCTCTTCCATCAGTATAAAGTTGTCCACGAATTGCCTCTGCTTTTTTTGCAGTACAAGGCATTATTGATATGACATACAAATTTTCCTTTGTATAACCATCAAAATATTTAGGAACAAGTTCTTTTAAAACAGGCGACATCATGCCTTGTGGTGATTTACAAGTAGAAAGATGCTTTAACATATCTGGATGTTGTGTCTCTAAATATCTGACCCATGCAGGACAACAAGAAGTAAACAAGGGTAGATTTTCGCCTTTTGTAAGCCTTTCAATAAACTCACTAGCTTCCTCCATAATAGTTAAATCGGCTGAAAAGTTGGTATCAAAAATCAAGTCAAAACCAAGCTGTCTAAGTGCGGCATTAAGTTTTCCTATAATATTTTCACCAGCTTTCAAGCCAAACTCTTCGCCAAGTGCAACACGCACAGATGGAGCCATTTGCACAGCTGTTTTTTTATCTTTTGAATTAATAATATCCCATACTCTCTCAATATCAGATTTAATAGTAAGTGCTCCCGTTGGACAAACTGCTTGACATTGTCCACAAAATACACAATCTACACTACCAAGTCCCTTGCCAGCCATGGGTTGAACGACAGTTTTTGATCCTCTGTTTGCAAATCCTAAGACACTATGACCTTGAAATTCAGAGCATGCACGAACACAGGCGCCGCATAATATGCATTTATTAGGATCACGAACGATTGATGGATTAGAATTGTCAATAGGTAGAAAATCCTGTGGTTTTTTCTTTGCAAATCTAATATCATTTATACCATATTCTTGTGCATACTGCTGTAATTCGCATTTGCCCGATTTATCACATGTAGTACATTCACGATCATGGTTAGCCAATAAAAGTTCAAGTACTATTTTTCTAATGCGTCTTGTTTTTTCTGTATTTGTATGAATTTTTAATCCCGGTTCAGGGGGCATTGTACATGAAGATTGTATCCCTCTTCCTTCAATCTCTACCACACACATTCTACATGCACCATATTGTGTTAAATCGGGTCTATAACAAAAAGTTGGTACATTAAAGCCATTATTTCTGATTACTTCCAAAAGATTTGACTCATTAGTGTATTCGCATTCTTTACCGTTTATAAATAATGTATTTGACATATTCCACCTCTCTTACACCTGTGATATTGCCTTAAACGGGCATGCGCTTATGCAGGCACCACACTTAATACATTTTTCTTGATTAATTTTATGAGGATTTTTGACAGTTCCTTCAATAGCACCCACAGGACAATTGCGTGCACATTTTGTGCAACCTTTGCAAAGATCTTCATTGATTTTAATAACCTTTAGTGCACTGCAGACTCCTGCAGGACATTTCTTATCTTTAATGTGTGCGACATACTCGTCTCTAAAATATTTCAACGTTGAAAGCACTGGATTTGGTGCAGTTTTGCCAAGTCCGCATAATGAACCTTCTTTGACAGCTAATGCTAATTCTTCAAGAGTGTCTAAGTCTTTCATTTCGCCTTGACCACGCACTATTTTTTCTAATATCTTAAGCATATTTTTTGTGCCTTCTCTGCAAGGTACACACTTGCCACAACTTTCATTTTGAGTAAAATGCATAAAGAAACGTGCAACTTCAACAATACATGTATCTTCGTTCATAACAACAAGTCCGCCTGAGCCGACCATTGCGCCAGCTTTAATTAAGTTATCATAGTCCATTGGAATATCTAAGTGTTCTTCAGTTAAGCATCCACCTGACGGTCCGCCAATTTGAACAGCTTTAAACTTCTTGCCGTTTCTTATGCCACCACCAATATCAAAAACAATTTCTCTTAATGTTGTTCCCATTGGTACTTCTATAAGCCCTGTATTATTGACTTCACCAGTAAGAGCAAAAGTTTTTGTGCCTTTTGATGTCTCCGTTCCAAATGATGAAAACCATTGGGCACCCTTATCGATAATCACAGGCACGTTTGCCAAAGTTTCAACATTATTAATCAATGTTGGGCGACCAAATAGACCACAATTTGCAGGAAATGGCGGTTTTGGTCGAGGCATACCACGTTCACCTTCAATTGATGCCATAAGAGCAGTTTCCTCTCCACAAACAAATGCGCCTGCACCTTCTTTTATATGGATATCAAAGTTAAAACCGCTACCCATGATATTTTTACCTAAAAAACCTCTTTGTTCCGCTTGCTCTATCGCAATTTTAAGGCGTTTTATTGCAAGTGGATATTCAGCACGAACATAGATATAAGCCTCATCAGCACCTATTGCAAAACCGGCGATAGCCATACCTTCAAGTAATTTATGCGGGTCGCCTTCCATGACAGACCTGTCCATGAATGCACCCGGATCCCCTTCATCACCATTACAAACAACATAAGATTTTCCACCTCTATTTGCTGCAGTAAATCTCCATTTTCTACCTGTAGGAAAACCACCGCCACCTCGACCACGCAGTCCTGATTTTTCGATTTCATCGATTACGGCATCTGGATTATTTTGTTCTAATACTTTTGAAAGAGCTCTGTATCCGCCCACAGCAATAGCTTCATCAATGCACTCGGCATTTATTTCACCACAATTTTTCAATGATGTTCTAGTTTGTTTTGCGTAAAAGTTTATTTCTTCGTTTTTATACACATGTTTAGTGGATTTAGGATCAGTATATAAAAGTCTTTCTACTGGCTTACCTTCTCTTATGTGCGAATTAACAATTTCCTCAACATCTTGTGGTTTAACTTTAACATATGTAATATCAAAGTCTGGTATTATAACTAAAACACCTTGCTCACAAAAGCCATGACAACCTGTTGGAACTATTGTAACTTTATCATGCTCACTTAAAACAGACACATCGGCGCCGAGTTCTCTGAATTTTTCCATAACATCATTTGAACCATTAGCAATACAACCTGTTCCATTGCACACCAAAACTCTCAGACCTTGTTTTTTAATTAACTCAATTGCCTTTTGTCGCTCTTGTTCAATATCTATAGTCAATTTTTTAACTTCAGTTTCCATATATTTAGCCCTCATTTTCTTGCGCAACAATACTATCAATAATTATTTTAATTGCATCTGTTGTCATCTGAGGGTAAACTTTACCATTAATGACAACAACAGGTGCTAAGCCACATGCACCGAGACAGCTAACTGTTTCAACTGAAAACAGGCCATCATCTGAAGTGTATTTTCCTTCTTTTAAATTAAACCTTTGTGTCAAATAACTATAAACCGGCATGGAGCCCCTAACGTGACAAGCTGTGCCATCGCAGCATTTTACTTCATATTTTCCCTTGGGTTCAAGCGAAAATTGCGCATAAAAAGTTGCCACCCCATAAACTGTTGCAGGTGACAATCCGTCTATTTTTGTTCCAATATAAGTAATGGCATCTTGAGGCAAATATCTGAATTCTTCTTGAACTTTTTGCAAGATAGCAATTAGATTTGATTTTTTTGCACCACAAGAGTTAATGATGTCATCAACTTTTTTAATGTTAATGCCACCTGAGGTTTGTGTGCTCATGAGTTTCTCCTTTTTAACTAACAACTCTATAAGAAATTATTACACGCTAAAGTATTAAAATCAAATATTAAATTGCCTAAATACTCGCTTTGGACTATACTTATAATGTAAAATAGGATATTAAAAATGGATAAAAAAATAAATATTACAGTATGCTTGGGTAGCTCCTGTTTTGCAAGAGGAAATGAAGAGCATTTAAATTTTATTGAGAAATATGTCGACGAAAATAATCTGGATGCTAAAATTGATATATCTGGGTCAAGATGCGAAGGAAAATGTGCTCAAGGTCCCAATATAACAATTGACGGTAACTTATATTCAAACATTACAAAAGATAAATTAAAAGAAATATTAGATAAAATTAGGGGTTGATAAATGGATAAACTTTATCCCGTCTATACTTTAAACAACGAATGTCATGACTGCTACAAATGTGTTAGACAGTGTCATGTAAAAGCAATAAGTATCCAACAAGGACATGCGTCAGTTTTACCAGATAAGTGCATAGCTTGCGGAAATTGCGTGCAAGCATGTCCAAATAATGCAAAAAGAGTTAGGAACGATATTGAAAAAGTTAAAAATCTTTTCCTTGCAAAACAAGAAGTTATTGTTTCACTTGCGCCAAGCTGGTCCGGAATTTTTGAATACAGCCCCTCAAAAATGATTACTATGCTAAAAAAACTGGGATTTAAACACGTAAGCGAAACTGCGCTCGGTGCACAAGAAGTTTCTATTGAATGTGCCAAAATAATGAAAAATTGTGACAATGGACTTTTTATATCAAGCGCTTGCCCTGTAGTAGTTGATTATATCAGACTATATAATACTAAATTTTTACCAAATATTGTACCTGTAGCATCACCTGCTCTAACTCATGCCAAAATGCTTAAAGAAATATATGGCAAGGGCGTACGCATTGTTTTTATTGGACCTTGTATTGCAAAAAAGAATGAATCTGATGCTAATCCTGACTTAATTGATGTCGCACTGACATATGAAGAATTAAAGTATTGGTTCCAAGAAGAATTTATATCAGCAAATGATATTGAAGATACAGGTGGTGAAATTTTTGTACCTGAATCTGCTTGCGAAGGTTCACTATACGCCATGGAAGGCGGAATGAATGAAACAATTAAAAAAGGTGAAATGGCAGATGATGTTCAGTTTTTAAATATAAGCTCAATTGAAAATCTTGAAAAAGCGCTTAAGGGATTAGATTGCGCAAACATAACAAAAAAAATATTTATTGAAGCACTGGCTTGCAATGGTGGCTGTCTGGCCGGACCTTGTAATTCTTCAAAAAAATCAGAACTTTTAAGAATAAGTGATTTGCTTTCGAAAGTTAAAACCAGAAACAAAATTCCATCTGAACCAAAAACTGTGGTAAAAAAACATTACGAACAAAAACAGCTTGAAAAACACAATTATGATTATGAAACAATTTCTGAGGCACTAAAAAAAATTGGTAAATATACTGAAGAAGATGAACTAAATTGTGGTGGCTGCGGTTATAATACTTGCCGAGAGCTTGCCTGTGCCTTGCTTTCCGGTGAAGCAGAACCTTCTATGTGCGTGTCTTATATGCGTAAAATTGCAATGCAAAAAGCTGCTGCGATGCTTAGGTGTATGCCTTCGGCAATAGTAATGGTGGATAAAGATTTAAAAATTGTTGAATCAAACGAAGCATTTATGAAAATGTTTTGCTCTGATATGTATGATATTTTTTCCGAAAGGCCTGAAGGACTCAATGGAGCCTGTATAGATAGGATAGTTGATTTTGCTGATATTTTTAAAGAAACCTTAAAGACCGCAAAAGATATTCATAAAGAACACTATCCTGTAAAAAATAAACTATATGATATTAGTGCTTTTTCGATTGAAAAGAATGAGCTGGCAGGTGCAATTATAACAGACGTTACACAGAGTGAAATGGGTCGTGAAAAAATTGCTCAAAAAGCCCATGAAGTAATAAACAAGAATATTGCAATAGTGCAAGAAATAGCTTGCCTGTTAGGTGAACACATGGTTGAAACAGAACTCTTATTAAGTACCATTGCGCAAGACTATGATACCTCTGATGGGGACAAAAAATAATGTTTATTGATATTGATTGCGTACAGGAAAAGAAATACAATCAAAATACTTATGGTGACTATTTTTTGTCTAAAAGGTACCCTGATAGCGGAGATTTGATAGCAGTACTTTCTGATGGTTTAGGGAGTGGAATTAAAGCAAATATTTTAGCTACAATGACTGCAACAATGCTTTTGAAATTCGTAGAAGCAGGTGCAGATATAAAAACAGCTTGTGAAGTTATTATGAATTCATTACCTGTTTGTCAAGTAAGAAAGATTAGCTATTCAACTTTTTCTGTTGCACATTGTAGCGAAGATGGTGAAGTTAAAGTTGTTGAAGAAGGAAACCCAAATTTTATATATATCAGTGATGGAAAAGTCATAGAGCCAAACTTTACTACGATTGATTCAGACACTTTTAAAAATCGTCATATGCGTGTTTATAAGTTAAATATGAAACTTGGCGACAGATTGATTTTTTGTTCAGATGGAGTAACTCAGGCAGGTTTGGGTAATCCAAATCTTAAATTAGGTCTGAGAAGAAGTGGATTGATAAAATTTTTATTGGAAAAAATTAATTCAAATCCTGATATATCAAGCAGTGAGCTTGCTAGGTTTGCTGTTAGAGTTGCATTAAATACTGAGCCTGATAGAAAGGCGAAAGATGACACTTCATGTTGTGTAGTATATTACAGAGAGCCGCGAAGAGCACTTATTTTTACCGGACCACCCTATCATCAAGATAAAGATTTTGAATATGCAACAGAGTTTTATAATTCAAAAGCCAAAAAGGCAATTTGTGGAGGTACTACGGCTAATTTAATTTCGAGAGAATTAAAAATACCCGTCAGATGTAATAACATAAGAAGTGTAGGTAAGTTGCCGGCAATATCACAAATGGAGGGTATTGATCTGGTTACCGAGGGAATATTAACACTTACAAAGGCAGTCGAGTATCTTGAAAGTGGTTTTAATGATAATGAAAAAAATGCTGCTTACGATTTAATGCAATTTTTGCTTAGCAGTGATTGCATTGAATTTATGGTTGGTGCAAAATTAAATCAAGCACATTATGATCCAAACTTGCCTATAGAGATAGAGATTAGAAAAAATATAGTAAAAAAAATGGCAAAACTACTAGAAGATAAATATATTAAAAAAGTAACTTTGCGTTATATATAAGGAGAAAATATGAACAAAGTCATCGTAAAAATTTGCATGGGAACAACCTGTTTTGTAATGGGTGCTTCAGATTTACAAGAGTTGACTGATATTATTCCGGAAAAGTACGGTGATAAAGTCGAAGTTTACGCTTCTACTTGTTTAGACCTATGTTCATCAAATACGGAGTCGCAAGCACCATATGTAACTGTTGATGATGAAATTGTAAGCAAAGCAACTGTTGAAAAAGTAATAGACGTAATTGATAGAAAGTTGAAAAATGGACAAAAATAATCAAGCTACACACTTAAAAAGAGAAATATTAATTAAAACGATAAAGGCTTTTTTGTCAGACGACTTTGAAGAAAATACACGTTTGATACCTTTTGAAATGCGCCCAAAGGGTTCAGAAGTCCCGTATCGTTGTTGTATTTATAAAGAAAGAGAGATTTTAAGAAACAGAATAATCGCAACTCTTGGTTTCCCGATTGAAAACTGTGATGAAAGAATTTTACTTTCAAATTATGCTAAATGGGCACAAGAACGCGAAAAACCTGACGAGCACACTTTAACTGTACTCGAATCTGCTTGCAAAGGTTGTGTCCCAAATAGAATATTTGTTACTGATTTATGTCAAGGTTGTGTTGCACGTCCTTGTATAGAAAATTGTAAATTTGGCGCAATTTCAATTGTAAACGGCAAGTCACAAATCGATAGTTCAAAGTGCAAAAATTGTACCAAATGCATCCAAGTTTGCCCTTATCATGCAATTGTTAAAATCATAGTACCTTGTGAAAATGCTTGTCCTGTAGATGCTATTTCTAAAGACGAACAAGGGCATGCAAGAATCGACTTTAATAAATGCATATCATGTGGAAAATGTGTGAGTGCTTGTCCATTTGGCGCAATACATGAAAAGAGTCAAATTATTGACATATTAACTAAAATTAAACAAGGTAAAAAAGTGATTGCTATGATTGCTCCATCTGTTGCCGGACAATTACCTTGTAATATTTATCAATTAAAAACAGCATTGTTAAAGTGTGGCTTTGCAGATGTAATCGAGGTTGCTCAGGGTGCAGACATTACTGCAATAAATGAAGCAAAAGAGTTCAATGAAAGAATAACAGGCGGTGATAAGTTCATGACAACATCTTGTTGTGCCGGTTATAATAATCTTGTAGATAAGCACTTAAATGAACTATCAAAATTTAGGTCCGAAACAAAAACACCGATGTATTATACTGCAGAAATATGCCGACAAAATTACCCTGATGCTGTGAGCGTATTTATTTCGCCTTGTGTTGCAAAAAAAAGCGAAGCACAGCAAAATCCTAATGTTGACTATGTCATGAATTATGAAGAATTGGGTGCACTTTTTGTAGCCCACAAGATTGAGCTTTCAGAGCTTAAAGAAAGTAAATTTGATGTTGAGTCTTCTAAAGAAGGTAGAAATTTTGGTCTTACTGGCGGCGTGGCAAAGTCTGTTGAAGTTGCAGACAACGGGCAGACAGAAGTGAAACCATACCTTGTTAATGGTATTAACAAGGAATCAATACGTACACTTAAAAACTTTGCCAAAAAAGAAGAATGCGAATTTGGCAATTTAATAGAGGTTATGTGCTGTGAAGGAGGCTGCGTTGGCGGTAATGCTTGTTTAAATACTGTTAGAACTGCAACTAAGGCAATAAATGATTTCACAAAAGATTCTAAACCTATTGTATAGTCTTAATATAATTGTAGTATTTTAAATAATATTGTAGAATATTAACACTTAGCATTTTTGGTGTTATATGACTCTGAAAAAAACAAATCAAATGAGAAATTTACTCTTGTTTCTACAAGACAAAACTCGTGATTATGAGAATAAAATCGCCCTTGCAACAAGATCTGCATATGGATGGAAAGAATTTACATATAAAGGTATTGGACTTTTGTCCAGAAAAATTGCAAGCTGGATGATTTATGACATAAAACTTGGTAAGGGTGATAGAGTTGCCACATTATGTGAGTCTAAGCCAGAGTTTGGAGCATGTTTTTTTGCTTCTGCATTAAGTAGTACAATTTTTACACCCCTGGATGTAAAATTAACTCTACATGAATTACGAATAATATTAACAGACTGCAAACCAAAAGTTTTATTTGTTAGTAATCAATATTTTGAACAGGCATTAATCCTTAAAAATGAGCTTGATTTTATAAAACATGTTGTACTTATTGACGAGTGTCCGATTAAAAGTAATTTTACGACAATATATAATCTGAGTAATAATTTTGACGTCAAGTTCAGACGGCCACATTTGCGCTCGACTGCCATATTAATCTACACATCTGGTACAACAGGTGCACCAAAAGGTGTTGAGATAAGCTATTTAAATATGGTAACCCAACTTGAATCGCTTGAGTGGGTTAAAGATGTAATTTTTCCGGAATATGGTAAAACTGAAATTTCAGTCCTTTCAATTTTGCCAATGAATCACCTTTTTGAGCTTACTGTTGGTTTTTCTTTGTTTATGAAATGGGGGTTTAGTATATATTACACTAATAGTCTAAAACCTAATGATATATTAAGCATAATGCGTGAAAAAAATGTTAAATTTATGATTGTAGTGCCTGCATTTTTAAAACTTTTAAAATCAAGTATTGAGAATAAAATTAATTCTGGCACAAAAATAAAAAGATTTTTTTTCAAAGTTGCATATAATATATCAAAGTTTCTACCATCGACTAAAATTAAAAGAGTTATTTTTAAAGATATACATAAAAGTTTTGGCGGAAGTTTTAAGGGATGTATTACGGGTGGAGCTCCGCTGGATATTAATGTAGGTAAATTTTTTGAAAATATCGGTATTGAAATATATAATGGCTATGGCCTAACAGAAACCAGTCCTGTTGTTAGTGTTAACTGTCACAATAGAAAAAATCTGGCATCAGTTGGTAAGCCGCTAAAATGTTTTGATGCAATGATTGATTCACAAACCGGCGAACTCTTGCTTAGAGGCTTGAGTGTTATGAAGGGTTACTATGGGCGTGATGACCTAACAAAGCAAGTCATTGATGAGCATGGATGGCTGCATACTGGTGATATAGCAAGAATTGATAAAAAAGGATTTATATATATTACAGGCAGAATAAAAAGTATGATTGTGCTTTCTGGAGGAAAGAAAGTATTTCCTGAAGAGATTGAGATGGTATTGCAAAATTCTGCCTTATTTAAAGAAATCTGTGTTTTTGGATATTCTAAAACACAGGGTGCAAAAGAAGGGTGTGAAGAAGTTGCAGTTGCAATATTACCAAAAGATGAAATTAAAAATAATGTTAATTACGAAAATTTAATTAAATCAGAAGTTAAAAGAATGTCATTACAACTTGCCTCGTACAAACGACCTACAAAAATTTTTATTCTGAATGAACCATTACCAAGGACTACGACAAGAAAAGTTAAACGGAATAAATTAAAAGAATTATTAAATTATTAAATAAATATGCCATCACAAGTACAACCACAACATGGGCATTTGGCATTTTTGTTTAATTTATTGCTAATTACTTTAAACCAATCTCTTTCTATTAAAATAGAACCACATTCTTTACAATAAGTTGTAGATTTTTCAATATCACGTATGTTGCCAACATAAACATAATTTAAACCCGTTTTTCTTGCAATGTCATAGGCAAGGCTAAGCTTTGAAGAAGAAGTTGCTTTGTTGTGTAGCATTTTATATGCGGGGTGAAATGCGCTAAAGTGCAGAGGTACATTCTTGCCCAGGTTCATAACAATCCATTCACACATGTTTATTAATTCATCAGGTGAATCATTTTCACCCTCAATTATTAAATTTGTAATTTCTAACCATGCATTAGTGTCATTTTTAATAAATTTTAATGTATCAAGCACAACACTAAGTTCAGCAGCGCAATTTCTTTTATAAAAATCAGAAGAAAAAGCTTTTAAATCAATATTTACTGCATCCATTTTTGTAAAAAGTTTTTTCCTGATTTCCTTTTGCGCATAACCAGCACTAACTGCAACTGTCTTAATTCCATAATTAATAGCAATTTTTGAAACATCAAGCACATATTCATAGAAAATTACCGGATCATTATATGTAAATGCAATACTTTGACATTGCATCTCTCTTGCCTTCCTAACAAGCATTTGTGGGGAAATATAGAGCAAATCATTAGGATTTAAGTTAAATTTTGTAATTTTATGGTTTTGACAAAATTTACATCCCATATTACAACCATAAGTTCCGAGCGAAAGAGCATAAGATGAGGGATAAAAATTGAAAAGTGGTTTCTTCTCGACAGGATCAACAGCAAGAGCAGTAATATGACCATACGAAGTATATTCAATGCTTTTACCGGTGTTGCATCTAATAAAACAAAAACCATTTTGCCCTTTTTTTAAATGACATCTTCTAGGACATACGTCACAAATTATAATTTGTTCGTCCGTATTTGAAAAATTATACATAACTATATTATAATTAATTATTAGTATTTTTAAAACTTTGGAGCGTAATTTGTCAATTAAAAAATCTAATGTTGCAGGACTATTTTATCCGAGTAATAGTGAAGGTATAAAACAAGTAATTTATGATTATAAGCTTAATGATTACTATAACATTGAATACAAGGCAAAGTTAGTAATTGCGCCGCATGCTGGTTATAGATACTCTGGCTTTGGTGCATATCTTTCATTAAAACATTTAAGCGGAAAAAATATTTTTATAATTGCACCTGCACATAAGATGTACGTTGATAATTTAGCAATTCCTGATTACGATTATTTTCAAATTCCAAATGCAAATATACCCGTAAACAAAGAAATAGCAAAAAAAATTATTGATAAATACGCAATAGAATTTAATAATAATGCATTTAATGACGAACATTCAATAGAAGTACAACTACCACTAATATCTAACTTAAAAGATGATTTTAATATAATACCGATACTTGTTGGGAACTGTAATTATAATATTGTATATGAAATTATAAATGATTACTATAATGAACAAGATGTATCTTTTATTATTTCAAGTGATTTAAGCCATTTTTTAACAAATGCAAATGCTATCAAAATTGATAACATAACAGCCCGCTTAATAGAAACAAATTTATTTAAGGATTTTCACAATCACCAGGCATGTAATATAAATTCTATAAGAGCTGCTGTTAAATTCGCTGCATTAAACAAATTTTCTTTTATAAGATTATTTCTGCAAAATTCATACACTGTAACAAAAGATAAAGATAATGTTGTAGGATATGGCAGCTGGTTTCTTTACGAAGGAGATACAAACTCTTATATTAAAAAATATCATTCAGATCTAATTAAGAAAATATGCTTTGATTCTATATTAAATAATGGAAAATCAGCTCCACAAAACTACCCATGTGTCCTTAATCAGTACGGTGCCTGTTTTGTAACACTTGAAAAAAGAGGTGAATTAAGAGGATGTATAGGTTCTATTGCTCCTTGCAGACCGCTAATCGATGATTTAATTGCTAATTCATATTCAAGTGCATATGCTGACCCTCGTTTTAAACAAGTCGATAAAAATGAATTAGATGATTTAGATATAAAAATTTCACTATTAAGCAAATATCATGAAATAAATTTTGTTAGTGAAGATGAACTTTTAGAAAAAATAGAACCGTTTAAAGATGGACTAATTATTTCTGATTTAGGCAAAAGGGCTGTTTACCTTCCAAGTGTGTGGGAACAAATCCCTAATAAAAAGCTATTTTTACAGTCGTTAAAACAGAAAGCCGGTTTTAAATCCGACCATTTTTCAACTACCTTTAAGGCATATAAATTTTACACTGAATATATCTAAAAATCCCTTGCCCTAATACCATTTTTCCAATTTTCTTCAATTTTTTCAAGTGCAATACCTTTTGTTTCAGGCACAAAGAAATAAACAAAGAACAAGCAAACAATGCAAATAATAACAAAAAGCCAAAAAGTGTACGCAGCACCAATACTTTTTAACATAACAGGAAAACTAAAAGTAATTATAAAATTAAAAACAAAATTAGAAACCATACATATACTCATTCCGACACCTCTTACTTGCAGAGGAAATACCTCTGATATCAATGTCATTCCAACAGGTCCAAGGCTGAAAGCAAAACAGATGATATAAAACAACAGGCTACCTACAGCAAACCATTTAACTAATGAGCCAAGCTGAGGCATAAATGCAAAGACACAGCCCATAATTATTAAACTAATCATTACACCACCAAGCCCTATATACAGGAGTGGTTTCCTGCCTAGTTTGTCACTGTATGCAATTGCGACAAAAGTCATTAGGAAGTTAACAATACCTATTAAACTTGTAGCATAAATTGCACTTTGGTTGCTATTAAATCCCGCCAATTTAAAAATAGTTGGTGCATAGTATATAATGGTATTTACACCTGTGCATATTTGGGCAAACATTATACCAATCCCAACAACAAAGGGCATAATAAGCCATTTTTTAAATGCAAATTTTCCTACTTTATCTGTATTAAATGATTTTTTAATCTCAGAAATTTCATAATCAGTATCAATTTCACCTTGAATTTTTATAAAGGCATTTTTCGCATCATTATCTCTTTCCTTTAATACTAACCAGCGTGGAGTATCATTTAAGAATAGCATTCCGATAAATAAAACCGATGCAGGTGCAACCCCAGCAAGCAACATAAGGCGCCAACTATGCTCAAAATGAGAAAATAATGAATTTACCAAATATGAAAATAATATGCCAGCCGTAATTGCCAATTGAAATAAAGAAACATACATTCCACGTTTGTCTTTTGGAGAAACTTCGGACAAATATAATGGTGCAGCAAAATTAACAGCACCAACGGCAAAGCCTGTAAGTATTCTAAAAATAATTAACTGTGTCGGGCTCTGAGCAATTGCACAGAGTATAGATCCAGCAAAAAACATAATTGATGTAGCAATTATAATTGTCTTTCTGCCAAAAATATCAGCTAATTTACCATTTGAGGCGGCACCCAAAAGTGCGCCAATCAATACTGAACTTACAAGAAACCCTTGCTGAAAATCATTTAAATCCCAAGTTTGATTTATATAAAGCAGCGCACCCGAAATTACTCCGGTATCGTACCCAGAAAGTAACCCTCCAAGTGCAGCCATTAATGCAGTAAAAAATAACCAAAATTCATGTTTTTTCATAAATATAGAATAGCAGATTTAGAAAAAACATGCCATATCTTAATGTTGGTGATAAGATGATATTAGCATTTAGACAATTGGGTAAGTTGTGAAGTTAAAAGTATTGTTAACAACATTTATACTTTTTGTTTTTAGCGCTTCTTCACTTGCGCTTGAAGATATTAAACAAATTACCTTAGATGAAGCATTGAAAATTGCTATTCAAAACAGTATTGAACTTGAATCGCAGGAGTTAAATGTTGAAATTGCAAAAAACGAAATAAAAGCCTCAAACAGGTTGCAAAATCCTTCCTTAAATACGTACTGGAACATGGGTGATGCAGGCAAAGGCAATCCTCATTCTATTGGTGTAACGCAAATGATTGAGCTTTTCAAAAGAAAGCACAGAAAAAAAAGTGCAATAGCTACACACCAAGTAAGCGAAGAAGTTTCAAGATATAAGCATTTTGATCTTAAAATGGATGTAAGAGAAGCCTATATAAACCTGATTGCTGCAAAAACAATAGCCCAATCTCTCGAGATTGAAGAAAAGCTTTTATCTGATATTAATAAAATTGTCAATCAAAGATATAAGAACTCACAAGCAAGCGAAACAGATGTTATTCAAGCAAATATTTCACTTAATCATGTAAGAACTCAACTAAATACAGCTCGTACCAATATTTTAGCAGCTCGATTCCAGTTTAACAGTGTCATGGATACTGATCCCATTTACGATTCTATTATTATTACTTTTGATGATGATGAGAACTTTGATAAACTATTAACTCCTTCTCCAAAGTCCAATCTCCCATCATTTAGCGAAATTTTGGCGATAGCTGAGCAAAATAGATTTGACTTAAAAATCGCACAAAAGGAAATAGAAGTTGCAAAAAATAATCTAAAGATTGCTACTGATCAAAGAATGCCTGACTTAGAAATATCTGCTGGATACTTATATCAACCGATAGGCATGTCAGGTGAAGGAAAATTTTTAAATGGCGCATATGCAGGTGCTAATCTTGTAAATTTGCCTATTTTATACAACTATTCACCCGAGATTAACAATGCAAAACTTGAAATTCAAAAAGCACAATTAAAGTATGCAGCTGCTCAAAACAATGCTTTTGCAAACTTAAGCAGTGCTTATGAAAAACTTATTAATGCAAGAGTAAATTTAAACTATTACACAGACAGTTTGATTGAAAACTCAAAAACAATGATGCGTACATCTAAAAAAAATTATGAAGATGGCAAGGCAGATTTAACTACACTTATTGTTATTGAACAATCATACAGATCTATTATTGTTGGCTATACATACGCACTTTCTCAATATTATTCTTGTTGGATAAATTTTTTGCGTGAAGTTGATGTAGAAAAATTTGATCAAACTGCAAATCTGTAGTTATTTTTTTGATACACAAGGGTTGGAAGAAATATAGAAACGCCATGGTAACTCTTGTGCTTTTTTAATTCCAATTCGTACAGTCTGCTCAATATCACAATCAGACAATTTTTTGTATTTTTCAAACCAGACCAAACTATTACTTGAACAACAATCAGTCTCATTTAAATCTGTAGAAATTCCAAGTGCTTTACATAATTTTGCCGGGCCAGCGCAAATTCTGATATCATTGCAAAACAACGGTTCAAGAGCCCTGATCAAAACAGCACTGCCAATTCCCTCTTTTTCCGTGACAACATTAGCACAATAGTGCATACCGTAAGTAAAATATACATACAAAGTGCCTGCACGCTTAAAAAGCGTGCTGGAGCGTTTTGTAACTCCATTGTAAGCATGGCAAGAAGGCTCATCCTGTCTGTATGCTTCAGTTTCAACAATCATACCTCTTAAAACTGTATTATTCTGGTCTTTAATACACAAAATGCAACCCAGTAAATCTTTGGCAACATGCAGTGGGTGCCTTTCAAAAAATGAATTATTGAGTTTACAATTTTCTTTCATAAAATCTTTATATCAAATTAATACTATAAACTCAAGAAAATAATACTTGACAAATTATATAGAATAATTTATTGTTAGTCTATCCTAACATGTTAGGCGAGGCTAACAGATAAATATGAAAATTACTTCTATAACTAAATTTTTAGATCAACCATTGCTATCATCAAAATTAGGTGAAAAAATGCCACTTTTGATGTCTAGTACCGCACTTTTATTTGCTACAAAAGACATATTTGAAAAGCCAAAAGACGAAAGAAAGAAAAGTGCCATAAAAAATATTATTATCATGGCTTGCATTTGTTCATCAACTATTTTAGGTTGTAAATTTATTAGAATCAATGGCGAGAAACTAATCAACAATTTATCTTCAAATGAGATTTTAAAAAAACAGAACGCACAAATAAGTAAATTTATACTGGAAAACAAAATTGAATCTGAAAGGGTTAAACAAATACTAAATAAGGCTAAAACAAAATTCTTAAACCCTAATGAAACAGATTTTTTACTTAGTAATATTAATCACAAAAAAGATTCGTCTACAGAACTTATAAATTCACTCTTTGGCACAAAAGATAGCGTAAGTAGCAAAGAAATTTTTAATGAAATATCCAAACTTTCTATCTTGGGCTTTATACCGGTTATTAGCGGAATATTTGGCGGAATTTTATCAGACAAGATTACGAATGAATACACAAATGAAAAAACTGTAAATAAGTTTAAAGAAGGTTTTTACCAATTTTTTGCAAATATATTTCTTTGCAATTTAGGTGCAGCAACATTTTTATACACTGCAGAAAAAATGAATCAGGCAGGTATTATAAAGTCTCTAAGTGCACCTAAAAAAACACTTGCAATACTATGTGGAATACTTGCAGTTGGAGTAGTTGGAGGCAGTTATATAGCTAATTTTGTTAGTAATAAAATTGTTCATCCGATAATTAATAAATATAAAAAAACAAACTATGAATATCAATATAGAAAGCCTGAAGCTATTGATATTGCATTGCATACTGATGATATAGCAACAGCAGGTATATTATCGGGAGTAAAGTGGATAGAGCCGCTTTTACCTATAATGTATTTAATATCAGGATACAGGGCAGCCACAGGATACACAAACAAGAACAAAAAAGATTGACAAGTTGCAAAAAATAAACATAATAATAAAATGAGTGATAAATTAACATCCAGTTTGGAAGATTATTTAGAAACCATTTATTTAATCTTGGAAAAAAATAATTCTGTAAAAGCTATTGATGTATCAAAAGCACTCGGAGTTACTCGTGCATCTACAACTGAAGCACTTAAAAAACTTGCAAATAGAAATCTTATTAATTATGGCAGATATAATTCTATATCAATAACAGTTCAAGGTGAAGAAGCTGCAAAAGAAATAATCGCTAAGCACCAGTCACTGTACATTTTTTTTAAAGATATTTTAGGCGCATCACACAGCGAAGCACAAAAAAACGCATGTGCAATTGAACATATAATCTCACAAGACATGCTTAAAAGACTAATTAAGTTTACTAATTACTATAAAAAGACCTGTAACAATGATTTTAAAAGTAAATTTTGCAAATAATTATCCTTGTGTTATCATCATAACACAAGGATAGATTAATGAACAAGCAATTAACAACAAAACCAAAAAAAGTAAATCCTTATATTGTCGCAATTACAATACTTTTACCTGCATTTATGTCCATGGTTGCTTCATCTGCCACAAATGTATGTCAACCACATATTGCAGGCTATTTTGGCGCAACACCATACGAGGCAAACAGTATAATTACGGCATATATTATTTCAGGCGGTATAATGTTACCCATATTCGGTTGGTGGTTAAATACAAGCGGTAAAAAAAGCGTTGCATATTGGAGTGTAAGTCTGTTTTGTTTAGGTTGTATTTTATGCCTTTTATGCAAAGATTTACACATGTTAATATTATGTCGTATAGTACAAGGTGCTGCCGGTGGGGCACTCTTGCCACTGGCACAGGCAGTTTTGCTTGACACATTTCCACCTGAGAAAAAAGGTGTTGCAATGGGTTTTTTTGGGTTTGCAGCAATGTTTTCACCACTTTTTGGTCCTTTTGTCGGAGGCTATCTGACAGATAACTATTCATGGAAGTGGGTCTTTATAATGAATATACCAATCTGTTTAATTAGTCTATTATTAATAAAATTTTTCATAAATTCTGAAAAAACTCTCAATGCACCAAAAAGAAAAATGGATTATGTCGGTTTATTGTCCATTATTCTTGCTATGGGTTGTATGCAAATTGTTCTAGACAAAGGTGAACAATTTAATTGGTTTGATACTTATTGGATTTACTGGTTAACTTTAATTTCAGTTGTATCATTTGTATTTTTCTATGTATGGGAATTAGAAACAAAAAAGCCAATTGTCGATGTTAGGGTATTTAAGGATCGAAATTTTTTAATTGGCACCTTTATAAGCTCATTTATAAACATTATGCTATATGGAACTTTGTTATTAATCCCTATGTTTGGTCAAAATATGCTTGGTTATTCACCATATTTTGCAGGTGTTTCAGTGTTTCCCAGAGCTGTTTCATGTTTTTTAGGGTTATTAATTATGGGCAGAATTGCCGATAAAGTCGAAAATAGACTCTTAACAGTAATTGGACTTATAATTATGTCAATATCTGTATTTATGTTTTCACGCTTAAATACCACAGCTTCAATTGAAAGCATAATTTTACCAAATATCATTTTAGGAATAGGGATAGCAGTAACTTTTGTCCCTGTCAGCGCATTATCGTTTATTACCCTTTCCAAAACCAAACTTGCTGATGCCGCAGGACTACATGCGCTATTTAAAAATATTGTTACTGCTGTTTCTACTTCAGCTGTATCCACTTTTGTCACAAGAGTGTCACAAATTCATCAAAATTACCTTGTAGCATATCTTTCGCCAACAAATTTGAATTTTCAATATAAAATAATTATTTTAAAATCAAAATTTTTAACATATTTTGCCCCATATTTAGCAGCAAAAAAGGCTAGCGGATATTTGTATAAACAAATGCTTTTGCAATCTAAGCTATGTGCATTCTATGACGTATTTTTATTACTCTCGCTAATGTGTATACTAGCAATACCTTTTATATTACTTTTTAAGATGCCAAAGAAAAGAAAAATTATTACAACAATACGAGCATATTACAGAATCTTTAAACATCGTGGTGTTATATAAAAAACGCCCCTTTTGGGGCGTTTAATATTTAGTTATTTGATTATTCATCCTCAAGTTTTTTTTCTTCAAGGATTTCTTGCTCTGCTTCTTCATGTGCATCAACTTGTTGAGTTTGTTGTTCTTCAGCAGCTTCTTCGGCTTCATCAGCTTGTTCTTCTTGTTCTTCGGCTTTTTGAGTTGCTTGTTTTTCTTGTTCTTCAAGTTTATTTGCAATTTTTGTACCTTCAAGTTCAGCAGTTGCTTCGGCAAGATCTTTGAAAATACTTATGGATTCTTGCGTTAAGCCTAATTGTGCATATGCATCATTAATTTCAGTTTGCAATTGAGGCATTACTTCATCTTGATATTGTTTAACAAATTCTTCAAATTGACTTAATTCGCCTGCTTCTTCTGCATTTGCTGATTCAACAGCAGATACATCAACACCTTCAGCTTTTAGACTTTCGATGTCCATGTTATCTGAATAATTTTCAACGAGCCAATTTTGATCATCAAGTGTTTGATATCCGATTGTATCTACGCTGTCATCTTCACTAAAACCGATATCAAATGTGCCTAACATTTGGTTACTATCATTATCACTAAATCCAAATGGTCCAACTACATTATTATTAATTTCGTCATGTTTTTGTGTAGAAATTTCTAAGTCGCCTTTTCCGACTTGTTCCGTAAATTCTTCGATAGACAATGCCCTTTGAGATTTTGTACCGTCGTCATCTACCTCAGTAATCATTACTTTGACATTGTTGTTTGCAAGCTCATCGTCTGAAATAGTTCCATCACCATCAACATCCATAGCTGACATTTCATCCCAACCATCAGCACCGGATGCATCAGACTTAGCACCAACAAAATCGTTCATAGAGTTAATTTTACCGTCGCCGTCTTCGTCATAGAAGAAATCAATCTGTATTTGACCTGCATCACCATCACCGTCAAGGTCAAACCCGAGATTTTCGCCGAAATTTGCACCAATGGGGTCGCAAGGTCTGCAAGATGAAGATGAAGATGATGCAGCACTTTTAGCAGCTTCTGCAGCAGCTTTTGCAGCTTCGAGCTCTTGTTCCTTGCCATCAATTTGATCACCTAGTTGTTTGTCGATATCAATTTTTTGACTTAGCTGATTTAATAAATTGCTCATTAATGCCATATTATTATCTGCAGACATAATATAAGTTAATGCTTCTCCCATAGAAGGATTGATCGCAGCCAATGCACTTTTAACATTAGAGCTGAATTCATCTTGCGACATAGCGCCATTGGATTCTTGGAATTTTTTCAACTCTTCAGCTACAACTTCTTCTGCTTTTTTCTTCTGTTCTTCTTCAATTTCTTCCATTGCAGCAAGAGCATCTTGGATTGATTGTTCGATTTGTTCTTTTAAGTCTTCAATTTGGTCTTTTAAGGTTTCCATTGATTTTTGATTTGCTTCACGTTGGGTTTCAAGCGCATCAATTTCATCTTGGATTGCCGATGTATCTTTTGTTTCGCTTGTAGCTTCAGTTTTTTCAACTTCTTCAACTGCACCATCAAGGACAATTTCTGTAGCACCTTTAGTAGCAGATGCATCTTCAGTTTTATTTGCTCCTCCGTTAATAAGCGCATTATACTCATCATCAGACAAAAATCCTTGCAAGCTTTGCGCAGAAATACTATAGTTATCACCGCTAGTATCTTTTAATACAATGGTGTCAGCATTATTTGTACCACCCGACACAAATAAAACCTCAAGTGATTCGCCTTCAGCGAATTTGCCGCCAGCTGAAGAAATAAAGCCGGCATCAGATGCGATTTTCTTTAAAACATCGCTTAGATTTACATTAGATTCGAATAAGCGTTTCTTTAAAGCATCGCCTAGATTTAAGTTAGTTCCCATAAAGCCATCCTTTACTAGTAATACATTACACTACCAGTTTATAGTCGGCACAATTTATTTAGAAATTTAGAAAATATGAAAAAATATTAAGCAATTGTTACAATTATGTATTATGCAAAACTACTTTTCCGCTTGCAAGGGTAGATTTTACATTTATTACACGCTGATTAGGGCTACCTACCCAATGCAGGTTATTATCCAAATTATCTAATTCAAATCGACCATCAGCAATGACATCCACATATTTGAGTTCGTCAATATTTCTAATGTCTTCCCACAAAAAACCTGTATACAGCCAAATTGTTTTTTGAGGATATAATCCATGTGTTTTTTTAATAAGCCTGCAGACTTCTTCACGATTAAGCGGATGCATTGGGTCACCACCACTAAAGGTTATTCCGTCAATATGCGGTTTACTAAGTTTTTCAAATAACTCACTTTCAGCTGCTGCATCAAAAGTTATACCACCTGTAACATCCCATGTAATAGGGTTTTGACATCCATTACAATGGTGTGTACAACCTGCAACCCATAGCACAACTCTTAAGCCGTCGCCATTAA
Organism: Candidatus Gastranaerophilales bacterium; assembly: GCA_944324865.1. Classification (GTDB taxonomy): domain Bacteria; phylum Cyanobacteriota; class Vampirovibrionia; order Gastranaerophilales; family Gastranaerophilaceae; genus Galligastranaerophilus. The sequence continues at coordinate 127,563 of CALUXW010000001.1, read as the reverse complement.
GCATATCGTCAGTTGTTATATCATGATAATTCATTACATACTTACCCTATCTTTTATTTCTTCCATTTTTGCATCATTTAAACGAGTATCACCATTAACTCTGGAGTAAGACAAATATCCGTTCATACGGTCAATTTTAGTTAAATTTTTGCTGCCGCACTTAGGACAAACATCCATAGATAACTCTTGATGTCCACACTCGTCACAATACGCAAGTGACAAATTTACGCCCTCATAAAAACCCATTTGCATAGCTCTTTTTACAAGTGTGTTAATAGCTTTTGTGTTGTAAGAAACAGGGTATTTAACATATTGAATTTTCCCGCCATTAAATAAATTCCAAAATTTATTTTCAATATTTTGCTTCTCAATAGGTGTCAACTTTTCGGATACATGGCAATGAAAACTGTTGGAAACGTAGCCCCTATCAGAAACTTTGTCAACTATTCCATATTTTTTTCTAAATTGTTCTATCTGCAATCCGCAGAGATTTTCAGCAGGTGTACCATAAATTGCATATAAATTGCCATCCTCTACTTTAAATTGTTGTATTTTCTTGTTAATATATTCCATTACCTCAAGAGAAAAAGTGCAATCTTCAACTAAGGATTTACCATTATATAATTCTTGCAATTCGTTTAATGCTGTAATACCAAATGAAGCAGTGGCAGCCTTAAGTAAAGGTTTAATTTTATCTGACGGTTTAAGATGCCCATTGTAAAATCCACCTTCGCAAAAAGCTAACGGATTAATAGAAGCTCGCATTTCGCCAAGGTATTCATAGGTTCTGATATGAATTTTCCTTATTAACTCTAAATAGTAATCAAGTACAGAATAAAAATCCTTACTTTCCTTTCGTGCTTTTGCCAAAATCATTGGTAAATGCAGACTGACTGCACCGACATTAAAGCGACCAACAAAAACAGGTGAGTCATATTCATCGACAGGGTTTAATCCACCTCTTTCAAACCAAGGCGACAAAAATGCTCTACAACCCATCGGTGATATCACTTTTTTGTATTTTTTATATATTGATGCCACATATCCATCACCAGTTAATGATAGCCAATCAGGATACATCGCTTTTTTTGAACACTCAATACCTGCAAGATATATGTCATGCAACTCTTTGCCCTGCGCATGTAAATTTTCATCATATAAAAATACAAGCTTTGGAAATAAGACAGGTTTTTTGCACGTTTTTTTACCTTGTCCTGCTTCTCTTGTACGGAGCATAATAAGCGATGCCATTTTTTCAAATTTTGAAGTACCCAATCCGAAAGTCATTGTTATAAATGGATAATCACCACGTGATGATGCAACAGAATTAAATTTATACTCCCAACCTTGAAAACCTTGTTCAAAGTCATGCTCTACATCTTTCATTGCCTCTTGTTCAGCTTTTTCAAAAGGCAGACCCATGCAAATGTATCTGTCGTAGCATGCACTAAAGGTCTTTTGTGCATATGGAGATAAAATTTTATCGACTTCGGGTACAGTAAAACCTCCATATTGCTGACTTGCTGCAGCCATAACAATATCACCTATAACATCAAACGCAACATCAAGTGTTTTTGGTTCGTTATACCATAAATTTCCCATTTCAAAACCATCTTTTAAAACATTTGCAACATCAAAAAGGCAACAATTCATCGTATCTCTGCGTGCAGGCATATCATGAATATAAATATAACCATCACGAACTGCTTGTAGATCATCGACTGTGAGGAAAAACTTTTTATAAAGTTCTTTATTTAGTTGATTAAAAATTAATGAACGTTTAGTCGACACAAGTGCAGAATCAGCATTGGAATTCTCTTTATCACCTATATACATAATTTTTTGACTTTCTTGAAATACCTTGTCCAACATTTTCACAAAGTCAGTCTTATAATTTCTGTAGTTTCTATAACTTTGGGCTACTTTTGGATTTATGTCTTCAAGCGCACTTTCAACTATATTATGTATATCCAAAATATCAACTTCGCACTTATTAAGAAGCAATACATTCTTATTCACGTAATTGCATATTTTAGCAATATCATTATTATTAAATTCTATAAGCATTCTTGATGCAGATTTCTTTACGGCATTTACAACTTTATCTACATTGTATCTTTCCTTGGTACCATCTTTTTTGACAATACAAATAGAACTTAAATTACAATCAACATCATTAACAAACTGTTGTCTGAAATCCTTATTTGCTTCCTTGACAACATTGACAGCTTCACCAAAAACAAGTGGTTTAAATTTAACGACCTTATCGTCACTGTTAAATGCATTCTGCATGAGAAAAACTCCTATTAGTCTCGTAATACAAATGTATAATAAGCATTCCGACTGTAACGGCTGCGGACCAGTGAGGGACTTGCACCCTTGCTTTCCTTAAGATACATTTTTATAATAATACCAATATAGATCATGTGTGAAGTATTATTTTTAAATATCGGTTAAATAAAGTAAGAATTAGATAAAACGAAATTAACAAAAATTAACATAATGCATTTGTTAATAATTTGACAATCATGAAAAAGTTAAATAAAATTTTTATTGACAGCTTCACCGAAATTTTATATTTGTTGCCGAAAGCAAACATATTAACGACACATAACTTATTAAAAAGGAGAAAATAATGGAATGCACTCTTGATAAAACTATGCCTTGTTGGCAAGGTTTTAATAAAGGTATATGGACTGAAAATATTGACGTGGTTGATTTTATACAATGCAATTATACACCATACCTTGGTAATGAAAGCTTTTTATCGGAACCAACGGAAAGGACCCTTAATATATGGTCAAAAGTAAAAGAATTAATGAAAAAAGAACATGAAAACAATGGCTTACTTGATGCTGATGTTTCTACTCCATCCGAAATTGATGCGTATAATCCGGGCTATATTGATAAAGAGAATGAACTTATCGTCGGAGTCCAAACTGATGCACCACTTAAAAGGGCAATAATGCCTTGGGGTGGACACAGAATGGTTGAAGCTTCTTGCAAAGCATACGGATTAAAAGAGGATGAAAAAGTAAAAGAAATATTCACTAAATACAGAAAAACGCACAACGAGGGTGTATTTCAGGCATATACTCCGGAAATTCGTGCTTGCAGAAAAAGCGGGATAATTACAGGACTGCCAGATGCATACGGAAGGGGTAGAATAATTGGTGACTATAGGCGTGTTGCATTATACGGTATAGACCGATTAATTGATGAAAAACAAGCCGAAAAAGCTTCCTCTGACAGATTAAATATGACATCTGAAATTATACGTGAAAGAGAAGAAATTTCAGAACAAATTATTGCCCTTGAAGCAATTAAAACAATGGCGCAAAGTTATGGATATGATATATCACAACCTGCAAAAAACTTCCATCAGGCTGTACAGTGGACATATTTTGGATATTTAGCGGCAATTAAAGACCAAAATGGCGCTGCAATGTCACTTGGTAGAGTTTCAACATTTCTTGATATATACAGTGAAAGAGATATAAAAAACGGCACACTAACAGAGCGACAAGCTCAAGAAATTATGGATGATTTTATCATAAAACTAAGAATTGTACGTTTCTTGAGAACTCCTGAATACAATGAGCTATTTAGCGGGGACCCGGTATGGGTAACTGAGTCAATTGGCGGTATGGGTGATGATGGTAGAACGCTTGTAACAAAAAACAGCTATCGTATGCTACACACACTTACAAATCTCGGTCCCGCACCTGAACCAAACATGACAGTATTATGGTCAGTAAATTTACCTGACAATTTCAAAAAATTCTGTTCAAAGCTTTCAATAAATACATCATCAATTCAATATGAAAATGATGATTTAATGCGACCAATCTTTGGTGATGATTATGGAATTGCTTGCTGTGTTTCTCCAATGATTATTGGCAAAGAAATGCAATTTTTTGGCGCACGTGCCAATCTTGCAAAAGCACTTTTGTACGCTATTAATGGTGGTATTGATGAAAAATCTTTCATTCAAGTAGCAAATGGTTTTGAACCAATAAAGTCTGAGTATTTAGATTATAATGAAGTTATAGAAAAATTTGATACTATGATGGATTGGCTTGCTTCTACTTATGTTAATGCACTCAACATAATACATTTTATGCATGATAAATACTACTATGAAAAGGCACAATTGGCACTTATGGATCAAAATGTAGTTAGAAAACTGGGTTGTGGCATTGCAGGTTTTTCCGTAACTGTTGATTCACTCAGTGCAATTAAATATGCAAAAGTTAAGCCTATAAGGAATGAACAGGGAATAGCAATAGATTTTGAGATTGAAGGCGATTTTCCTAAATTTGGCAATAATGACGATAGAGTTGACGAGATTGCAACAAAACTTGTTGAAAAATTCATGAGTAAAATTGAAAAATTACCTACATATAGAAATGCAATTCCAACTCAATCAATACTTACAATAACTTCAAATGTCGTATATGGTAAAAAGACAGGCAATACACCTGATGGCAGAAAAGCAAATGTCCCATTTGCTCCTGGTGCTAATCCTTTACATGGCAGAGATGAATGCGGAGCACTGGCTTCACTATGTTCAGTTGCAAAATTACCATTCAAATATGCAAAAGATGGCATTTCAAATACATTCTCTATTATTCCTAATTCACTTGGAAAATCTGAAGATGAGAAAATCAACAATTTAAAAGGTATGTTGGATGGTTACATGTCTAATATGGGACAACATATTAATGTTAATGTTCTAGACAGAGAAACACTCATTGATGCAATGAATCATCCTGAAAATTACCCTCAGTTAACTATCAGGGTTTCAGGATACGCAGTCAACTTTATAAAGTTAACAAGGGCACAACAAGAAGATGTTATTTCGCGAACATTCCACAACCATTTTTAGAAATTATATTAAAAATTCGGCGCATGATTTAATGTCTTGCGTCGAATTATACTAAAATATTACTATGACAGATAACATTGGCTATATACACTCAATTCTAACCGGCGGTACACTTGATGGCCCAGGTGTAAGATATGTTATTTTTATGCAAATGTGCCCTTTCAGGTGTATCTACTGCCATAATCCGGATACTTGGTTTAAAAATTCACTAGGTGCTAAAACAGTAGATGCTGTCTATAATGATATATTAAGATACAAAAATTTTTTTAACTTTACAGGTGGCGGTGTAACACTTTCGGGGGGCGAACCACTTTTGCAGGAAAACTTTACACTTAACTTATTTAAAAAATTAAAAAACATAAACGTTCATACTTGTCTTGATACATGTGGATATATTGAATTAAATGACAAAATTAAAGATATAATTAGCCTTAGTGATCTTATAATGCTTGATATCAAACATCTGGATCAAGACACACACTTAAAACTTACCGGCAAAGATAACATAAAAGTCTTAAAATTCTTGGATTTTCTGCATTTAAATAATAAAAAAACCCGCATCCGGCAAGTACTTATACCAAACTATACAACAAGTGATTTATATATTGATAAACTTATTGAATATTTAGACAAATATAGAAAAATAATAGAAAAAGTAGAGCTCTTACCATATCATAAAATGGGAATTGAAAAATGGCAAAAGCTCGGATTAACTTATCAACTAAATGTTGATGAACCTGAAAAAGAACTTGTACAATATATTAAAAATAAGTTTATAAAAAACGGATATGATATTATATAACTTAAATTTTTATTATTAAAAACTTTGAATCCTTTATGGCAAAAACTTTATGTTGATCATCTTTTTTGAACATTAAGACATCACCCTCATCAAGTAGAAATTTCTCTGCATCAAAGTGTAATTCTATTTCTCCGTCCAAAACCACCACTGCAGCATTACTAAGCGATGTGTGTGTATCAATAATTTCATCTTTTTTTAGTCCAATTATACTCAAACTACAATTATTATTTTCAAGAAGGACAACTTTTTTAAATTTGTCATCACCAAGTTTAACAACATCACTGATTTTTAAAACATTATAATACATAAAAAATCTCCTTTATTTACATGCTAGTCGACAAAAGAGAATAAAACATTGCACTATAGTGTTATTTTATAATCCGGAGAGGGGGGGATTCGAACCCCCGGTAGAGTTGCCCCCACACAAACGTTCCAGGTTTGCACCTTAAACCACTCGGACACCTCTCCGTATGTAACTTAATTATCTTAACTAAAGTAATTAAAAAAGTAAATATTAAATTAAAATTTAAATTCATAAATTTTGTTTTGCAATTTTAATATTGCTTGCAACTTATTTTTTACTCCGAGTTTTTTATATATACTTGTAAGATGCATTTTAACTGTATGACGAGAAATACATAGAGTACGACCAATATCTTCATAATCATCGCACTGAGCGGCAAGAGATATTACTTCAAGTTCTCTTTCTGTTAAGTTTATTTGCTCTTCTATAGGCTTATCAATAGGTAATTGATGCATTTGATTCATATGTGAAATTAATCTGTGTATGAAATTACTCATGGAATTATCGAAATATGCATTACCCTTTGACACAAAATCAATTGCAGTCATTAATTCATTAATATCGCACTCAAGCGAACAATAGCCTTTTGCACCCGAAATTATTGTTGCACAAAATTCTTCTTCATCAACATTAGCAGAAAGTACTAATTTTTTTACTAATGGCATTTGCTTATGAAGAACTTTAATCTCTTCATATTGCTCTTTTAATCCTAAAAAGGAAGAAAAAATAACAACATTAGGTGAACACTCATAGAGATTATTTAAATAATTATCTTTATACAAGGATTCTCCGACAATACAAAATTTCTTTATAGAATTAATTTTGTCTCTTAATTTTGTTCTAGAAATAATGTCATTCTCGACAATATAAACAGCACTTAACTTCCTGAAATCAGGTGATTCTTGTAAGGATGCAGGGCAATACATTTAAATCTTTCTATTAAACACACTTACTTAGATAAATCATATGAATAATTTTTTTTGCCAAATTATAAATAGTATTTAAAAAATACCCCAAACTTTAAGCAAAGGGTATTTTATAAAATAAACTGTAAATTATTACAAATGCTAATCTCTTTTTTCTATAACAATTTGTTCATCCTTCATATCCATAACAAGTTTGTCATTTGGTTTATAATTACCCGTCAAAATTTCTTCTGCAAGTACATCCTCTACTTTTTTCTGAATAACTCTACGCAAAGGTCTTGCACCATAAGTTTCCGAGTACCCTTCTTTTGCCAGATAATCTTTTGCAGCATCAGTAACTTCAATAGTCAATTCACGCTCACCCAAACGTTTAAATAAATCATTTAACATCAAATCAACAATTTGTCTTATTTCTTCTTTATTAAGATGAGCAAATACAATAATATCATCAATTCTATTGAGGAATTCCGGTCTAAAGGCTTTTTTCAGTTCATCCATAACAGTTTCTTTAAGTTTTTCGTATTTATCTTTCTTTTCATCATTTGAAACAGAAAAGCCAAGTTTAGAAGTATTTTGAATCATATGAGCACCAACATTGGATGTCATAATGATAATAGTATTTTTAAAACTTACATGTCTGCCCTTAGAATCAGTCAGTCTACCATCATCTAAAATTTGCAACATTATATTAAATACATCTGGATGCGCCTTTTCGATTTCATCAAAAAGTATTACTGAGTAAGGCTTCTTTCTTACAAGTTCCGTCATATGTCCGCCATCATCATAACCAACATAGCCAGGAGGAGAACCTATAAGTTTGGCTGTAGTATGTTTTTCCATAAACTCAGACATATCAATTCTAATCATATTATCTTCAGAACCAAATACAGCCTCTGCAAGTGCCTTTGCAAGTTCAGTTTTTCCGACGCCTGTTGGACCTGAAAATATAAAACTTCCAATTGGTCTATTTGGACTCTTAAGACCAACACGAGCACGACGAATGGCTTTGGCAATAGAAACAACAGCTTCGTTTTGACCAATAACGCGCGCATGCAAAGTTTCTTCCAGCTTTAGTAATCTTTGTGATTCACCTTCAGTTATTTTTGTAACAGGAATGCCTGTAATAGTTGAAATTACTTGTGCAACCTCTTCTACACCAACAGTAGGTTTATTTTCGTCTTGTTCATTTCGCCATTTGTCTTGTATTTCGCGAATTTTATCTTTAAGATTTGCCTCATCATCACGCAAATCAGATGCTTTTTCAAATTCTTGATTCCTTATAGCATCTTCTTTTTCTTTAATAATTGCCTTAAGTTGCTTTTCAAGCTCACGGCCTTCAGGAGGTAGTGCAGAAACATTTAAACGAACTTTAGAACTAGCCTCGTCAATGATATCAATGGCTTTATCAGGCAAAAACCTTTCAGTAATGAATTTGCTTGAAAGTTCAGTTGCCGCAACAATAGCCTCATCAGATATAATTAGCTTATGATGCTCTTCGTATTTTGGTTTTAAACCTCTAATGATTTCTATTGTTTCTTCAATAGAAGGTTGCTCTACAATCACAGATTGAAATCTTCTTTCTAGTGCAGAATCTTTTTCAATATGCTTTCTATACTCATCAAGAGTAGTAGCACCAATTACTTGTATTTCGCCACGAGAAAGTGCGGGTTTAAGGATATTAGCAGCATCAATTGCACCCTCTGCGGCACCAGCACCAATTAAAGTATGCATTTCGTCTATGACCAATATAATATTTCCTGCCTGACGAATCTCATCCATAATCTTTTTAAGTCGCTCTTCAAACTCACCACGATACTTTGTCCCTGCAACAAGTAGTCCCATATCTAATTGGATAATTTTTTTATTTTCAAGAATGTCCGGGACTTCGCAATCAACAATTTTTTGAGCCAAACCTTGCGCAATGGCAGTTTTACCAACACCAGGTTCACCTATAAGTATAGGATTATTCTTAGTTCGTCTGGCAAGAATTTGAATAACACGCTCGATTTCTTTTTCTCTGCCAACAACAGGGTCAAGCCTTTGTTCTTGTGCAGCAAGTGTCAAATCAGTACCAAACTCATCTAAACTTGGAGTTTTCACTTTACTTTGAGATGCACCTGGTGTAGCAGTTTGAGCACCAGATGATGAAGTTTTTGTTTCACCAAGAAGTTTAATAACATTGCTTCTACATTTATTTAAATCAACTCCAAGATTTTCCAATACTTTTGCTGCTACACCTTCACCTTCTCTTATAAGACCCAAAAGCAAATGTTCTGTTCCAATATAGTTGTGACCCAACTGTCTTGCTTCATCCCAAGAAAGTTCCAATACCTTTTTTGCACGAGGCGTAAATGGAATTTCTACCGCAACAAAACCGCTACCTCGACCAATAATCTTTTCTACTTGCGCACGTGCATCTTTTATGGTAACCCCCATAGATTTTAATGTCTTGGCCGCAATTCCTGTGCCTTCACCAATTAAACCAAGTAAAACCTGTTCCGTACCTACAAAATTATGACCTAATCTTCTTGCCTCTTCCTGTGCAAGCATTATTACTCGTATAGCTTTTTCGGTAAATCTTTCAAACATTGTTACAAACTTCCTAATGTAATAACTAATTCTATTGTCATATATTACAACAAAAAAATTAATATTCAATTGAAATTTTACTATTCAATCATATCAATCCTGCGTTTATGTCTGCCGCCTTCAAAGCCTGTTTTTAACCAAACATCAACAATGTCTAAAGCTAAATTTTGCCCAATAACTCGTTCACCTAAGCAAAGTATGTTAGCATTATTATGAGCTCGTGAAACACGTGCAGAGTATGTATTTTCCAAACATACGGCACGGATTCCTTTTGTCTTGTTAGCTGTAACTGACATGCCTATTCCTGTACCACATACCAAAATTCCTCTATCAAAATTTCCTGCAGCAACTTCTGTAGCAACTTCCTTTGCAACAATAGGATAATCACTCTGCTCTAATGTATATATACCAAAATCTTTATATTCAATATTATGAACACTTAAATATTCAAGTATCTTTTCTTTTAAATGAAAACCGCCATGATCACATCCGATTGCAATTTTTAAATTTTCCATTTATTACACTCCCATTATACTATATTTTAAAATTATACAGTTTTTTTAGCAGCGTGTAAATACAAAATATCAGCTTGTATAAAATTCAATTTTGTTATAATATATATGCCGTATACGGTAAAATAATGAGGAAAATTTTATGACAGAAAGAAAACTTGTCGGAACAGGCGAAATGTTTAAAAAAGCACTTGCCGGAAAGTATGCAATTGGTGCTTACAATGTCAACAACATGGAAATCTTGCAAGGTATAGCCGAGGCTGCAGAAGAAACGCGTTCGCCAATTATATTACAAGTATCAGCTGGTGCAAGAAAATATGCTAACCAAACATACTTGATTAAATTAGTTGAAGCTGCATTGGCAACCACTACAGTACCTATTGCACTTCACTTAGACCATGGTGCAGATTTTGATATATGCAAAGCTTGCATAGATGGCGGTTTTTCATCAGTAATGATTGACGGATCAAGATTCCCACTTGAAGAAAATATAGCACTTACAAAACAAGTTGTTGATTATGCTCATGCAAGAGGAGTATCAGTCGAGGCTGAATTGGGTAAATTAGCAGGCGTTGAAGATGATGTAAAAGTACATGCAAAAGATTCGACTTATACTGATCCTTCTGAAGCAGCGAGATTTGTAAAAGAAACAGGTTGCGACTCTTTAGCTGTAGCTATAGGTACATCACATGGTGCTTACAAGTTTAAAGGTGAGGCAAAACTCGACTTTGAAAGACTTGCCGAAATTAAAAAAGCAGTAAATGAAATTGTAGGCTTTGATTACCCGCTTGTACTCCATGGATCATCATCAGTGCCAAAAGCATTTGTTGATAAATGCAATAAATTTGGTGGCAAACTTCCTGATGCTCAAGGAGTACCCGAAGATATGCTTAACTACGCTTCTAAACATGGTGTTGCAAAAATTAACATCGATACAGATTTAAGACTTGCAATGACATCAACAATCCGCGAATTCTTCGTAGAGCATCCCGAAAAATTTGATCCAAGGGAATACATGGGACCTGGAAGAACAGCAGTAAAAGAAATGGTTATGCACAAAATGAAAGATGTCTTAGGCACAGCTGGTCACGCCGATGACTAATTTTTATATTACTTTATTTAATGAGTCTTGCATATAGCAAGGCTCATTTTTTATTGTCAACCTTTTTTTGACAAATTTTAAGTATTTAAAAAAAAATTTACTTTATGAAATATTTGCTGATTTTTTAATACATTATGTGTTATAAAGGAAAGTAACGGAAAACACTTCACATATAAGAGGAACAGTTTAAATGAGTGAATACTTAAGCAAAGAAGAAATTAAACAATGGAGAAGCTCTCTGGAAAAAATTACTTTAGAAGAATATGCAAGGCGCTTGGGTAAAACGTTAAAAGAAGAAAAACAAACAAGAGACATAGTTGATATTGTACTTAAAAATGAAAAATTTTCAGCAGCTGTATCTGAAATTAAAAATGAAAAACCAAAAGAACAGATATTAAAACTTGCTAAAAAATCTATGCAAATGCAAAAAAATGAAGTTAAAAATGATCAAAAGAAAGATAATTTAAATACTTCAGTAAATATTACATTTAAAAAAACTTTAACACAAAGAGAACAAACAGTTTTGGAACACTTTATTAAAAATAAAAATAAAATCGTATATGCAAAAGACTTAGCAAGTGTATTAGAATTGCCAACTGACTATGTATATAAGTATATTAAAAATTTAAGAACTAAGATTAATGAAGATATACTACAAAATGCAACAAAAGGCGGTTACAAATTAAACATTCAATAAATGTAAAAAATTTGCCTGATTTTAAAAATAGTCATATAATCAAGCAATGGACAAAAATATTATAGATACTTTTAGCCTAATTAGCTCACTTGTAAACAGTGGTGATATTATAAAAAGTAATTTTTATAAAAATTTACTTCACGAAATTAATACTGTTATTAATGTGGACTTTTTAGGTATTTATTTTATTAACTCAGGCAATCTTGAACAAAAAGAAGTACTTAATAACAACAATATTAGTGTTGTTATTGACAATAATTTTTTAAAATTAATTGCGGAAAATAAAAGCAATACAGGAATAATAAAAGGTGAAAAAAATATAATATACTCAAAATTACACATAAGAGAATCTTTATTTGGAATATTTATTATAGCAAATAAAGAAAAATTTAATGAAGAAATGACAATCATAATAGAGGCAATTTCGAGTGTAATTTCATATTTGATTAAAGATTCAGAGCTCAACAATGTCTTTAAAATGCAATTAAAAGCAATGCAAGACAGTATAATAGAAAAAAACAACGCATACGAAATCATAGAAAAACAACATAAAAAATTACTTGAATTAGATAAAACAAAAAATGCATTTCTTGCCAATATATCACATGAACTTAGAACACCATTGAATGCAATCATTGGTTTTTCACAAGCGCTCGGATGTAAAATTTTTGGTGAATTAAACAAAAAACAAGAAGAATATATAAAAGATATTCAAATATCAAGTTTGCATCTCTTGGGCATGATTAACGAAATTTTAGATTTATCTAAAATCGAATCAAAAGCTATGAAATTCTCTCCATGTGAACTTTCTGCCAAAAATGTTATTCAAGAAATCATTAATATATTAACTCCATTATTTGAACAGAAAAAAATTAGTGTAAATTTTATTAATAACTGTGAAAAAAATATTTTTGCAGATTATCAAAAACTGCAGCAAATCCTATACAATCTTTTAAGCAATGCAATTAAATTTACACAGGAGAACGGCAAGGTAACCATTAAAACTTCGACAAGTGGAAATGATTTTATCTTAGAAGTACAAGATAATGGCATAGGCATTGACAAAAAATATCACAATAAAATTTTTACCAAATTTGTTCACATTAATAATATCTATACCAAAGGACAGAGCTCAACCGGGCTGGGGCTTACAATAACAAAGGAATTGGTAAAACTCCATAAGGGTAAAATTACTTTAGAGAGCGCACCAAATAAAGGTACAAAATTTAAAATACAGCTAAAAGGTGCACTTATATGAAAAACGTTTTAATTGTAGAAGATAATGAAACAAACATGAAATTATTTGCGGACATCCTAGAGGCTAAAAATTACAATGTAACAAAAGCATTTGATGGTCTTGAGGCATATAATATTCTTAAAAAAGAGTCATTTGATTTATTAATACTAGACATTCAATTGCCAATACTTGACGGTTTTTCACTTCTTAAAAAAATTAAAGATGAAAACATAGATTGCCCAAATACTTTAATTGTATCTGCCTTTGCAATGGACAAAGACAAACAAACTGCAAAAGCATTGGGTTGCAACAACTATATTACAAAACCAATTGATATAATGAATTTTTTATCAATAGTGGAAAAACTCACGAATTAACTTTATTATCATAAACTTTTGCAGTTTTTAAATTAAAACAAACACCGCAATTTGAACACTTAACTTCACAAGGGATAGTGCTTTGTGCAAGCTTTGCTTTATTATATTCATTTATCAGCCATGTTTTGTTAACACCGGTATCAATAATCTCCCATGGCGTATAATCATCAGGATTAAGATTTTTGCAAGCTTCCTTCTCAATATCAATTCCAATACTGCGCGCTGTTTTATAATATAGCTCAAAGTCAATATTTTCTTCCCACGAGTCAAGATAAGAGTTATTTTTATACAATTCATATATCAGTCTGCCTGCTTCCTCACCAGCACGTGTAAAGTATGCTTCCAACTGTGAAACCTTTGGTGAATGAAAGTTTAACTTAGCATTTTTAATTTCAGATTTTTTTGATAAAAGAAGCTGTTTTTTATGCTCTATTTGACTTATTTTATTTTGTCCATGCCAACAAAAAGGCGTATGTGGCTTAGGAACAAAAACGGAGATTGAGCATGTGATTAAAGGGATTTTTAGCCCTCGAGATTTACAATTCTGATTAATAGTTTTAATTAAATCTGCTATAGCTACAACATCGGAATCATCTTCAAAAGGTAAACCAATTATAAAATATAACTTAATTTTGTCCCAACCACTCTGTACACAAGATAAAACTGCATTTAAAATTTGTTCCTGAGTTAAATTTTTGTTTATAACATCACGCATACGTTGACTACCTGCTTCGGGAGCAATAGTAACAGTGGTTTTCTTTTCATGTTGCATTAATTTAGCCAATTTTAAAGAAAACCTATCTGCCCTCTGACTGGGTAGTGAAACATTAATGCCACTATTTGCAAAGTGAATATTTAATTTTTGAATAATTTCTTCAATATTTGTATGGTCATTTGATGACAAAGAAAGAAGAGAATACTCATCATATCCTGTATTTCTGACATAATCACATGCAAGCGAGATAATATCATTCATTTTCCTTTCTCTCACTGGCAAATTTGTATGTGCACTTTGGCAAAAGCGACATAATCTACCACAACCGCGTCTAATCTCCACAGTTGCCCTATCATGAACGCTAACAAAATGTGAAATTGGTGAAGAAACAGGATGAGACTCTTTTGTTGGTATAAAAATTCTTTTTGTAGTTTTTTTTTGGAATTTAGGACAATAAACACCTTCAATCAAAGAAAGCTCATTTAAAATTTTATCTCTGCTTTGATTTTTAATAATTTTATATTTATCAAGAACTTCAATGAGAACTTCTTCGCCATCACCAATTAAAAATAAATCAATAAAGTCAGACAAAGGTGCCGGATTGTATGCGCAAGGACCACCTGCAAATACAATAGGGTGTGCATTTGTCCTTTGAGAGGTAAATAAAGGAATATTTGAAGAATCAAGCAACTTCAAAATAGTGGTATATGACATTTCATACTGAAGCGCAAAACCTAAAAAATCAAACAAGTTTAGAGGTTTTTTTGACTCAAGAGCATATAACAATTTTCCATTTTTACTTAAAAGCCTGAGAAAATCTTTATCCGGGGCATAAGCACGATCTGCCATATAATAATCACTGGAATTAACAATATGATATAAAATTTTGTGTCCAAAATTACTAATACCTATTTCATACTTATCCGGAAAAACAAAACAAACCCGCACTTGTGCTGAATTAAAGTCTTTATTTGCACTTAAAAATTCATCTCCAATATAGCGTGAAGGTTTTTCGCAAGAAGCCAAAATTAAAGCAAATTCATCTAAAAAATCACTCATGCAAGATTTTCCGGTTTTAGTTTATCTATATCTATAATCTCGCCTTCAATTTTACCATTAAAAAATGCATCAAAGAATAAATTAAGCTTTGAGCCCTCAACGAAATAATTATAAACAAATGTGGCATTATCTACTTTTCTTGCCACTGAAATGTTGTATCTATTTTCATTTGCATATTCAAGCAAATGCTCAATGTTAAATTCAAGTCCATTTACATCTTTTTTAAGTTTTATATATTCAAAGCCAAGATAAGACTTCAACTGTGCAATTTTTTTTATATTATTCTTTGAAGCGAACTTTCTAATTTTACTCATAATTTTATTAAATAACATTTAATAAAATTTTTCAAAAAATTAATATATATTAATAAAAATCCGCACTTATAATTATCAAATGCGGATTTTTATTTGCAATAGTTTAAATGCATTTTGTGCTTATTTAAAAATTAAACTATGCTTTATTTACCTCTTCCTGATTTTGTTCTTTTTGTGTTTCGTTATTTGTTGCAACTTCCTGTTCTTGAGTTGTTTCACCTTCCTGTGGTGCTTGGCCCAGTTTAGAAAGCGCATCTTGTGCAACTTGTTTTACTGATTCATCGCTATCATTTAGTGCAGGTTGTAATATTTGTTCAACTTCAGCCTTTTCTTCAGGTTTAGCTATATATTGAAGTGCTTGAATAGCCGCTGCACGTAACTGGCCATTATTATCATTTTGAATTGTGTTTACTATTTCGTTATATCCCATTAAATCCTTTAGGGCAAGTTGTGATGGTGCTTGTTTACCTTGCTCAGATTGGAATTGAGCATATTGTGCTTCATTATCTCTGGATAATTTTTGAATCATTGCCAAAGTAAATAATGCAAATACTCTGTTTTTATCAGCCATTATCCTTGGCGAAGACTTATCGAGAGTTGCTTGTTCTTCAGGTGTAATTTCCTCACCTTTTTCCTTTTTAACCGAAATTGCCTTTTGTTCATCTGTTAAATCAGGTAAGGCAGATGTATCTGTTTTGATAATGTCAACCAGGGCTTGCTTAATAGGATCGGTAACTACTTGTAAAGCAATGTCCGGTGTTGATTGACTAAAGTTTGCAATAGAAGTTATGGCCTCATTTTGCACATTATAGTCGGGGCTTTTTAAATCAGCTAAAAGTGCATCTGCATTAACTTTTGGAGTCTCTTGACCTTGTTCAACTTCGGGCATTTCACTTTGTTGAGCAGAATCTGCAACGGGCGGATTTTGTTGGGCATCAATAGCAGTTTGAGGCATTGGCTGCGGTGCTACAGGTTGAGCCATATCAAATTGTTGATTTACAACCGGGCTGGTTTCAACAGGCTGTCCAATAGCTGCTTGAGGCATTATTTGCGGAATAGCATATTGTTGATAAGGGGATTGCGCATAATTTAAAGGTTGTTGCGACCATGCAGATGATTGAGGCATGCCATATAATTGATTTGAGTATGCATATGGGGCTTGCTGCGCAGGTGCAGAGCCATAACTCTTTGGTTCATAAATATTAATGCTAACTGCAGAAGGTGCTTGCGGATATTGCTGTTGAAAATACTGCGGTTGTATCATGTATATTCTCCTTTTAAAATAAAATTCATTTTAACAGTTGTTATAAATCTTGTGATAAAAAAATATTGCTACATTTTACAAAAATATAAAGTTTTGTAAATTTACACAGGCATTTACTTTTTTCTCAAATAGTCTGTTTTTTCAAATAAATTTGTACTATTTGTTAGGAAATCCCATGCGACCGACAGGCCTAAACCAGCAACACCTGCCTTTTTCCACCCATCTTTTTTTGCAAAAAACGCAAGAGCGGAAAATGCCAGTGTTCCTGCATTTAATAATACACCCTTAAGTGCACCAGTTACATAGCCTGAAACGGTATTCCATACTTCTGATAATTGCAAAGGATACTGAAAATCCATAATCCATTGTTTCATAACATTGTGCTTTTCACTTGGGTAATTTAACTTTGATGCCCCTATGTTTTGTGCAATGAAGTCGTCAGCATAATTACTTTCACGCTTTATATTTGCTTCTCTTACTCCTAATTTGTGTGCATCATACAAAGAAGTAGAAGCAGCAAGTAAAGCAGCACTCTTAGAAGCAATGTTTAAAAGATTCATTGTTTAGCCTCCTCACTATTCACTTCATTTGTATCTTGTTTTTTATCGGTGTTCTCGGGCGTAAATTTAACTTTTTCACCTGCACTTAGTCTTAACAAAATTTGAGAAGCAAGAAGTGAATCTTCACCATATTCTTTTTGACCATCAGATTGAATTGCTTTTAGTAATTCAATTGTTTGTTCATTACCAAGAGCATAACCTGCATCAAGAGTAGTTAAACCCAGGAATCTGACAGCAGAATTAGGATCTTGTAAAATTTTATTCAACAATGCAGTAAGTGCAGCATCATTTTTTCTGCTAGAATCCTCTTTAAATCTTTCTAATACGTCTTTTGCACCCATTAATCTTACTTTAGAATCTTGAGAATTTAAATAATTTTCTAATGTTTTAATATAATCATCCGTTAATGGAATTTTTTCTTTTGTTTCATCTTCCTTGTCAGTCTTGTTTTCATTGGCAGTTTTTGAACTTTCAACTGTTGGTGCAGGCGGAACAGGATTATTGTTATCCTTAGCAACACTATTTAGAGGACTACTAGTATTAGTATTAATATTATTGTTATAGTTAGCAGGATATGGCATTTGCATAGGCTGATTACCATAATAATTAGCAACAGGATACTGATATAAAGCGTTTTGATACGACGGGCCCATGGGATTTGTCATACCTGTAGTAGGATTCATTATATTAATAGATACAGCACCACAAGATGCAGTAGGAACAGCCTGAGGCATATATTGCTGTTGATTATATAAAGGATAACTCATATTTGTACTCCACTTCCATATATAAATAAACTCAAACAAGTCAAAATATGTGCCAAAAAATAAGATAATATTAAGAATTATTAACTTTTTTATAAATTTTTTTGTGGTATATTTGTTATAATAGCTTGAAGCAAGGAGAAAACATGTCACTTGAAGATATGAAAAATAAATATGAAATGGTAATTGGTCTTGAAGTACACGCTCAACTCAAAACTAAAACTAAAATATTTGCCCCCGATGGTGCGGAATTTGGAAAAGAACCAAATACACAAACTTCGCCAATCACACTCGGAATGCCAGGTGTATTACCTGTCTTAAATAAAGAGGCTGTTAGAATGGGTATATTAACCGGTCTGGCACTTAATTCGGAAATTCCTAAAAGATGTAAATTTGACAGAAAACAATATTTCTACCCCGATTTGCCAAAAGGGTACCAAATATCACAATTTGACGAGCCAATTTGCCTTGGTGGCTGGGTGCAAATTTCAAATAAAAAAATAGGAATCACTCGTGCACATTTAGAAGAAGATGCGGGCAAACTTGTGCATGCAGGCGCTGCTGGTTTATATGGTTCTTCATATTCACTGGTAGATTTAAACCGTGCAGGTACGCCACTTCTTGAAATAGTTTCGGAGCCGGATATGCGCTCTTCTGAAGAAGCAAGGGAATATGTTGAACAATTAAGAAATATATTAAGATATATTGGTGTCTGTGACGGTAATTTAGAAGAAGGCTCAATGCGTGCAGATGCTAATATATCAATACGTCCACGCGGACAAAAAGAATTTGGCACCAGGGCTGAAATTAAAAATGTGAACAGTTTTAAAGCCTTACAAAGAGCAATTGAATATGAGTTTGAAAGACAGGTTGAAATTGTCGAAGAAGGTGGAGAAGTAATACAAGAAACAAGGCTTTGGGATGACAACACTGGCACTACATCTTCAATGCGTGGCAAAGAAGATGCACATGACTATCGTTATTTTCCAGAACCTGACCTTATGCCTCTTGAAATAAGCAGAGAATGGATTAACGAAATAAGAAATTCAATGCCTGAGTTACCACTGCAAAAAGTCAACAGATATGTTGAACTTGGCTTGAGTGAGTATGATGCAAATGTGATAGTTAATCAAATGGATATTGCCCTGTTTTATGATAAAGTACTTGAGCTAGGCGCAAACGCTAAAACAGCATCAAACTTTCTTATGGGCGAAATTGCTGCTTATCTTAAAGAAGAAAAAATCTCAATTGATGAAACAAAACTTAGTACTGAAAACTTTGTAAGACTTCTTTTAATGCTAGAAAAAGGTACAATTTCAAATAATATAGCGAAGCAACTTGTAGTTGAAATATTAAAATCAGGAGAAGATGCACAGCAGCTAGTTGAGAAAAAAGGACTAAGCGTACTTTCTGATGCAAACAAGCTTGAAGAACTTGCTAAAAAAGTGGTTGAAGCAAATCCCGAGCAAGTTGCAGCATACAAAAACGGTCGAGACAAGCTTTTTGGTTTCTTTGTAGGACAAATTATGAAAGAAACAAAAGGTCGAGCTAACCCTCAAATGCTAAATGAAATTCTAAAAAAAGAACTGGAAAAATAATATTTTTTTGTTATTATTTAATAGAGAAGTCAACATTTAGGCAAATTGATAATTTAATAATACATTGTTTACCTGCCGGTGTGATGAAATTGGTAGACGTGCCAGACTCAAAATCTGGTGTGGTTCACCCCACGTGCCGGTTCGACTCCGGCCACCGGCAGATAACAAAATTTAACCCACAAATGTGGGTTTTTTAGTAGAGCCGAACCGACCCCACGTATCTGGCGAAGTCGCAACCTCACGGTCGCTCAGTCGACTCCGGCCACCGGCAGATAACAAAATTTAACCCACAAATGTGGGTTTTTTAGTAGAGCCGAACCGACCCCACGTATCTGGCGAAGTCGCAACCTCACGGTCGCTCAGTCGACTCCGACCACCGGCAGATAACAAAATTTAACCCACGGCTAAATTTTTATTATCAAACTATTTCGATAAAACTTTTCCAAAATTCAGGATTATATTTTAAATATGCATGACAGCCAAAAGGCAATAAACCACCATTAATTTTATACAAAATTTCAGGATTTACTTCATAAGAAAATTTTTTACAAATATCTGGAGGGGCAACTCTGAATTCAGCATCAAATTTTGATGAAAATTTAACAATAGCAACATCTTCATTTAAGGGAACGGTTCTGAAAAAAGGCTTATTATCAAAAAAATGTAATATAAATTTTAAAAATAATATTACAACAAGATGAGGTTTTTTATATTTATAGTGAATTTGTGAAAAATCATTGAAAGATAGCTTTATATTCTTATCATGACTTAAAAGCCTAAGCATATCAGAAACCTTCCTTAATGAAAAACCACCGTTACCTGCATAATTCAACATCTTCTGCCCATTAAACCAAGGAGCACCAATATATGAATAATTCAGAGAACACCAAAACAACAAGTCATCTTTAAACACCCATGCATCAGTCTGGTATATTAACATAAAATCATAATTTTTAAAACTTTCGTAAAAATCCCGACGTAAGAGCAAATGTGAATAATTTTCAACAGATTTAAACCAAAAATCATTAAATGTGGTAACAAAAAAATTACAGTTAGAAAATATTTTCTTATATATAGACACATCGAGCGAAATTGGACAAACAAGACAAATATCATGTTTTTGCAGAATCTTTGCGCATTGGGTTAAAGAATTTAATTCATTATCATTTGGATTATTTTTATATACAGGTATTACCACAACTGTTCGCATGAAAAAATAATAACATAAATAAGTTTGCATTTATATTTCGTTGATGATAATATAGCTTTACAAAAAGGAAATAAGGTGAAAATCCTTAACTGGACCGCAGCCGTAAAGTCGGAAAACTTATAATTCCCATCATTGCGTGTACCGATATGGGTAATGAGTTCCTTGCGCTGCGGTTGAATAGCACAAGGAATTTTTATGACAGGCTATATGTCACAGGTGAATAATAACAATGCAAACACCTGCCCACATGGATTACCCCTTGGTGCTTGCCCAATATGCAATGGTATGGGAGGTGGTAGCACATCTAAAAGAACAGACGAGCCCAGACGACCTGGCGAAATGACTTATCAAGAGTGTTATGCCCAATGGAAACAAATGCAACGTTCCGAAGCAAGGGAACAGTTAATGCAAGAGGCAATGCTAAAAAATGCACAACTTGCTGAAAAAATACAAAAACAACTTGTTCACCTTACAAATACTGTCAGCAGCATTCTTGATAAAATTCAAAACACTTTACCAAAACCATTAGCAAAAGTTTTTGGAACAATATCAAATAATATTTTAAAACCGATGCTTAATATCATTAAAAATTTTCCACAAATTATGCGTAATTTGCCATTTGTAGCAGAAAATATAAAAACAATGATTATTAATGTTGCTGACAAAGTTGCAGCATTAATAGGGGAAATGCAAAACTTTGTAGAAAAGAAAATATCTGAATCAATAAAATCATTAAAAAAACACACAAGAAAACTTCTAGCACTTTTTGGTTTAGATGATGAATATGAAGATGAAAAAGATAAAGATGAACTCAGAGTATTTAAACAATTTGAAATAGAAAAATTAAAAGAAACACTAAGGAAACTAATTACCCTAAAAGACAAGGAAGAAGAAATTGCCAGAGCTGAAAATAAACAAAACACCAACAACCTATAATCATATTAGTAGCAGATACCTAACAAACAGACAACTAAAACAAAAAAATGCAACTCTAGAAGGAGTGGTTGTTAATAATTTTATAAAAGATAGTGATAATCGAAACGAAACAAATCTTGATGACACATATAATGCACTTGTTATATCAGATAACGAAGATATAAATATAGACAAATTCATTGACAAAGATTTAAAAAGCGACGTATACAACACTAAAAAAGCACTATTACCACTTATTATAAGCACTGCAGGAATTTTTGCATCAAGTGCATTGCTTAGCCTGTTATTTAAAAAATCTGCAATTAAAAATCTTAATGTACCGACAGTAAAACAATTACCTGCAATGGGTATGAACTTAAATATTGTCGAGGAAACAGGATTTGCTACATACATGGCTTTACGCGACCCAAATAGACAGAATATACTGGCTGCAATTGCAGTTTTTGCCTTTAGTGCACTAACACTCACAGCTAAAAAATTCATAGAAGGTATTAAAGAGATATGGGTTAAAAAGCAAGACGCACAAGTACAAAAAGAACTCCAGGAAAACTTGATTGAAGTTGAAGCACGTGCATTTTCAGGAAAACTTGCCATACAACGTAATATTCTTGCACAAAGCGGAAACTACTTTAAAAGCGCGCTGGAACAAAGTAATGATAACGGTTCTGCACAGGATATATATTTTAAGCATTTTAATTTCAAGGGTAATAAAAAAACTAATGATGAAAAAAAGTTTTCCATAAAAGATTTAATGAATCCATTTGTAATTGTATCTGGTGCTCTGCTAGGCGCAGGAATGATTTTAGGACTGATTACTCTCAAAAATATTAGAGCAGGTGCTAAATTACAAGAAAAATATGTTAAAAGTTTTATGGATGGCAAACAAGCAATTCTAGATAAAATAGTAAAAAATAAAACAAAAGACGAATCACTACTTGTAGACACATTAATTAAAATGGGTGCAAGTTCTAAAAAGGCCGAGGAGTATGCAATAAATGCAGGATTTGATAATGAAAGCGTAAAGCAAATAATAAAAAAAGTATCCGACAATGTTGAAAATATTTGGGGCAATGCACCGACAGGCATGAGTACCGAAAGCGGAAAATCCTTCTTTTACTGCTATCTAAATGAAACAAGAGGTCACTTATATAACTGGCTTATACACCTGGATAACCCATATTTAAAGGACTTATTTTTTGCAATGGCATTAATAAGTTCTACCAGTTTCATTGTACAGCAGGCATCAGAGGCAATGAAAGATGCTGCCGTGATAAAGGAAAATGCAAACACGGAACTAGAGCTGCAAAAAAAACTTGTAGAAGTTGAAATAAACAACTTTAAGGCTAAAAAACAAAGCGCTATCGAGCCACTAATGGAAGAATTTAAACGCAAGAAAAAAGAAGGCAAACCACCCGAAGAACTTAAAATAATGGCTGATAATATATTACTTGAAATAAAGAACGGACCTCCATTTATATATTCATAGAAAGGATATCATGCAAATTAATCCTATTGTTGCATTTGGCATACAACACCTCGGAAAAAACGTAAAAAGCGCTAACTCAACAAAAAATTATTGCTGCTTTGACAAAGAAAAAACAGATAAAATACTTCAAGAAAGGGAGACAGCATTACCATATATTGAAAATATACTAAAAACAACATCTGACACAAGAAGCATTCTTGATGGCCTATATATTTTAAACAGAATGCTCGATATTGGAGTTAAGGGAATTGATAAGATGTACCCGACTTTGAGCAGATTTAATAATTCGGATTCACCTGATATACAGGTTATGTTGTCAGGAATATACAGAAAAACACTTGTACCAGATGCCTTTGGCCCACTAAACAGGATGCTAATAAAGCAAATTATAAACCCAAATAGCCTATATTTTGACCCAACAGAGGAAATAGGCGGTGCATTACTTGAATACATAAGAAATTACTCTGCAAAAAATGGATATAAAAATAGCTTGAAATAAAATTAATTAATATTGTAAAATATAAACTATGGATAAAAAAATTAGAGCATTTACGCTTGCAGAAATGCTTATAACTGTTCTTTTGATTTCAATAGCAATGGTTGTTATGGCACCGGTTATGACAAAAAAGTCAAAACAACCACCTCAAGAAATAATTGTAAATCAAAACAACGGCTTGCCTGTAGGTGCAATAATTCTTTGGTATGGAGAACAAATTCCCCAAGGCTGGCAAGAGTGCAGTGGTCAAAATATAAACGGGGATGATTTTAAAGAACTAAAAGAAAATATTTCTCAATATGAATATCTACCTGATCTTAATAGTGTTTTTGCCGGAATTAATACAAATTTAAAGTGGATTATAAAAACAAAAAAATAAATTACTTGTTTTCTATTTGTGCCAAAACTTCAGTACCAACAAGATTTTCAAGTATCATTCTTGATGCCCAAAATTCTGATTCAGCTTTTTTTGCTGCATTTTGAGCATTACGATAATAAACATCAGCTATTATCAATTCTTCTCTAGGAGCGTTTTGAGACTTATCATATATTTCACGACGCTTTTCAAGATTATCAAGTGTCATTGCCATGATTTCTTTTTTTGTTATGTAGTCAACATACAAATTTAATAATTTTTTTTGCAAATCATCAATTTTTCTAACAAGCAATACCATATCAGCATCATTAACCTTGGTAAATCTATAGTTTAGCTCTTTATCATCACGAGTAAGCGCACCCAAAAGTCCACCACCAATTAACGCACCTGATGCCATAAATGGATTTGAACTAAGAGCAGTACCGGCAATAGTTGAAAAGCTTGCTATAGGCTTGATTATTTTTTTTAAAATATTTTCACTTGGTTTATTTTCATCAGGATTAGAAAGTTTATATATAGTATATTTTATAGTTTCACTTCTTTGAGCAGCAGCAGCCCATAGTAGCTGTAAATCAGCAAGCAAATCTGCAGATTCAATGTTTAAATCATAAGAAACATCATCCGCAAGACGTTTTAGACTCAAATCGGCATACGAAGAGTCATAAGCAGCCTCTTTAATTCCTGTTTTTGATACAACTGTTTTGCCTTCATTAACTGTTTTGACTTCACTAAAAGGTGATTCCGGAGTTTGTCCTACGCCAACTCTATTAGCAGGTGGCATAGGATAATTTAAAGACTCTAAAGTAAGCGAGTAACTCTTTAGGCAAACACTAAAACAAACTAAAAATATTAAAATTTTAAATTTAATTTTTTGCATTAAAAGCCTCAACATTAGCATGAATTTCGCGCTTTTTAAAATTAATATCATTTAAATCAACATTTTGAGTTTTTAAATTATATTGAGCAACATTAAGATTTTCAGTAGTTTCCTTTCCTGCAAGCCTTTCTAGCATTAAGTGATATTTTTTAACATCTTGTTTGATTTTATATTCTTCAACCAATTGTTCTTCCCATTGGGCAGCAGCAACAGAAATTTCAAGAGAATCATTATTCTTAAGCGCCTCATTATAATTTTTATTATATAGCAAGAGCTGAGCACGACAATCCTTTAGTCTCATCAATGCACCTTTATAATTATAATAAGTAATTACAATTTCATCCTGTAAGTCTTCAATAAGTGCAGCAAGTTCTATTGCTTCAGTATCAGTAAGTGGCACATCTTGCAATTTTTTATAATTATCTCTGTTAATCCAATTATTTGCTAGTCTTGCAGCAGCAAATGATGCAGATTGTATCGAATAATGCATTCCCATAAAAGATGGCAACATGGCAGCACCACTTAACAATGCACTTACGCTTTTAGCCATTAAAGATGAGTGAACACGCCTTTGCTCTTCAGGAATAGCAAGCTTTTTTAAGCAAAACTTTATAAGCGGATTTGAGTCTACAGTAGCATTCCAAAGATTTTCTAAATCTTCTACATCGCTTTGTTGCTGCTTGTTTACTATAATTTGTGCTTGTTCAGTATCATTAACAAATAAAGAGCCTTTTAGGGTATGAACTTGTTCGTCGTAATTGATTTTATGCTCAACAGCATTTTCCAACTTAATATCTTGCGCAGCAAAGACATATGGTACAAATGAATTAAAAATAATCAAGCATGAAATAAATTTTTTAAACATAATAACTTTATAACATGATTTTTAATTAATACCCAAAATCTGTAGGTTGAGAATCCTCATCATCCTTTAATGAAGAAAGATCATAATTGTATGTAGAATCGAAATCTTCAGGCAAATTTTCAGAATCAGGCCAAATAGTACCCTCATCAAACCTGCAAGCACTCATATTCTGACTACTACTGAAATCACTATCAGATAAATCAGCTTCATTCAAAACACAGCCCGCCATGTCAGCATCTGTAAAATTACAATATTTAACACTCGAATAGCTAAAATCAGTACCGTTTAAAACAGATTCAGACAAGTCACACTCTGTAATAGACGCTCTTGAAAAATTTGCGCCGGTTAAATCACAGTCGTTGAAAGAAACATTTGTCAATGAACATTCGCAAAAAGATGCACCCGAAAAATCAATATTGGAAAAATTAATATCACAAATTTCGCTAGCACTAAAATCACATTCACTTAAATCTAACTCAGGGTTTTTAGCTTTAAAGTCTTCAAATTCGTCTTTGTTATTCAAGATTAAACTTATAATTTCATCTTTTGATTTCATACAAATAATCCTTTATCTCCCGTGTTATTATTTTCCGACATATTAATAAATAGTCAAGTAAAGAAAATTTAACTATCTATAATTTGAGTTTGTATTGCTAACAAAACAGCTTGGACACGGTTATCAACGTTTAATTTTTTATATATACTATTAAGATGAGTTTTAACCGTGACCTCTCGCACAAATAATTTATCTGCAATGTCAGCATTGCTTGCACCTTTTGCGACAAGAGTAAGTATTTCTTTTTCTCTAAGTGTAAGAGGAGAAATTGGCTCCGAAGTCACAAAAGGCAATGCACTTGCATGTCTTTTTTGATGAGACCATTTTGATCTTCTCAAAAGCGCCTCAATTCTTGCCAATAAATTTGGTAATATGAATGGTTTTGTAATGTAGTCATCTGCACCAAATTTTAAACCTGAAATTTGCTTGTTATCTTCATTAACCGCAGTTAGCATGATTATTGGAACGTGTTTTGTTTTATCATTTTCACGAATTGTTTTTAAGGTCTCCCAACCATCAAGATTTGGCATTACCACGTCAAGAATAACAAGATCAAATGCAGAATTTTCATCATTTAAAAGCTTAAGACCCATAAGACCATCAGTTGCAACTTCCACATCATAGCCATACATAGGAAGAGCATCCTCAAGTAATTTAGGATTATCATCAATGATTAAAATTTTACCCAATGTAGCCATAACTAATTCTATCCTTATTAAATAATTAACTTAAAATATTTTCTTTTATAGCTTTTATAGCAGCCTGTGTTCTGTCGTCAACCGAAAGTTTTTGTAATATATTGCACACATGAACTTTTGCAGTATTAACAGAAATATTAAGTTTTTTTGCTATTTGCTGATTTGAATTGCCGTCAGCAAGTAACGATAGTACTTTTTTTTCTTTGATTGTCAAGTTATATTCATCATTTGATTTTACTCTTTCTTCAGAAGGAATGCGCTTTGTATTTAACACATATTGTGAGACAGTAGAGTCAAACCACAAGTTCCCGTTTAAGATATCTTTAAGGAGATCAATTAACTTGTCGGGTTTAATATCTTTTGAGCAATAAGCGCTAATGCCTGCTTCTAAACACTTTACCACTTCATCTTCTTCATTGTGCGAAGTAAGTACTACAACCTTTATAGACTTATACATTTTTTTAATTTCCTGGGTCGCTTTTACACCATTAACTCCTGGCAAACCTAAATCCATAATTACAAGTTGTATATCAAAAAGTGCTAACTGTTCATATGCTTCTTGTGCACAAGATGCCTCATATATATTATCCGTAAATTCAGCATCCCTTAATGAAGTTTTAAGTGCAAATCGTGTCAACGCATGGTCTTCTACTATAAGAATGTTGTATTTCTTACCCATTTTTAAATTATATTACAATTATTCCCTTATTTGCAAGATACTTTGCATTATTTACGTTTTTTTGGTAAATTAACAAAAGTAAAGGATTATAAATATGATAGAAATTAAAGATGTAGAACACGTAGCAAAACTTGCAAGATTGGAATTAAGTGAATCTGAAAAAATTAAATTTTCTAAACAATTGGGCGATATATTAAAATATGTTGAGCAAATGAATGAAATAGATACAACAGGTGTTGAGCCAATGAATCATGCAATAGAATTTTACAATGTAATGAGAGAAGACATAGTTAAATATGAAAGTACACGTGAAGAACTTATGGCAAATGCACCTGATACAGAATCCGACTTTTTCAAAGTTCCAAAAATTAACTAGACTTTTCGGGGTAAAACAATGACAAAGTATATTTTTATAACAGGCGGTGTAGTGAGCTCTTTAGGCAAGGGCATAGTAGCCGCCTCTTTAGGTAATCTCTTAAGAGCAAGAGGATATAGCGTAACAATCCAAAAATTTGATCCATATATCAATGTTGACCCAGGCACAATGAGCCCTTTTCAACACGGTGAAGTTTTTGTTACCGATGATGGTGCAGAAACAGATTTAGACTTGGGGCATTATGAAAGATTTACAAATACATCGCTGGGTAAGTACAATAATGTTACTTCGGGGAGTGTATATCAAACAGTTATCAACAAGGAGCGTCAAGGAGACTACCTTGGAGCTACAGTGCAAACAATTCCCCATATTACAAACGAAATAAAATCAAGAATTCAAAAAGTTGCAAAACAATTTAGCCCGGATTTCTTAATAGCTGAAATAGGTGGAACAATTGGCGACATTGAAGGTTTACCTTTTATTGAAGCAATAAGACAATTCCGCTCAGAGGTTGGAATACAAAATTCAATTTCAATTCATGTAACTCTTTTACCATATTTACCAACATCCGGTGAGCTAAAGACAAAACCTTCTCAACACAGTGTAAATACTTTAAGAAGTTTAGGCATACAACCAGAAATACTTGTATTAAGAACACAAGTTCCGGTATCACAATCAGAAAAGGACAAAATAGCCCTGTTTTGCTCCGTATCAAAAGAGTGTGTCATCGAATGTATAGATATGGATACAATATATGAGGTACCATTAGCACTTGAAAAGCAAAATTTTGCACAAAGCGTATTGAAACTATTAAACAGCAGAGATAAAATTCCAAACTTAAACAACTGGAAAGAACTTGTTAATAAAATAAAACATCCAAAAAAAGAAATCACAGTTGCGCTTGCAGGCAAATATACAGAGCTAAATGATGCATACATTTCTGTTGTAGAATCGCTAAAACATGCCGGCTGCGCATATGATACAAAAGTAAAAATTAAATGGCTTGCATCCGAAGAGTGCACCAACTATGATAAGGCTAAAGAATTACTTAAAAATGTTGATGCATTGGTTGTTCCGGGAGGATTTGGCATAAGAGGAATTGAAGGTAAATTAAATGTAATAAGGCATGCACGTGAAAATAACTTACCATTTTTAGGCTTATGCCTTGGTATGCAATGCGCAGTTATTGAATATGCAAGAAATGTTGCGGGCTTAAAAGATGCAAATTCTACAGAATTTGATGAAAAAACACAATATCCTGTTATCGACTTGATGGCAGAACAAAAAAATATTGGCGGCTATGGAGCAACAATGAGGCTAGGTGCATACGACTGCTATTTAAAAGAAGGTACAAAGGCATATAAGGCCTACGGGAAAAAAGTAATATCGGAACGCCACAGACACAGATATGAGTTCAATAATGACTATAAAAAAATAATAGAGGATGCAGGACTGATGATAAGTGGAAAGTCTCCTGACGGCTTATTATGCGAAATGGTTGAATACCCTAAAAACGACTGGTTTGTAGCCTGTCAATTTCACCCGGAATTTAAATCCAGACCCGAACATGCTCACCCACTATTTTTGGGCCTTATTAAAACAGCTGTAAAGAATATTAAATAGGTTCTACAATTCTAGCAAACCCTTCTACACAAACATCAAGATTTGAAAAAATAATTTTCGCAACGCTTGGAGAAGGGTATAATATACGTGCATATATTATTGAATTTTCATTCCAATTGTCTTTTGTATCGATAGCTTTGACAACACCATATACATTTGAGCCCTGAACAAAACTTATTGTTTTTGAATCGTCGGACTCATTAAATGAAACTTGATAATGTCCTTTTGGAATAACCTTTCCATAAGAATCAATAATATCACTTGAAAGGACAACATTTGGTTTTGCGTTACTTAGAGCTTTTGCAGTTGTTCCCATCTCGCCAACACCATCATATTTAAAATTTTTCAATGCAGAATCATTCTCTGGTTTATTTCTATTCAAAAAATCTCTGAATTTTTGAACCAACCCTCTACTTTGTTTTTTCTTTTGTTCGATAGCGTTATTAAATTGCTCTTGTGTCACTGCCTTTCTTCCTGAAAATGAAGGTGAATCAATTAAATCCATATCCATGTCAATAATCTCATCCTCGGCAAAAGCTGGCGAACAAAGAAAAATAATAAAAAATACTGTTGTCAATAACTTCTTCATATTAATATCATAATAAATATTTATAATATGTAAAGGAAATTTACAAAAATTTGAATTTAAATTAAAAATTGTATAATCATGTATTATGAACGTTAATCTGCTTTTAATATGTGCACTAATAATTTTTGCATTTATAATACTTAGAATTTATTTTTTATTCCTTCTTAATACCGAAGAAAAAGAACCTGTTGAACTTACGGTAGATGACGTTCTTGAACGTGCGCAACAACTGTATAATAACGGTCTCCACTTAGAATTACAAAGATTTTTAAAAAATGAACTTACTAAAAAATTCAATTCATTAGAATTAAGAAAATTACTAATACGCTCGTACATTGACACAGGCAATACTAAATTTGCTGCAATGCACCTTGAGGCAGTTTTAAAAATTGATCCTACGGATATGGATGCTAAAGAAGAGTTAGGAAAAATATATCTCGAAGACGGCAACAAAAGAAAAGCATTAAATGTATATGAGGATATCTATAAAAATAACCCGACAGACATTGTTGCAATAAAAAATCTTGCACAATTATACAGGGATATATCTAACCCTGAAAAGGCAATTAAAATGTATAAATTATTGCTAGAAGCAGAGGACGACAATAATGAAATAGCAAAACTGAAGCACACAATTGCTCAACTATACCTGTTGGATGGTTTTATAGACGATGCATTAAAAACTTATGAAGAAATAGCTCAAATAACACCTGATGACACGGATGTAATAAATATTATCGCAGAACTTGCTTACAAAAAAAATGATTGGGTAAAATGCCTTGAATGCTATGAGAAACTTGGAAAAGTTAAAGGTGAAAATATAGAGCTTTTAGAAAAAATTGCGCTTATGCATTTTAACATTAAGCAATGGGATGAAGCATTAATTTCATACAGAAAGCTTATTGACTTGGAAGGTTCTCAAAGCACAAATTATTTACATTATCAAAACAGGTATTGTGAAATACTAATACACAAAGGACAGACTCAAGAAGCAATTGAAATTTTGACAAATTTAATATCAGATTTTCCAAATGAAGACTCACTGGCCTATACATTAGCACAAGCTTATGTTAGTTTGGGCGAATACGAAAAGGCTGTAGACATGTATGAAAACCTAATCAATAACTTGCCACCCGAACAAACAGAAATATTAAGAAACTACATTTCACGAATTATATCTACTTGGGCGATGGATTTATTTAATCAAGGTGAATATAACAAAGCTTTTGACAAGTTTATGGAAGGTTTAAAATACAACGAAGACAATGCGGAAATTTATTATAAGCTTGGAAGATGCAATTGTGAAATAAAAAGCTATCAAGATGCAATAGGTCATTTTAAAAGGGCAATCTCAATCTCGCCACAAGAATCTAAATACTATTTCGGCCTTGGATATGCTTATGACGAAATAGGAGATATTAAAAATTCTAAAACAGCTTTTTTTGATGCTATCAGTATAAATCCCCTAGATATAAAATCAAGGAAGGCATATGCAATTGCACTCACTAAAGAACTGGAATATGCAAATGCTGTTGAACAATTTCTTGAAATACTTAAATCAACTCCTGATGATGCTGACACAATGTATAACCTTGCACTTGCATATGAACTGATTGGAGAAAAAGATTTAGCAATTCAATATTATAAAAAAGCACTTGCATCGCAACCTGAGCATGAAGAAGCAAAATACAATCTTGAACTCTTAACAAACGAGCTTGCACAACAATTTTAAATTTTATTTTTTAAATTTATCTACAATATTACCAAAACAACTTAAAAACTTCTCTTTGATTTTTGATGTTGTATTTTTAGCAAAATTAGTAACATTTGATGCTGCATTTAAAACAGGTTTAGCAATTTTGTCAGGAATTTTTATTTTTCCTTTTAAACCCATACATATCAATGATGACACACCTGCCAAAGTCAAAATTGAAGCTGCAAAAGACCAAAAATTTCCCTTTTTAACGTTACTTTTTGTCGCCCTGTCACTGGTAAAATAATCGCCTGTACAGAAACTTTGTGGAATATTTAATCTTTGATACAAAGTTGAAGGCTTATCATTAATATATGCATCTGCATCAAATCCTAAAACCTGTGCAGAAGTATTATCTAAACTTGATGGTAAAATAATCCCCATAGATTAACTCCGACTATATATTTATAATAAAAATTTTTTTGTTAAAAAATTGCCAATTTAACATTTTTTTTGATATAAATTACATATGAGGGAAGCTTTTATTAAAGAAAAATTACCACTTACAATAATCCTTTCATTGTATTTACTATTGTTGTTTTCTACTTACGGTAGTTATGGAGATTTATTTGTAGATTGTGGCAGAGAGGCATATATTCCATATGCAATTTCGCAGGGTAAATATTTATATAAAGATATTTTTTGCATATATGGACCATTTCCGTATCTTTTTATAGCATTTTTTTATAAAATTTTTGCGATAAATCTAAATGTATTATATATCATAGGCGCAACATTTGGGCTAGCATACATTATTGGTACATATTTTTGTGCAAGAGAATTTTTAACAAAATCTGTAAGCACTTGTATTTGCATATTGGTAATTTTTAGTGTAATTTACGATCCATCAATATTTAATTTTATATTTCCATATTCATATGCAGCAGTTTTTGCTTCTACATTTTCAATATGGATTTTATATTTTTTAATTAAATATTTACTAACAAAAAAACCAATGTATATGAGAGCTTGCGCTTTTTTGTGGGGAGCAATATGCGTATGCAAAGTAGATTTTATTCCCTTGATTTTATTACTGATTCCAGTTTATATTCTTTTTGAAAAAAACAAAAAACAAGAATTTAAAAAATGTCTCTTAATTGCACTAATAATCCCGTCAATAACGTATTTAATATTGTTCACACAAGGAATCAACATTGCAGATATCTCAAAAAATTCAAGTTATGTAAATCATATGATAAATACAGATACACTATATTATTTTTATAAAAAACTCTCTGTAATGTTCTTTAATACAAATAATTTTTTAACAAATATTAAAAACTTAATCTTTACAGGAGTTATTTCACTAATTTATTTCAGTGTTTCACTGTTTGCAATCCGTAGAAGAAATAAATTTATAAAATACGGGCTAACAATATTAATTACCATATTTTGTTGCAGCATATTAGCACTGCAACAAGTCATGCTACAAATGCATTTTTCGCTATTACCATACATATGTACAATTATTTTTATATATTTATTATTAAAATATGTAAAAATAAAAGAATGTAGAAACACAGAAGCCTTAAAACTATTAATAATGTTTGCCTTTGCAATAATATGTTCGTTAAAAAGCATACATTCATTACTACTGAGTTTTTATGGAGCATACTCTTTTGCACCAATATTAATATGCATAATTTATTTCATAAAAGAATTACTAAAAAATAACGCTTTATACAACACAAAAAAGCAATATGAAGCAATTTTATGCATATATATTTTAATATTTAGTTTTTTATTTGCAATTCAAATGTTCGCATTTAGACTAAATAATAAGACGACTATCAATACAAATTATGGGAAGATAAAAGTAAACAATGAAATAGGGCAACCTTTTCAAGAAACACTTAATTACATAAAAACTCATGCAAATCCTAAAGATGAAATAGTGGCAATGCCTGAAGGTATAATGATAAACTTTTTACTTGGTAGTGTAAACAACTTTTATCAAACAAGTTTCATACCCTTAGACTTTGAAACATTTGGCGAAAATAATATAATTAAAGAAATAAAAGCAAAAAATCCTGAATTAATCATCTTAACAAACAGAAAAACTGATGAATACGGCAAAAATTATATATGTAGGGACTATGGAATAAAAACATGTAAATATATTATAGACAACTATGCACCAGAAGCAGCATTTGGTGATAAATTCAGGATATATATATTTAAATACAAAAACAAAGATGCAGAAAATGAAGAAAAATAAATCAATCGGAATAATACAACATGGTTGTGCAAAAAACCTTGTGGATACAGAGCTAATGATTGGCATGCTTGAAGAAGCGGGCTACAAAACCACTCTTGATGTCGATAACCCGGAGGTTAAAACAGTTATTATAAACACATGTTCTTTTATTTGTGATGCAGAGAAAGAAAGCATTGAAAGTATTTTTAAAATGATAAATGCCGGTAAAAAAATTATTGTTGCCGGATGTTTGCCTCAAAAATACAAAATGCAACTTAAAAAATTGCTAGGTGAAGTTTCTGGGTTTATTGGCACATGCGATTTTAAAGATATACTAAAGGCAATAAGTGCTGACAATTTCTATAGAGTAAGTGAAAATCCCGAGTATATTTATCCGGAAAACGTACAAAGGGGTCAAATCACCGTCGGCAGTTCATCTTATATTAAAATTGCAGAGGGGTGTAACTATTCATGTGGTTACTGTGTGATTCCAGCATTAAGAGGCAAATACAAATCAAGAAAAATTGAAGATATTGTAAAAGAAGCAAAAATGCTTGCCAATAAAGGAGTGTCCGAGATTGTTCTTATAGCGCAAGATACAACAAGCTATGGGGTTGATATATACAAAAAGCCTTCCTTAGACAAACTTCTTATTGAGTTAAATAAAATAGAAAACTTAAACTGGATAAGAATACTATATGCATATCCAACAAACTTAACAGAAAATTTAATTCAAACAATTAAAAAACTAGATAAGGTTGTAAAATATATAGACATTCCACTACAGCACTCTCACAAGAATGTTCTTAAAAGGATGAAAAGACCTATAATAAATCATGAAAAGTTAATAAAAAAACTAAGAAAAGAAATACCAAACATCACAATTAGAACTACAATTATTGTAGGATACCCGGGAGAAACTGAGCAAGAATTTAATCACTTATATAATTTTGTTAAAAAAATGAAATTCGAAAAACTTGGAGTCTTTGAATATTCCAGGGAAAAAAACACTTATTCATATTCACTAAAACCACAAATACCTGCAAGAGTTAAGCATTCCAGGAAGAATAAAATTCTTAAATTGCAAAAAGAAATTTCAAAGAAAATTAATTTAAACTTTATTTCTAAGAGAATTCAATGTATAATTGAAGAAGTTCACGACAATGGTGTGGTAATAGCAAGAAGTTACGCAGATGCCCCTGAAGTCGACGGACTGGTTTACATCAAAACTAAAGAGTATCTGTCCCCCGGACAAATAATAGAGGTAGAAATTACCGATGCGGATAGCTATGATTTAGTTGCGAGCTATGAGATGTCTGGAGTAAAAAATGAGTAGCCAAAAAACCAAAACAAATGCCGATGAACCGGTATTATCAATCGGCAAGGTAGCAACAACCTTAAATGTGCACCAAAGAACACTAAGAATATACGACGAGCAAAATTTACTCGTAGCAAAACGTTCAAAACAGAACAGACGCCTCTATTCATTAAATGATATAGAAAAAGGGCGACTTATTCAGTTCTTAACAAGAAATCTTGCAATAAACCTTGCAGGCGTGAGAATTA
Organism: Candidatus Gastranaerophilales bacterium; assembly: GCA_944324865.1. Lineage (GTDB taxonomy): Bacteria > Cyanobacteriota > Vampirovibrionia > Gastranaerophilales > Gastranaerophilaceae > Galligastranaerophilus. Next base: position 91,572 of record CALUXW010000001.1, on the reverse strand, counting down.
TTTTAAAATTGTTGGAAATAGGAAAGGTGAAGCCCGACTTATATATAAACTACATTAAAGATGTTGCAAAGTCTGCAAAAATAGATAGCAAAACACAACAATACAACATCGAAAGACTTTCAAAAAGAGGCAAGAAAACCGGTAAAACTACTAAAGTTTAATTGCAAGCAACAACTTGATAAAATGTTTGAGCAGCCTTGTAAGAACTTCTGGCAAGCGGAGCAAAAACGGCATATTTAATACCAGCTTTTCTTGCCAACTTTTCGAGCCTATCAAACTCATCTAAAGAATAAAATTTTTCAACCGGCAAATGTTTTTTTGACGGTGCTATATATTGCCCCAAAGTTACTATATCAACTTTTGCATTTTTTATATCACAAAAAGTACTATAAAGTTCTTCCTCGTTTTCACCAAGTCCAACCATTAAGCCTGTTTTTGTTACTACATCATTTGAATTTTCTTTAATAAATTTTAAAACAGACAATGAAGTGTCATAATCAGCCATTTGACGGGCTTTTGGATAAATTCTGGGAACTGTTTCAATGTTATGATTAAATACATCGGGTTTATATTTAATTATATTTAAAAGAGATTCATACGAACCACAAAAATCAGGAGTTAAAATTTCTATTTTAACATCGGGAGTATGTTTTCGTATTTGAAAAATAGTCTTACAAAAATGATTTGCACCATAGTCATCTATATCATCTCTTGTAACAGAAGTAATCACAGCATACTTTAACCCAAGCTTTTTAATTGCCAATGCAACATTTTTAGGTTCATTTTCATCAAGCTTGTCAGGAGCACACTGTTCAATATTACAAAAAGCGCAATTCCTTGTACATGTCTTACCCATAATCAAAAAAGTAGCAGTTAATTTTGAATAACATTCACATTTATTAGGACATCTTGCACCATCGCAAACCGTATTAAGATTAAATTCTCGTAAAATCTCTCGCACTTTTTTATTTTCCGAGTTATCCAGTGATGCAATAGGACGTTTTAAATAATCAGGCAATCTCATTCTATCCATAGTTTAGTGCCTCGACAATTCCCTCGGAAAATGTTGGATGAGGAAAAATAATTTCATTAATTTGATCTATTTGCAGCCTTGCTTTCATGATAATTGCGATTTGCGAAATGAGAGCAGATGCTTCTTTAGAAACAATATGCGCACCAACAATTAAATTATTTTTCACAATTAACTTTATAAAACCTTCAATTTCGCCATCACACCAAGATTTTGGAAGAAAAGAAACAGGCATTTTATAAATCTTATAATCATCAATGTTTTTAATATCCTGCTCATTAACACCAATAGAGGCTATCTCGGGACTTCCGTAAATAACAGAAGGAATAGCTGGAATGCTAATTTGCTTCCCGTCAAATAAGAAAGCAAACAAAGCTTTTGCCTGAAACGATGCAAAATGTGCAAGCATTTTACCACCAGTAGCATCTCCACAAACATATAAATTACTAACATTTGTAGTACAATTTGAATTAATATCGATTTTAAAATTATCTGTAAAATTAGGCAAACAAGGACTTCTTCCAGTTGCCAATAATATTTTATCGCATTGTACTTCAAAACCGTTACTTAAAGTAGCAACATTACCATTGCAATGCAAAATACTTGCAGATTTGTAAAACTTTATTTTATTATATTTTAATATGCGCTCAATTCTGTTACTTACATCAATATCAAACTGTGGAAGCAATGTTGGAGCTATTTCAACAATAGTGACGTCTGTACCAAGGGAATTTAAAATCCTAGCCCACTCGATACCTATAGCACCAGAGCCGACAATTAGAATACTTTTTGGCAAACTATTTATATTTAATAATTCATTTGAATCAATAACCATATTTTCATTGCAATCAATCTTTAGTGAACAGGGAACTGAACCACTTGCAACTACAACATAGTCAGCACTATATTCATCACAATCAGAAATTAAAGTGGCGAAATTATTTTTTACCTTGATTGATACATTTGATGAAACAATTGTTAAACCTTTGTTAATTAAATCTTTTTTGAGTGAAGAAGAAAGCTTATCAACTATTTTCTTCCTGATGCTACACATTTCAGAATAACTGAATTTAACAGAATCTTCAAAAGGTGAAATACCATATTTACTGTGATTTTTAAATTTAGAAAAAACTTCCGAACAGCTTAACATTGTTTTTGTGGGTATACAACCTAAATTCAAACAAGTGCCACCAACGGAAGATTTTTCAAATGCTATAACTTTTAAACCCTTTTTAATAGACTCTTTTGCAAATTCAATACCTGCAGGACCAAGCCCAATAATAGCAACATCATATTTCATAACAGGATATTATCACAAAAGAGCAAAAAACTTAAGCATCTTTTTTTTGCTTATTAATCATATCTTGTATTTTGTCTATGATTTCTTCACCTTTTTTTTGAACTTCATCAACAACTGACTCTGCTTTCTGTTGTATTTCTTTTGCAGCATCAGATACCTTGCCATAAGCCTCTTTTGTACTTGCACTAATCATTTCACGTGTTTGTTCACCTGACTGAGGTGCCAATAAAACACCTATTACAGCGCCTACAACTCCACCTACTATAAAACCTGCTACGAATTTACCTGTTGACATAGTAATATTCCTTTCTTTACTTTTTGTTAAACAAATTTAAACCAAAATTAATACCTTTTAACAAACCGTCAAAAAGACCTTTCATCTTGCACCCCACCAAGCTTGATGCGCCAACTACACTTTTAAGAGTATTTTGCAGACCGCTAAATTGCGTATCAGCATTGTTAGCGATTGAATTAATAGACTGTGCAGCCTCTCTTAATTCTTTTAAAGTCGGTTGAACTTCGCTCTGAACACTTTGTGCAATAGAATCGACATTTTTTGACAGCAAAGTTAAATTAATGATTAATTTTGCCAATAGTATCCCCAAAGCCAATACAACAATGGTTGTTACAATTAAAAGAACTACAAGAGAAGTATTTACGGGATTCATGTGGCAAAACCTTTCTTAAATTTCATAAACATCTATTTCACAATTCTTAGCATGCGCTAATTTTTGTGCCTTTATATTATCATTAAATTTTTTATATGTATCCTCAATCTTAATTTTTGAAGACTTTATCATATCCATTGCTTGCTTTTTAGCATTTTTAATCTCTGGAGAATATTTTTGCATTAAATCTTCACAAGTTTCTTTTAGTTCGCGTCTTGATTCCTCACCGGGCTTTGGTGCAAACAAAACTCCTGCAACAATGCCACCTACAACGCCTGCTAAAATACCAATTGCAAAGCCTATAGAACTGTCCTTTTTACACATTTTATAACTCCTTAACTAAGAATAGCTAAATTATAACATTTTTTAATAAACTATAAAACCCCTTTAAAAGATTAATTAAAAAAAATATATAAATTTTAACCGTAATAACAAAACGCAAAATCTGTAATTAAAATATGATATAAAAATCAACTTGCCAAAATAAAATTTATTGCTATAATAAAAAATGTCAAAGATGAAATCCATTTAAACATACTCAGAGTAGGTTTATAGTGATTGACAAGCGGTAATCCTCAGTAGCTCAATGGCGGAGCAACCGGCTGTTAACCGGTAGGCTGTTGGTTCGAGTCCAACCTGAGGAGTTTTTTATTGGAAAGATTTTAATTAAAAAGGATTTTTAGTCTTTTTTAGTGATTTTAGATATTGTCCCTCCAAATAAATCCTTATAGAACCCAAAACATTTGCCTTTTCATTTGCTTGCACTAAATTTTGCAAGGTTGATTTTATATTGTTTTTGCCGTTTTCATCCTCATTAAGTGAAGCTTTTGAGAGTAATTGGAAAATATAATCAACAATTGCAATATCATCAGAATTTTTGCTTGATAACATCATTATATCTTTGGCAGGTTCGAAAATATTTTCTTTTGCGTTTAATGATGCTTTTTCTTTTTCTTTTGCAAGTAACTCTATTGTTGACAATATCCTATTTTCAATTTGTGCAAGGCTGTTTGAGCTTATTTTATGTGATATGACATCAAAAAATAGCTTACTATCTTGTTGTTGAATTAAAATTGCTTTTTGTTCAGTTGATATTGTTTCATCATTTTCGATGATATCTTTATACGCCTTTCTTGCTAATTCCAATATTCTGTTTTCTTCTTGCAAAATATCTAAACTCTTTGAAATTAGTTTTGCGGTTTTTGTTCTATCCTGCAAAACTTCTTCAAACCAAATTGCTTTTAGTCTTTCGTTTCCTTGATTTACAATCTCATCTTGTGAAATTTCAAGCCAAAAATCGACAAGGCTCTTGCCTTTAATTGTCATTTTTCTTAATTCATCAACATCATAGTTATCGGCGTTTTGAATAAAATCATTGTTTGATGAGATTATTTGTGTTAATTCGTTTTTTGATTCTTGATTAAATGCCGGTTCGTTACAATTTTTTTGAATATCATTTAATATTTTTGGATTGATATATTTATTAAATTCTTAATATCTTCCATCGAACTCAATTCAACATCAATAATTCCGACAAAACCTTCTTTTTGCAGTAATTTTGGGCTTATTGCTTTTGGATTATCTGTTTGAATTATAAAAGTTGCTCCATACGCATTTTGCATATTATCAGCAGGTTCTTTAGCGCAATTATCGAGCCAGGATTTCATCATTGAAACATTCTTGGAATTGATTTTTAAATCTGAAAGAAGAAAATCTGAATTCTTTACTACTATAAGTATTCTTTTGCCATTATTTAGATAATTTTCTCTGGAATTTTTAATAGTTTATATGTATCTGATGTATAATTATCACTATCGGTTTCTAATTCTACAATTCTTAAATTTGTTCTTGTGCTTATTCTATTTAATAGTTCAGCGCTTTTTTATCATCTTCACTATATAATAATATTAAAGATGGAATATCTTTATTCTCTTGCGAAGTTAACATTTCTGTTAATCTATCTTCTTGAGGTTTTATTGCGCTTTTTCTAAAATTTCTGAGTTGAATTTCATTTCCTTTAAAAGTAATTAGATTGTTTGAATAAAAGTTTAGCGGATTTATTCCATTATTCAATTTATTGTTTTGTATTGGTGTTTGAGCATTTGCTTGCTAATTATTTTTATATTTTATTTTTTTATAAAAATGATTGTTAATATTTAAATTTACTTTCATTTTCTCTCCTTGTATCGTTATTAGTTTTTTAACTTATCAAGTGTCTCTTGTGCTAATTTTCTTACACTTTCACTTTTATGATTTAATAATCTTCTTACCGGTTTTAAAATAATTTCTCTATCTTTTGGATCATCATTTTCAAGATGAGCGAGTTTTTGTATTGTTTTTAATACTTCAATAAAAGTTTCATCTTCTTTTATTTCTATTGCATCTCTTCTAATTGGGCCAATTGCATCAAAAACAACCTCGTTTGTACCATATTTTTGATATATTTTTAGAGTTTCTCTAATAACACTTTCATTATCACTTAATATCATTGTTGAAATATCATCAACATCACTTATCCCATATTTTTTAATTTCACCTAGAGCTCTTAAATGCAATTTAGCATCCGGAGTTGAATTCATATATTTTAAAAGTTCATTAACATATTCATCTCTTTGAGCAACACTTGGTTTTGAAGTGAATTTTGGAGTTGGAAATATTGGTTCTTGAATTATGGGACTGACTTCTTTTTGTGGTGCTTGAATGTCTTGATGATTTGTTTTAGGCATATTATTTTTACCTTTAATTTTTTTTGATAAAAATGAATTAATAAGATTCATAAGCTGCTTTTTATCAAAAGTTATTGTAATTTGTTTTCTACCTTGTTCTTCTTGTTCAGATATTTTACATGGTATTATTACATCTTTTTTATTTAGTTTATTATTTCTGTCTTTTTTTTGGAAAGCTATATCGTTGAAATTGTTTATTTTTTAATATTCATTTTTTAATCCTCATATAGTTCTTCTAGTTGTTCTTTGAATTCTTGTAAGCGTTCGGGCTTGATATTTCTTTTTGCTTTATCTATTCTATCGTTTAAATATTCTTCAAAAGTCCTATTATTATCGATATCTTTATCGAAATCTTGACAAGCTAGCTGAACAATTTTTTTAATCTTGTCGTTGCCAAATGCCCCTTTTTCATCATCTGGGCTCATTTTTTCAATTATTGCATCATAATCAATGCTATCAGGATTAATCATATCTCCATTTTTATCAAATTTTTGAATATAAAATCTTATTATTGCTTCTATATTACCATCTGACGCTGGTTCAAGAGAAATTAGTTTTTTAATTTTTTCCTCTCTTGGTAGTATCTCATCTGATATTTCAAGAGGATGGTTAGTTGTGAAGAAAAAAGTTGTTGCATAAGCATTTTGAAGACTATCGCTTGGAAGTTTAGCGCAATTATCAAGCCAAGATTTCATTTTTACTATATTTTCACGGTTCACTCTTGTATCTTCAAGATGATTTTCAATTTCATTAAGTACAATTATGGTTCTTCTTCCTTCATTTAAATACCCTTCCCTTGCTTCTTTTAATTTTTTATATACTTCTTGAGAAAAATTTTCAGGGTCAGGATTCATTTCAATAAGTTCGCAATTTGTTTCATTTGCAATGGCGCGAACAAAAGTTGTCTTGCCTGTTCCAATAGGGCCATAGAAAAGTATACTATTTGGCATATCTGCTTCCATGCCAGCTTTTTCCATAGCAATTTGTTCAGTAAAAATATTTCTTATAACTTGCTTTTCAGCAACATAGCCTGCAATTAGTCCATCAATACTGCCACCATCAGGAATTTTAAAAGCTTCGGCCAATCTAGCCGCTTTTTCCTCTTTCTTGTGTCCTTATCCCAATTCAGCGCCCAATCAATTGTAGTTTGTGGGGTAGTTGGGAGCTCAAGTGGCTTTTTACCTTTAAAAGATACTTTTATCGTAAGTGTAGTTTTAATTGCCTTTGTTGTTGTGTTTTTGTTGCTTGAATAAAGTCTGACTGGCATGTAAGCTATTTGATTAATTTTCATATTTTTCCTTTCTCTTTATTAAAAAGTCGACAATTTAATGTCAACTTTTGGTACTTATTTTAGAGGCTGAAATACAATCGGAGTTGTCAACTCCTTGTGTTGTATGTATAAAACAATAGTTTATTTTATGTTTAATATAGCCTCAAGTGTTTTATTACCTATAAGATATGTGTAAAAAAAATTTTTTGATAATTATACAATGCAATTTTAATAAAAATTAACATTATTATTTTAATATATCTTTTATCTAAATATCTTCTGTCAAAATTTCTGTTTTTATATTTAGCTTGTTTTTTGTTCTAATTTGCTTTTAATTATAAAAACATTCATTTAAATACAAACTATCTTTAATAAAACGAAACAACTTTGACTAACTTGCATAAGATAGGCAAACATTGTATTATAACACTTTATAAAAGGAGTTTAACCAAATGAAAAAGATTTGTTTAATTATTGCATTGTCGCTATTATGCATTAATTCTGTAAATGCGCAAGTTTTTAAAGGTAAAGCATTGGATGAAATATCAACAAAAAATCCAAAAGAACTCATTAATGTAAAAGCATTGAAAGATTTAAATTTAGGCAATGGACTAATTATCGAGAAAGATTCTATAATAACAGGCAAAATGACAGAAGTGGTTTCTCCTGAAAAGTTTCATAAAAACGCCAGTTTTACCTTCATACCAACCGAATATACCGATTCTGAAGGCATAAAACATGTTATTATAAATGAAATAAAATCAACATACAGACAAAAATTAAAACCCGATTTTAAACATTCAGAAATTAGTTTTGGAATGAGTACAGATGGCAAAGATCCATTAAATTCAGCATTTATATTTTCACCATCTTATATTTCAAATACAAAAAAAATTATAAACGGTGAAGGGAAAGAAGTTTGGGAGGATTATAAAAACAGAAATACACCATGGGGATATGGAGAAGATATAGATATTAAAATAAATGAAGTTATATATTTTAATTTCCCGGATTTTGAATAAAAGAAATCTTACAATAGTCTTATAAATATATTGCGGAGGATTGAATGTTAAAAAAAATATTTGGAATTACTCTATTTATGGCTATAACAGCAGTGTTTTCATGTGCCGAAGCACATGGTACATTTACTTGGTTTGGACTTAGAAAAGATAATACCGAGATTTTTATAAATACCGGAACAGATGATAAAATACATCCACCTGCGCATAAACCACATCCAAAAAAACCCAAGCACAAGCCTAAACACAAACCAAAACCAAAACATGAACCTCCAAAAAAAGAACAAATCCATTGTAGGTATTTTTGGTGGTGCAAATAAATATTTTCCAATAATACCAAGCCGAGACTTAGCTAATGATTAAAGACTTAACAAAAGGCGAACCCTTAAAATTAATACTAATATTCTCTATTCCTTTGCTAATAGGGAATGTTTTTCAACAATTGTACAATATAGCGGATTTAGTAATAGTAGGAAGACTCCTTGGGGTTGAAGCTTTTGCAGCTGTAGGGGCAGTTGCCCCCCTATTTTTTCTTATAACATTTATAATAGTTGGTTTAACAAGCGGTTTTGCGGTAATTACGGGTCAAAGGTTTGGTGCCAAAGATACTATTGGTGTTAAAAATTCAGTTGTTATATCAACAATTTTAAGCACATTGGCAACTCTATTTTTTACTTTTTTTTCTTCTGTTTTAATGCACCCGGTATTGAGAATTTTAAACGTACCTCAAAACATATATAATGATGCATTTTGGTATATAGAAATTGTTGTAATCGGACTAATTGCAACTACATTTTACAATTTACTCGCAAGTATAATAAGAGCACTCGGAGACAGTAAAACTCCTTTATATTTTTTAATAATGGCATCAATTATAAATATTTTTTTGGCACTTTATTTTATAAAAGTATTTAATTTAGGTGTAAAGGGTTCAGCAATAGCAGTTATTTTATCACAAGGAATTTCCGTTTTGCTTTGCTTACATTATGTAAAGAAAAAATTTCCAATTTTACATTTAAAAAAACAAGACTGGATGATAAAGATAGATAACGATTTCTATAATTCCGCCAAAGAACACCTAAGAGTCGGGATTCCAATGTCTGTTCAATTTTCAATAATTGGTCTTGGAATAATTGTTATACAAAGTGTATGCAACAGTTTTGGTTCAAATGTTATTGCTGCAGTCACTGCTGCACTGCGTATTGAGCAAATTGCAACTCTGCCGATGGTTTCATTTGGTGTTGCTCTCGCTTCTTTTGTTGCACAAAATTTTGGTGCAAAAAAATTCAGAAGAATACGTACGGGTGTTATTCGAACTTCAATACTGAGTATAGTTCTAAGTATTTTAATGGCTGCTATTATGCGTATTTGGGGTGCAGATATTATTAGAGAGTTTATAGGTAGTGCAACAGGCGAAATTATTGAAATTGCTCATCAATATTTGTTAATAAGTACATTTTTTTATATATTTTTATCACAAATATTTATTTACAGAAATTCGCTACAAGGTATGGGCGAGGTAATCTTTCCGCTAATGGCAAGCGTAGCCGAACTTTTAATGCGCGGTTTTGCCGCTGTTTATTTAGCAATAAAATATGGTTATATTGGCATGTTTTACTCCGGTCCTATTGCTTGGGTAAGTGCTTGTCTTATACTTTCTTTCGGTTATTTTAAAAGCATTAAACCAATTATGCTTAAAATCAAAGAACAATCTTATACAGACAAGGACAACTAGTTATTTTTGCGTTTTACTGATAAAAATATAAAATATGCAGTGAGAATTATTAGAATTAGTAAAGTAATAAATATTTTGAAATAAAAATCTTTTTTTGAATTATTCAAGTTATATTGCACATCGTTATCAATATTCAAACTTTTGTCAGCATTCACAACTGAATTTTCTTTAACACTTGTTTCTTTATTCACAATATTTGACAAAGAATTAATATTAGTTGAATTTACTTTATTTTCAGGTAATAAATTGTAATCGAAAATAAAATCTATACTAATTTCCTCAATATTTGAAACCTTTTTTGGAAAAGGTTCAAAAGGAGCATTGTTTTTTAAAACTTGCAGTGCAAGCACATTCATATTATCATTACAGCTTGAAAAAAGAATTTTTTCTCCAGAGATTTCACCCGAGTTTTTTATATTAAAATATAAGTTAATTTTACACTCTTTATCATGTCTGTTAAGACCGGATTTTTCATACCAAGATGTCTTTAATTTTTTTTCAATTTTTTGAAGATAAGGTGCCCAGACATCATTGTTTTCATAAGCAAAAGCTGAAACAGAAAAAAATAATAAAAATAATACAGATAAAATAGCTTTCATATTAAAAATATAGCATTATTTTTTTTAAGAGCAAAATTGTAAAATTTTTATGATAATATATGAATTATGTTAACGGGTCCATTTTTAGAAAGAAATTTTATAGGTTCTTGCAATAATTTTAATGAGTCAAAAATTATTATGCTTGGTATGCCTTTTGATGGAACTTGTACAAATCGTCCCGGTGCTCGCTTTGCACCTCAGCAGATAAGAATTGAAAGCATTGGAATCGAGGAGTATTCTCCATATTTTAATACCAATCTTTCAGATTTAATGTTTTATGATGCCGGTGAACTTGAATTACCTTTTGGTGCTACAGAAAAAGCACTTAATACAATTGAAAAAAATACCGATGAAATATATGCAAGTGGCAAAAAAATATTGGGTATAGGCGGAGAGCACTTGGTTACCCTCGGTACTATCAGGGGTATTCTAAAACATCATAAAGATATTGCTCTAGTGCATTTTGATGCACATACCGATTTAAGAGAACAATATCTTGGTGTAGAGTTGACTCACTCAGGTGTAATTATGCAAATTGCAAAATTAATAGGATTTGAAAATATAGTACAAATAGGTATTCGCTCAGGCGAAAAAGAAGAATTTGAATTGATGTATAAGCACTCAACTCTGATTAACGACATTAACGAACTTACTAAATTCAAAGACAAGAAAATTTTCCTCACAATAGACTTAGATGTTTTGGATCCATCAATCATGAGTGCTACAGGTACTCCTGAGGCAGGAGGTATGACTTACAAAGAACTTATGCGTTGGATTGTTGAATTAAAAAAATATAATATTATTGGTGCAGATATAGTAGAACTGGCACCTGATTTTGATGTAACAAAAGCTTCAACTGCTACAGCTTGCAAGCTTATAAGAGAAGTTTTAAACATTCTATAACTTTTATTTTTAAATCTTCAAGACTTGAGTTGTTTTCAATTACAAAATCGCTCTTTTCAATTTTTTCTTTTTCATTCGCTTGAGAATTAAGTCTTAAAATTGCATATTCACGGCTATAAGAATTTCTTTTCATTAATCGTTCAAGTCTTAAATTGTAATTTGAGCTTATAAATATAATTTTGTCAAAATATATATCAAAACCTGCTTCAAAAAGCTGTGGCACTGCAACAAATGCCAAATTCGATGATTGATTAGTTTGAAAAAAAATGAAAATTTCTTCCTTAATAAGTGGATGCAATATTTCTTCTAGTTTGTTCAGTTTTTTCTTATCGTAAAAAACAATTTTTGAAAGTTCATTTCTACTATTTGTACCAAATTCTTTTATTACAGATATATTATTTTCCAAAATGCTATGTGCACATACATCTGTGTCAAAAACTTTATAGCCCAAATCTAATAAAATTTTTTGGACTTCTGACTTGCCACATGCAATATTACCCGTCAAAGCAACCTTAATCATGACTTTATTTTACTTCAAAATCGTAGTATAATCCATAATGATTAATATGGAGGAGTAAAAATGACATCAAATCCTATGACTCAAAGTAAGATCTATGACGGAGTTGTTTTGGACGGTGAACCCATGACTATTTCGGGTGCAGTAAACAAAACAATACTGCTTCTTATTGTTACTTTTGCTGTTGCAGCATTCAGCTGGGTACAGGCATTTAACGGCTACATGGATAAAGTGGTTATGCTGATGTGGGGGGGGATAATAGCAGGTTTAATTCTTGCAATTATAATGCGTTTTAAACCTCAAAATGCAAAAATTTTATCAATAGGTTATGCGGTTTGCGAAGGCCTTGCAATAGGTGGTATTTCGGCTATGTACGAAATGCAACTCAAAGGGATTGTTGCAAATGCTGCATTAATTACGTTTTTGACTTTATTTGTCATGCTTTTTCTTTATAAAACAGGGTTAATTAAGGCTACAGACACATTTAAAAAAGTAGTTTTTACGGCAACTGCATCCATTATGGTTTTTTATTTAATAAGCATTGTAATAAGCATATTTAATGCTAATTTTATTTCAATTTGGAATACCGGATTGCTTGGAATTATCCTAAGTCTTGTATTCTGTGCGGTTGCAGCTCTTAATTTTATTCTTGATTTCAGTTTTATAGAACAGGGTGCACAACAATTGGCTCCCAAATATTTTGAATGGTTTGGCGCATTTTCTTTATTGGTAACAATTGTTTGGCTATACTTAGAGCTATTAAGATTGCTTGCACAGTTAAGCAGAAACCGCTAAAATGAACTATAAAAAAATAGTACAAAAAGAAATACCACAAATTAGCAGGGAATTGTTTGAATTTACCAACGATTCTCTGCTTTGTGAATTATTATCACTAAGAGGAATTAAGTCAAAAGATGATGCAAATGAATTCTTGGATAGCGAAAATACAAAACTTGCTACTCTTGATGTCTTTTGTGACTGTGAAAAAGTTATAAACAGAATTAAAAAAGCAATTACATTAAATGAAAAAATCCTTATATGGGGTGATTTTGATGCAGATGGCGTAACTTCCAGTGCACTTTTGTATAAAACAATGAAAACGCTGGAAGCTAACTTTGAAGTATTTATACCCGACAGAGAAAAACATGGCCATGGTATTAATACAAAAAAAGCACTTGAACTTATTTCAAAACATAAAATCAAACTTATAATTACGGTTGATTGTGGCATATCTAATGCTGCAGAAATTAAACTGATAAAATCTCTCGGCGTAGATGTAATAGTTACGGATCATCACAAACTCGAAGGTCAAACACCTGATGCTTTTGCAATATTAAACCCTCAAGCACCATCATCCTTAAGAGAAGATTTGGATATCAGGCAAATAGAAAATTTATGCAGACTTGCAGGTGTTGGTGTTGCATACAAGTTAGCTTTAAAGTTGTTAAATCTGGAATTTGATGAAAATCTTTTAGTATTAGCTTGCGTTGGTACCATATCTGATGTTGTGCCATTGCTTGGAGAAAATAGGACAATTGTTACAAAAGGGCTAAAGCTTATTAATAAAAAAGTTCACAAAGGCATTTCAATGTTATTTGAAAGATGTGGCAGAGAAAATATAACGAGCAATGATATTGCTTTTGTTTTAACTCCCAGGATTAATGCTGTCGGTAGACTAAGCTCACCTGACTTAGCTTTTGAGTTCTTAACAAGTGAAAATGAATCTACCTTAAATTTTATAATTGACAAACTGGACAATTTCAATAAAATTCGACAAAGCTTATGCGAAAATATATATCTTGAAGCAACACAACAACTAAAAGAAGAACAAAGTAAAGATGCAATCATTTTGTACAACAAGGACTGGCACTTGGGGATAATTGGCATAGTCGCTTCTAAAATTGTTGAAGATTATTCAAAACCCGTTTTTATGATAACTTCCGATGATGACAATATAGGAAGATGTTCAATACGTTCAACAAAGGGTTTTAACGTATATGATATTTTAAAAAATAACTCGGATTTGTTTTTAGGATATGGTGGGCATGCACTTGCCGGTGGCTTTTCATTTGATATCAATTTGCATTCTTTTGAAAAAATAAAGCAGGCAATCTTAAACACAATTGAAGAAATTACACCTGCTGAAGTAGTGCAAGATTATGTTGAAGTTGACAAAATACTAGATACAAAAGACATTAACAAAGGTTTAATCAGTAAAATTAATTTATTGGAACCATTCGGACAAGATAACCCAACACCTCTTTTTGGGTTAAAAAATGCTCTTTTGAAGGATTTTAAAATAATTGGTAAAAATTCTAACCACCTAAAATTTTACTGCCAAAAAGACGGGTTAACTTTTGAGTGTGTAAAATGGAACGAGAGTTCTTTTGAAATTCCTCTAAACTCAACTCTAGACATAGCTTTTTCACCAAAAATTAATTTTTTTAACAATGAAGAAAATATTCAACTGGAAGTTTTTAGCGCATACAGTGAGAATCTTGCTAAATTATGCTCTAATGATGAAATTAAAATATATGACCATAGGAAAAAAGATGGAATTCTTGATCAAATTTGCGAATATCTCAAAAACAAAAATTTAGATATTACAATATGGGCAAAAAATATCACCACACTTGAAAAATTAAAAAAATACCCTGAAATAAATAACAAATTATGTAATCAAAATAGAAAACATAATACCATAATGTTTTTTGACTATCCGTCAAATATTGATGAATTTAAAGATGTTTTAAAAAGTGTGCAACCTAAAAAAATACATTTAATGAAAGATAAATATAATGAAGATATCGATCAATGTTTAAAAATGCTCTCGGGTATGCTTAAATACTCCCATAATCATCTAAACGGACAAATAGAAATTTTACGTTTAGCAAATGCTTGCGGAGTAAGCGAAACCTTTATTCAGCTTGCTCTCGAGATTTTTGAGCAATTAGATGCAATTGAAATTCTTGACGTAGATAAAATTAAATATATTAAACCTGTTAATTTAAATAAGATAAAAACTCAAACATTGTATGAATTACTACAGAATGAATTTTTTAAAATTATCGAATTTAAAAAACATCTTGCCGAGAGTGAACTCGACAAGATGTATGGATTTGTACAAAATTGTTTAGAATGACTATTTATTACTTTGGTCTTCAAAATTAGAATTTATGTATTTTTTTGACTTTTCAATATTTTTTAGTTTTTTCTTTGTTTGACTTACATTTTTTTTCAAACCTTTAATTTCAGCACTAAGTTCATCTTCTTTAGCCTCTGCAGCTGAAAGTAAAGAGTTATAGTTTATTAATTGTTCTCTAATTTCAGCAGATGCATCGTCTAAATTAGTTATAGCTTTTTTAAAACTTTCTTCTTGAATACTGCTACCTGTTACTGTGGCTGTTTTTGCAGCAGGAGCAATATCTCCTACAGGTTCCAAACTGATTTTTTGTACTTCATCTACACTATCCATAGACTGAAAAACTGCATCTTGAGCATAACAAGTACAAGAAAACGCTAAAACAGCCGATAATGCCAATACTATTTTCTTCATATTCCACCTTTCTCCTTATTTTTTTATTTTAACCTTGTAATCTGTCGATCGCAAGTATATTACAGGAAAAATCAATCAAATATATTAAAAGGGTGCAAATTGCACCCTTTTTTGTTTTAAATATCTTCTACCCATATTGCATTTACTGGGCAAATAAGTGCTGCATCAATACAGTCTTGCTCATTACCTTTAATTTTTGACTCATTTACATGTGCTGTTGAATCTACATGAAAAACCTCAGGGTTAATTGCTTCACATGCGCCACAAGCAGTACAACCATCCATTATTGAAACTATCATTTTTATCTCCTTGTCACTCAATGTCACAAGCTATATTAAAATATAATTTATAACTCTTGTACTACCCGATTGGGTGTAAATTTAGCTTATTTAAATATCTTTTGCATTGTTCGATCCGACTATATCCTAGTAATATTCCCAATATAAAATCTTCTGCAGGATTTAATTTTGACAAATCTTTATGAAGAAAACCTTGTATAATTTCAACACAGTGAATATTTCCAAAGAAAATATTTGATTTATTCCCATTTTTTTGAACACAGTAGCTAAGTTGTGATTTTCTGATTTTTTCAATGCAACCTTCTGTTTTATCTGATAAAACAGTTACTAAAGCAAGTGGCTTTGTACCTTTTTTAATTTCATATATATATGTATTTAATACATTATCCATAAAACTCTCCTTTTTATATACTAGACTACAAAAAAGAGAGTTTGTTTCAGTTTCTGGTTATTATTCTTAAACCAGCTTTAAAATAATTTTTAAGCTGGGTAAAAGATCTTATTGAAAGTAACATTTTTAATACATAATTTGGACGTAAATAATAACTTCTGACAAGATTTTTATGCAGGTTGAATACCTCTCTTTCACTCAAACTATGGGTTCTTACACTGGGATAGTAATATGCGCAATCATAATTTAATTCACCCAACGAATTATTTTCAACATAATCATAAAATCTTGTTCCCACAAGAGCTGCAGCCGTGTAAAAACTTGCATACTCAGTGTTTAGTGACTTAGCAAACTCAAGAGTTTTAAACACTGTATCTCTCGTTTCCCAAGGAAGACCAATAATATAATATGCATAAATTTGTATTCCATTTTTTTTGAATACATTTATTGTATTTTTAATTTGAACAAGATTTGTTTTTTTACCCATTTTATCCAACATCTCTTGTGAACCACTTTCAATACCGATTGAAACAAGAGAACATCCTGCTTTTTTCATAAGTTTAACAGTTTTAATATCTGCACTATCGGCACGTGTATTTGTTGAAAATGTTATTTTTAATTTTGAATCAATAATTTTTTGACACAGTTCCCTTGTCCATTCTTTATCCAAATTAAATATATCAGACCAGAATATAAAATTTTTAATATTATATTTTTCTACACACTCTTTAATCTCACCAATAATGTTTTCAGGACTTCTTTTCCTAACTATTCGGCCATTTAGCGGTGTTGCTAAACAAAAGAAACAATGATAAGGACAACCTCTTGAAACTTTTATAACTGCTTGCATTTTCCCATTATCAGGTCTGACATATAGTTTATTGTCAATTAAATCTCTTGCAGGATAAGGTAAATCATCTAAATTATCATTAAAAGGTCTGCGCGGATTTTCGATAACCTCGACATCATTTCGATAACAAATCCCTTTTATTTTTTCTAAATTAATGCCTTTTAATAATTCAGCAAAAGTAAGTTCACACTCAAGACACATAGCAATGTCAATAAAATCATGTGCAAGCATTGTTTGCTTAGCCAAAAAGGCAAAATGAGCGCCTTTTGAGATAGTTATTATATTATCCCCAAACAAATCTTTTGCTATTTTAAGTGCATGTAAATCATTTTCAAGAGTTGGTGTCGCAATATTTACAACCAAATAATCAGGCTGCATAAGCAATAAATCTTGCTCAAATTTTTCAAATGTTTCACCAAAAAAAGAGTAATCCCTGACAATGGGTTCATAGCCTTCTTGTCGTGCAATTGCAGCAAGGTAAAGCAAATCTGTTGGAGGTAACGGCGGAATAACAATTAAATCATTTGTTGGCTGTTGACAACGATCTTCCCTGTTCATAACAGGAGAAGGCGGATATATTAAATAAATCTTTTTCTTTTTCATTTTGATTTTAACTTCAGTGCTTTTCTTACTACCTTATTTACCAGTGACTCACTTAAAAATTTTGAAGCAAATGCACATAAAAGCGCATCAAACCCCACGTTTATAACAGAAGGAGGGTTTTTACACACTATTGCCTTGTATATGGCACGACCGACAAAAATAGGTTCCAATGCATCTTTTGAATTTTTTTTTGCATTATCAAGCATGTAGTGGCCAATTCTTTCATATTTGCCCATAAAATTTTTAAAATTATCTTGATTTTGTTCAATACTGTCTGTCCAGAATTTAGTTCTTATGGCACCGGGGCGAATAGATACATATTTAAAACCCGATTCATTAGAATAAGCTCTTAAAAGTATATCAGCCGCAGCTTTTGAGAGGCAATAAGGCGACAAAAAAGGATAAACACCATAAGAAGCCATAGAACTTACGTTTATCATTTTTCCATCTTTTTCCAAATTTGAACTAAAGTATTTTATTACACGTAAAAGTCCAAATAAGTTTACATCTAATTGTCTTTGCAGCTCATCCTCATCTAAAAACTCAACGGGAGAAGCCACTGCACATCCTGCGTTATTTACGATAGCGCAAAACTCCATATTTTTTAATTTATCCGACAATTCTTTAAAAGAGCTTTCCAAGGTAATATCCAGATTATATTTATGAAGATTATTATGCTCAAGATTAAACTCTTTTCGTGATGTAGCATAAATCCTAAAGTCATTATTTAGCAACAACTTTATTGCTTCTGTCGCAATTTGCGAGTTCCCTGCAATTACTAACACATTTTTGCTCATAAAATTTATATATCACAAATCATTGTCAAATGCTATTGCTTAACATTTTGACCAAAAGATTATTATATGATAAATAACATATATGATTGAAAATTTAGACATTATTACAATTGGCGAGGGGTTAGTTGAACTATCTAGCAACACTTCCTTGAAATTTGCTCAGATTTTTGACAAATATTATGGAGGTGATTCACTATGTACTGCAATCGCTGCACTAAGATGTGGTTCAAGTGCCGGATACATTACAAAACTTGGAAATGATAACTTTTATGAGTATTTGCTGGATGCATGGGATTCAGAAGGGCTTGATGTTTCTCAGATTAAGCTTTCACAAGGTCAAAACGGATTATATTTTGTCGGCAAAAAAGAAAATAAAAGTGAATTTGTATTCTACAGAAAAAAGACTGCCGCAAAAAATTTATCAATAGAAGATATTAATTTTGACTATATCAGAAATGCTAAATGCGTGTATGCGACAGGTTTTGTACAATCACTCTCTTTAAGCGTTAGGGAAGTAGTTAGAGAAATTTTTAAATTTGCAAGTGAAAATGACATACCCGTTGCGTATGATCCTAATTTTTCTCCAAAAGTAAGTACACAAGAAGAGGCAAAAGAATATTTTGACGAGGTAAGCAAATATATAGACATAATATTCTTAAATACAAAAACAGATACACAAGCACTGTTTGATACGGTTAGTATTGATAAAGTAAGAAAAATTCTCGCAGACAATGCAATTAATGTTAATATAATCAGAGAGCACAAAAAAGGTATACATGTTTCAAATACTGCAAATTATGAATTTATAGAGTATAAACAAATACCTATTGTAGACCCCACAGGTTGGGAAGCAGCTTTCAACGGTGGATTTTTAAACTATTTTTTAAAGGGCTATGATACAATAAAATGTGCAAAATATGCTAATTCGCTCTCAATATTGCAAATTCGCAATGTTGGAGCAATAAAATCAATACCATACAGAATAGAAACGGAAAAATTATATAACGAGATTTATGGCTAAAAAAGTACTTATATCAGGATATATTGGTTTTTCAAATTTTGGTGATGATGTCATCTTTGCAATGTTGACAAGACATTTAAAGGCGAAAGGATTTGAGGTATGCGCATTATCATCAAAACCAATAAGAACAAAAAAACAATTTAAAGTTAACAGCGCAAACTATAAAAATCCAATTGAAATATTAAGAGAAATTGCAAAATGCGATTATCTTATCAGCGGTGGTGGCAGTCTATTACAAAATGCTACCAGTAATTTAAGTCTTATCTATTATATTTTAATAATTTTATGCGCAAAACTCATGTTTAAGAAAATAATAATATTTGCACAAGGTATAGGCCCAATAAATGGCACGTTTTGGACAATGCTTACAAGGATGACTCTTTCGTTATGTAATCTTGTAACCGTTAGGGATTCTCAGAGTTATAAATTGCTCGGAAAATGGAAAATTAAATCCAGATATGTTCAGGATCCTGCTTGGGATATACCGATTCTTCCACGTGAAAGCCGGGGGTATGTCGGTGTACAGCTGCGAAATTGTCCCAAAATGCATCCAAACTTTGTAAAAATGCTAGTAAAATATATTGGTTTATATTTCTCGGATAGAAAAATAATCGTTTTCTCTTTTCAAAATCCGCAAGATTTAAAAATATGTTATCAATTTGAAAAAGAATTAAAATTGCAATGGCCACATATTAAATATGAAATTTGCACTGATAACTCAATTAAATCTATAGTTACAGCTTTTTCGCATTTAGATTATTTATTTGCAATGCGCTTCCATGCTTGTCTTTTAGGATTGAAATACGGCTTAAAGGTATTTGCTTTACCCTACGATATTAAGGTGAATTATTTATGCAGTGAATTTAATCTCCAAAATATTGATGTTTCTAATAATTGCGAGAATCTTAACACAAATTTCACTGAATTTATGCAAAACACGCAAAGCAGTGAAAAAATAGATATAAAGTTTGACTGGAGTATTGTAGATAAATTTATGCAATAAAAGTCTTTTTGTTATATAATTTGCAAAAAGAGAGGAAAACTAATGCTAATTCCTAGTATTGATTTAATGAATTCAAAAGCAGTGCAACTTAAACAAGGCAAGGAAAAAGTACTTGAAAGAGATGATGTTTTAGAACTTGCAAGGTATTATGCAAGATTTGGTGAGATTGCAGTTATAGATCTTGATGCAGCTACAAATACAGGTAAAAATAACGAAGACTTAATAGCTAAAATATGTAAGATAGCCCCTTGTAGAGTAGGTGGAGGTATTCGTGACAAGCAAAAGGCAAAAAAGATGCTTGCCTTGGGTGCAAAAAAAATTATTATTGCTACAGCAGCAAGTGAAGATTTTTTGTCAGATTTACCAAAAGACAAAGTATTGGTAGCAATAGATTCTAAACATGGAAATATTACACTTGAAGGCTGGCAAAAAGACACCCAAATAAAAACAGAAGAATTTGTAAATCGTTTTGAAAATTATTGCTGTGGTTTTTTGTATACAGTTGTCGAGAAAGAAGGAATGTTGAATGGCACAAATCTTGATGCATTTAGGCAAATTAGAAAAATTACAGATAAACCAATTATTGCAGCAGGCGGAATATCTACTATTGATGAAATATTAGAACTTGAAAAAATGAATATTTCATCACAACTTGGCATGTCAATTTATACAGGAAAAATTGATCTTGTGGATGCATTTGAGAAATTAATAAATTTTGAAAAATGCAACAATTTAGTTCCAACAATTGTTCAGGATGTTGAAACAAAACAGGTATTAATGCTTGCATACTCAAACAAAGAATCACTGAGAAAATCTCTAAAAGAAGGCAAGGCAACATATTATAGCCGTTCAAGAAGTGAGCTATGGACAAAAGGTTTGACAAGTGGTAATACCCAAGAACTTGTAAATGCAAGATTTGACTGTGACAGAGATTCATTACTTTTTAAAGTCAGACAAAAGGGAAACGCATGTCATCTTAACAGGTTTAGCTGTTTTGAAGACAAGGAATTCTGCATTAACGAACTTTATAAATTAATTTTAGACAGGAAAGAAAAATTGCCCGACAAGTCTTATACAACAAAACTTTTTAAAGATGAATTTTATCTTAAAAGAAAAATAATGGAAGAGGCGTTTGAAAGTGTCAATTTTCAACAAGGTGATGGTTTGAGTTGGGAATCTGCAGATTTAATCTATCATTTGCTTGTGTTTATGGCTATGCACAACACGACATTTGAAGATGTTATTAACAATCTGTCTTCAAGGACAAAATAATGAAAATAATCAAATCTAATGAGCTAAAAAATAAGAATCATGATTTTTTCAAGACTATAGACATTGAAAACATACAAAGTGCTGTAGAAATTATCGAAGACGTAAAAAATAGCGGTGACAGTGCAATTATTAAGTATTCTAAATTATTTGGTGATGGTATTTTTTTAAATGCAAATGATTTTGTTGTAAATGACAATGAAGTCGAAGACGCATTTAATAAAACTCCTAAAGATACTATAAATGCTTTAAAAATAAGTATAAAAAATGTAACACGCTTTGCGCATAAGCAGTTGAAATGCTTAAAAAAACTAGATTTTGACATCAAAGGCTCACACTTTGGACATAGAATTATACCAATTAACAAAGTTCTCTGTTATGTTCCAGGCGGCAACTACCCCCTACTGTCTTCTGCCGTTATGACAACCTCAGTCGCAAAGGTTGCTGGTGTAAAAGAAATTATATTAACTTCACCAAAAATTAAACCACAGACAATCGTTGCTGCCAAGCTAAGTGGAGCGGACAAAATATATAAGCTTGGCGGGGTACAAGCAATCAGCGCATTTGCTTATGGCACAGAATCTATTTTACCTATAGATAAAATTGTAGGCCCCGGAAATAAATTTGTTACATTTGCCAAGAAATATGTTTATGGCAAATGCGCTATAGATTTTCTTGCAGGTCCTTCAGAAGTGCTAATAGTTGCAGATGATAATCAAAACCCCCAACTGGTTAGTGCGGACATTCTTGCACAGTGCGAACATGATAAAGATGCGAGAGGGTATTTAATTTGCTTTAGTGAAAATTTTGCAAAAGAAGTTGTAAAAAGTGCAAAAAAACAACTTGAAAATTTACAAACAAAAGAAATTGCACAGCAATCATTTAACAATTCTTATGCAGTTGTTGTAAAAGACATGGATGAAGCTGTAATGCTAACAAATATTCGCGCACCGGAACACCTGGAATTGATGTTTGAAAATGCCGAAAAAATTTCAGAAAAATTTAAAAACTACGGATCTCTTTTTATCGGGAGCAACTGTGCTGAAGTTTTTGGTGATTACTGCTCTGGAACAAACCATGTTTTACCAACAAATGGGGCATCTCGTTATTGTGGCGGCCTAAGTGTTTTTGATTTTATAAAAATACAAACATATCAGTCTTTAACAAAAAATTATGCAGTTGAACTTTCTAAAACAGCATCTTGTATTGCATATCAGGAAGGTCTTATGGCGCATAAACTTGCAAGTGATTTAAGAGGTAAAAATGAAATTTGAATATAAAAAAAGTGAAAAAATGCAAATAGAGTTTTTTTCTGTACTAGTATCTGCACTATTTAGACTAAAAAGTTTGACATACTGGTGTAAAAATATTAACTATCCAAACGAGCCTTGTATTTTTGCACTTTGGCATGCTCATCAATGTGGTCTTTATTCACTAAAAGGAAGAAAAAAGACATATGTTATGATAAGCCGTTCAAAAGATGGCGAAATAATTGCACGTGCCGCTAATGCAATGGGAATAAATACCGTCAGGGGCTCAATTACAAGAGGTGGGGCAAGTGCAACATTACAACTCGTAGACAAAATTAAGCAAGGTTACAATGGGGCAATTACGGTAGATGGACCAAGAGGACCAAACAGAGTTGTAAAAAAAGGTATTATTGAAATTGCAAAAATGACAGGAGTACCTATCGTTCCTATGAGTTGGTACTCGCCTTCAATAGGATTTTTGAAATTAAAGACATGGGATGAGTTCAGATTTCCTTTGTTTTGTAAAAACATGATATCGTACTATGGTGAACCAATATATATAAAACCAAATGTGGATGATAACGAAATCGAGAATAAAAGAAAAGAATTACAGGATATATTAGATAAACAGTATGAGATGTTAAAAAAAGAATATAAAAAGCTGCTCAAAAGTTAGCAATTTTGCAGTTTTTTTACAAATTCTGGTATTTTATATGCCTCAGTTGTGCCAATTGTAATTTTCCACTCCGGCAAAGCTTGTTCAAGTTCGGACTTTAAGTCATAAAGTAACCCTGGGATTATAATTCTTTTGTTTTTAACTTTTTTGAGTTTATCTGACGATGAAACAACTCGAGCAGCAATTTCTGCAGTAATTTTTTGCGCAGACCAAGCAGTTAATACACTCATACCTTCACTTGGAGTAATAACAAGATATGAGCCATATTTTAATGATGAAAGTTCGTTTGCAACAGCAAAATAGCTGAGTGCAAAATTAGTAGTTAAGAATACAAGTGCATTTTGATCAGGATTATTAAATTCGTATACCTTTGACTCAACTTGCAGTGGTTTTTGCGGATCAGTAAAAATATTCAATCTCAAAGTAATTAATGAAGAAAACAACGCTTCATCAAAATGTTCAAAAATTAGCATATTTGAATACTTGCAAATTAAAACCGATGCTGTTGAACACAAATCAAAAAAATTATTACCATGTAACCTTACAAATGTAGGATTTGAGTATTTTTCATTCCTTTCTACTATGGCTTCTTTACGAATTTGTGTCAGAGTCGCTACTGTTTCGTGCAAATTTGTATATTTTACCTCATACATATTTGTCAAAAAATTATCATCTATAATTTCGATTCCTTTGCTTTTTATTTTTAAAATATCATCAGGATTCAAATTATTAGAATAAATTGCATCAATTTTATATTTTTTACCAATACAGTCTATTTCAAAGTTTAAAACCCGCTTTAATTTTTCAAGATAATTTTTTTCTTTGGAATCAAGCATAACAACCAGCGCACTAGGATTTACAAAAGTTTTTTCATGTCTGTATAAAACAACCTCACCACCAATTTTTAAATTTCCGCAAACCAGAGTTTTTTGTTGAATTTTTTTGTTATGCTCAAGTTTACTGGCAAGTTCAAACGGGATAAAAGGACATTTTGAAGCACTTTCTTGCCCTTTTGAAAGTTTAATTGCAAACATCATGCAAGTAGGACAACCACACTTTTTGCAGTTAGCATTCTTATCGCGTTTTCCTGCAGGTAAAAATTTAAATATATCCATTGCGCCTAGTGACATGTTACCTCACAAAATTGTCTTTTTAGGGTTTCTAAAGCTATTGGATGCCAGCAAACAATTACATTAGCACCTGCCGCAATTAATGCAGAGGCACTCGATATTTCCCACATTATTGCACGATTACTAAGCTCACCCCAAGATGCCGTAAAGTCAGTACTTTTTGACTCTTTTGCCTTGTAAGCTTCTTCACCAACGAAAGCTATAATTGGCATATCAAGCATTTTATCTCCACTTTTGCGTGCTAGACAAATACGCTCAATGATACTATACCCGTAGTCTATTCCATAACCTATACACCCCATATCCGGATCAATTAATATTTGCTGTGCAATTATTCCGGAATCAATTGATAATATATTTAATTCTTTTGTTAAGTTAATATCAATTGGAGTTCTTAAAACAAATTTATGATTAAAATTATTTTTTAGGACGGTATTTAAAAGTTCATTATAGTTAGCTGCTAAAATTGGTGCAATTATTAATTCTCTGTCGATAATCGGTGCTATTGCTTTCAAAATTTCGCAATCCCAAGGCGCATGAGAGCTTAATTTTAGCATTATTGGTAATTTTGATTCAGCTAAAACATAGCTGAATAAATTTTTATACTTTTCTAATATGCTGTGCTTTACAGAATTGTCAGGTTCGCAGGAGTTAAAATAAACACTTACAAAATCTGCGCCACTTTTTAGGGCATTATCTTGCACAGAGAGAAACCACTTTTTAGGACTATAAATTCTATCAGCCCAGTAATCTTTTAAAACAGGCGAATAACTTTCGGTTAACTCAATAGGAAATTCAAGCCCAAAAAAAGGTTTTGAAACATTAGTGAGGTTAATATTAAAATTTATCACTAAGCTTGTTGCCCTCTCTGTTCTATGATTTTATTCATAATTTCGCTGAATTCTGATTCGTCTAAAGTTTCACGCTCCAGTAATTCTTTTGCAATTTTACGTAACATGTCTTCGTTTTCGCTTAGCAATTGTTTAGCAATATTGTAACGTTCATCAATGATTCTTTTAACTTCTTTATCAATATCTGCAGCAATCTCTTCGCTAAAATCACGCTGATGGCCAAAATCACGACCCATAAACACATGTTCTTGGCTTGTCCCATAGGCTAAATTTCCCATTTTTTCAGACATACCATAAACTGTAACCATCTTTCTTGCAAGTGCTGAGACTTTTTCTAAATCATTCTGTGCACCTGTAGTAATAGAATCACTACCGTAAATAAGTTCTTCAGCCACTCTACCACCTAAAATCATTGTAATTCTGTCTAATAATTGAGATTTCTTCAACGTTAAATGATCTTTTTCAGGCAGTACCGTTGTAATACCAAGTGCCATACCACGAGGTATTATTGAAACTTTATGCAACGGGTCACAATCTTTTAAAAGTCTCGCAAGTAAAGCATGTCCTACCTCATGATATGCAGTATTTTCTTTTTCTTCATCAGAAATAATCCTAGATTTCTTTTCAGGCCCTGCCATTACTTTATCTATTGCTTCTTCAATATGTTCCATTGAAATTTCATTTTTGTCATATCTTGCGCTCAAAAGAGCAGCTTCATTTAAAAGATTTTGCAAATCTGCACCAGTAAATCCAGGAGTGCGTTTAGCCAAAACTTTTAAATCGACATCAGATGCTAATGGCTTATTTTTTGCATGCACTGCAAGAATTTGTTCGCGACCCAAAATATCTGGCCTATTAATAATTATTTGTCTGTCAAATCTGCCCGGACGTAACAAAGCATTGTCTAATATATCTGGTCTGTTTGTAGCAGCCAAAACTATTATGTTGACATTTTCATCAAAACCGTCCATTTCAACCAATAATTGGTTTAATGTTTGTTCGCGTTCATCATGTCCGCCACCCATGCCTGCACCTCTTTGGCGCCCAACAGCATCAATTTCATCAATAAATATTATGCACGGCTGATGTTTCTTTGCTTGTTCAAAAAGATCTCTAACACGAGAAGCGCCCACACCGACAAACATTTCTACAAAATCAGAACCTGATATTGAAAAGAAAGGTACACCCGCTTCGCCAGCAACAGCTTTTGCCATTAGAGTTTTACCTGTACCAGGTACACCTACCAAAAGAACACCTTTCGGAATTTTTGCACCCAATTTTGTATATTTATCGCCGTTTTTAAGAAAATCAACTATTTCTTCAAGTTCTTGTTTTTCTTCATCAATGCCTGCAACATCATTAAATGTCACTTTTACTTTATTTTCTTGCATCATTTTTGCACGAGATTTACCAAAATTCATTGCAGCAGAGCCACCTTGTTGAATACCTCGCAATAATAATATAATTAAACCAATAAAAAATAATGGAACTAAAAGTGAGCCTATAGTGCCCAACAAAGACCCTTCTTGCGGTTTTTTTACATTAATTTCAACATTATTGTTTTCAAGCAAAGAAAGTAAATTCGGATCATTTTCAGGAACTTGTATTTTATATTGGAAAGTTGGGGGTTGATTTACATTTGAAAAACCCACAATATCAGACTTTGGTTTAGAAACTTCTTTATTATCTTTCGAATCATCTTTAGGAATTGCAATAACAAGATTCTTTGAAATAGTTACACTTTCGATTGCCCCTGCCTTGACTTTGTCTAAAAATTGCGAGTATGACAACTCGCCGCTTGTAGTGGTAGGACCTGCAAAAGCAACAACTGCCAATAATACGGCAATAATACCGACTATAATATATACTCCTAAAGACTGATTTTTATTCATTTTTACCCCTGTAATAAAATATTTCTGTTGCCATTATATCAAAAGAATAATAAAATGTTAATCAGGAATATATATATGTCAAAAGCTTATTTGTCACTAGGTTCAAATTTGGGGGATCGCTTGTCAAATATACAACAAGCGGTTAGATTATTAACAAGCGATAATAATATACAACTACTTAGAGCATCTTCCTTCTATGAAACTCAACCTTGGGGACTAAGTTCGCAAAATTGGTTTATAAATGCCGCAATAGCTGTGCAGACAGAACTTTCACCCATTGAACTCTTAAGGGTTTGCCAAGACATTGAAGCAAAACTCGGTCGAATAAGAGAAGGTAAACCAAAGTGGAGCGAGAGAGTAATAGATATCGATATATTATTTTACGACAACCTGATCTTTAAAAATGAGATTTTAGAAATCCCACATAAATTTGTCCATCTAAGAGCATTTGCGCTTGTGCCAATGATTGAAGTAAATGCAAATTATGTGCATCCTGTTTTAAATAAGACAATAATACAAATGCACGAAGAACTTGATAATCCTGAGGATGTATTTTTGTATGGAACAGTTTTGCCGGAAAAAAATAAATGATAAAAATTGCAATAATAGGAGCAGGACCCGCGGGTATTTACTGTGCATTACACCTGCAAAATTTAACAAATATAAATATAGACATATATGAAAAAGATATTGCACTCAAAACATTACTTCCTACAGGTGGTGGTAGATGCAATTTAACACATTATGCAGAGGATATAAAAGATTTTGCATCTAATTACCCTCGTGGTGAAAAGTTTTTGTATTCGGTTTTTTCCAGACATTTCGTTTCAGATACACTTAGTTTTTTTAATAGTATTGATATAAAAACATATATGCAGGATGACCTTAGGTATTTTCCAATATCAAACAGTGCAAAAGATATGAGAATAAAAATGCTTAATGCGCTCAAAGGCCCTGCAATTATAAAAAAAGAAATAAAAAGTTTAAAACAATTAATTAATTATGAAATTATCATCATTTCTACAGGTTCAAGGAATGGTTATAATTTAGCTAATGAAGCAGGACACAAAATTGTTGAACCTAAGGCTGCTCTATGCGGATTAAAACTAAGTGCCGATAGTCCTAAATACCCACAAGGAGTTGTTTTAAGAACAAACTGCGGTGATATCTTATTTACAAAAAACGGTGTTTCCGGTCCATTGATTTATAAGATTTCATCTATAAATGCACGGAAAAATTTTCCATACGAAATCACAATACCAATAATTGATATACAAGAGCTTGAAAAAAGTGTAAGGGAAAATCCAAAAAAAACTATTGGAAACATAGTTAGCAAATATATTCCAAAGTCGCTTGCCCGAACAATTTTAAATAACCACGATAAAAAATGTGCGAACATTACAAATAATGAAATAAAAGAACTCGAAAATATAACATTTAAAGTTGTCGGATGTGATGCAAAAGGTGAAATTGTTACCTGTGGAGGGGTTGATTTGCGAGAGATAAACAATCATTGTCAATCCAAAATAAATCCAAAAATATATTTTTGTGGCGAAGTAATGGATATTGATGGTTTTTGCGGTGGCTACAACTTGCAAAATTGTTGGAGCAGTGCTTATTGTGTTGCAGAAAATATTAAAACATGCCTTTTTTCGCAAAAAGGGCAGCTGCAAGCATAGATGCAACAGCTGAGATTAGAATAACAATTATAAACCCGAACTGATGCGCTGCAAAAGGTAGATTAACATTCATTCCCCAAAAACTAGCAAACATTGTAGGTATTGCAAGAATTATTGTTATTGAAGTCAGAAATTTCATTACAATATTTAGATTATTTGAAATTATTGAAGCAAATGCATCCATCATATTTTCAAGAATATTCCTGTGCATTTCGACCATTTCAAGTGCCTGTTTATTTTCAATAATAACATCTTCCAACAAATCAATATCATCTTCATTAAATTTTAATGGCGTAATAAAGCTTGATTTTGTAAGACGCATTATCTTTTGTAAAACTATATAATTATCTTTAAGTGCAGTTGTAAAATATACCAATGATTTTTGCGCTTCAAATAATTGAAATAATGCTTTGTTTTTCATTGTTCTTCTGAGATCGTCTTCTATTTTATCAGTTTGCTTATTGATAAAGTTTAAATACCTTAAATAGTATTTTGTCGAACGAAAAAGGATATTAAGTAGAAATCTTGTTTTATTTCTTGTATCAAAAAAACTTGCAGTTTCTTTATTAAAGGAACTTATAATACGATTTTCTTTGGAACATACAGTTATAAAGCTTGTAGGCGTAAATATTATACCAAGAGGCAGCGTATCAAAAGCGCCTTCATCTTCCATTACTGGAATGTTTGTAATAATTAACAAATGTCCATCTTCATATTCCATACGAGAACGCTCGTCAACGTCAAGTGAATTTCTCAGAAAACTTTCATCTAAATTTAAGACTAAGGATACTTTTTGGATTTCTTCGTAAGTAGGATCAATCATATTAAACCAAGAACCACATTGTGCCTCGGAAATACTTAATTCTACAAGTTCATTATTTTCTTGTGTTTTTAAAATCTCTATCATCCAAACCACATCCGCTATCTTGCCGTAATTTAATTAAACTACACAAAAAAATTAAAGTAAACCCTTAAAATTATTAAGCATATTTTCAAAAGTCACAATACTAAAGCCGACTACATTTAAAAAATCACCTTTAATTTCCTTTATAAAACTTTTTTCCGGAGGGTTTTTATAATTATTTACATTTAAAAAATCTTGAATTCCATAGCTACCAGCTTTATCAAGAGGTCTTTTTTCGTTAATATATTTTACAATATCATCATCGCTCAATTTTCTGAAAGTGACAGATGTTGTACAAAATTCTGTTAAATTAGACATATTTTTTGAATCAACTAGTGAAATTGCCGTAGTAACTTTATGAGTTTTATTACTTAAGCTTTTAAGCATAGAAAAAGCCTCGTTTTCATCTCGAGGCTTATTTAACAAACACACACTATCGAGGATTACCACAGTGTCAGCACTAATGACCACTGCATCACATTTTATACTTTGAGCAACGCTTAATGCTTTGCCCAATGAATTCTTTTTTATATTTTCTGGTAAAAATTTGTCAAATTTCTCTTCCCTATAAAGTGGTTTTACAATTTCAAATTCATAACCGTATTCACGCAAAATATTTATGCGACGAGGTGAATTTGAAGCAAGTATAATTTTTTTTGCAAAACTGTTCATTTTGCAATTATAGCACAATTACTTAAGAGCTTGTGCAGGCTTTTTTATTTTAATATGTTTTGATTTGCGATATTGAATATTTAAAGATATCGCCTTTATACAAGTTGTTTTAAGCTGCTGCTGTATATTCAGTGCATTCATTTGCACCATCGCAAAGTCATTCATGGCATCAAGCATTTTTTGAGGATCAACCATTGAAGATTGAACAACAGGATTATCAACTTTTAATCCTTGATATTTTTTTACCAAAAGTGCGTCGATTTTATCCTTTGCGCCAATTGCCATTATATTCTCCCTATAAAATTTATCCCATTTCCTACATTTTAATAAAGTATTTTATTACGAATAAATTGCTGATAAATAAAATTTTATTAAGAATTGTAAATAGCCTATGCCCTTTCAAGAACTTTCTTTAAATCATTAGTTATTCCAAAAAGTCCAGTTAAAAATGCAATTGTGCTCATGATTACAAGAATTTTATCAATTCCAAAATATTGTCCTACAAAACCCATAGGTGCTAAAAACAGTGCACCTAACCCCCAGCTAAAACCTTGCATTATCCCTGAAATTACACCTTTATTTTTGCTAACAAGTTTTTGGGCACTTACAAGGGTAACAGATACAGAAAGTAGAATAAAAAAACCAGTTAAAATAAATAAAAAAGCTGAAATGTAAGAATATTTATCCAAAAGGAAAAGAGTTAAAAGTGTAAGCGGCAAAATAGAAAAGAAAGAAAGCCTTATTACATTTGTACCGCCTATTTTTTCTTCAATTTTAGGACTTAACATTGTTGCTATGCCACTAATAGTAAAAAACAAAGTAACAATAAGCCCTATTTGATGCAGACTAAAACCGTTTTTCTCAAGTAAAAATGGCATATATGTGCCAAAACTTATACTTACACCTGACTTGACAACAGAGATTAAGATTAATCCAAGTATAATTTTTGAACTTAAAATATCCTTCATTATAGATAAAAAAGGTTCTTTTGTTGCACAAACAGTATCTGTAGGTATTTTAGGTACTGCAAAATAAATTAAGATTGCGCTTAATATGCCCGGAATGGAAAATAACAACAAAGCATTATTGCCAAATGCTGCAGCTACATTAGAGGAGCAAACTGGACCGAGTGCATAACCTATTGTACCCATACCCAAAAATATCCCCATATATTTTGCAAGTTTTGGATTATTGTAACTAAACGTATTTACAAGACATGTTACTTGCGGATGATAAAACGCATTACCACACATGCCCAAAATTAAAAATAATGTTAAAAGTCTTGCAGTTGGCGAAACAACAGTAAGAGGAATAAAAATTGATGACATTACAAGTCCCCAAAACATAAAAGTTCTATGACGCAATTTGTCTGATATATAACCAAAAATAGGCTGTAGCATAGATGATAGCATGTGCCCAAAGGCAATAATTGTACTAATATAAGAAAGCGAAATACCAAGTTTTGCAGTTATACTTGGGTATAGAGGAACAAGTATGGAAGCAAACCAATCTACCATAAAATGCCCAGTACTTAATCCAGCAAGAGCTCTTTTATCTGCATTTTTCATGTTGTTAATACCTTTTCTTTTCTAGTGTTTAAAATGTCTTATACCTGTTGTTGCCATTATAAGCCCCATTTTGTCTGCAGTTTCAATAACCTCACTATCCTTAATAGAACCTGCAGGTTGAATAATTGCTGCAATTCTATTCTGCGCAGCGAGATGTATGTTATCTGTAGCAGGGAAAAATCCATCACTTGCAAGTATTGCATTCTTTGGTGAATCACAGACACGATTTATTGCAATTTCTACTGCGCCAACTCTACTTGTTTGTCCAGCACAGATACCCAATGTTTTTAAATCCTTTGCAATTACAATACCATTAGATTTGGCATGTTTAGCAATTTTGAATGCAAAGACCATATCTTCAATTTGTTCTTGTGTAGGTTTTAACTTTGTAACTATTTTAAATTTGTCAGGATCTAGCTCAAGAGTATCTTTTTCTTGCACAAGAGCACCAAATGGCGTGAGTTTAACCTCTTGTGCTACGAAATTTGAAAATTTATCATAAGCAGTATTAATTTTTATTACCCTCAAATTTTTCTTTGTTTTTAATAACTCAAGTGCTTTTTGTGTAAATGATGGTGCAATAACAATTTCTAAAAACATTGAAATCAAATGTTTAGCAACAGTATCATCTATTTCTTTTGTAAAAGCAACTATTCCGCCAAAAGCACTTATTGGATCACAATCAAGCGCCTTTTTCCAGGCATCTTCGGTATTTTTTCCTAATGCAACTCCACAAGGATTAGTGTGTTTTACAATAACACATGCATTGACGTCATAAAATTCTGAAGCAATACCAAGTGCCGCAGTTGCATCAGAAATATTGTTATATGACATTTCCTTACCGTTCAAAATTTCATAATCAAGTTGTTTTCCGTATGAGTAAAGAGCGGCTTTTTGATGAGGGTTTTCACCATATCTTAAATCTTGTATTTTATTTAAATACAGAGCTTTTGAGCTACCCAAAGTATTAGTTTTTTGTATACCAAAATTATATGAAAGCTCTTCAAATATTAAATAATCGTATTTTGAAGTTTTTTCAAATACTTTCAAAGCAAGCATCTGTTTAGTATTTTCGTCAATATTATCAAAATCAAGCTCATAATCATCTATATCACATACCACAGTTACGTTTTTGTAATTTTTTGCACCCGCACGTAATAGTGCAACACCACCTATGTCAATATTTTCAAGCAATGTATTAACATCTGTATCAACACCAATGTATTTCTCAAAAGGATATAAGTTAACCACAACTAATGAAAATAATCCATCTTCAAGTTGTGAAAGTTCATTTTCATTAGCAAGAATTGAAGCAAAAATTTTAGGATGCAACGACTTAACCTTGCCACTTAAAAGTTCATTAAAACCCGTGATTGTCGAACTTTCCAGTGCGTTTATTCCACTGTCTTTTAAAAGTTTACAAGTATTACCTGTTGAAACAATTTCCCAACCGGATAATTCTAATTTTTTTGCAAGTTTAACAACATCAGTTTTGTCAAATACACTTATATATGCTCGCTTTTTCATAAATTCCTCGTTAAAATCTACGCAAGAATTTTAACACAAGCATTTTAATTATACTAGCCACCTCCGCAAAAAGTTGCAATTTCGACATTGTCACCATTTTTTAAAATTACATTAGCAAAATTTTCTTTGTATATTATTTGCATGTTTTTTTCTACAACATAAAATTTTGGCAATTCAATGCCTGACAAAAACTGTTCAAGTGTAGTATTTTCTTGTATTTCTTTTTTATGACCGTTGAGAATTATTTGAACCATAACCATACCAATCGCAAATTCCATCTTTACAAAATTCTTTTTCTAAATCAGCCATAATACTTTTGTGAGTCATCTCAAAAGTAACAGGAGTAATCGAAATTCTATTTGCACGGACTGCGCTGATGTCAGTACCATCTTCCTCATGCTTAGTTGTTAATTCGCCCGCCATCCAATAATAAATCTTGCCTCTTGGGTCAATACGTTTTTCATAACTGTCTGTAAACATTTTTGTACCAAGTTTTGTTATTTCAACACCTGCAATATCTTCTTCTTCAAGAGCAGGGGTGTTAATATTTAAAATCGTTTTCTTTGGAAAGTTAATTTTCTTTATTTTTGGTAAAAATTTTGCAACAAAATCGGCAGTAACGTCAAAGTAGGTAGGATCAGAAGTCATACTTGCAAGCGAAACTGCAATACTTGGATAATCAAGCATTGCACCCTCCATGGCGCAACTCACTGTTCCTGAATATAATATATCGGTTCCTAAATTAGGGCCATGATTTATTCCAGATATTACAATATTTGGCAATTCGCCTTGTTCTAAAACAGCGCAAATGCCTAATTTTATGCAATCACCTGGCGTACCAGATGTTACCCACACTCTTTTAGCACCGTATTGGGGTTCTAATTCTTCAACCCTAAGAGGTGTATGCAGTGTCAGGGAATGTCCTGCAGCACTTCTTTCCCGGTCAGGCGCTACAACATAAACATCGTGCTCTTGCGATAATCTTGAGATAAGGGCTTTTATACCTGTTGCTGCTATACCGTCGTCATTAGAAATTAAAATTCTCATAAATCCACCTGGAATAAACTGTCAATAAATATAATTATACCACAATTATTAATAAATTTGCCAAATATCATAATAGAATATAAAATTTTAACAGATGGAATTGGATAAAAAAATGCAAAAAGCGTATTATACCTTTAGAGACTACCTTAAAGAGAAGTTTGGGGAAAAAGTTTATAAAGTTACTATAGATGCGGGCTTTTCTTGTCCAAACAGAGATGGCACAATCTCAAAGGGTGGTTGTGTATTTTGTGATGAATCAGGCAGTTTTTCAAAAGCACATTCAAGTTGTTTGAACATTGAAAATCAAATAAGGACTGGTATTAAAAATCTTGGTGAACGCTTTGGAGCAAACATGTTTTTTGCATATTTTCAAGCTTTTACAAACACTTATGCATCCGTTGAAGAACTTAAAAAAATATATAATGCTGCATTTTGCGACGAGCGGATACTTGGAATTTCTATAGGTACACGCCCTGATTGTATTGATGAGAAAAAACTTGATTTAATTTCAACATATAAAAATCCTTGGCTTGAATTAGGTTTACAGAGTACACACAACAGTACGCTAAAAAAAATTAATCGTGGGCATGATTATGAGTGCTTTTTGAGGGCATATAAGCTAGCAAAAGAAAGAAATATTAATGTTTGCGTACATATGATTTTAGGGCTCTTTGACGAATCAAAGGAAATGATGTTAAAAAGTGCAAAAAGACTGGCCTATCTAGGTATTGACGGCATAAAATTACACATGCTTACCATACTTGAAGATGCACCTCTTGCAAAAATATATAAAGACAATCCTTTTGTATTATTTAATATGCAAGAGTACTGTGAAATTGTCTGTGATTTTTTGGAATTATTACCTCCTACTACAACAATTCATCGACTTGCAGGTAGCGGTTATTCAAAAACCCTTGTGGCACCAAAATGGGTAAACAACAAGTTTGAAACACTTAATTTAATAGACAAAATTTTTGAACAAAGGAAAACAAGACAAGCATCAAAATTTCAATCAAAGTGCGCGAATTAAGATACGAAAATAAAAAAGAGCCACGCGCGCGGCTCTTTTTTTTAAAGTATTTTTATTATACCTTACCCTTACCACAACATTTTTTGTACTTTAGGCCACTTCCACAAGGACACAAGTCGTTCCTGCCAACTTTCGGCAGGTCTTCTTGAGGTTGCTCGTCGACATAGTTTGGTGTTGAATTTTTAAGCGCACGGGTTAGCTCAGTTTCTCTTTCAAAATCTTCAACCATAAATGGAATATCCTCAAGTGCATTTTGATTTTCATCAATTATTTGTATTCCAAAACGAGCTCTGAACAAGTGTCTAACAGTTTCAGACTGAATATCTGACATCATAGCATTAAATAAATTAAATGCTTCTTTTTTGTATTCAATAAGTGGGTCTTTTTGACCATAAGCAACCAGTCCGATAGAGTCTTTCAATGCATCAATATTGTTTAAATGGTCAATCCACTTTGAATCAATAACTTGCAAAAGAATATCTCTTTCAAGGGTCCTCATAACATTATTATCCGAAAACGGTTCTTGTTTTGGTGTATCAGAAGAACCGTATTTTAACATAACATCATTAAAACCTTGAACTGATTTTAGCTCCATATCTTTATACGCATTGTTAACAAGGTCTTTTAGATAATCCGACATCTCCTGATATCTTTTTTCCATTAAATCATCTACACTGACATCAACAAGTTGAGGAAATACAAGATGAATTTCATTTGTAAGCATTTTGATATCATCTTTGACATATTCTGCAGGTGGCATATCCGGAGATATATACTGTTTCAAAATTTTATCAACTTCAAGATTAATCATATAATCAATATCAGACTTCAAACTCTTGGAGGCAAGAACCTTCCTTCTTTGGATATAAAATTTTTCTCTTTGAATATTTATAACATCATCATATTCAAGAACACTTTTTCTTATATCAAAATGATAAGTTTCGACTTTCTTTTGTGCAGATTCAATTTGGCGTGTAATAAGCGGATTTTCAATTGCCATATCTTCTTCGATATTAAGCATATTCATTAATGCTGAAATTTTATCGCCACCAAAAATTCTCATCAAATCATCTTCTAAAGATAAGAAAAACCTCGTTGAACCTGGGTCCCCCTGACGTGCAGCACGACCTCTTAACTGATTGTCTATACGTCTTGATTCATGACGTTCAGTACCAATTACGTGTAGACCACCCAAAGAAACAACCTTAGCATGCTCTTCTTCCGTTATTTTTCTAGCACGGACAAGCGCAGCCTCTTTTTGTTGTTCATAGTCCGGGCTTTGTGCACCAATTCCCATCTTGTCTAATTCTTCTTTTGCAAGATATTCAGGATTACCACCCAGCAAAATATCAGTACCACGACCTGCCATATTTGTTGCAATAGTAACAGCATTGACTCTGCCAGCCTGTGCAATAATATATGCTTCGCGCTCGTGCGCCTTTGCATTTAAGACGTTATGTTTAATTCCACGTTTTTTGAGTATAGCAGATAAATATTCTGATTTTTCAATGCTGATTGTACCGACAAGAGTTGGTCTGCCCATTTTTGCCATTTTTTCTATCTCTTCAGCAACTTTCTGATATTTCATTTCTTTAGTCTTATAGATAACATCAGGGAAATTTATTCTTATATCAGGCTTATTTGTAGGGATTTCAGTACATGGGAGATTGTAAATTTTGCCAAATTCTGCTTCTTCAGTCATAGCAGTACCTGTCATGCCAGATAATTTCGGATAAAGCCTGAACAAATTTTGAAAGGTAATACTTGCAAGTGTTTGTGTTTCATCTTGTATTGGCACACCTTCTTTTGCTTCAATTGCTTGATGCAAACCCTCGCTCCAACGCCTGCCTTCCATAATACGACCGGTGAACTCGTCTACTATCATAACCTCATTATTTTTTACAACATAGTCTGTGTCTTTAATAAATAACTCTTTTGCCTTTAGTGCTTGTAAAAGATGATGAGCATATTGAGTTTGAATATCAAATAAATCAGTAACACCCAAAAGTTCGCAAGCCTTATCAATTCCATCTTCCGTTAAAATAATATTTTTATTTTTTTCATCAACTTCGTAATGCTCAATTTTATTTAATTGCGGAGCTATTTGAGCCATCAGTTTATATGTCTGTGCAGATTTTTCAAGCCGACCGGATATAATTAAGGGTGTTCTTGCTTCGTCAATTAAAATACTGTCAACTTCATCTATAATTGCATAATTATAAGGTCTTTGAACAAGTGCATCTAGCGAAGAAGACATGTTATCACGCAAATAATCAAAACCAAATTCATTATTTGTTCCATATGTAATATCGCATGCATAAGCTGCTTTTTTAGTTTCAAAGTCACTATGGGTAGAACCTTGCGAGAGTATTACGCCTACAGTTAAGCCCAAAAATTCATAGATTTTTCCCATCCAGTCTCTGTCACGTTTTGCAAGATAGTCATTAACCGTGATTATATGTACACCCTTTCCAGTCAATGCATTAAGATATGCAGGTAATGTGGCAACAAGAGTTTTTCCTTCACCTGTACGCATTTGAGCAATATGCCCGTTGTGTAGAAATATTCCACCAATTAATTGCACATCAAAATGGCGCATGTTTAAAACTCTTTTGCCCGCCTCTCTAACAGTAGCAAAAGCTTCGGGCAAAATAGAATCCAATGCCGCTTTTTCTAACTCTCTATCTTTTTTAAAATCATTTGACTTTTCACGCTGAGCTAATATTTCTTTAAACTCAGTAGTTTTAGCCCTAAGTTCATCATCGGAAAGCTTTGAAAATTCCTCCTCAAGCGCATTGATATGCTCTACAATTGGCATAATTTTGTTAATTTTGCGCTCATTAGGATCTTTAAAAATTTTTAAAAGTATATCAACTAAACTCATTAAACTCTCCTGAATTTCTCCCTATAAATAAATACTATCACAAAAAAATAAAAAAAAATTATTGTGCCTTTGACTAATAATTTTTATTAGATAGAATAAGCTTAGTTATTATTTTAATAGAGGAGACGAATTTTGGAACATATGCATACACTTATAAGTCAGAACGCAGTAATCGTATCAGCTTCAATCCTGATTATTGCATATATTTTTATTGCATGGGAAAAAATATCAAAAGTGACAATTGCACTGCTGGGTGCTTGCCTTACTTTATTTTTAGGTCTTTTACAAACTGAAAAAAATCCACTGTCATTAGGTGAATATTTCGCAAACTTTATTGACTTTAATGTAATTTTTCTTTTAGTTTCAATGATGATAATTGTTCATATTGCTGCAAAGTCAGGTATGTTTACTTGGATGGCAAATGAAATTTTAAAACACACAAAAGGTAAACCAAAATTGGTTTTATTTGCTCTTGCAGCATTTACAGCAATTGCAAGTGCTTTTTTGGATAATGTGACAACAGTAATACTTGTAATGCCTATTACTTTTGCAGCATGTAAAAAACTGGATTTAAATCCTGTTCCATTTCTAATTACTGAAATTATTTGCTCAAATATAGGTGGAACCGCAACACTTATAGGAGACCCACCAAATATAATTATTGGATCTGCAGCAGGGTTTAGTTTTATGGACTTCATAAAAGAATTAACAAATATTGTTGCATATATTTTTCTTGTTTGTACCGGTTTGTTGATTTTTATGTTTAGGAAACAATTAAAAAGTACACCTGAAAAAATGGCTTTAGTTACAGATATTGATAATTCAAACACGATTAGTGATAAATTATTAGCACTACG
Organism: Candidatus Gastranaerophilales bacterium; assembly: GCA_944324865.1. GTDB lineage: Bacteria > Cyanobacteriota > Vampirovibrionia > Gastranaerophilales > Gastranaerophilaceae > Galligastranaerophilus. The sequence goes on along the minus strand of CALUXW010000001.1, from coordinate 52,049 downwards.
CTCAGGTATTGTATTATTGCTTGTAATTCTTGGTTTTATTGCACATGACATTACACATATTCCAACTTTTTTAATTGCTATGATTGGCGCAAGCATACTTTTAATATTTGAAAAACCTGCAAAAATTTTAGTTGAAGTTGAATGGAATACAATTTTCTTTTTCATTGGCTTATTCATTATTATAGGTGGTCTTGAAGCATCAGGTGGTATTAAGCTTATGGCAAATTGGTTGCTCGAGGTAACAAATGGCTCACAAGGCGCAACCGCAATGATTATTCTTTGGGCCTCGGGCATCCTATCTGGTATTATTGACAATATTCCTTACACTGCAACAATGGCACCAATGCTCGCAACTATTTCTCAAACTATGGGTGCACATTATGCTCATCCGCTTTGGTGGTGTTTGTCACTCGGTGCTTGCCTTGGTGGTAACTTAACAATAATTGGTGCCGCTGCCAATGTTATTGTAAGTGAAAACTCTGCAAAACACGGACATCCAATTCCATTTATGTATTATCTAAAATACGGCTCATTGACAACTTTTGTAGCATTGTTAATGAGTACTGCATATATTTATTTAAGATTTTTAAGGTAAATGATTATATCGGATGATAACAATAAAAATGAAAATAACAAAGGCGCATCAAATGCTGCGCCTAGCTATAGAGTTCAGGATTTAGATACAAAAGAGCTCGAATTTGATAAATCATATGAAAAAAATATTCGCCCCAAGACGTTTGATGAATACATAGGCCAAAGCGCTCTTAAAGAAACATTAAAAATTACAATAGAAGCAAGTAAAAAAAGAAATATACCTCTTGATCACTTACTGTTTTACGGGCCTCCAGGATTAGGTAAGACTACTCTTGCTGGAGTCATCGCCAATGAAATTGGAGTAAATATAAAAATAACCTCTGCGCCGGCATTAGAACGTCCGCGAGATATTATAGGAATCTTAATGTCATTAAAAGGTGGGGAAATATTGTTTATTGACGAGATACACAGATTAAACAAAGTGGCGGAAGAAATTCTATATCCCGCAATGGAAGATTTTTTTATTGATTTGACTACCGGAAAAAGCCAAAGTGTCAAAACTATGCGTGTAGCAGTACCTAAATTTACTTTAATTGGAGCTACCACTAAAGCCGGTGCACTTTCAGGTCCATTGCGTGACAGGTTTGGCATAATTCATAGGCTGGAATTTTACACAATAGATGAGCTTGCACAAGTTATAAAAAGAAGTGCAAAAATATTAAATATAAAAATAAGTGATGATGGCGCAAAAGAAATAGCATCACGTTCCAGAGCAACACCACGAATAGCTAACAGATTAATAAAAAGAACAGCAGACTATGCCCTTGTAAAATATGACGGTAAAATTACAAAAGAAATTGCAAAAGAAGCACTGGATTCTTTATGTATAGATAATTTGGGACTCGATAATACAGACAGAGAACTGCTTAAGCTTATAATAAATAATTATGACGGTGGTCCGGTAGGTATTGAAACCTTGTCAGTAGCACTTGGTGAAGATATTAGAACCATAGAAGACGTTTACGAACCATTTTTATTACAAAAAGGATTAATTGCACGTACCAACAGGGGGCGCCGTGCGACTAAATTGGCATATAAGCATCTTGGTATAAACTATTGTGATTCGAATGGGCAAGTGAGTCTTTTTTAATTATGTAGGACTTTGCATTTCTTTTAAGAATATAGAGGCACGTGCTAATATACTTTCTCTTAAAGCTAGCGGATCACTTATTTGAATATCTAATCTATCCATAATTTTTGGATCTAAAATCGGATTAGGAATTTTAGATTGCACAAGCCTGTCTGCAATATATACAATCCCACATGCCACAGGCAAGGAAGATTGCACCGGATTATGGTGATATCTTATACAGTTTGTTAATATAACAGGTAATTGCCATTTTTTAGAAACCAAAGCGCCGAGTACGCAGTGATTTGTCCCGAAAAAGGAATCTTCGACTTCTACTAAATCTGCTTGATTTTGTTGCGCAATATAGCGCACCTTTGAGTATTTAATTGGATTTTTCGCATTAAGCAGAATCTTTCCAATATCATGTAAAAAGCCTATAACAAATGCATCATCAGGGTTAATAACTTTGTATTCTTCTGCAAGCATTTCAGAAGCTATAGCGCATTTTGTTGAATGCTCCCAGAGTTCACGTGACCCTTGAGCAGTCATCATTTGTTTTAGAGCCAAACTCATAATGATATTTTTAGCTTTCATCATACCTAAAATTACAAGTGCCTTGTTTATTGATGTAATTTGTTGGTGAAAACCATAATAAGCAGAGTTTACAAGGCTTAGTGTTTTTGTGGAAATCGCCTGATCTACAGACATAATATTCGATAATTCTCTAATACCAGTCTGAGGATTCTTAATAACCTCAAGTGCACGCACCATTACATTTGGCATCGGTGGTATATCTTTAAATTCTTCTACATATTGTTGTGGGTTTATACGATTATTATCCATATTGTGTCATTATACCTGAAGATGTTTCTTTATACTCATAAAACTACCGCCTGCAGAAAAAGCAACTCCTATCAATAAGACAGAGAAAACAACAAGCCCTTGAGAATATGAATAAGCAGGCATCATAAAAAATTCATGCATTTTTTGTAAATAACCTTGCACGATATTAATAGGAATTATTGCAACCAAAGCACCTAAGAATCCATATATAGCACCCTGTAGAACGAGTGGTGATTTTATATACCAATTAGATACTCCCATTAAACGCATAATTTCGATTTCCTCTTTCCGCGATTGGATAACCAATTCAATTGTATTATTTATAATAGTAATTGTCAAAATACATGCAATAATTACTACAACAAGAGTAATTGTATGACTTATTTTGTTTATCATTTGAAATTTGCTTACCAAATCCTTTGCATAACTTAAGTCTGCAACACCATTAACGGGTTTTAATTCACGCATAACCTGTTCAATATTTTTTGGATCGTCAACTTTTATATGTAAAGTGTCCGGTAGTGGGTTTTGAACATCTGGCATTTCAATTTCACGCTTCAATTCAGCCCATGATGCTTCACGTGAAATATATTTAACCCCTTTTACATGCTTTAAATCTTTAATGGTTTTTACTGTTTGATTAATATCAGCATCAGGTGTTAAATATGCAGAAATCTCAAGGACAGAGCCCATTGCTCCTACCATGCTTGATACACTTAAAGTAGTTCTGAATATTGCGCCAAAAATTGTAAGTATAGCTGCCATGGTAGTAATAATTGCAATATTAATTAATCCTGCTTGCGCTACACCTTTTATTGTTTCAATACATATACGATAAGTAATCCTTATCTCGGTAAGCCAGTCTTTTGGAATATGTGACTTTACTTTTTGTTTTAGCCTGTTTCTTTTAGTACTGTTAATCATACGTACCTGCCTGGACATCTCTTACAATTTGTCCTTTTTCAAGGGTAATAACTCTTTTTCTAAAATGGTTAACTATAGCATGATCATGTGTAGAAACAAGTATTGTAATACCCCTTTGATTAACTTGTTCAAGAATCTGCATAACCTCCATTGAATTTTTTGGGTCTAAATTTCCTGTAGGCTCATCGGCAATAAGCAAGGGTGGACCATTAACTATTGCCCTTGCAATACTTACACGCTGTTGTTCGCCACCTGAAAGTTCACATGGTTTTGACCTGTATTTATCTTCAAGACCAACTACCTTTAGTGCACCATACACTCGTGCTTCTATTTCTTTTGATGAAACACCCATTGTTCTTATTACATATGCAATATTATCATACACAGTATGATTTTGGAGCAATTTATAATCTTGAAATACTATACCCATACATCTTCTTAAATTGGGTATTTTATTCGGTGCTAAGTTATTAATATTTATTCCGCCAACTAAAACAGTTCCCCTTGTAGGACGTTCTTCCAGATAAAGCATTTTCATTAGCGTAGATTTTCCCGCACCAGAGGAGCCAACCAAAAAAACAAACTCACCCGGCCTAATGTGCAAATTTACATTATAAAGGGCAAATTTATTTTTATACTGTTTAATTAAATCTCGTACAACTATCATTTTTTATCCAAGTACCTGCTTATATTTTCATATAGTTTTTTGTCAGTTAAACCATAAAATTCTAACAATGAACGCTGTTCTCCGCTTTGTCCGAAACAATCCGGAGTACCAATTCTTAGTACTCTAGTAGGTAAATTTTGACTTAAGGTTTCACAAACTGCACTTCCTAATCCGCCAATAATACTGTGATTTTCAACAGTAATAACTAAACCTGTTTTTTGAGCACTTTTAATTATATCAGATGCGGCAAAAAATGGTTTTACAACAGGAACATGCAAAACTTCAGCATTAATTCCTTTTTCTTTTAACATATCTGCACAACTTACAACTTCACACAGTGTTTCTCCGTTGGTGACTATTGTAACATCATTGCCTTCGCAGACTTTTACGGCATGTTCGGGATTAAAAATGTATTCATTTTCATCAAAAACTGTTTTTAAATTAGTCCTTGCAATTCTTATATAAACTGGTCCGTAAATTTCACAAGCATACTTAACAACTTGCTTTACTTCATTGTAATCTGCAGGAACAATTACACACATATCAGGAATTGAACGCATATAAGAAATATCTTCTAATGCTTGATGTGAAGCACCATCTTCTCCAACTGTAACACCACCATGAGTGGCAACTATTTTTACATTTAATCTCGGATAGCACAATGAATTCCTAATCTGATCAAGACACCTGGCGGTAGCAAACATCGCAAATGTACTAACGAAAGGGATTTTTCCTTCCGTAGCAAGTCCCGCCGCAGTACAAATCATATCTTGTTCAGCGATACCGGAATTAAAAAATCTTTCCGGAAAAGCTTTTTGAAACTTACAAGTTTGCGTTGAGCAAGACAAATCAGCATCGAGTACAACAATATTTTTATTAATTGAGCCCAGTTCTACAAGTGTTTCTCCATAAGCATTTCTGGGGGACTTAATTTCAATAGTCTTTTTAAGCATTTAATTCCTCCAGCGCAAGTTTTAATTCATTATCATTTGGTGCTTTTCCATGCCAACCGACATTATTCTCCATAAAGGAAACACCCTTACCTTTTATGGTATTTGCAATTATTGCAAATGGTGTGTTTGATTTTTTTGCTTCCAAAAATACTTTTTCCAATTCATCTTCACAATGTCCGTCAATAGTTTTTGTTACCCACCCAAACGATTCTAACTTTTTATCAAATGGCTCTAATGATTTTACATCACAGGTATTACCATCTATTTGCAAATTATTTTTATCAATAATAATTATAATATTGTTAAGCTTTTTATGGCAAGCACTCATTAGTGCCTCCCAAACACTTCCTTCTTGCATTTCACCATCACCTAAAAGTACAAATACTTTTGAATTTATATTATTTAATTTCAATGCCAAAGCTATACCAACACCCATTGATAAACCTTGTCCGAGTGAACCTGTAGAAACTTCTATTCCTTCTAATCCTACTCGGCTGGAAGGATGACCTTGTAGCCTGGAGCCTAATTTTCTAAATGTTAAAAGTTCATCCAGAGGAAAAAAACCATTTCTTGCAAGAACACTATACAATGCAGCACTTGCATGTCCTTTTGAAAGTATAAATCTGTCTCTTTTTGGAAAATCTGGAGATTTTTTCCAATCCTTTGGAATAAACATTATTTTATTGTAAAGTACACTCAGAATTTCAACACAGGAAAGCGAACCACCAGGATGTCCTGATTTTGCGGCATGTATCATTTTTAAAATATCGCACCTGACGTTATTGTTAAAACTATTCAATTAATTTAACCCTCAATAAACTGTCAAATTACTTTTTCACACTATCAATTATACTCTCAAACAAGAATATTGGCAAAGTCGGAAATATACGTTTAAATCTTTCAGGTTGTTTAATTACTCTATAAAGCCACTCCAGACCAAGTTTTTGCCATATTATAGGCGCACGTTTGACATAACCAGCAAAAACGTCGAAACTTCCGCCAATTCCAATCATTACACAACCTTGTAACATTTCTTTTAATCTTGAAATAAAAAATTCCTGCTTTGGTGAGCCGAGTGCACAAAGAAATACTTGTGGGTGCACTTGTTTAATTTGTTCCAAAATTTTATTATCAGCATCAAAATACCCGTTATGAGAAAATACTATATTTAAATTTGGAAATTCGATTTTCAATTTTTTCTCAAGCGTACTAATTACCTCCTCTTTTGCACCTAAAAGTGCAAGTCTTAGATTTTTGTCGGCACATAGTTTTATTAAAGAACGCGAAAAATCAACACCACCAATACGTTCTTGAGAAATTCCCTTCAATCTTAATGCAATTTTTATTCCTACGCCGTCTGCAATAATTAATTCAGCATGCTTTAAAATATTAGCAAATTCAAAATCTTTCTTTGCATACATAAGCATTTCAGGGTTAATTGTAATAATGTGCAGATTTTCACCATTATCAATTGCCATGCTGGCAAAATTAACAGCATCATTATATGCAATGCAATCAACAGGAAAACCTTGTAAAAAAACTCTCTTATTCATAAAAAAATAATATCATAAAAATTTTAATATATTTTTAACTTGAATAATTAAATTATTTTAAATAAAATAATTTTAAATAGGTCAACGGGTGATATAAATGCAAAACAGGGAATTAGGGGAAAAATTTGTAGCAGTTACTGGTTGTGGCATATGGGGCCGAAATATTGTAAGAAACTTTTACAATTTAAAAGCTTTGCATACAGTTTGCGATATAGATGATGAAAATCTTAAAATGGTTGAGGCACAATATGACGGTACAAATACGACCAAAAATTTTGATGAAGTACTAACAAATCCTGAAATTAAAGCAGTGTGTGTTGTTACACCCAGTCATACACACTTCAATCTTGTCAGAAAAGCTCTTGAAGCAGGGAAGCATGTTTATGTTGAAAAACCAATTTCGACTGTAGCGGATGAAGCTCGCAAACTCAAGGAATTGGCTAATGCAAAAGGTTTAATATTAATGGTTGGTCATTTACTTTTATACCACCCTGCAGTAAACAGATTAAAAATGTTAATACAAGAAGGCATTTTGGGTAATATAAAATATGTTCAAAGTGACAGATTAAATATTAATTATTTTAAAAACGACAGAAGTGTTATGTGGGATTTAGCACCGCATGATGTATCTATGATAGCCCATGTTTTAGACCTTGACCCAATAAGAGTGTTAAATGCAACCGGTTGTTGTGCAGAGTATGAAAATATATTTGATATTACTCACCTGACAATACAGTTTGAAAAAGGAATAATTGCGCATGTCAGTGATAGTTGGATACATCCTCAAAAACGTGTAACGTTACTTGTTAGGGGTGACAAAGCTACAGCTATTTTAGATGATACACTGCTTGAAAACAAGTTACAAATTTTTGATAATAAAACTCCTGCACAACAGAGTATTGAAATTTTTGACTATCTGGAAATAGAACCCCTGAAACTAGAATGTCAGCATTTTATTAAAAGTATTGAAACAGGGAAAAAACCTCGTTCCGATGGTGAAAACGGTTTTATGATTACAAAAATATTGGAAGATGCTGAAGATATTATGCTCGGAAACAAAAAACATGAATTAGATAAAGTTGATTTTCTTCTATCTCGCTCAAAAAGGTAATCAACCCAATGCGCTAGCTTTTTCCATTGTATCTTTTATTGTTTTATTTATAATTTCTTGAATGTTTGAGTTTTTAAGCACATCATTTCCAACTGCTGTACAACCTCCCGGAGTAGTAACGGCGTTTATAAGCTCTTGCGGGCTTTGTTTGCTCTCTAGTAGCATTTTAGCTGAGCCAAGAGCAGTTTGCGAAGAGAGCATCAGACAAGTGTTATAATCCAGCCCCAATTTTTCACCCGCTTTTGCTATTAAATCGATAATATAGTAGTAAAATGCAGGACCTGAACCTGAAATTGCAGTAACAATGTCTATATATTTTTCATCTATTACAACAGTGCGCCCAATATTCTTCAACATTGATTCCACATACTCAACATCTTTAGTTTGCGCAAGTTTACCTTTACAAAGTGCACACATGCCTTCATTAACAAAGGCTGGGGTATTTGGCATCACACGCACAACTTTTGTTTCTTTTAAACCGTTTTCAATTCTCTCGGACGTTACTCCTGCAAGTATTGAAACTACTAGTTTATTTTCAGTATAACCTCTCAACTCATTTAATACATCATCAATTGCAAAAGGCTTTGTAGCAATAACTACTACGTCTGCTGATTTTGCAAGATTTCTAATAGAACTTGTATGATTAACATTAAATTTGCTAGATAGTGCATCAAGGGTATCATTATTTATATCATATACAAATATATCCAAAGGGCTGACAAAGGAACTTTTTATAATTCCCCCCATAATAGCAGATGCCATTTTCCCTCCGCCAATGAAGCCTATCTTTTTGCTTGAATAAGAAATATTATTAACCATAAGTTGACACCCCGTTTTGTTTTACTTAGTATAGTTAATACTGATAATAAAATAAAGTCAAGGAGAAAATAAATGCGCAGAACATTGGAAGGCACAAAAAGAAAAAGACAGAACGTCAGCGGTTTTCGCGCAAGAATGGCAACACCCGGCGGCAGAGGTGTTATCAACAGACGTCGTGCCAAAGGTCGCCATAAATTGGCAATAACAGCTAAAAATCGTGCTTAGTAAAAACCAAAGATTAACAAAACACAGTGCTTTTGCCGCAACATACAATCAAAAAAGAATAGTTTCCGACGAACATTTTGTTTTATATTGCGGAAAAAATAAAGTAGAGCAAAACTACCCTACAAGGGTAGGTTTTGTTGTAAGTAAAAAAATTAATAAACGTGCAGTGAAAAGAAATAAAATAAAAAGACTTACAAGAGAGGCATACAGAACGCTGCTAAAAAACGGTGAAATACCTCATAGTCAAGCTTATCAAAGTTTAATTTTTTTAGCCAAAGAAGGTGCCTTGAATAAAAATTATAAAGAAATATGTTCAAGTGTTAAGAAATTAATTCAACTTTTGGCAATAAAATATTTTTAGAGTTATTATAATATTCACATGAACGCATTAATTAATGATTTAGTTAACAATAAAGAAACAGAAAAAATCCAAAAGCCGAATTTTGACACAAGAGTTGGCAGAGAATTTCTTGCTTTTTATTTGAAGACAAAATTTAAACAAATAATTAACTATGATAAAAAAGCAGCAAAATCATTATTTTTGCAAGTTAGTCCAGATTTTTTGGAAAAGTTTTTAGATAGATTAATAAATAATCCCAAAAGAAAAATTTTGATTTCAATAACCGGCGAATCAGCAAGTGGCAAATCAACAATATGTGCTCAAATACAAAAATGTATTAATGATAAAAACTTGCCTATTTCAATTGTTAATACTGATAATTATTTTAACGATATTTCAGAATTAATCAATCAATATGGCACTTTTGATGCGCTTAGAGATGCAGGCTATGATGTTGATTCACCACATAATTTCCAATTGGATTTATTAAGAGATGATATTGAAAAACTGGCAAACGGTTCTGACGTTAAAATTCCCAAGTATTTAGTTAATGGTACAGGAATAAGTATACCTAATGCCATAGAAATTAAAAGTAAAAAAATAATAATAGTAGAGGGCATGGCTGCAACATATAAAGAAGTGCATGATATGTTTGATATTAAAATTTATATAGATTTAAATAATAAAATCAGAAAAAAACGTTTTTTAGAGAGAGCACAAGTAAGAAATCAGGACCATGAAAATGCACTCAAACATTGGGATTATGTTTGCGATGCAGGCAGAAAATATGTTGTACCCGCAAAAGAAAAATGCGACATAATAGCAAATGGAGAGTGCAATTTGGAATATTTTACACAAATTCTTGAATACATAAACTTAATTACAAATAATTTTTGCGAAGTTTAACTATTAACTCTTGTGCTTGCATTTTTAAGTGTTCATAATCAGAGTTATTATCAATTACTGCATCCCAAAATGCATAATTATCAAGAGCTGTTTCGGTAGGATCATCTGCATTAGTAATTTTTGCACGTTTAGCACGATTTTCAAAACTGGACTCAACGCGTATTGTAAAAGCGCCATATGATTTAAAAAGATTAATCTCATGTTCTACTCTTACATCAGGTACAATAACGTTATTAGGCAGTTCTATTATACTTTTTAGCCAATAGTCTGGATCTTGTTGACGCCCCCAATTGCCTAATTTTATCAAATCCGAACGGTAAAGATGTTTATTACTTTCAATTTCATCAAATGTTATATTATGTTCATTTGCGTACTTAATTTTAATTGCATCACCTATTCCTACACGTATAAAATCATTTAAACCATCTAAGAGAAATTTGGCAAGTGTATCCTTGCCACAATATTGCTTTCCTGAAATAACAATTATCTTTTTCATTGTCTTATTATAGCACTATAAACTAATACTGAAAAGCGCTCTTATATTAGGAATTATGATACTAACTTTACAAAAGTTAACATTATAAACACGAAAACGCAATTTTCAAGAAAAGATTTTTTTTATAAAAGAGTAAAGAGTAATTTACACGAGGAACTAATTAAAGGAGAGAACAGTCATGGGCTGGGTTACAATTTCACTCAGAAAAATGGCATTAAAACAAAGGGTATCAAACCTGCAATACAGACTGTTACAAATCAGTCAGGAAAGGCAGACGATTGCTAACCAATCGCAATATACTCAACGTTATATTAATGCAATGAAAAACCAGCAATATAATGGCATTACAGACAGTTATATGTCGGCTGTTCAAGAACTGCAAGGAGCAAATGCCGATACCGATCCCACATCGGGTGAATGGAGCATATATCAAAATGCACTTGATCAATTATCATTAGTCCAATCTAGACAGCAAATGGCAGCTGATTCTATTTTCCAAGGTTACGAAGATGCACTTATGGCAGATGTCAATAGACGAGATCAACAACTTGAGGCAGAGCAAACGCAAATCGAAACTCAACTTCAAGCTGCACAAGCTGAACTTGAATCACTTGATCAAGCAATGGATGACAGTATTAAAAACAGTGCAATTAAATTATCATAAATGATATATAAATAAGGATAGGGAAGCTTTAAAAAGTCTGCACATTAAAATGCAGACTTTTTAATATTCTATTGATTTTACCTATATATTTAATGTATAATCCAACATATGTAGGGGGAGATAATGCCTTTTGAATTTAAGAGAATAAATATAGAGGATGTAATCCTTATTGTACCAAAAGTGTTTCAAGACAACAGAGGTTTTTTTCTTGAAGGATATAAAAAGTCTGATTTTTTTAACAATGGAATAACTGATGAATTTAATCAAGATAATCATTCAAAATCTTCACATGGTGTTCTAAGGGGATTGCATTACCAAAGCAATCCTTATGCGCAGGCAAAAATAGTGCGGTGCATCAGGGGTGAAATTTTTGATGTTGCTGTCGATATAAGAAAAAATTCTCCCACTTTTGGAAAATGGACAGGTACAATTTTAAGTGAAGAAAATAAAAATATGCTATATATTCCAAAAGGTTTTGCTCATGGCTTTTTAACTTTGTCAGATACAGCTGAATTACTGTATAAGGCAAGTGGTGAATATGTCGCGCAAAACGATAAAGGAATTTTGTGGAACGATCCTGATATTAATATTAACTGGGGAAAATACGGATTGAATTTTAAACCAATATTAAGTGAAAAAGATAAAAAACAACCATTGTTAAAAGATATAAAAAAGGAAGATTTATTATGAAGATATTAGTGACCGGCGGAGCAGGTTTTATTGGAAGTTGTTTTATAAGGCACATGTTAAAAAAACATCCGGATTACAAAATTATTAATCTTGATTGTCTTACTTATGCGGGCAATATTGAAAATCTTAATGACATAAAAGATAACTCTAATTATACATTTATAAAAGGTAATATTTGTGATAAAAATCTTGTATTTCAAATCACCTCTGAAGTAGACTGTATTGTTAATTTTGCTGCAGAAAGTCATGTTGACAGATCAATTTTAAACCCAGAAATTTTTATAGAAACAAATGTACAGGGCACGTTAAATTTGCTTGAAAATGCAAAACAAAATAATATACAAAGATATTTACAGGTATCAACCGATGAAGTATATGGAACTTTGGGCAAAACAGGTTATTTTTATGAAACAACTCCACTTGCACCAAATTCTCCCTACAGTGCCTCAAAGGCAAGTGCAGATATGCTCGTAAGGGCATACTTTGAAACATACAAAACTCCGGTTTTAACTACAAGATGTTCAAATAATTATGGCCCATACCAATATCCAGAAAAGCTTATTCCATTTTTTATTTCCAAACTTTTAAAGGGTGAAAAAGTTCCTGTATATGGCGATGGATTAAATGTAAGAGATTGGCTTTATGTATACGATCACTGCGAAGCAATAGATACCGTACTACACAAGGGGAATGTAGGCGAAGTTTATAATGTCGGAGGACATAATGAAAAAACTAATCTTGAAATTACAAAAATAATATTAAATGAAATGGGCAAAGATGAAAATTCAATAGAATATGTTAAAGACAGACTGGGACATGACAAAAGGTATGCGATTGATAATAATAAAATCACAACACAGCTGGGTTGGAAACCATCATTAACATTTGAAGAGGGAATCAAATTAACAATTAATTGGTATTTAAATAATCAAGATTGGATTAAATCAATTGAAAGCAAAAAGGCGGCCTTGATATGAAAGTATTAGTCACCGGTGCAAGTGGCATGCTGGGACAAGATTTGTGTCCAATACTTGAAAACATTGGGGCATTTGTTGTTCCAACCAACAGATCAAATCTTGATATTACAAAAAAAAATGACGTAAATAATTTTGTAAAACAGATACACCCTGATGTTATTATGCATTGTGCAGCATATACTAATGTTGATAAAGCTGAAAAAGAAAGTGAATTAGTCTTTAAAATTAATGCACAGGGCAGCGAAAATGTTGCACTTGCAGCAAGCGAAAATAATGCTTTACTTGTGTACATTTCGACAGACTATGTTTTTGATGGCACTAAAAAAACTCCATATACAATTAAAGATGCAACCAATCCCATAAATGTATATGGCGCATCCAAGCTTGCCGGAGAGCAGTCTGTTAAAAAAAATTGCAAAAAATTTTATATCGTAAGGACAAGTTGGTTATATGGACATAATGGTAAAAATTTTGTTGAAACAATGATTTCTTTGGCAAACAAACCTGAATTAAAAGTTGTAAACGACCAAATTGGCTGCCCCACTTGGACTGTTGAGTTAAGCCGTGCAATAGTAAAATTGTTAGCTGCACAAAAACCATACGGTGTTTACCATATATGTGGCAGTGGTTATGCAAGTTGGTATGACTTTGCAAAAGAAATATTTTCATTGATGAATTTGCCTGCAAACTTGCAACCGTGTTTGACAGAGGATTTTGTGCGAGATGCCAAACGTCCTCAATATAGCGTTATGGAAAATGATTCAATTTGCCCCGATTGGAAAAGTTCATTAAAAGAGTATATTAATTTGAGAGGTTAAAATGACTGAAAATGCTGTTAAAAAAGGGATAGTTCTTGCCGGAGGTTCTGGAACCAGGCTTTATCCAAGTACGATTGCGGTGTCAAAGCAGCTTTTACCTATTTATGATAAACCAATGGTTTATTATCCTATTTCTGTCCTTATGTTGGCAGGTATTAGAGATATATTAATAATTTCAACACCATATGATATAGCAAATTTTAAAAAACTTTTGGGTGACGGTTCTCAATTTGGTGTTAAATTTTCCTATGTTGTCCAACCTTCTCCAGATGGATTAGCACAAGCATTTATTCTTGGAGAAGAATTTATAGCAAACGAATCCGTAGCATTGATATTGGGTGATAATATTTTTTACGGACAGTCTTTTTCAACAATGTTAAGAGAGGTGTCTTGGAAAATTAAAAATTCGGGAGGCGCAACAGTATTCGGCTACAGAGTAAAAGATCCCGAAAGGTATGGAGTTGTAGATTTTGATAAAAACGGACAAGTTAAATCAATAGAAGAAAAACCTAAAAATCCGAAATCTGATTATGCGGTTACCGGGCTTTACTTCTATGATAACAATGTCGTAAAATATGCAAAATCCTTAAAACCATCAAAAAGGGGAGAATTGGAAATCACTGATTTAAATAACATATATCTTAAATACAATAAACTTGAAGTAAAATTATTCGGAAGAGGTTTTTCTTGGTTAGATACAGGCACGCACAACTCTCTTTTGCAAGCCGGCCAATATGTTGAAACAATTGAAGAAAATCAAGGTGTAAAGATAGCTTGCCTTGAAGAAATTGCCTATACTATGGGTTTTTTGGACAAAAAATCAATAAAAGAAGTTGCGCAAAAATATAAAAACAGCGATTATTACAATTATATACTAAATTTAATAAAATAAAAAAAGGCTCAAAGTACTTTATAAACTTACCTATATCCTTCCTTTGAGCCTAGTAGCAAATACGGCATTGATGTTAAAGACGTTGCTTTTATTTTTTGGTTCCCGTTGTATAATTTACATATGGATAAAATCTTATATGCCGAGCTTAAAAAAATATACTCAGAGGATATTCTTTTTGAAAAGGAAGACTTATATCCTTATGCATATGACACATCGCCAAATAGAAATGTTTTAATCCTACCAAAATTTGTTGTGTTTCCCACAAATTCACAACAAGTTTCACAAACTATTTTGATTTGCAAAAAATATAACGTGCCCGTAGTTGCTCGTGCAGCAGGTACATGTCACTGTGGAGGCTGCAGGGTAAAAAAACCTGCCGTTATATTGCATTTTTCTAAAATGAATAAAATCTTATCAATAAATAAAGAAGACTTGATTGCAAAAGTACAGCCTAATGTTGTGATTAAAAAAATAAATGATGAAGTGGAAAAATTAGGCCTGTTTTTTCCTCCAGACCCCTCCAATCTTACCGTTTCGACAATTGGCGGAGCTGTTGCGCTTAGTTCCGGTGGTCCGCGAACCTTTAAATATGGAACAACAAAAGATTACATAATAAATCTTGAAGTAGTTTTGGCAGATGGTAAAATCATTAAAACAGGTACCGATATTGCTAAAGATGTAACAGGTTACAATTTAACTTCACTGTTTGTCGGCTCTGAAGGCACACTGGGGATAATAACCGAAATTACAATAAAACTAATTCCAAAACCTCAATCCAGAAAAGTTACTTTAGCTTATTTTGATGATTTAATTGAAGCTACTGCGGCAGTTAATAACATAATAAATTCAGGCTTTATCCCCGCAACACTTGATTTATTAGATAAAAATACACTTGAAACTATTGAAAAATTTAATCCATGCGGACTTTTATGTACAAAAGAAGCTGCTCTTTTAATCGAACTTGACGGATTTGAAGAAAATTTAAATTATGAGTGTAAAAAATTATTTGAAATACTGAAAAAATCAAATGCAGCAAAAATTGTACAAGCACAAAATGAAGAAGAAAACGAACAAATATGGCGTTCAAGAAGAAGTGCTTTTGCTGCAGTTACAAAATTAAAACCAAATGTTATTACAGAAGATGTTGTTGTACCACGTTCAAAGATTGTTCCTCTGGTGAAAGGGATTCAAAAAATTTGTAGCGAGTACAATATTACAGTTTGTATAATGGGGCATGCAGGAGATGGAAATATTCATCCAAACTTTGCTCTTGATTTGTCAAACGAAAAAGAAAGAAAAGATTTTGAAATATTGAAAGATAAGCTTTTCGCTCTTGCCCTTAAATTAGGGGGGTCACTCTCAGGTGAGCATGGTATAGGCGACGAAAAGAAAAAATATCTCAAAGATGCACTTGACATTGGTGCACTTGAATATATGGAAAAAATTAAGGCGCTTTTTGATCCTAAAAATATTATCAATCCGGATAAAATATTTTAGTATTTTTTTATGTTATCTTATTGCTTATGGAATCATTAACGACTAAATTTCAAATTTACAAAAACTATTCCAAAGATTTAATAAAGTTATCTGCACCAATCATGGCCGGAAATTTGGCTAATATGCTTATAAATGTTGGAGATGTTATTGTAGCAGGAAGACACTCTACTGTTACACTTGGCGCAATAAGTGTTGCATCTGCCATATTTATGACTTTTATGATTGCTGCAGTTGGTTTAATGGCAAGCATATCACCTGTTGTATCAAACCTTAGAGGCGAAAGAAAGACAACAAAAACCCTCTTTAGCGCTACAGTTAAGTATTCTCTATTTACTGGTTTATTATTTTATTTATTGATAAGATTTGTAATAGGGCATATCGAAAACATAGGTCTTGCGCCGGATTTATATCCTTTAGTAATCGAATACCTGGATATTAGCAGCTGGGGAATGTTTGGGGGATTACTTTTTGTTGCACTAAAGGAATTTTTACAAGCATATGAAATAGTCTATTTTCCAAATTTAATCACAATAGCACAAATATTCTTAAATTTATTTTTAAACATAGCATTGGTTTTCGGAATGTGGGGGTTTCCACAACTTGGAGTAAAAGGGCTTGCGATTGCAAGTTTGATTGTAAGGACTTTTGGCGCTCTTGCAATATTTTTATATTGTTTGCCTTTTTTAAAAGGACGTTCAAAAAGAGTAAAATCCTATATTAAAGAATTATTAAAAACAGGTTGGCCCATATCTTTTGCGCTTTTTTTTGAATTTTTAGGCTTTAATATTACTGCTGTTCTAGTAGGTAAATTTTCATCTACACTTGCAGCAGCACATAATATAATAATAACGATTACAAGCATAACATATATGTTTCCAATGTCAGTTTCAAATGCCATTGCGATAAAAGTAGGTTTTGCTAATGGTGAGAAAAATATTTTAAATATTAAAAGATACTCACTTGCAGGGATATATTTGTCTGTAATATTTATGGCTATAAATGCCTTATTATACGTATTTTTCCCAGAGTATTTGCTTTCACTCTTTACTAATGATTCAAAAGTAATTTTGACCGCACTGCCTGTTATGAATATAGTTTTATACTATCTGTTTTTTGATGGAATACAGTGTTCTTGTGTCGGTTCACTAAAAGGACTTAAAGATACTAAGCCTATAATGCTCACTATGGGTATCGCTTATTTATTAATAGGTATTCCAATTGGTTGTGTATTGGCTTTTAAGTTTAATATTGTACTTTTAGGTTTTTGGATAGGCCTAGCTATGGCACTTTTTAGCGCTTGCATAATTTCATCCACAATTTTAATGAATAAAATCAAAAATATACAAAAAACTATCGCTTATCGTAAACCTTAATCAGATGCCACCCGAATTGTGTTTGCACCGGATCTGAAACAACGCCAACCGGCAATGAAAAGGCTACATCTTCAAACTCCTTTACCATTTTTCCCCGCTCAAAATAACCCAAATTTCCACCAAATTCTCCTGATGGGCAAGCAGAATATTTTCTTGCAACCTCACTAAATGATTCGCCATTATCAATTCTGTTCTTTAATGCTTTAGCCCTAGATTCACTGGAAACTAGTATATGCGCCGCTTTTACCTGTGTATATTGTGATATAGGTGATTCAACCTCAACTTTTGCATTGCTAATTAAAGAAAACACAAACAATGTTAAAATAACAAAAAATATTTTTTTCATATCAACCCCTCTAACTGTATATTATCAATTTAGCATAAATAAATATAATCAAATCATCCGTTAGCATGGTTGACAGCTTATACTGAGTAAATACAATATTTACATGGGGATATCGCTTTTGTAATGTATAGTCAAAATTTTATAAAAAAATTTGTTTTAATTTTTATTGTCGTTATATTAACAACTCAGAGCGCTTCGGCAATAAGTTTTAATATTTTCAAAAAGAAACAAAAGAAAAACAATCAGCAAAATACGGAACAAATAATAACTCCTGAAGAAAAAGAAAAAGGTAAAAAAACGCTTTCAATTGATGAGTGTGTCGAATATGCCATAAATAACGACCCAAACATTAGAATTTCAGCAAATAACTATGAAGTCCAAAAAAGCAGAGTAGGACAAGCAAAATCAGACTATTTTCCCATGCTTGGTATTGGTAGTGGCTACAATTATCAGTATAGTAACTCCTCCGGTTATACTTCAAGCAGCATGTGGCGTAGCGGTGGAAGTGGCAATTCTAACGGATATTATCAATTAAATGCAAGTGTTAATCAACTTATATGGAATTTTGGCAGGACTACTGCAGGAATAAATATGCAAAAATTTAACCGTGAATCTGCAGGGTATGATTTAGACTACAGTATTTTACAAACTGTATATAATGTAAAAACAGCATACTTTGCCGTTCTTGCTGCTCTTGCCAATGTAGATATTTATGAACGATCTGTAAAAATTAATACATTAAATTACGAAAGAACAAAAGCAATGTTTGACGAAGGATTAAAGTCTCGCATTGATGTTGTTAATGCTGAGGTTTATCTTACAGATGCCAAAACTCAGCTCATAGATGCTCAATTTCAATATGACACTGCAATGGTAAATCTTAAAAATTCTATGTTTTATGTAGAACAAAAAGATTTTCTTATAGAAAACACAGAAAATTTTGACTTTCTTAGAAATAATTACAAGATGCAAACCGTTGAAATAGGAACAATAAAGAAAAATGGTGAAGATACAGATTTTGAGCATTCAGCCGTTCTTTTGACTTCAGGAATTCAAAAGCAAGATATATTAAAAGATTATAAATTTGATCCGTTAATTATCGAATTAAAAGAAGCTATTGATACCGCTTACGAAAACAGACCCGATTTAAAGTCTTTAAAAATGGTACTTAGGGCTCAAGAAGAGTCTTTAAAACAAATAAAAAGAAGCTGGACTCCTGAAATTTCTGCAAGCGCAGGTTATAATTTGAGATATATGGACTCAAAATCCAACACAGGTTTTACAGCAAGTGCAAATCTCGACTTTCCAATGATAAATATGATGGATATAAAATATAGGATCGATGAAGGCAAATCCTATCTTAGAATTGCACAAGATAATATAGATTTATCCGAAAAAAACATTAATTTTGAGGTTCAAAAATATTATTTAGCAATGAGAAGGCTTGAAAAAACAATTCCTCTTATGGCTGATAAAGTCCGGCAGACATTGGAAAATTTCGAGCTTGCAGATGGCAGATATGCAGTAGGTTTAAATAATTTTATCGAGCTTCAGGATGCACAAACAAACTACAACAACGCCCAGCTTGCATTTGTACAATCTGTTTTTGAATACAATGTTGCGCGTGAAGAATTTAAAAAATCCATGGGGGTAAGATGAGAAAAAAAATAATTATAATATGTATAATCTTGATAATTGCAATATTGTTTCTGGGTATAAAACAGGTAGCGGGCAAAAAAACTGTTCATTATAAAAGTGTACCTGTAAAAAAAAGGACAATCATTGAAAGTGTAGAGGCTTCCGGCACAATTAATCCCGTGCAAACTGTAGATATAGGTACACAAGTATCAGGAACAATTAAAGAAATTTATGTTGACTATAATTCTGAAGTAAAAAAAGGAGATTTACTGGCACAAATAGACCCCGCACTTTTTCAAGCACAAGTCGATAAAGCAAGAAGTGATTTAAATGCAGCAAGGGCAAATTATCAAAAATCTAAAAGTATGCTTGAATACGAAAAGAAAAACTATGAACGCTATGCAAGACTGTATACAAAAAATTATGTGTCAAAAAGCGAAGTAGATCTTGCAGAAGCAAATTACAAATCCAATCTTGCAGAAGTTAATGCTATGAAAGCTCAAATTAATCAAGCTAGTGCAACACTTGAAAATAATTTAACAAATTTGAGATATACAAAAATAATATCTCCTGTTGATGGTGTTGTTGTATCAAGAAGTGTTGATGTTGGCCAAACAGTTGCTGCAAGTTTTCAAACCCCTACGCTTTTTATGGTTGCACAAGATTTAACTAAAATGCAAATAGAAGTCAATGTTTCAGAAGCTGATATTGGTAGAATAAAAGTTGGGCAAGAAGTTACATATACTCTTGACGGATATAATAATCAAGAATTTCATGGAAAAGTATCTCAGGTGAGAATTTCTCCAACTACTGTTTCAAATGTTGTTACATATACAGTGATTGTCGATGTATCGAATAATGACAACATATTAATCCCGGGCATGACAGCAAATGTTTCCGTTATAACAAATAAGAGCGAAAATGTAGTCAGTGTACCTATTGCAGCTTTCAGATTTACACCTAAAGAAATTACCGGCGGCAAAAAATACGACAAGCAAGGAGTCTGGATAGTAGGTAAAAATAAAAAACCACAAAGGGTTGAAGTTACTACCGGTGCATCAGACGGTGACTACACTGCAATAAAAGAAGGTGCAATTAAAGAAGGTGACAAAGTAATTATCGGAAGTTCAAACGATAAACAGCAAAATGTACAAAAACGACCTATGAGGATGTTTTAGTGAGCCTGATTGAAATTAAAAATCTTATAAAAATATATGAAACAGGAGAAAGTTCTTTTAGGGCGCTTGACGATGTTTCTTTGAACATAGATAAAGGTGAATTTGTTGCAATTATGGGTGCGTCAGGCTCAGGAAAATCAACATTTATGAATACCTTGGGTTGCTTAGATAAACCAACGTCAGGCAGTTATTTTCTTGATGGAATTGATGTTTTAAATCTCAATGCAGATGAATTATCTGAAATACGTAATTTAAAACTTGGCTTTGTGTTTCAAGGTTTTAATTTGATACCCAGAACCTCAGCAATAGAAAATGTTGAAATGCCCATGATATACAAAGGTATAGCAGCACAAGAAAGACTTGAAAAGGCACGCAATGCATTAAAAATTGTAGGATTGGAACACAGAGAACACCATCTGCCAAATCAAATGTCAGGTGGACAACAACAAAGAGTAGCAATTGCCAGAGCTATTGTAAATGATGCACCTATAATACTTGCGGACGAGCCCACAGGAAACTTGGACACAAAAACAAGTATAGAAGTAATGGAATTTTTTGTTAAACTTAATGAAAAAAATGGAAAAACTATTATACTAGTAACCCATGAACCAGATATTGCCGAGTATTCAAAACGAATCGTAAGATTTAAGGATGGAAAAATAATTAGTGATGAACTAAAAAGTGGAGCAAGAGTATGATTGATTTTTCTTCAACTCTTAAAATTTCAATGAGGTCCCTTAAGGTTAATAAAATGCGTTCAATATTAACTAGTCTTGGGATAATAATAGGGGTTGCGGCGGTTATTATAATGCTGTCAATTGGCGAAGGTGCAAAACAAAGAATTACAAAAGATATAGAATCAATGGGCTCTAATATTTTGATGGTAATGTCAGGTTCGACAACTTCCGGTGGTGTTCGAATGGGGTCGGGTTCACAGCCAACTCTGACAATAAAAGATGCAGAAGCAATAGTTAAAAATTGTCCATCAGTAAAAATTTCTGCACCAACTGTTAATGGGGTAGGTCAAATAGTATATTCAAATCAAAACTGGTCAACTTCCGTATATGGAATTACCCCAGAGTATATGGAAGTTCAGCTATGGGAAGTAGAAAGTGGAAGAAATCTTACAAAAGATGATGTAAAAAACAACACAAAGTCCGCTTTAATTGGTTCAACAGTAGCTCAAAATCTTTTTGGAGATGTTAATCCAATAAACAAGGTTATAAGGATTAATGGGCTTCCATTTAAGGTTGTGGGACTTTTAAAAGAAAAGGGGCAAAATGGCATGGGGCAAGATAAAGATGATACCGTACTTGTGCCTGTCACAACAGCTCAAAAGAAACTTTTTGGTACCGCATTTCCAGGAACTGTTAAATTCATAAACATACAAGCAAATGATGCTGATTCCTTAACATCTGCAGAACAAGAAGTTAAAGAACTTTTGCGTGAGCGTCACAGAATAGGTAAAAACGATGAAGACGATTTTACTATTAGAAATTTTACCCAAATGCTTGAAACCGTTAAACAAGCATCCAATACCATGGCACTTTTACTTGGTGCAATAGCTTCAGTTTCACTACTTGTTGGGGGAATAGGCATTATGAATATTATGCTGGTTTCTGTTACAGAAAGAACAAAGGAAATAGGCATAAGAATGGCCATTGGTGCAAAAGCAATGGACATAAGAGTACAATTTTTAGTTGAAGCACTTGTTTTATCTTTAATTGGCGGCTTAATAGGCGTTTTAAGCGGCGTTGTGATAGCGCAACTTATAGGTATGTTCTCAGAAATGAAAGTTGCGATAACATTAATGCCCATCCTTGTTTCCTTTGGATTCTCCGGTGTAGTAGGGATGACATTTGGCTATTATCCTGCTTATAAGGCTTCTCTTTTAAACCCGATTGATGCGCTCAGGTATGAGTAATGTTAAAATTTGTAAATTTTAAATTAATAAATAGCACATATAAGTAAGATATATTTTTTATATATGTATATAAAAAATATATCGGAGAGAATATGTTATTTGAACCTTTTTTTAACAAATTAGAAGATTCACTCGCAGCACAGAGTGAATCAGGTGTACAAGTACCTTCATTAAATAGCTACACAATTGATACAAATATATTTTCAAATGTGGACTTAGAAGGCTTTAAACAAAAAATTGCCGATGGATTAAATTTAGATGGAAGTAGCAGCATTTTCTATAAAACCATAGAAAGTGCAGGAGTTGAGAGTGTCTTTGACTACTTTGATAAAAATGGAGATGGCGTAATCGACGATGATGAATTGAATGAAGTTGCATCCAGTGATGGAAACGAAGAAGATATATCATCCTATGACATTACCCAATTGTTTAATAAACAACAATACCAAAAAATTATTGATAATTGTGAAGAACAAATTGACGACTATAGAGCACAAGCAGCGGCACAAGCAAGTAGTTCAACCACAAACAATTCAAGTTCTACAAGCTCAACTGGCTCTACTGGAAGTGGGGTTTCCAAAACTTCATCAAATGCAACCGAATCACTTCAAAGTACAATTGATAAAGCCCTAGAAGAAGATATACCTGCACTTGAAGAACAAAAAGAACAAATTATTGCCGAGGCAGATGAAGCAATTGAAGAACAGAATAATAGTTTAAACACTTTAGTTAAAAATAATAATAATATTTTAAGTGATGATAATCAGTATTTTCAACAAATACAAAAGGCAAATGATCAAATAGATAATTACAATAAAAATATAGATGATGCTAACTCTGAAAAATTTGGATATGAAAGCACTTTAAGTAATTTACAGGCCGAGTATGATGCTATAAAGACCGATACGAAAAATGATGAAGTTAACAAAGCAAATGAAGAAAGAAAATCAGAAATTCAAGAACAAATAAAAGAAATTGAAAATAAAATTGAACTTCTGGAAAATAGAATCGAAAGATATGAGAAATCAATCGAAACACAAGAACAAAATAAGAAAACTGCAGAAGATAAATTAGCTGAATTACAGACAAACTCGAAAAATGATGCAGTTAAATCAATGCAAGAAATTCAAAGTAATATAGAACAAATAAGAACAGATAGAGACAAAAAGGTAGCACAAATTGATAAACAGATAGAAGAAAAACGAACAGAAATTATAGAGCAACAACAACAGTTAGGTGAACTAACCGGCAAAGCCAGCTCGGGTCCATTTGCAAATTATAATGCCGAAGCAGGTCAAGCACTAGCTAATTCCGCATTAAATGTGCCCGGCACATATGGCAGATGCCTCGGTGGGGTTAATAATTCATTGTGCAATACCGAATATTTCGGTGACGGCATGTGGTTTGAAAGTGCATATATGGCTATAGATGCACTTCAAGGCAATGTTTCAGGATATGAAAATTTTGCAAGTAAATTTGAAGAAGTTACAGACTCTGTATCACGTGAAGAATTAGCATCACTACCTGCGGGCGCAATTGTCGTTTGGGAACAAGACCCACAAAACGTACATGGTCATATTTCAATCTCATTAGGTGATGGTCGTGAATCCAGCGATCACATTATAGCTCAAGAAGTAAATAGGGATGCACAATATCACGTATTTATACCAGTATAAAATATAATTTGTATGCGCTCTTATTATAAATCTATATTAGATTCTTTAATGGGAGCGCCTACAACCCTTTCAAGCTCTGCAGCATTGACATTGTAGTCAAGCAAGTTTGAATAATAACTTAACTGAGCATTAAGATATGTGTTTTCGGCATCTTTAAATTCTATTGCATTACCAAGGCCTACTTGATAACGCCTAAATGCTTGATATTGTTGTTCTTTTGCTTGTTGCAGCGCAAGTTTTGCAACCCCTAAACTATCATGAGAATTTAGCAAGCTTATATAGGCACTCTTTACTTCAAGATACACATTTTGCTTTTCTTGTTCAAAGTCTGCGGCATATTTTTTATATGTAGCATTTGCTTCATCCAGCTGTTTTTTTAGCGATAACAAATTTAGAGAAGTATAACTAAACTGAACTCCAAATTGGTAACCATAATCGCTATCAATTTCCCTACCACCGTGATCATAAGAACCAAAAGCACTTAAATCAGGTGCAAATGCACGCTTAGCTCCTCTTATGTTTAATTCTGCAGCATCCATTTTCTTTTTTGCTGAAAGGAGCGAAGGACGACTTTCCTCAGCTGTTTTAATTAAATCCGGAAAATTAACGTCAAACATTTTTGTGTTCATCTGATCCTTAAGAGTAACATTCTCCATTTGAGGTATTCCAACAGCATTGGCAAGCTCCACTGCGGCTAATTCAAGAGTATTTTTAGCTTTAATTAAATTAACTTTTGCATTGCCGAGATTGTACTGCGCTGTTGTCACATCAATTTTTGCTTTTTTTCCGATATTATAATACGCCTGGGCTTGCTTTAATTGCAATTCATAGTCTTTTACAGTATCTTCATAAACAATTTTTTGTAGCTGTGCAAATACCATATTGTAATAAGCAACTTTTACATTATATATAACACTTTCTATACTTGTTTCTGCATCATAGCGTGAAGACTCATAATTTCTTTTTGCAACATCGGCCATAGCCTTTGTTTTACCAAAGTCAAAAAGCAACATGTTTGCACTAATTGTAGGAACATAAAACATATTATATCTTTGCGCTATCATTCTTGAGTAGGCATTATTACCCATAGTATTTAACATATCATTTCTTGAATAGTTTACTCCAGCGCTTATTGTGGGGAAATAATTAGCCCATGCCTGTCCTATTCGAGATTCATATATTTGCGAATTACTAATTGCTGATACAATAGCAGGATGATTTGAAATTGCAAGCTTAATACAGTCAACTAAACTAACTTCACCATTAATTTGGTTATACTCAATCTTTGAAGCAATCTCAGGAAATTTAGTTTCGTACATTCCTTCTGCTTCCTTTGAAGTTTCTTTTTTTGTTTTTTCATTTTGAACTTTCTTTTTTGCATCATTTTTTGCTTGTTTTTTAAGGCGCTTTTTAGATTTTTTCTCAGGTTCAACAATATGAATCACATCATCATCTTTTGTTTTTTCTTTTTTAAATTTAAATATAGACTTTTTCGAATCATCAGTTTTAGGTAGATTTTCCTCAGTATTAGTTTGTGACTTTTTTTTAAAAACAGAAAAAGACCAACTCTGTTCCGCATTAGATATTAAAAATGTCATTATTAACAGTGTTAAAAATATTTTTTTCATAAAAGATTAGTACTCCAAGTCCTTTTGAGTTATTTCTCTTTTTGGGAATTTATCTACAAATTCCTGAACAATTACGTAAAACGCTGGTGTTAAAACTGCACCTAATGTACAAGCAGCAATCATTCCACCAAAAACTGTAGAACCTACAGAAATTCTTGAATTTGCACCTGCCCCTTGAGCAAAAATCATTGGTAAAACACCTATTATAAAAGCAAGTTCTGTCATCATAATTGCTCTAAAACGTAATTTAGCTGCCTTAATTGCTGCTGCTTTGACAGATAAACCGTTCTTCTCATGTTCTTCTTTGGCAAATTCGACAATTAATATTGACTGCTTTGCGGCCAGACCGATAAGTGTAATCATACCAACTTGTGAATATATATCAAAAGATTGATTTATCATCATCTGAAATATGAGCGCACCAAGTGCAGCTATCGGAGATATAAGCAAAACTGCAACAGGGATAGTATAACTTTCGTACAAAGCAACCAAAAACAAATACACAAATATCAGTGCCATGGAAACCACCATGGCGGTTTGCCCCGATGCTTCACGTTCTTGTGCAGATGTACCAGACCAGTCGAACGTCATATCAGATGGCAAAACGTCTTTTGCAACTTCTTCCATTGCATTCATTGCATCCCCAGAACTCTTCCCGGATGCTTGCTGGCCTTGTATTTGTACAGACTCGTACTGGTTATACCTTGTAATCGATGCAGTACCTACCGTTTGTCTTAATTTTACAACTGACAATATTGGAACCATTACACCATTTTTATTTTTAACATATATTCCTGATAAATCTGTAGCTTTATCTCTAAATCTACTCTGAGCTTGCATTTGAACTTTAAAAACACGACCATATTTGTTAAAATCATTGACATACCTAGTACCCAACATTGAACCCAGAGTTGTATAAAGCTCCTGTAAATCTATATTTTGAGCCATAGCTCTTTCGTAATCAATTTCAACTATATACTGTGGAACATTTGCCTGAAATGAAGTATAGACGCTTGATAAAGCAGGGTTTTGATTAGCGGCGGCAATTAATTTTTGCGCCCAACCTTCAAGTTCTTGTGCACTATATTCGCCTTGTGAAAGCATTTGAAATTCGAAACCGCCCATCATACTCATTCCCATAATTGCCGGCGGAGAAAAGGCAACTATAGAAGCTTCTTTTGTGTTTGATGCGACTGCACGAACTTGGTTCAATATAGCAACATGTGATAGGTCAGTTGATTTTCCCTGTATTTTTCTAATAACCCAAGTTACAGGATTTATTCTCCTATCTTTATATTCAAGCAATTGTATAATAACAGTAGATTGGTTAGTAGCCCCGTCCCCACCAAATACAGTTAACTTTTCCGGATTAATACCCTCGATGTTTTTTATTTCTTCTACGAATTTTCTTGAAACTTCTTCTGTTCGCTGCAAAGAGGCACCATCGGGCAATGTAATGCTTGCCAACAACATCCCTTGATCTTCATCAGGTATAAAACCTGTAGAAATAGTTTTAAAACAAAATAATGTAAGCACAACAATTGTTACATAAAAAATTGCTACAAGTTTTTTGTTATAAACAAATTTTTCAACAAACTCCATATAGAAATCTTCAACTTTTTGAAATTGTTGGTTAAATTTATTAACAATAAGTTTTAGTTTTTTATTTATAAAACGAACTAACAGCTTAAATTGTGGATGTTTGGTAATCCCAATACCTTTTTCATTCTCATCATGCCTGCCTAAAAAATGCGAACACATCGCAGGTGATAAGCTAAGTGCACAAATTGCAGAAATAGCTATTGATACAGCTATGCAAACTGCAAATTGTTTATACATAACTCCTGTCATTCCACCCATAAAAATAATTGGCACAAAAACAGCCATTAATACTAAAGCCATTGCAACAAGGGCAGAACCAACTTCTTGCATTGTAAGTTGAGTAGCGATAATTGCTGATTTCCCCTCTTTTATATGCCTGTTTACGTTTTCGATAACAACAATTGCATCGTCAACAACAACACCTACAGCTAAAACAAGCGCAAATAAAGACAAAAGGTTTATAGACATGCCAAATGCCTTAAGTGCAAAAAATGTTCCTATGAGAGATACAGGAATTGTAATACAAGGCACGAGGGTGGCCATAGCATCACCCAAGAAAAGAAATATTATTATTACAACAATTATCGCAGTTAAAAATATTGTAAACTCAACCTCTTTCATGGATTCATGAATAAAATCGGCATCGTCTTTTACATAAAGTATTTTAATTCCGTTAGTAAGTCTGGAATTTAGCTCTTCAACTTTTTCCTTCACTGCTTTTGAAAGATTTATGATGTTAGCATCGGGCAGTTGAGATATTACAACAACAGCAGATGGTTTTCCATTAACTAAACCTAAATTAGAATATGATTCAGCTCCAAGTTCTACATTAGCAATATCTTTTATTTTAACATTTGAGCCGTCCGAATTTGAACGTATAATAATATTTTCAAATTCTTCCACTTTGTCAAGTCGGCCTTGCGTTTTAAGTGTTATTTGTAATGCCCGTTTTGAATCAGTAGGCAATTGTCCTAATGCACCTGCAGTTACTTGTGTGTTTTGGGATGTGATTGCATTTTGTACTTCACTCGAGGAAATATTTAAGCCTGCCATTTTTTGCGGATCAAGCCATATTCTCATTGAATAGTTGCCACCACCAAAAACGCTTACATCTGCAACACCCTCTACTCGTTTTAATTCGTCTTTAATATATATTGAACCGTAATTTGTTAAATCGAGTTGAGACCAATCACCTGATTCTGGATATAGTGTTAAAATAACAGCACCTGAACCTGAGGAACGGCTTATTGCAGTAACACCTGTTCTCTGTACATCTTCCGGCAATTGTGATTGAACTTGTTGAATTCTGTTTTGTACATTCATCAAATTAATATTTTTATCCGAACCAACTTTAAAATATAAAGTCAAAGAATAACTCCCATCATTTGAAGTTGATGTCATGTATGTTAAGTCTTCAACACCATTTAGTTTGTTTTCCAATACAGTAGCTATAGAGGATTCTATTACTTCTGCGCTTGCTCCTTGATATGATGCGCTCACTCTGACTTGCGGAGGAGTGACGTCTGGATAACTTTCTTGTTTTAAACCGAGTATTGAAATTAAACCTAATATCACAATACATATTGAAATAACAAGCGCAAAGCGTGGTTTTTGTATAAAAAAGAACAATTTATCTTTATCGAATATTTTTTTCATGATTATTTACTTTTCTTTTTTTCTAAAATTTTTAGCTTTTGACCTTCTGAGGCGATATTTTGTGTACCAGACACAACAACCATATCGTCAAGTGAAAGTCCACTATCTACTACCCAATTGTTGTTAATATCGTCAGAAACTTTGATATTTGTCTTTACAGCCTTATTATCCTTTACCGTCCATACGTAATACCCGCTCATTGCATCACCTTTTGTACAAGATTGTGGTATAGTAATAAATTTAACTTTTTGTGGGGCTATTAGCTCAATTTTCATATAATCACCGGGCATAAGCCAACTTTTTTCATTATCAAATACTGCCCGCATTGTGACTGAGCCTGAATCTTTATCTATTTTATTGTCAACAAAATTTATTTTACCTGTTTTATAGTACCAACTGCCTCCCCCAAATTGTGCTCGCACTATAACATCTTTAAATTTATCACTCGCTTTTAAAAGCTTTATAAAATCATCACTTTTTAGACTAAATGTTATATATACGGGACTTATACTTGCAATATTAACAAGAGGTCCTGATGTAGGTGTGACATAATTACCCTCTGTAATATTAACCTTGCCAATTCTTCCATCAATTGGGGATTTTATTGTAGTATAACTTAAATTAACACGTGCTAATTCAAGTTGTTGACGAGCAGCATCATATAGAGCCTTGTTTTGATTTCTTGTTGCAAGACTTTGATCGACATCAGAGCGACTTATCAAATCTTCTTTAATCAGTGCATTTGCTCTGTTTAACTCTTGTTGGGCATTTTTTAACAAAGCACTGTACTGATTTACAGTAGCTTGTGCATTGTTAACTTCAATTTGAAATTCACGAGGGTCAATTTGAAAAAGCACCTGTCCTTTTTTAACAAAGTCCCCTTCTGTAAAATATTTTTTTATTAAAAAACCTGACACCCTGGCAACCAAATCAACAGAGTATTTTGCCTCTACTCTACCTGTTGCTTCAGCACTAACGTTAATTTCTTCCAGATGTGCTTTGTCAACCTCAACTTCTTTTGGCATCATCATAAGACGCTTTTGAATTATACCACCTACTAATCCTGCAGTTTTGTTATACAAAATAGGCAGAATAATAATTAACAAAACAACAACTGCCCACTGTTTTCTGGTTAAATTAATCTTCACAATTGTTACTCCCCACTGCATCCATGCTTATAGGCAGGACAAATTATAATCATATTTTAAAATATTTTATTTTGTACTGTCAATCTATAATGAATTTTATACATCAATCATTTGAAATTACACCCATAAATTTCATATAGTCAATATTGTTTTGCTGATTAGGAATTTTTAAAAATAGTTCTGTCGAGGTTTTTATTTTAACAAGCAAGTAGTCTAAGAATTTTTCTTGATCATAAAGCTTTGATAATCTTTCAATAGCACCCAAAATCTTATCTATATCCTGCATTTCAGGAAAAACCGGTGGTATGTTCTGCTTTCTTTTACCAATTGTTTCGGGGTAAATGAGAGTGTCTATAAACATTGAAACATTACTCAAAAAATCTCTATTGTCAGAAATATTTTTAGGAATTTTATTATCAAGTATTTCATTTCTAATCGAGATTAAACCCCCAATGCACGAACATGTTTCTATTGTATTGTATAAAATTTGTTTTTTTTCTTTCACATTATTCCAACCCTGCCTAACTGCAGCTGAAAAAGCTTTTCTTGCCCAACCGTTTTTCTCCCAAAATAATTTTAGTGCTTGTCTTTGTGGTTGTGATATTTTGTCATAATCTGCTTGATATAACGACTCTGTCAGTTGCACATTATATTTTTTGAAAAATTTAACAAGGTGTTTTTTTATGCTTTTACCTTCTTGAGTTTTATTCCAAGCGTAAAGCATAGCCCTTTGCAACAGTAATTTCTGTTCAGGATTTTTTTCAAAATATTCGACTTGCCTTTTTGACATAGCAGTCAGTTTTTCAGGATGCTGTGCATAATGTTTTATTAATCCTTCTGAAATATGCTTTTTGTGAATTTCGCTTAAAGGTCCATGTGGTATATAGACAGGCTCTCCACTTGTTTTCTGTGCACGCCTGTCAGAAGACTCCATTGCTTTTTTTGCTAAAAGTTCAGTTAAACGCTCATTATATTCTTTGTCAGAAAATTTAAGCACATGAGCATAATCTCTATCCATTAAAGGAATTTTAAATTTTGACATTGTATGATAAAGATTTGTACCCGTATATTGCTTCAAGTCATTTAAAGAAAATCCTTCTGCCCAGTATAGTTTTAAAAGCTGAAAGGCCAAGTCCTCATCTTTATTAAAATTTTCAATTTCTCCATTTTTTACTCTGGAAATGAAAGAACCATCAAGTGCAATAACATCTTTGTCAGATAAAACACCTTTAAATTCATCAAACAGCTCTTTCGCATCTTCTAAATTATAACAGTCATTTAATTTTCCATATTTATCTTTATGGATATCAATAAGTGTTCTGTCCTGAGGATTTCCTGATTTTATAACTTCCTTTGCCATATTCAAAATATCAGGCGGAAATTTTGAACCATCACCGTTTGAAAGACTGTTTAAGTTTATTACACTCTGTTTTAAATCAAGACTATTGCCTCCCATAAAACTTATGTAATGTTCATATGTAGGCATTAAAATTTTTTTCTCGCTACTACTTAACTTATCTGCTGTATAATATTTATTTTTTTTAATACTAAATACATTATTAAGACAAACCGGGTTTACTTTCATACTTTCCTCTCACTTTTGACAAAAAATACAAAAATCGTAAATTTAAAAATTTGCTAGTCAAGAACTTTTTTCACACATTTATAAGCAACATCGGTGACATAGTTCATGTCATCTTTTTCAATTATTAATGGGGGATTAAAATATATAACATTACCCAGTGGACGAAGTATTACACCATATTTTAATGCTTCTTTATATATTTGATATCCTATCCTTAATTTTGAATCAAAAGGCTCTTTTGAGTTTTTATTTTTTACAAGTTCAATTGCATTAATTAATCCTATTGAACGTATATCACCAACAAATTTAAAATTTGAAAATTTTTCATTTATAATTTTGTTAAAATAAATAGCTTTTTCTTGTGCTTTTTCAATTATGTTCTCATCTCTCAGAATATTCAAAACTTCACATGCTGCAGCACATGCAAGCGGATTGCCACTGTATGTATGTGAGTGCATAAATGCCTTGCCTTCAGAATATGGCGCATAAAAAGCATTAAATATTTTTTTTGTAGTAACAGCAAGTGCCATAGGCATATAGCCACCTGTTAGACCTTTTGAAAGGCACATGATGTCAGGCGAAATCCCCGCATGGTCGCAAGCAAACATTTTACCCGTTCTACCATAACCTGTTGCTATTTCATCCGCAATTAAATGTACATTATATTCATCACAAAGCTTGCGCAATTTGTTCAAATATTTTGGAGAATAAATTTTCATGCCTGCTGCAGCTTGGACCAATGGCTCTATTACAATGGCACAAGACTCATTCCCCCATTTTTTAAAACTTTCTTGTGCAAAATTTATACACTGTGCCTCACAATTTTTACAGTTTAAGCCAAAAGGACATCTGTAGCAATCTGGACCTTGTATTCTAATTATATCAAGCAACACAGGTTTATAAATTTCAGAATACAAGTCAACTCCGCCAACCGATAATGCACCTATTGTTTCACCATGATACGCATCTGACAATGCCATAAATCGAGTTTTTTGTGGATTTCCTGTTTGATAGTGATATTGGAAACTCATCTTCATAGCTGCTTCAATTGCAGAAGAACCGTTGTCAGTAAAACAAAATTTTTCTAAACCGACGGGCAATAGATTAGCAAGCTTTTCACAAAGTTCAATAGCTTTCGGGTGAGAAAAATTAGCGAAGATAACATGTTCCAGTGTATCTAACTGTTGTTTTACTGCATTTGATATTCTTTTATTGCAATGCCCTAAAAGATTGCACCACCAAGAACTTACTACATCAATATATTTTTTATCATCAACAGAATAAAGATTAACTCCTTCTCCCTTCTTGACAATTATTGGTTTTAATTCTTCATAATCTTTCATTTGTGAACACGGGTGCCAGACATATTTTAAATCTTTTTCTATAAGTTCATCATTTAGTGTATGCATAATTAATCCTCTTAAGCTAAAATTATTATATAACTTAAAAATTGTAGTGCAAAAAAGGATATAAAATGAGTTTGCAAGCAAAAATATTATCAGTGCAATTTTGTCCAAAAATTGGGGATAAAATGTATAATTGCAACAGAATAGGACAAATGATATGTGACAACGCCTCTGAGGGTCTGGATCTTATTGTGTTGCCCGAATTTTTTACCACAGGGATTGATGAAAGAAGTTTCTTGTCAAATGCAGAAACAGATAATTCTTCAGGTGTAATTGCATATTTTTCTCAGCTGGCACGACAATTTAGTACAAATATCATCTGTGGTACGATAATTGAAAAAGCGCATGACGGAAGACTCTATAATAGTTCTTATGCGCTTGACAGAAAAGGTGCAATAGTAGCTAAATACAGAAAAATTCATTTGTATGATTATCTTGGCGGGAATGAAGGCAACATAATAACTGCCGGGAATACACCTGTAGTTGCGAATTTTGACTTTGGTTGTGTTGGTTTAAGTATATGTTTTGACATCAGATATCCGCTTTTATACAAAACGCTTATAAAAATGGGAGCTCAAATTATTGTTTCACCTTCAGCATGGTGTATACCAAGCAAGTCAAACGAAGAAGATATTGCAGATTTTATTAACTGTTGGCGCGCTTTAAATATAGCAAGGGCAAGTGAGAATCTTGTTTATTTTGTGAGTTCTAATTTGGTAGGCACAAGTAACCCGTTTTTATATTCAATAGGAAATTCTATGGTTGTCAATCCAATAGGAAAAGTGCTTGCTAATGCGCAAAATACAGAAAATCTGATATTACAAACCTTAGACATGTCTTTTGTCAGAAAACTCAAAAAAGAATATCCTATTTACAATATAGATTAGTGCTTATTATAAATCAATGAAGAAATAAAAGCACAAACTATGAAACCTAATCCTAAAAGACCTGTTACAATTTCAGGAACTTCATGAATTGCACTATATAACATTATAAAGCTAAGTGCACCAATTGCCCAATGTGCACCTTGTTCAAGGTATATATACTGATTTAAAGTTTTTTTCTCAACTAACATTATGGTTAAAGAGCGTACAAACATTGCCCCTATTGAAAGACCAATTGTAATAATTAAAATATCTTTACTTAACGCAAATGCACCCAAAACACCATCTAAAGAAAAGGATGCATCGATTAATTCGAGATACAAAAAACCTGCAAAACAGCTGCTTTTTAGGCCTGTATTTGTAACTTTAATATTACAAACATTCTTTTCGCTTTTATTTTCAAGCATATGAGTAATGCCATCGATTAAAAGGTATACTATTATACCCCAAATTCCTGCCAATATAACCTCTAGTCTTATGTCTTCAGGTAAAAAATTTTGCATTAAATACAGTGAAATTAATGTAAAAATTACTTGAATACCTTTAAAATCAGCCAAATGAACTAGTTTTTCTTCGACAAATCTAATCCAATGTATTTCTTTTTTTGAACTAATAAAATAAGAAAAAAACAACATCATTAAAAATGTTCCGCCAAAAGTTATTATGGGTGGATGAGAAATGTGCAAATAATGCGCATATTTATCTGCATTTGTTAAAGCCATATTTGCCACTTCGATTAGTCCTAGATTTGCAAAAATCGAAACAACTAAAATCGGAAATAAAAAACGCATTCCAAAAACCGCAATTATAATACCCCAAGTCAAAAATCTGTGTTGCCATTTTGGTGACATCTTTTCAAGTCTTGCAGCGTTTACAACAGCATTATCGAACGATAAACTTACTTCTAGGATACTTAACACAAATGCAATAAAGAGAGATGATAACCCAGAACCGCTATGAACATGTTCGCCCCAAAAATAAGCTAAAAGTAGTCCAAAAAATGTAACTATATATGAGCCTGTAAAATATTTCAACATATCCATAAACAAAAAAAACTAAAAAACTGGGCCCGGAGGGATTCGAACCCACGACCAAGGGATTATGAGTCCCCTGCGCTACCGCTGCGCCACAGGCCCGTGACGACTTAGATTTATTTAATTATCAATCGGGCTTGCGGTAGCTGCGCTACCTTCCCTCTCAAAAAACGTGACATTTAGTCACCTTTTTCTCGGCAGAGTGCCACAGGCCCGTGACGACTTAGATTTACTTATTAACAAAATGTACAAAAGTTAAAAAACAGTCTATTCAGGCTGTTACAGCCTCACTTTAATAACTACATGAATAAAGTTATCAGAAAAAGACATGAAAATCAAGTACAATTGTTCAACAAATAATTAGTAAAAACCCTAGTTTACAATTAAGCATTAACATAAAATCAATCGGAAAGTTTGATTAATCTGTAATATAGCCTGCGATAGCAGATTTTGCAGCAACATACGGAGAGGCAAGATAAATAAAACCTTTTGTATTACCCATTCTGCCCTGAAAATTTCTGTTTTGAGTTGCAAGACAAACTTCACCATCACCCAAAATTCCACCATGCACTCCTACACAAGGTCCACATCCTGCAGGCAAAAAACTTGCTCCTGCCTTGACAAAAATTTCCATCAAACCTTCTTTTACAGCCTGTAAATATACCTTTGGTGAAGCAGGTACAATAATCAAGCGTACTTCAGGATGTTTTCTTTTGCCTTTTAGAACTTCAGCAACAACACGTAAATCTTCAATTCTGCCATTTGTGCAAGTACCAACAAAAACTTGGTTAATTTTTATATTATTTAATTCTTTTGCAAATTTTACATTATCCACAGTATGCGGACATGACACACAAGAATCAATTTCCGATACATCTATTTCAATAACTCTTTCATATATGGCATCATTATCCATTTTTACTTCTGTATAATTATTTTCACGTCCGTTTTCTTTTAAAAATTCTAAAGTTTTTTCATCGGTTTCAAAAAGTCCTGCTTTTGCACCAGCTTCTACAGCCATATTTGCCAACGTAAAACGCTCAGCCATAGACATATTTTTAATAGTTTCGCCACAAAATTCTAAAGCTTTGTATGTGGCACCATCTGCACCAATTTTACCTATTATGTAAAGCATTAAATCTTTAGAGGATACATTTTGTTTAAATTTTCCATTCACAATAATTTTGTATGAAGCAGGAACCTTAAGCCATGTTTTGCCAAGCGCAAAAGCAACAGCTATATCAGTTGACCCCATTCCGGTAGCAAATGCACCAAGAGCACCCGAAGTACAAGTATGCGAATCTGCACCCACAAGTATTTCACCTGGATTTACAAAACTTTCCACCAATCTCTGATGACAGACACCCTCTCCAATATCAGAAAGAACCGCACCATATTCTTTTGCAAAATCTCTTATTATAATATGCGAATTTGATAGTTCTTTGCGTGGGCTTGGAGCAGCATGGTCGATAAAAAGTATTGTTCGTTTAGGATTTGCCAACTTGCCTTTTGATAATTTTTTAAATTCCTGAATTGTCAAAGGTCCTGTGCCATCTTGAACTGCGGCAACATCAACACGTGCGATTACAAGTTCTCCGGGGCTAACTGTTTTATCACAATGCTTTGAAATTATTTTTTGAGCCAGCGTTAATCCCGACATAAAATATCCTCCACAAACTATATAAAACAATTATATTTAAAAAAATAAATTTGTAAAATTTGCCCAAAATGCTTAAAAATGCTAGAATTAATTCAATTATACGGTTGATACCATAAAATAGTTTTTCAGAGATAATAAAAATGATAATCGGAGAAAATTGAACAATGGATTTTGCAGCAGTAATAGGTACTTTTTTGGGATTCGCTTTTATACTAGCGGGCATGATACTTGAAGGCGGTAATATTGGTCAAATACTGCAAATTACCGCAGCTTTTATAGTAATTGGAGGTACATCCGGTGCAGTATTTTTAAGTTTTCCGATTGCGGATTTTAAAATAGCATTTTCATTATTAAAAACTGTGTATTTTAATGAAGTTCCAAATATGGATAAACTTATAGCAGAAATTGTTGACTACAGTCAAAAAGCAAGAAAAGAAGGCGTAATAATACTTGAAAAAGAAGCAAAAAAAGCATCTGACCCACTTCTGGCTTTAGGATTAGAAGCAGTTGCAGACGGTGCAGACCCTTCTCTTGTTAGAGAAATGATGGAAAACCAATTGGCAAGACTTCAAGATAAAGTGCAAACCGGTGCAAAGGTTTATGAGTCAGCAGGTGGTTATGCTCCGACATTAGGTATTATTGGTGCAGTTATGGGGCTTATACAAGTAATGCAAAACCTGTCAGATCCTACAAAGCTAGGGGCAGGTATTGCCGTTGCCTTTGTTGCAACAATATATGGTTTGTTTCTTGCAAACCTAATTACTATTCCGTATTCAACTCGTATAAAGCAAAAATACCAGAAAATATTTGTAGCAAAGGAAATTATGATATCCGGTGTACTTTCTATACAAGCAGGGGAAAGTCCTGCGCTTATTGAACGCAAATTAGAAACATACTTGCTTGATAAAAAGAAAGCAGAAAAGAAAGAGGATAAAGCTCAATAATGGCAAAAAGAAAAAAACAAGAAGACCATGAAAATCTGGAACGTTGGCTTGTTTCTTATGCTGATTTTATGACGCTCCTTTTTGCGACATTTGTTGTCTTATATGCTCTTTCACAAGTTGATATGAGTGACTTTGGCAAGCTGGAAGAAGCCTTAAAAAGAGCATTTCAGTCTAATATGTTTGATGGACAAGAAAGTATTCTTGAAAGTTCGGATTCAATATTTGAAGGCTATAATGGAGCTACAAACCCTGTTATGCTTGAATACTTAAGTCCAAAATATGAGCAGGATTCGTATGAAGATATTAAAGAAGTTATCGATGATATGAAATTGGACGGCGTTAAGGCAGAAATAGATAATCGCGGACTAGTTATTAAACTGGCAGATAATGCACTTACATTTAAGTCAGGCTCAGCGGAAATAACACCTGACTCTCTTATACCCCTTAATACTGTTGCAGAGTTAATCAAAGAACGCTTTGCAATACATATAATTAGGGTAGAAGGGCATACTGACTCTGATCCAGTAAATAGTGACAAATATCCTTCAAATTGGGAATTATCAAGCGCAAGGGCATCCAGCATAGTAAGGCATTTAATAAATAATTATAACTTTAGTCCATCTATTTTTATTGCATCAGGGTATGCGGACACTGTACCTGTTGCACAGGGGAATTCACAGAGTGCAAAACAAAAAAACAGACGTGTTGAAATTGTTATTCTTAAAAATAAATACAGGTATGTCGATTCTAAGAACATGGATACACTTAAAAGTCTTGGTGGCAAAAAAAATGCAACAGTTTCTGAAGCTGCAAGAAAATTAACTGGTGAAGATGAAAAATTGCTTGAGAATGTTATTGATTTTAAACAAGTTTACAAAAACGAAACAAAAAGAATTGACCAAATTAATGAAGGCTCAAACATAAATAAAATGCTACAAAAACCGGATTTTCTGGAGTAAAAAATGGACAATAAAAGATTTGAATATTTCGTTATTTTTGGTGGTGGTGGTATAAGGGGTATTAGCTATATAGGTGCTTACAAGGCCCTTATGGATTGTGCTGTAAAAATAACCGGTTATGCCGGGTCTTCAATTGGTTCTGTCTTTGCAACATTGTGTGCACTCGGTTATAGCATTGATGAAATTAGAGATTTTTTTTGTTCAATTAATATGGATTTTTTTAAAGATATTAATTTTAATTTCACAAATCAGATTGCTCTTTCTAAGGGTGAGTTGTTTCTGGAATGGATGAAGGACAAAATTGAAAAGAAATTTTATAAAAATGCGTACAAAAAAGGGCAAATGCCTCCTGTAAAATTTAAAGATTTAAAAGATGAGTTAATTATATACTCTACAGATATAACCAACAACCAATACAATGAATTTTCAAAAGAAGTAACTCCGGATGCGGAAGTTGCACTTGCAGTCCGCGCATCTGTCAGCATGCCCGGTCTTTTCAAACCGCTTGATATCAACAACAATATGATTGTTGACGGTGACCTTGTAAAAAGCTGGCCATTGTGGCGTATTAGTAAGACTATAAGCAATAAAAAAGAAAGAATTTTAGAATTTAGACTTGAAGACACTCGAAATAAACGTGAAATTACAACTGCTCTTGATTACTTAAATGCAGTCTATAACACTATTTCTGGCTTTGCTACAGATTATATTATTGATTTGTACGGACAAAAAGACAAGTTTGATTATATTAAAATAGATACT
This sequence comes from Candidatus Gastranaerophilales bacterium, assembly GCA_944324865.1. Classification (GTDB taxonomy): domain Bacteria; phylum Cyanobacteriota; class Vampirovibrionia; order Gastranaerophilales; family Gastranaerophilaceae; genus Galligastranaerophilus. The sequence goes on along the minus strand of CALUXW010000001.1, from coordinate 12,608 downwards.
GATAATATTTCTGTAATGGATTTCATGTTACCTGATACAAAGAAAGTGAAAATGATTGATACAGGCTATAATATTACGATGAACTATTTCCAAAATATTTTGCTACAAAAGCGAAAAAAATTGTTTAAAAATTACCAACAAATACAACTTTACATGTTAAAGTTTAAAAATGAAATTGATAATAATAAAATAAAAGATGCTTATATTGCAATTTGTGAGCTTTTTTCCCATTTATGCGAACACAAGAAATATATTGATATTGACATATATAATAAATTATCAGACTTTAAAAAAAAGTTTGATGCTAACCTTTATGAAAAATCAAATATTTTTTCAATTAAAAGTTTGCATTTAAAAAATAAACAATATGTAAAAAGATATTCTGACGAGATAATAAAAACACTAACACTCAAAACACTGGAAATCAAAGATTAAAGATACAATCAACAAGATCATCTTCAAAAGCTTTTAGCATACTGGTTGTTTTAGAAAAACTTTGAATGATAATCGCAAAAGTAACATAGTTTTCTTTTCCGGTTTTCATAATACCCACAAGCGAACTTAAACCTTTGTGTGTTCCTGTTTTAGCCCAAATATTACCTTTTAGATATCTTAAGCGTCTTTTTAAAGTACCTTCATCGGCTCCCTCCATATATTGTTTTATGTCAGTATTTTTGTCAAGCAATAAAAGTGCCTCAGAAAGCCAAGAAGTACTTGCGGCATTATATCTTGAAACACCACTTCCATCAACAATTTTTATGTGTTTCATATCAAGACCTAACTTTTCAAAATAATTATAAAACATTAATATAGCATTACTAGTTGTGCCAAGACTTTGTTTAGCATTTTGGGCATGAATATTATGTTTTTGTGCATATTTTGCGCCTGCAACGCGGAAAAGAACCTCTGCACAAAAGTTATCAGAATTTTTTAAAATGGGCGCAGATACTTCATCCATCGTATGAAAAACAGAAGCAATTTTTTTAGCATTAATTGGCGTATTGTTAAAATAAAATTTGTCCGAATAAGGGATTGAATATTTGCCAAATGCTTCCTCTAAGCGCATTATAAAGAGTTGTTTAGGATTACTAACAGGAATTTCCAACAAAAAATCTTCTTTGATACTTCCCTTTAGAGTAATTACGTTTTGCATACTTGCGTAATTTTTTTGTACTGAAATATCATTAATATCGGCGATTTTTAGTTCATTAATGAATGAGAATTTATATTTGTCAGCCTGTATAATGTTTATAAAATCCTTATTTTGTGATAAATTTATTAAAATTTTAACCTTATTCCCATCTATTATATAGGGACTAAGCGGAGCAATATTTGGCCAAAAATCGTCTACGCACCATCCGTCAGGGTAGGGTGTTGAACTTATTATGTTATCATCAATATATATGTATTTAATAGTTTTAAAATTAACACTATTTTTTAATTTTTTAACTAAAATATCTAAGTCATTCTTTCTTAATAATGGATCAGCACCAAGCTTTAAATACAAACTATTCCCATATACATAAAAAGATGTTTCAAATTTGTAATCAGGGCCAAGCGTGTCAAGAGCACTGGCAAATGTAAACAATTTTAATACAGAGGCAGTATTTAGAAGCTTATTTTCGTTTTTAGAATATAAGGTCTTTGAATTTTTATTATCAATAACCGAAATCGCTACAATAGAACTACCATCGAAATCCTGCTCGGAAATTACTTTTGAAAAGTCATATGAAAATATCGCCGGAAACGAGGGGCATAACGAAAAACACATAAATATTGTCAATAAAACTATTTTTTTAAACATTTTACCTCGTCGTATAAAAATTCTTTTACCTTAAAACCAAAATCATTTATTTTTTTGTTTTTTAAATTAGGATAAATATTTCTAACATTGTCTACAATACTTGTATCAATTTGATAAAAAATATAACCAATATTTTCATCAAGGATACTTAAACATTCACCCATAGGATTTATCAAACATGAACATCCTGAGTTGTAAATTCCATCTTTAATTTCGCCACACTGAGAAAGTGCAAGAAAGTAAGACTGATTTTCAACAGCTCTTGAAGAAGCCATCAAATAATATTGGTTTGATCGTGTTTTTGGCCAAGCAGACAAATTAATTAATAAATGAGGGGGAATCTCAACACTCATATACGATCTGTAAAGTTCAGGAAATCTTATGTCATAACAAATTGATACCCCTATTTTTAACCCCTCTATTTCAAATAAACAAGGATTCGTGCCAGATGCCAAGACGCCCTCTCCATCAGGGGTATAAAGATGTATTTTATCATAATAACCTATGAGGTCGCCTTTTCTGGAGATTACAGGCATAGAGTTTTTTAAAGTACCTTTGTCATTTCTTATAAACGAACCCCCAAAAATATTTACGCTATATTTTTTTGCCACAAATGTCAAAAATCTTAGTGTTTCTTCATCGTTTGAAAAATTCATAAAACATGGAGGAAACCAACCTATAGACCATACCTCGGGTAAAAACAAAAAATCCGGTTTTATATCAGTATTTTGCAAAATTTTATCTAGATAAAATTCCAAATTATCAAAATTACTTTGTAAATCAGCAATAGCTGATGGAATTTGAATTGCCAGAATATTTTTTTTCACCTATAACTCCTTGGGTGATGAAATTTTACCCAAAATCGCACTTGCCGCTGCAACAGCAGGTGATGCAAGATATACTTCACTTTCCGGATGCCCCATTCTGCCAACAAAATTTCTGTTTGTTGTTGAAATTGCTCTTTCGCCTTTAGCCAAAATTCCACAGTGACCACCCAAACATGGACCACAAGTAGGTGTAGAAACTGCCCCACCTGCTTTTATAATGTTTTCTATGTATCCCAATTTTAGTGCTTCAAGGTATATTTCTTGAGTTCCGGGGAAAACAATTAAACGCACGTCGGGATGAACTTTTTTGCCTTCAAGTATCTCAGACGCTGCTTTTAAGTCGCTTAATCTGCCGTTTGTACAGCTTCCGATAACTGCCTGATCTATTTTTATGTTTCCGATTTTAGATATCGGGCAAGTATTTTCAGGTAAGTGAGGTTTTGCAACAGTAGGTTCGATTCTAGATACATCGTATCTTAAAATACGCTCGTATTCAGCATCTTCGTCACTCTTATAAAAAATAGGTTCCCTCAAGCTTCTACCTTTTAAGAATTTTTTTGTAATTTTATCAGGAGCTATAATTCCGCTTTTTGCACCGGCTTCAATTGCCATATTACAAATAGTAAACCTACCATCCATTGGCATATTTTCTATGACTTCTCCACCAATCTCAAGAGTTTTATACAATGCTCCATCTACTCCAATGTCGCCAATGAGATGTAAAATCAGGTCTTTTGCACAAACCCATTTATTAAGTTTTCCATAAAATTCAACTTTAATAGTAGTTGGCACTTTAAACCATGTTTCACCTGATGCCATTGTACAGCCTAAATCTGTCGAACCGACACCTGTTGAAAAAGCACCCAAGGCACCATATGTACAGGTGTGGGAATCTGCACCAATTATCAAGTCGCCTGCTGTAACAATACCTTTATCGGGCAATAAAGCATGTTCAATTCCCATTCTGCCAACTTCAAAGTAGTTTGCAAGATTTTGTTCTTTGGAAAAATCTCTTACAATTTTTGCTTGCTCTGCTGATTTTATGTCTTTATTTGGCACAAAATGATCAGGGACAAAAACAACTCTTGAGTTATCAAAAACATTTTTGACACCAATTTTTTTAAATTCAGAAATAGCTATTGGTCCAGTTATGTCATTTGCAAGTGTAATGTCAACTTTAGCATTTATCAGTTCACCGCTTTTTACAAAATCTCTCCCACTATGCGCAGCAAAAATTTTCTCAGTGATTGTCATCGGTTTTGACATATTATTTCTTCTCCGCTTGTTTAGATTTTATATCCATAATAGCATTGTGTGCCATTACATATAATGCACAAGTTTTAGAACCGGTCATATACCAAGCACATCGTTCTTGTAAACAAACAACACTTTGTTCATTACCGGCAGACATTAATGGACATATAGGAATTGAAGCCATATTTTCCTCTTTCTATTGTTTACATTTTTCTAATTCTATCGCTTGTCTAATCATATTACAGTTTGTATCATCACAATGTTTTTCTTGATCTTTGTATATTCTTGTACGATTTATTACTTCGTCAAAATCAATTTTATGAGCATCAAAATCAGGACCATCAACACAAGCAAACTTGACTTCACCTCCGACAGTAACACGGCATGCTCCGCACATACCTGTACCATCAACCATAATAGGATTCATGGAAGCTTCAGTTTTAATGCCCTTACCTCTTGTTAAGTCTGCAACAGCTTTCATCATAGGCATTGGACCAACTGCAATTGCATAGTTAACTTTTTCTTTATTCATAATATCTTGCATAACACCTGTTACAAAACCTTTTGTACCTAGTGAACCATCGTCAGTAGTAATAAATAATTCCGTACACGCATTTTTCATTTTATCTTGCCAGAAAATAAGGTCTTTATTTCTTGCACCCATAATCATATAAACTTTATTTCCCGCATCTTTAAAAGCTTTTGCAATTAGATAACAAGGTGCTGCGCCATATCCGCCCGCAAGACAAACAACTGTACCGTATTTTTCAATGTGTGTAGGTACTCCCAATGGTCCTACTATATCTTCAATTTCATCACCCACTTCAAGCTTTGAAAGTTTCTTTGTAGTATAGCCAACAGCCATATATACAATTGTTAACTCTTGAGTTTCTCTATTGTAATCAGCTATTGTTAATGGAATCCTCTCTGAATTTTTATCAGTTCTCAATATTATAAATTGTCCTGCCTGAGCATTTCTTGTAATAAAAGGTGCTTTTATTCTTATTTCGTATTGATTTTGACAAAGTTCTTTTTTGTATAGAATTTTATATCCCACTTTTACCTCCAGTAAAATACGTTTAACATAATATATAATACAACATAAATAAAAAAAGCGGAAACATTTAAATGTTTCCGCCAAGAATTTTCAAATTTAAATTACAATGGGAATTTTGACATAGCAGCACTTAGCGCATTGCTTAATAATCTGCCATAATCTAAACCGCTATTTTGATTATTTTTACTTACAATACCATTTAGATTTGAATAGTATGAGTTAGATAAATTTGAAAGATTTTGACTTTCACCAAGTGCATCTAGCGCATTAGATAACAATTGTTGTCTGAAATTATTTAAATAATCGAGATATTCATACCTGTTTGCCAATTCATTATTGATTAAATCTTGTCTGTATGTTTGTACATCTTGTGATAGTGCAGACACTGCATCAGCACGACTATTTTCTATTTCAGATAAATTATCCATAAAGATTGAATTATCTAAATTACCAAAGCGAGATGCAATATCATTTTGCAAATCGTTTAGTATTGGAGTGTAAATATCATTAATATCTTCAACTCCTTTATTGATGTAATTTTGTACCTGGTTTTCAAATCTACGTTGCGTATCGGCATCAAATACATTTAATTCCGGTAAATTCAGTGCAAACTGCTCACCAGCATAATCAAAAGCAGATTTTTCACTTTCATCCATGTTATAATAGCCTGAAGTACCCCAAGGTGAAATATTCACGCCTGCTTTATCTTCTCCGTTTAGTTTTATACTGGATGAGGGATTGTAATAAATTGTTTTACTTGATTTTGACATATAAATAACCTTTCTATTTTTAAAGAAAGGCCAAAAAATAAGCGACATATTAATTATAAGTCATACTTTAAAATTTAAAAACACCCAAAATACTCAAGTAGCAATAAAAAACGGCGGCATTTCCGCCGTTTTGTTATTAATTGCACTAGTGTTATTCTTTTGTATACTCTGCATCAATTACATCGTCAGAATTGTTTTGTGAACTGTTTTGTTCCTGATTTTGATTATCACCTGATTGAGCTTGTTCGCCTTCTTTTTGAACTTGGGCATAAGCTGCTTGAGAGATAGCATACATAGTTTGTTGAAGTTCTTCAGATAGTTTCTTGATTTCATCGTGAGATTTATTTTCATCAAGTGCTTTTTTAAGAGCTTCTTTTTGTTCTTCAAGTTTTGTTTTATCAGAATCAGAGATTTTGCCTTCAAAATCTTTTACAATTCTGTCTGCAGCACCGATTAAAGATTGAGCATTATTTTTTGTTTCTGCTTCTTCTTTTTTCTTTTTATCGTTTTCTGCGTTTGATTCAGCTTCTTTAACCATTCTGTCAATATCTTGTTCAGAAAGATTTGAAGAATTTGTAATAGTGATTTTTTGTTCTTTATTTGTTGCCTTATCTTTAGCAGTAACATTTACAATACCATTTGCATCAATATCAAATATAACTTCGATTTGAGGCATACCTTTCATAGCCGGCGGAATGCCATCAAGTCTAAACATTCCAAGTGATTTGTTATCACTTGCCATTGGTCTTTCACCTTGCAAAACATGTATATCAACTGCAGTTTGGTTGTCATCTGCTGTTGAGAATACTTGAGATTTTGAAACAGGAATTGTTGTATTACGAGGTACAAGAGGAGTCATAACGCCCCCAAGCGTTTCAATACCCAATGTCAGAGGTGTAACATCAAGAAGTACGATGTCTTTAACTTCACCGGCTAATACACCTGCTTGAACTGCTGCGCCAACCGCAACAACTTCATCAGGGTTAACAGATTGATTTGGTTCCTTGCCTGTATATTCTTTAACTAATGCCTGAACAGCAGGTATACGTGTTGAACCGCCTACAAGAACTACCTCATTAATTTCGTTTTTTGAAATACCAGCATCTTTGATTGCTTGCTCAACAGGTTTTTTGCATCTTTCCAGCAAGTCATGGCTTAAATCTTCAAATTTTGCTCTTGTAAGCTGTAAATCTAAGTGTTTAGGCCCGTTAGCATCAGCTGTGATAAACGGTAAGTTGATGTTTGTTTCAACAACTGAAGACAATTCACATTTTGCTTTTTCTGCCGCTTCTTTAAGTCTTTGCATTGCTTGTTTATCACTTCTTAAGTCAATACCTTCTTGTTTTTTGAATTCATCACATAACCAATCGATAATTTTTTGGTCAAAATCATCACCACCAAGGTGAGTATCACCTGAAGTAGATAATACTTCATGAACCCCGTCGCCTATTTCAAGAATAGAAACATCAAATGTACCACCGCCAAGGTCGAATACTAAAACTTTTTCTGTTTTATCTTTTTCAAGACCGTACGCAAGAGCCGCTGCTGTTGGTTCGTTTACGATACGAAGAACATCTAATCCTGCAATTTTACCTGCGTCTTTTGTTGCTTGGCGTTGAGCATCATTAAAGTATGCAGGTACAGTAATTACTGCAGAGGTAACTTTTTCGCCCAAATAATTTGAAGCATCATCTGCTAGTTTTCTAAGTATCATTGCAGAAATTTCTTGAGGAGTATAGTCTTTACCGTCGATATTTTTCTTATAGTCTTCGCCCATATGACGTTTTATTGAAATAACTGTTTTATCAGGGTTTAAGATAGCTTGACGTTTTGCAAGCTGACCCACGAGTCTTTCACCTGTTTTTGAAAAACCTACAATTGAAGGGGTTGTTCTTGAACCTTCAGCGTTAGCAATAACAGTGGGTTTACCACCTTCCATAACAGCAACGACCGAGTTTGTCGTACCTAAATCGATACCTATTGTTTTTGCCATGATATATAATCTCCTATCTATCAATTTCTTTAATTTTAATTTATCACCATATTTACATGCGCCTTAAAAAATAAACAAAAAATTAATAATTCAAATATAAACTTTCAAGGCAAGAATAATTAAAATTAACCCCGAAATAATTTCAAGATATTTTGAAGGAAATTTTTTAAAAATACATCCCGAATAAAATCCTAATAACGAAATAATAAATGTAGTAATACCTATTATTACAGATGCATATAACAAGGGTACATCCAGAAAACGAAAATTTATACCTGCACCAAGAGCATCAATACTTGTTGCTATTGCAATTAACAAAAGACATTGAAGGGAAAGGCAACAAATTTCCTTAGTTTTATTTGCGCCTTTTTTTATTGCATCCAAGATAAATTTCATCCCTAGTGCCAAAAAAATTACAAAAGCAATAAAAGTAGTAAAGGGTTTTATGTATTTATATATTATGCTTGCAAGAATAAAACCAAGTATCGGCATGACAAATTGAAAAAAACCTGTGAATATGGCAAGAAAAAAAGAATTTCTGTGCTTATTTTTGCAAATTAATAAACCTTGCGAAAATGAAACTACACCTGCATCAATTGATAAAGCTATTGCAAGAAAAAAAATATCAAATAAATTCATTAAATAATTTTAGCAAAGTTATGTTATATTGGAAAGATGAAATATGTAATATTATGTGCAACAGCTATTTTTTTTGCAATTTGTGCAATTTTAAACGCTATAATTTTGATTAGGTATTCAAAGCTTTTAAGCAAGTATCATGAATTATTAAAATATTTAAAATCATTGAGTTATTGTATTTCCTCTGCAAGATGGGGCAACTTGCAAATAAAGGCCGGAAAGGGACCTTCTATATTAACAGAAGATATATCAAAAAGTTTAAACAGCCTTTTGGAAAGTATTTTAGATAGAGATAAAATGATTCAGGAGTATGTCCAAAAAGAAAAAGAGGTAAATGACATAAAAGAAGATTTTATCGCCATGTTAACACATGACTTAAAAGTACCGATTATTGCACAGGATAATACTTTAGATTTGTTATTAGAAAGTAAATTCGGAGAATTAAGTAATGAGCAAAAAAATGCAATAAAAAATATCAAGATATCAAATTCAGATTTAAGGCATCTTGTCGAATCGTTGCTTGATTCACACAAGTTTGAAAAAAAGGGTTTTACACCAAAAATTCAAGAAAATATAAACTTAAGAGAATTTACGGATGACATTATTGCTCAAGCAAATTCAATTGCTTCTTTGCATAATAAAATAATAAGATTATATGATCACTTAGAACCAGGATATGCAATAAGCACAGATGTTTTTCTTTTAAGGCGAGTCATCCAAAACCTTATTTTAAATGCAATTACGTATGGGATAAACTCTGATTATATTGATATAACAATTGAAAATAATGATATACAATATATAATACGTGTCAGAGATTATGGACTAGGCATTTCAAAAGAAAATATGGATAAAATATTTAACAAATATTATTCTGCCGCAGAGCTATACTCAAAAGCAAGCATGGGATTAGGGTTATATTTGTCAAATAAAATTATAAACACACTTGGCGGCAGAATTTGTGCCGCCAGTGAAGAAAATAAAGGTGCCGAGTTTAGCATAATAATGCCATCAAATGTCAAACAAGAGTTTATTTAACTTTAACTTTCGGCACAACCGACATGCCTGGAACAATATTGTAAATATTCTTATCTATTGGTTCATCAAAAACTATCTTTACGGGTATTCTTTGAACAATTTTTACAAAAGAGCCTACTGCGTTTTCTGGTGGAAACATACTTGATTTTGCACCGGAACTTCTTTGTATAGAATCAATTTTACCTTTAAATTTTTTATCAGGGTAAGTATCAATTTTTATTTCAACAATTTGCCCTGCTTTCATATGTCTAAGTTGATTTTCTTTAAAATTTGCCACTATCCACACATCATCCGGAACTATTGTAAACAAAGGTGACCCAACGTTTACATACATTCCTTCTTCAACTTTTCTGCTTGAAACAGTACCGTCTTGTGGTGCATATATTTTAGTATATGACAAGTTTAATTTTGCCTGATCTCGTGAAGCCTTAAGCTCTTTTATTTCCGCATCGGCTACTTTTATATTTTTACCATTCGACATAACCGCCTGTTCTGCTGCCATCTGTCTTGCCAAAGCATTGTCATATCTTGTTTGAGCAGCATCAAGCATTTGTTTTGAAACAGCACCACCTTTATACAAATTTGTGTACCTGTCCAGGTCAGCCTTTGCAGCAGAGATTTCCGAATTTGCAGCCTTTCTTGCCACAACTGCATTTTTTTGTTCAAAAAGCGCCTTTTCATATTTTGCTTGAGCTTGTTCAAGTTTAATTTCATAGTCGGCCGGGTCAATAACCGCAACCAAATCACCTTTTTTAACTCTTTGGTTATCATCAATATGTACTTCAATAATTTGTCCCGAGACCCTTGGTGCAACCTGTACTGTTGTTGTTTCCACATAAGCATCATCTGTGGATTGATATTTCATTGAATTATGCACGAAAATACCGGCAAACACTGCTATGATAATAAGAATTCCAATAACTACTTTTTTGTCAAGCGGTTTTTTAGTTTCTTTTTCATTGTTTTCTTCAGCCATAATTACCTCTTATATTTGTATTTCAACAATTTGAGAAATTGCATCTCTAATTTTTTTTAGTGAAGATTTTAAAATATGTAAGTCTTCTTCAGTAAATAATTCCCACATTTTTTGATGATAAGGTTGAAACCTCCGTGTTAAAGTTTCCAACATTTCTTCACCGCTTTTTGTAATATCTGTTTTTCTTACAAGTCTATTGTTTTTTGTATCATTTATTCTTGCGATAAGCCCTTTTTTTTCAAGTGAATCAAGTATTCTGCCTGTATTGGCTCTGTCTTTTAAAAGCATTTTTGCGAGATCTCTTTGACAAAGACCATGATTGCAAGAAATAGTGTCTAATACAATAAACTCTTCAGGTGAAATTTCTGAACATACTTTATTGAAAAGCTGAACCAAAAGAGTTTTGCAATACTTAGATGTCAACTCCATATCATATGATGGCGTGTCAATATAGTGCATATAATTTTTATCGCAAATTTTTAATGTCATATTTTTATGCTTTATGTTGTAAAAATTACATGTTGCAAATGCAACAATCTTATGCTAGCATATTGTTATAAAAATTGCAACACTAAAAGGAAAAAAAATGAAAAAGATTACAGCATTAACACTTTTGGCTATTTTTAATATATATTTTTATACTCCTGTTTTTGCCATAGATGAAAATACAAACAGTCAGGATGCGACAATTGTAAGTGTCAAAAAAAGTAAAAAAGATGGACGTTTTTTTAATAAAAAACAAAATACACCTAATTTCAAAGTTAAGGCAGAATATATTAATACAGACTGGTGGAACAATTTTCAAGATCCTTATTTAAATGACTATATAGCAAGAGCATTACAAAAAAATCATGACTTGAAAATTGCAACAATAAGTACACAAGAGTATTATCAAAATTATAAAATACAATTTGGATCTGAATTACCTCAAATAGGTGCAGCATTTTCACCTGCACTTGCAAAGTTACCAGGTTCTACAGATACAGTAGGCGCTTTTGCACTTCCGGGTATTGTAAGTTATGAAGCAGATATCTTTTTAAAAAACAGGGATAAGACTAAATCCGTCCAAAAACAATTCGAAGCTTCATTAGATGATGAAAGAGCTGTATATATATCCATAGCTTCTGCCGTTGGAACAACATATTTTAATGTTGTCAGATTGGATGAATCTATAAAATTGCAAGAAGAAATTAATAAACAAAGACAAGAAATATACGATTTAATGTTATTGAGCAATAAAGAAGGACTTGTAAGCACATCTGACACAATTAAAGCAAATAAAGCACTTATAAAAGGGCAATGTGACTTAATAGAACTTTGCAAACAAAGAGAGAAGGCATTAAATCAACTGGCGGTATTAATTGGTGAAAGTCCTGAAAATATATCATCACTTAAAAGAACTGCATTGAACGAGCTGATTGTTAACAAGGATATTCCTCAGGAAATTTCATCACAGGTAATAGAAAACAGGCCGGATTATTTAAAAGCAGCAAAAATGGTAGAAAAAGCTGGGATAGATATCAGAATAGCTAAAAAAGAATTTTTGCCCACAATTAACCTGAGCGGACTTGCTTTCTTTACAAGCACAAATTTTGGCAGTTTGTTTACAACTAAAAATATGCTATGGACACTTGGCGGAGCAGCACTTTTGCCAATATTTACAGGTGGTAAAAGAATTGCCAATCTTCGTTTAAAAAAAGCTGAATACGAAAGAATCTTACAAACATATTTAAAAACTAATCTTGAAGGAATTCAAGAAGTAAATGATGCATTAGTCAGTGTTAAGCTTGATTTAAATAAACTAACGCAAACTATCAAACAACAAGAGCTTGAGGAAAAAGATTACAGCTACAATGAAATGAAATACAATGAAGGAGCAATTTCAAAACTTGATCTTATACAATTTAAAGAAAATTTGTTGAGCATTAATCAACTTGTTGCACAACAAAAAACAGAATACCTTGTAGACTACATAGGTCTATATAAAGCCTGTGGAGCCCAAATTTAATATTTCAATTCCTTTTCAATCCAAAATCCGCAAACGCAACTTTCGGAATGTTGCGAATGGAAAGAGAGTCTGCAAAAGAACCCCGCGGACTCTTTTTTTAATATATCGGGATGACAAGATTCGAACTTGCGACCCCCGCGACCCGAACACGGTGCGCTACCAAGCTGCGCTACATCCCGATATTATTATTTAATTGTCAAACAAGGAGCAGCTTGGTATATAAAACCTTTTGTTTCGTGCTT